>CAZUWX010000006.1:37050-93217 GCA_964624205.1 uncultured Chitinophagaceae bacterium
GCCTACCGCCACGGCGTATTTTCGATTGAACTCGACTTCGATTGCGGACGAAAATAATCTGAGTAAGTGGGAATACGTAAGTGATAATACTCCTCCAGAAGACTGCGGCGGTGAGGAAGTACTTTGCAGTGTCAAAGCTCCTGTAACGGATAGCTCCGGTATATCGATAATCGATGCCAGTCAACTAACTCAGCCGATTAACATGCGGACTGATTCGAAAGTGACAGATCATGAATTCCAGCCGTAATAACGATACGGGCTGAGCAGTAGAAAGAACAGGGTGTGCCGCGGCCGGGCTACCCTGTTCCTTTACCGGATATGGATTTTCACGTACCTAATCACAAATAGCGTCAACCTATCTTGGGTTTTGCGGCATGCCGGTGAGTTTGATGATAGCCGGCGGGATCGGGAATGCATACCGATTCTCATTGGGCAACAGTTCGACGATCTCCCCATTTATCTTTCGCCGGAGTATAATATTACGCCCTTCTTTGTTGAGTCTTTTAATGTCCATCCACCGGAGGTTCATAAAGATCAGGTCCTTTTTTCTTTCTGCCAGCACCAGGTCCAGGGCCTGGTCGGCATTTTCAGCAGTAAGAGGCGTGAAGGTGTCCGTTACCCACCGGTTTCCCAGAACGGTATTCAGCGTTGAGAGCGCTTCTTCCCGGGCGCCTTTCCGGGCCAGGCACTCCGCCTGCATTAGATACAGTTCGGCTGTTGTTAACCCACCGAAAGTATAGACGCTGTTATCAAACGATCCCCGGTAGCCGTGGGACCCGTCGGGGTTTGTTCTAAAATACAGTGTTTTTCGGAGATCATTGTCGTCATACGATCCATACAAAATCGTGTCCACCCGAATCCGGCTGTTGGAGTAAACGGTGGTATAGGTAGTGAAACACCGGCCATGGAACAGCACCTCGGGGTTGAATTTTTGAAAGGGTCGGGCCGGACTGGGATTCACCTCGTTAAAATCCATGAGCGGGAGGCCAGCTTCGAGAGCCAGGTTGGTGTATTTCAGGCAGCTATCGTATTGCCGCATCGACAGGTGGATCCTGGCCAGCAGGCCCAGGGCTGCAATCCGGGAAGGACGCATAGGATGCAGCGAGTATTGCGGCAGCAGGTGTGCAGCTTCGGTGAGGTCTTTGATCACCTGTTGGTAACTTTCGTGTATGGTAGCCCGATAGGAAGGCTCATTATAGTCGGAGCTGAGCCGGAGCGGGATGCCCAGGTCGGTATCAGCCGAGGGTTTGTCGTAGGCCTGGGCCCATACCCATAATCCCAGCATAAAGGAGTTCCCGCGGAAGAACAGGGCTGATCCCTTGACATTGTTAAACGCCGCCGCATTGAAGGTTGTTTTATCGATCTTGTCAACCTGTTCCAGCACGATATTGGCAATGTATATTCCTCTATACAGGTATCCCCAGTCGTCGGTAAACTGGCCATTGTAGATATCCGCGCCCCAGCGGTACGCCTGCTGATTCTCGGGGTTTGCTTTTTCCAGCTCGGCGTCCTCCACGTAAAACTCATCTGTACCTACTTGTCCGAGACAGGGATAGTAGTCATTGATCCGGTCATGATTATCCAGTAAAGCTTGCAGGTCTTTAAGTGCAGAGGGGATTGCGAGCTCTTTTTCAGGTTTGGCGTCCAGGAATTTTTTGCAGGAAAACAGGTGTAGTAGGCTCACCATGACCATGCAGAGAATCAGGTATGTTTTGATGTGTATATGTTTCATTGCTGAAGTTTTAGAGGATTAAAAACTGGCTTTTATTCCCAGCGCGAACTGCAGTGAACGAGGTAGAGCGTCAGGATAGTCGGGGTCGATGGCATAAGGATTGGACCTCCAGATGATGCCCAGGTTAGCGAGGTTGGCAAAGAATTCGAAGCGATTCAATAACCCGGCGGTGTTTTTTGGGGCAATGGGGGAGTAGCCGAACCGGATAAACTGCAGCCGGAAATGGGCGGCATTGGTCACCAATGCCGCGGAGCTGTTATGAAAACTTTCGCCTCGCGCGGGATAGGTCATAGCCGGCACATCAGTGTGTTTTTCATCGCCCGGCTGCTGCCAGCGCCTAGTGAAATCATTATGACCGGTCCACGAGTTATATAGCGTGGTATAGCTGACAGAGGATCGTTGGAAATAATAGCCGCACTTATAGGTGATATTGGCCGATAAGGAGAATCCCTTCCATTCGATGGTATTGAGAAAGTTCCCGAAAATGGTGGGTGTGGCGGACCCGCTGTACACGAGGTCTTCGATTTGGGTGTCTGGCCCGGTGATTTCGGTGTAATTAGTGGAGGGTTTACCGTTCACCACTCCCTGCGGGGCGCCGGTCTCATCAAGGCCTGCCCATTGATAGCTGATCAGGGCATACACCGGTGTGCCGATAAGCGGTGAGAGAGATTTACCATGACTGATAAAGGCCGATGCGAGGGTCGTGGTCTGAAAATAGTCGGTGATCTTATTACGGGTGAGGTTGAACACAAAGGATTGCTGCCATTTGAACTCCCGGTTTACCGGGCGGGTATGCAGCTCGATGTCCACCCCATGGCCAGCCATGTGCGCTACATTCTTGATAAGAGTGTTGCCCACCCCCGTAGTATAATCTATCTCGGAAGGGCCAAACAGATCCAGTCCTTTTTTCTGGTAATATTCAATACTGCCGTCCAGCCATCCGGAACGGAGCGCGAAGTCAATGCCGAAATTGATGGTTTTTACGCGCTCCCAGCGAAGGGAAGGATTTCCTGGCTGCATAACGGCAGCAAAAGGAAAGTTGGTGTAGCTGGCGGTACCTACATACCCTATTGTGGTGACTGCCGTCCGGCTGTTGTCGATATTGCCACTGAACCCATAGGTGGCCCGCAGTTTCAGCATGCGGAAGACGGAAGAGTTAAAAAAATCTTCCTTCGACAGGATCCAACCGGCGCCTGCAGACCAGAGAGGCACGCCCTTCTCGTTGGTTTTTACGCCGAACAGGTTGGAGGCGTCTTTTCTGGCGCTGGCAGATAGGAGATAACGCTGTTTATAAAGATAGGAGGCATTGCTGAACAGGGCGGTGTAACGGTTCAGGTTTCCCGATACACTGCTGCCATCGGGGATGTAGGTGTTGCTTTTTGTGATAAAATGGGGATAGCGGTTGACGAAGTCCACGCTTGAGGTGATACCCAGTTCAGGGTCGTAACCGTACAGCAAGGAACTGCTCGCGTTGTATTTGATCTCCCGTATTTCAGCGCCGGCAATTGCAGTGATCTGGTGATCGTTAAACTGCCGGCTATAGTTCAATTGTGCTTTTGCATTTTGGGCGACTGTATTGGAAGGGCTGGTGCGTAAAGTGGCCCCATAGGGCACGATATAGGAAACCACCCCGGTTATAGGATTTATCTGGCTGTACTGATTGATGCGGTTCCTGGTAGTATAGCTGTCTATATCCTCGAGTCTTTGGGTTTCAGATGCTGCGGCTTCCAACTGATATCGTAAATTGGCGGTCATTCCCCGAAATAACTCGTAATTCACCGCCAAATTACCGATCAGTTGATTGGACCTGCCGGTGGAAATACCATGAAGGTGATCGGTGAGCGGATAATATTTCCAGTCCAGCAGTTTTCCCCCGCCTGCGGTATCAATATAAGGCTGCCGGTATTGGTAAAGCGGGGCCGGCTCCCCGTTCTCATCAGTCAGCCGCGCATAGGGGTACACGTTTTTTCCTGCAACCCTTATACTGGTATAGCCCGGTGCGCCACTCTTATTGGTGCTATGGGTCAGCGCCAATGCGCCTTCGATCTGAAGACCAGCGATTGGTCGGTACTGCTGCTGCAAACGTAACGTCGCCCTTTCCGACTGTTGGGATAACTGCCCGATGCTCCGGTAGTAACCGGAGGAGATAAGGTAGGTCGATTTATCCGTACCTCCGGAAGCGGTCACGGAGTATTGCTGGGTGACTGCAGACCGGTAGAGGAGGCGCTGGTATTCGCTCCGGAAATCGTTCGACTGATAGCCGCGGATGGCATCGGCATAAGTCTGCTCTGTAATGGCGCCCTCGTCTTTTTGAATGAGTAATTCTATCACGGGCGAGAGCAGGGGACGGGAAGACTGGGTGAGCTGGCTGTTGTAATAGCCCTGGCTGTATAGAAACTCCTCGACTTCAATAAAATCTTTTGCGTTGATGCCGGGAAGAACAGACAGATCCGGCTTTTTTGCCAGGATGAGGTCTGCTTTCACGTCTACTTTCATGCGTTGGCGGAGCTTTCCTTTTTTGGTAGTGATCACGATCACGCCGTTGCCGGCCCGGGCTCCCCAGATAGAAGCTGCGGCGGCATCCTTCAGCAGCGTGACGCTTTCGACGTCGTTGGGATTAATAAGATCCAAGCTGCCTTCATAAGGAAAGTTGTCCAGCACGATCAGCGGGGCGGCAGGGCCATTGATGGTGCTGAGCCCCCGCACCGTGAGGGCGGGATGGCCGGGAACAGGGTCGATGAGCAAACTGCTGGTCAGCCCGTCCAGCCGCGACAGTATACTTGTTCCCGCCTGCAGGTTCAGTTGTTTTTCATCTATTTTGGTGAACGATCCGGTTGCCCTTTCCTGCGGAATATCTTGGTAACCTGTGTTTACAATGACCTCTTCCAGGCCGACATGGTCTTTCTCCAGCCGGATCAGCAGATAGGACCGGCCATTGAGCACGATCTGGAGGGACGTAAACCCGATTGCCGACGCTACCAGGGTATCCGAGTGGCTGACTCCCGCCAGCATCCAGTTGCCACCGGCGTCGGACTGCGTGCCGACAGAACGGTTCTTTACAAGGACGGATACCTTTTCAATGGGTTTGCCGTCGGTGTCAGTGATCTTTCCACTGATGTTCAGCGTCTGACCAACCGAGTGGATCCCGATCAGCAAACTGATAAGCGAAATGGCATAGACTCTCATGTTAGTTAGGTTTGGGATAATTAAAAATCTGTTTCTGTGAGAACGAGTACGGTGATTTTTCGGCGACTCTTTTTCAGCATTAAACCATTTGCCGCTAATGCTGCATTCACGTTTTCGATGAAGTGACCGTCGGCCTCGGGCCGGGAGATCTGCACGGTTCCCGCGTAGCCGGATTCATCAATGAATCCAGGGTATTCCGGAAGTTTTTGAGAGCGGTTCTGCAGGAAGCTCATTAGCTTGGACACCGTGTAGGTTTCCGTTCCCGTTGGAGCTGGTGTTTTTTTTGTCCGGGCATGCTGCCTGGATATCTTTTTCAGCACATAACAGGGGTGACTGCGCGATTCCAGTCGTCCATGCAACCCCAGATAGCGATCCAGATCCTGTAGCATGATCTGTTTTATTTTAGGCTCGGAAAAGGAAACCGGAACGCTTAACTCGTAGCAGAAATAATAGCGCGCGGGTACCCGGTTTGCCTGGTGGGCAAGGTACCGGCTAGTGTCCAGCACCTCCAGCACAACGGGAACATTGTCTCCGACGTGTAAGGCGTTACGGTACAGCTCAATGATGGGACGGTTCACATAAAAGAGGCGCAGGTGGCTGCTATCTGAGGATACACGCCGCCCGTAACCGCTGAATAAACCTTCGATGTAGCCCGTGACAACCGATACGCCTATGGCCTCATCCACTATGTTGTTTTCATGGAAGGACGCCTCCTTGTTAAAATACAGCAGGTCTCTTTTTATGGGCAGAATGATTTTTTCTCCTGCAATAAATTTTGATACGTTCTCATCCGTTGCGGACTGTTGCCCCGTGATGGCTACTACTACTCTGTTTTCATCTATCCATACCTGGTGGGGCAGGATACGGTAGGGGAACCGAGTGCTGAGCATGGAGTCCCCGGCGGCAAAAACAAATGCCGGGATGTTTTCTTTTTTTCGGGTCGACAGGAACTTTTTTATCTTTTCTACGGGCTCGCGGGTTACGGCGATGATCTTCAGTTCCTGAGCGAAACGCGACTGCAGCCGGTCGAGCTTGGGAAATCCATGGATACAGGCGCCGCACCAGGTGGCCCAGAAGTCCAGGATGACCAGTTTGCCTTTGAAGTCCGATAGCTTTGCGGTTTCGGTGTGATGATTCAATAGGTCCCGGAATACAATATCGGGGACGGTATCGCCAATTGCCAGCGGACGGATACTGTTTGCCGGTAACTGGGCAATAGCTTGTAAGGCCGGCCATAGCATGGCCAGTAAGTAGTAGGTCAATACTCTCATTGCAAGGTGCGTTGGTGGAAACGAGGTGTTTACTAGGGATGATAGCGTACTATGCACATACACGATACCGATGCTATTGGCGGTATTATCTTAAGTGTTGGACGTGAGAGTGGATTGAGGTAAGCACAGGCACAAGGGTACGGACTTCCAACATCGAGATATTCCCGGCAATAACCATGCGTAAAGAAAAAATTACGTTTGTGATTTGCCGTTAGTGTGCTGTCGTAGTATCAGGACAGGAATTCGCGGACTGTCCGCAAGTTAAAATCGTTGTTAAACCGGATTCTTGGGTTTTCGCGCAAAGAGGATGGTAGGAGGAAGAAGATAGGTCAGGCGTGCCGGTTGAAAGGGCATTGCTGGTGGTGTTAGCAGCAGGCGTGGCTGATGGCGCACGCGAACATTTACTGCGGGCTGGGATGAGATGATTGTCTGGGTCACAGGTTGAGGTTTACAGCGTGAACAAAAGTTAGGGGCTAAGCGACATCTCCAGTCAATTGCAAAAACAGAGAACGAATATATAACTTTATATTGTTTACAAGACAAATTATTTTAGATAATATACAATAAATTTTTTTATTGGAACGGTTCGCGACTCCGTCCGTTTACAGGCGTGCGATTACCACAGTGCTGTAAATTCCAGGTTATAGGGCAAGGTCCCGGAAAGAAGGTTGTATGGTGACGTGCCGTTTTTTCAACAGCTCGTCCGGCTGAGGATAATTTTTTTTATTAGCCAGGTAAAAACTGTAGGCGATTGCGGCAAGAATTAGAATGATGGCGAGGTACTGCCAAAAAGCAAGCGCTTTTTTTCCGGGGCTGGTTTCGCTCATAAGTAAGGTATAAGATGAGACAATACTGAAATGCTACGCGAATATGAATATAACGAATAATGATTTTGATATTGTATTTTGTTTGATAATTCCTGGGCTAAATTCTCACCCATAACAGAGAGGCCGCTCAGAATTAAATTTGAGCGGCCTCCGGAAGATAAAATATGAAATAGTGTAGACGATATGTTGATTATTCCTGAACCGGAATACCGGCTGCGGTGTACGCAGCCGCGTTTGCCTTCCTGTTAGCGCAGGAACAGCATCTCGCGGTATTTGGGTAACTGCCAGTATTGATCGCCCACCAGAAGTTCCAGTTTGTCTACGTGATACCGCAGTTTTTCAAAAAACACTTCTTTGATATCCTGGTCGTAGGCAATGGCTTTCTCCCGGGTGTCTTCGATCACATTCGCCTTCTTGCGGGCCTGGATCATCCGTTCCACCAGGTCGCTCACTTTGCTGATGTGTTCGGAGATCTTGATCAGGATCTGCTTCTGGTTGGCGTAAGTGTCGCCTTCCAGGCCGAACTCCTTCAATCCGCGGATATTTTCGATCAGCACATTCTGGTAGCGAATGGCTCCCGGCAGGATATGGCTGGTGGCCAGCTCACCCATTATGCGCGCTTCGATCTGGACTTTCTTGATGTATTTTTCCAGTTCTATTTCGTGTCGGGCCTCCAGCTCCGCATGGGTGTACACTCCGTTGGCATCGAATAGTTTTTTCGATTTTTCGGTCACCATTGCATCAAGCGCCCGCGGTGTGGTGCGGAAATTGGGCAGTCCTCTTTTTTCCGCTTCCTTGTCCCAGCTTTGACTATATCCGTCGCCTTCGAACAATATCTTCTCGCTGCTGACCACATATTCCCGGATCACCTGCATGATCGCCACTTCTTTTTTGTCTCCTTTTTCGATCAGTGCATCTACCTCCTTCTTAAACTGCTTCAGGGTTTCGGCCATAATGGTGTTTAGTACTATCATGGCGTTGGCGCAGTTGGCGGAGGAACCCACGGCACGGAATTCAAACTTGTTGCCGGTGAAGGCAAAGGGAGAGGTACGGTTCCTGTCGGTGTTGTCGAGCAGGAGTTCCGGAATGCTTCTGTGAAGATCGAGCTTGAGTATGGCTTCATCCTGCTCATCAAATTTATCCCCCACCCGTTGTTTCAGGTCTTCCAGCACTTTGGTGAGATAGCCACCGATGAATACGGAGATGATGGCGGGGGGAGCTTCGTTGGCACCCAACCGGTGGTCATTGCCTGCAGAAGCGATAGCTGAGCGCAGAATATCGGCATAGTCGTGCACCGCCTTGATCGTGTTCACAAAGAAGGTCAGGAACATGAGATTGGTCTTGGGGGTTTTGCCAGGTGCCAGCAAGTTCACCCCGGTATCGGTGGCCATGCTCCAGTTGTTATGCTTGCCGCTGCCGTTGATACGCGCAAAGGGTTTTTCATGCAGCAGCACTTTCAGCTTATGGCGTTTGGCCACGCGATCCATTACATCCATCAACAGGGTGTTATGGTCTACGGCGATGCTTACCTCTTCAAAGATGGGCGCACACTCGAACTGCGCAGGGGCCACCTCATTGTGCCGGGTCCGCAGGGGGATCCCCAGCCGGTACGACTCAATCTCGAAGTCTTTCATAAAAGCGTACACGCGCTCGGGGATGGATCCGAAATAGTGGTCTTCCAACTGTTGCCCTTTAGCCGGTGCGTGGCCATACACGGTTCTGCCACTTGCCAGCAGGTCCGGCCGTGCATTGAACATGGCTTCGTCGATTACAAAATATTCCTGTTCCCATCCCAGCGTGGGGGTCACTTTAGTGATATTTTTGTCGAAATAATTACATACGTCCACCGCGTTCTTCTGTAGCGCTTCCAGTGCCCGGAGCAGGGGAGCTTTGTAGTCGAGCACTTCCCCGGTATAGGATACAAAGATGGTGGGGATGCAAAGGGTTTTCCCCTCGCCGATATCCATAATGAAGGCCGGAGAGGCAGGATCCCAGGCTGTATAGCCGCGGGCCTCGAAAGTAGCCCGTAATCCGCCATTGGGGAAAGAAGATGCATCCGGCTCCTGCTGTATCAGTGTGTCGCCGTCGAATGTTTCGATCGGAGTGCCGTCACTTCTGAGGGTGAAGAATGAATCGTGCTTTTCGGCCGAAGAACCGGTCAGCGGCTGAAACCAGTGCGTAAAATGGGTCACGCCCTTCGACTCGGCCCACTGCCGCAAACCCGATGCGATCTGGCTGGCCACCGCGCGATCCACTTTTTTGCCTCCCCGGATCGACCCGATCAGGCTCTTGAAAGCCTCGTCGCTGAGAAATTCGCGGGCCACCTTGGTGGTGAAGACATTTTCATTAAATATGGAGGTGATCTTGGTAGAACGACCCTGGTGTTTCCCGTTCATCGAGGAAGTCAGATCGTTGATGGCTTTAAAGCGTAAAGATTCCATTTATTATAAAATTTTAGATGCACAAATAAACAACAAAATCACAGGATAATCACTTTTTTCTATCAAAAAATACAGTTTTTTTAGGTGTTAGAGGGAAAAAATGTGGAAAATTTTATGAAAAATGGGAAGTCGGGCATCGGGTGATAGAAATATAACACATATAAATAATCTCAATTGATCTAATTAGATTCCGGCGAGAGAGCCAAATCCCAACAACCAGGAATTGTCCCTGGTGGAAAGTTAAAACCGAAGCCAACAAATTAAGGACTCGTTTCAATCGGCTGCATCGGGTTTTAGCCCTGCAGACTGCTGCCGCGCGGCATTTTTACGCGGACGATACCCAGCGCGCAGCAAAGGATCAGCAGCTCCGCCACCACGCGGTACCGGACGATAGCGCCGGGAAAGGGAACCACATAGCCGATGCTGAGGTAAACCGATACGCTGAACCAGAGCAGCATCAGGATAACCGGCTGGGATACCCGTTGCCGCCATTGTTTCTCCCGGTTCAGGAAGGCATATACTATGATGCCCCACCAGAGTGCTGTGGCCAGGGCGGCAAACAATTGAAGGGGACCTTCGGCCTCCCAGGGCAGCGGGCGAAAAAAGCTGTTGGCAACTGCCTGAGGGGCCAGTTTCAGGAATCCGGCCAGGGAAGGCTGCAACCGATCGAGGGGGTAGGCGGTTCCCTCCAGGGCAAGGAAGAGCTCCTGTCGGCGGGCCATGGCTCCCGGCAGGCCATCCCCCGGAAGCCAGCCAGCACTGGTAAAAAAAACGACGGCTGCGGCCGTATAGACACCGGCAAACACCAAGCCGTGGCGTTGCCGGAAATGAGTGCACAGATGGTAGCCCGCCAGTGCAGGAAACAAAAGCAGCGCAAATTGCGGTCGCAATACCAGTATGCCCAGCAGGCCCAGCGTAACTCCCGCCAGCCGATGGCGGCGGGCAGCCGTAAGATGGAATAGCAACATGCCGATAAACACGAGCAGCCAGCCGTCGGAGCGGATGCCGCTCAGCCAGAATACCGCGGGCAGGAAACAAAAAACGCCCAGGAATATAAGCTGCCGCTTCTGCGGAAACAGTGTGTGCATACTGCGGAAAAGCCAGTAAGACCCCGGAAACACCAACGCATTGAAAAACACCATATTAATATAGTAATTGCCCTGTGAAACCAGGTTCAGAATGGCGGTGGTCTTGATTACCAGGGCATACTCCAGATCGTTCAGATAATACCGGACCATCTCGGCCAGGTTATCCGTTCGGGCGATAGAAGGGAAGGGGGTGTATTCTTCGTAAAAAAAACGAAGCGGGTCGTTGCGTAGTATGCGCGTCTGCTCGAGGGACAAAAGGTGAAAATGAACCGTATCGTCGCCAGGGAAAAAATGTAGAAAAATATAGCCGTACAGGCACCCCATCAGCAGTTTTATGCTGAATCCGGTGAATAGCTCCTTTCGGCTGAGTGCGGGAAAAAGATTTTTCATCCCCGGGGTAAATGTTTTACTTTCCTGGCCAAATCTATACATTTGAGGTTAATATAACGGAATGTATCCAATCCTTCCTCCAGATAAAACCATCGCCTTCGTATCCAACAGCGCCTGGTCGGTCTACAATTTCCGGATCGACGTGATCAGGTTCTTTATACGGCAGGGGATGCATATCGTGGTGCTGGCGCCCGACGATGCATATTCTGCACGGCTGGTGGCAGAAGGATGCCGGTTCATCTCCATTGAGTTCAACAACAAGGGTGAAAACCCACTGAAGGACTATTTTTTTTACCGCACACTCCGCAAACACTACCGGCGGCTGCGGCCGGATTTTATTTTTCATTATGTAGCCAAACCCAATATTTACGGTTCACTGGCAGCAGCAGCCGAGCGAATTCCGTGTGTGGCTGTGATCACCGGGCTGGGCTACCCCTTCGCCCGTCGCAACCGGCTCTTCAAAGTGATCCGGGCACTCTACCGGAGGGCCCTGCGCCATACCCGCGAGATCTGGTTCCTGAATAATGAAGACGCCCGGGTGTTCATAGCTGAAAAGATCGTTAATATCAGCAAGATGCGGGTGCTCCCGGGAGAAGGCGTGAATACCGAACATTTTTCCATCGTGGCGCTGGGCCTGCAGGAGAGAAAACAGTGCAGCGCAGTGATCCGGCCTTCCGGGAAATTGCCGCCCGGGCAGGAAGAGGGAACTGTGACGGGGCATGAAGAGACGCCCCTGCCGCCACTTGTACGCCACCCGCTTCCTTCCGCCACCTACCACCCGCGCAGTACGGCCAGGTCGGAAGCACGGCGGCACACCCGGGGGCTGGGTAAACGGTCTGCTGATACCCCCCCTGACCATCCCGGCCGCACCCCTGTGCCTACCGACCGGCCGGCACCTGATCCTTTTTTGCCGGATAACGCGCTACCGCGGGATCTTTCTTTTTATCAGGCCGATGGGGCCGGGCGACTGATTACCGGGGACGGCCTTCCGGCTTTTCCCGGCCAACAGCCTGATCACCTTTCCGGCCCGGCTGTGCTGAGGCAGGAAGCCGGCCCGGGTGTTCCCGGCACACCGGGTTTCCGTTTTCTCATGAGCACCCGTTTGCTGAAAAGCAAGGGGGTCGGGCTCTATGCCGACGCGGCCCGCATCCTCAAAAAGAAAAAATACGATGTTCATTTCAGCCTGATAGGCTTTTTCGAGAAAAACCATCCCGATTCCATTTCGGCAGAAGAGCTGCTGCGCTGGGAGGAGGAAGGGCTGGTGGATTATCATGGCTTTGCCGACGACGTCCGGCCGTTTTTGTTGCATGCCGACTGTTTCGTGTTCCCCTCCTTTTATAACGAAGGGGTTCCCCGCTGCCTCATGGAGGCTGCCAGCATGGAGCTTCCCATCATCACCTCTTTTAACCGCGGCTGCAAGGAAGTAGTGCTGAACAACGCCAATGGATTTGTCTGTACCCCCAACGACCCCTTCGACCTGGCTGATAAAATGGAGAAAATGATCCAGCTTTCACAAGAAGAACGCTGCCGGATGGGAAAGAATAGCCGGGAACTCGTGCTGAAAAAATTCGCGATGACCAAAGTGATCCAGGAATACGCGAATACCTTAATTTCGGCCTTTGAAAAATAACCATGGAAATAACAGCGAACACGGCGGCGCAGCTCAGGATAACAGAAGAAGAATTTGAACTGATCAGGCAAAAACTCAAGAGAACCCCCAACTTCAATGAACTTTGTGCCTTTAGTGGCATGTGGAGCGAACATTGCAGTTATAAGAATTCGATCAAGTGGCTGAAAACCCTTCCCCGCGAGGGCAAACACATGCTGGTGAAAGCTGGCGAGGAGAACGCCGGACTGATGGATATCGGCGACGGCTATGGCGTGGTGTTCAAAATAGAATCGCATAACCATCCCTCGGCGATCGAACCCTTCCAGGGGGCTGCAACCGGGGTGGGGGGGATCCATCGCGACATTTTCACCATGGGCGCCCGGCCCATCGCCGCCCTGAACTCCCTGCGCTTTGGCAATTTGCAGGAAGCCAAAACCCGCCATCTGCTGGCGGGAGTGGTGAAGGGTATCGGCCATTACGGCAATTGTTTCGGAGTTGCCACCGTGGGAGGAGAAACTTATTTCGAAGACGTCTATCATACCAACCCGCTCGTGAATGCGATGAGCGTGGGAATACTTAAGGAAGGCCACACCATCTCGGCCACGGCTGAAGGAATCGGTAATCCCGTATTTTTTGTGGGGAGCGCCACGGGCAAGGACGGCATCGGAGGGGCTTCTTTTGCTTCAGCCGATATCACCGAAGAGAGTACGGAAGAACTTCCCGCTGTGCAGGTCGGCGACCCCTTCCAGGAAAAAAAATTGCTCGAAGCCTGTCTTGAAGTGCTGCAAACGGGTGCCGTAGTGGGCATGCAGGACATGGGCGCTGCAGGCATCATCTGCTCCACCGCCGAAATGAGCGCAAAAGGAGAGGTGGGCATGCGTATTGACCTGGATAAGGTGCCCACCCGCCAGCAAAATATGAAAACCTGGGAGCTGCTGCTCAGCGAAAGCCAGGAGCGGATGCTGATGGTGGTGCATAAAGGACAGGAAGACCAGGTGAAAAGAGTATTTGAAAAATGGGACCTGCCCTGCGCCGAGATCGGCGAAGTAACCGGCGATGGCCTCCTGAAATTTTATATGCACGGCGAACTGGAAGCGGAGATACCCGCCTACGAACTGGTGCTGGGCGGCGGGGCCCCCCAATATGAAAGGGCCTACCGCGAGCCCGCTTACCTCGCCAAAGTACGGGCTTTCGACCCCGCCGGCGTGCCGGTGCCCGACAACCTTAACCAGGTAGCCGAACAACTGGTGGCCCTTCCCAATATCGCCTCCAAACGCTGGATATACACGCAGTACGATAGTATGGTGGGAACCGGCAACCTGTCTACCAATGCCCCGAGCGACGCCGCAGTAGTGATTGCCAAACCCACCGGTAAGGCGCTGGCGCTCACCACCGACTGCAATAGCCGTTATGTATTCGCCGACCCCCGAAAGGGCGCCATGATCGCGGTGAGCGAAGCGGCCCGGAATATTGTCTGCAGTGGAGGACAGCCCCTGGGTATCACCAACTGCCTGAACTTCGGGAATCCCTACGATCCGGAAGTGTATTATCAGTTCGTCGAAGCTATACAGGGTATGAGCGAGGCCTGCCGGAAATTCGAGACCCCCGTTACGGGCGGTAACGTCAGCTTTTATAACCAGCACCCCGAAGGGGCTGTATACCCGACGCCTACCATCGGAATGGTGGGCCTGCTGGAAAGCGTGGACGACAAAATGACCCTCTTCTTCCGGGAAGAGGGCGACCTGATCTTTATGCTGGGGGAAAGCAGCGGCGATATCAATTCCTCCGAATACCTGCATAAGATACACGGAGTGGAACACAGCCCCGCCCCCGAATTTGACCTGGATACTGAATTTGACATGCAACGCCTGCTGGCGCGGCTTATCCGCGATAAACAAATCGTATCTGCACATGATGTGAGCGACGGAGGCCTGTTCGTTGCCCTTCTGGAGTCTTCCTTCCACCGTAACCTCGGCTTCCGTGCAGCGGTCTCTGCTGCCGGTATCCGCCGCGATGGCATTTGGTTCGGCGAAGCGCAGAGTAGGGTAGTGGTGACCGTGCCCGCCCACCGCGCCGATGTTTTCCGGGAAGCCGTGGGTGCACATCCTTTTGAAGAGCTGGGTATAGTGACGGCTGGCTCCATAGAAGTGGACGGCCAGGATTGGGGAACGATCCAAAGCTGGAAACAGCGATATAACAGGGCTATTGAAATGATATTGGGAGTAAGTCCGAATAACTAGGAGTAACAAAAGCTGCCGGTATTTGCTGCAGCTTTTTACAGCATCATAAATTGGGAGCAGCACAACAGCTTTGTTTTTATTCCGGTAGTTGTCCGGCCAAAAGCATTACAAAATGGGAACAAAACGAGCCGCTATAGTGATCACTGGTGCGGCAGGCTTCATAGGAAGCTGCCTGGCCGGCTATCTCAATGAAAAAGGATGGGATGAACTGATACTGGTGGATGATTTCAACCGCCCCGACAAAATTCCCAACCTCGAAGGAAAACGTTATGCGCATAAGGTAGACCGTGGCATTTTTTTCGATTGGTTGAAAGATAACGACCCGGCGGTGGCATTTGTGTTCCATATCGGCGCCCGTACCGACACCACCGAGTTCGACTATGAAGTACACCGTCGCCTCAACGTCGAATACTCCGAAAAAATCTGGCATTACTGCACCGCGAAAAATGTTCCCCTGATCTACGCTTCTTCGGCCGCCACCTATGGCGCCGGAGAGCAGGGCTATCGCGATGCGCACGAACTGGTGCACCAGCTCCGCCCCCTGAATCCTTACGGCATATCAAAGAACGAATTCGACAAATGGGCGCTGCAGCAGCAGGAACAACCGCCGTTCTGGGCGGGACTGAAGTTCTTCAACGTGTACGGACCTTTCGAATACCACAAGGGCCGTATGGCCAGCGTGATCTGGCACGCTTTTAACCAGATCCGTGATACGGGCGAAGTGAAGCTGTTCCGCTCACACCGGCCCGACTTCACAGATGGGGGACAGCTACGGGATTTTGTGTACGTGAAGGACCTGCTGAAAATATGCTACTGGCTGATGCAGCAGTATTTGCACGGGAAGGCAGGGCCGCTGTCATCCGAAAAAAGCGCAGCGCCCGCCTGCGGCCTCTATAATCTCGGCACCGGAAAAGCCCGGACCTTCGCCGATCTCGCCAGGGCCGTATTCGCAGCGCTGGACAGGCCTCCCCGTATCCGGTACATCGATATGCCAGAAGATATCCGCGAAAAATACCAGTACTTTACCGAGGCCGATATGCACAAACTTCGCGGTGCCGGCTATCACGAAACCTTCTATTCACTGGAGGAAGGAGTGAAAGATTATGTGCAGCAGTACCTGCTGCCCCGCTCGGGATGACCAAAAACATCGTTTATTTGTATATGCAAAACACAATCGCCATCATCGGCGGCGGCAACCTGGGAACCGCCATCGCCGAAGGCCTGCTGGACGGGAAATTCTGCTCGCCTGCCGACCTCACTGTTACCCGCCGCAATACCGCTGCGCTCAAGACACTGAAAGAAAAAGGAGTTCAGGTGTCGGACGATAACGCCGGCGCAGTGAAACACGCCTGTACGGTGATCCTGGCTGTAAAACCCTTCCAGGTGAAAGAAGTGGTACAGCAGATCCGCCAGGAACTTACCCCCCGCCACCTGCTGGTGTCGGTGGTGACCGGTGTTTCCATCCAGGAAATCGAAGAAGAGGCCGGCCAGCCCATCCCGGTTTTCAGGGCAATGCCCAATACCGCTATTGCCATCCGGGAAAGCGTCACCTGCATCAGCCATAAAAATGCAGACGAGAGCCAGGTAAAACAAGTGCATGCCCTTTTCGGCCGGCTCGGCAAGGTGGTGGCTATCGAAGAAAAGCTGATGGACGCGGCCACCGTGCTCGCCGCCTGCGGTACTGCCTTCGCCATGCGTTTTATCCGCGCCAATATCCAGGGAGGTATAGAGATCGGCTTCGACGCAGCCACCGCCAGCCTGATCGCTGCCCAGACCATTAAAGGCGCCGCAGAGCTACTGCTGGTGAAAGGCACCCACCCCGAATACGAGATCGATAAAGTGACCACACCCAAGGGCTGTACCATTGCCGGACTGAACGAAATGGAACACAGGGGCTTCAGTTCCTCTCTCATTAAGGGTGTAGTGGCCAGCTACAACAAGATCCTGAAATCCTGATACTTCCGCGCATTTTTTCCACAACAAGCGGATCCCGGTTTTCCCGTTAGCGAAAATCGGTGTAGCTTTGTACGACCTCCGGGATTTGTCGAAGAGTAATTTTCCTTAGGTCGACGTAAATCAATAGTGCATATGGCTAAGTATATATTTGTGACGGGTGGAGTTACCTCCTCCCTGGGTAAAGGAATTATTGCCGCTTCGCTTGCCAAACTGTTGCAGGCAAGAGGGTTGAAGGTGACCATCCAGAAGTTTGATCCGTATATCAATGTGGATCCCGGTACCCTTAACCCCTACGAACACGGCGAGTGTTTTGTCACAGAAGACGGCGCCGAAACCGACCTCGACCTGGGCCACTACGAACGTTACCTGAACATTTTCACCACACAGGCCAATAACGTCACCACCGGACGTATATACCAGACCGTTATTAATAAGGAGCGCGACGGGGCTTACCTGGGTAAAACGGTGCAGGTGGTGCCCCATATCACTGACGAGATCAAAAGAAGGATGCAGTTGCTGGGGCAGAACACGTCTTATGATATCATCATTACAGAGTTGGGCGGTACTGTGGGGGATATAGAAAGCCTGCCTTTTATCGAGGCGCTCCGGCAGCTTCAGTGGGAATTGCCTGACGAAGACGTGGTGGTGGTGCATCTCACCCTGATCCCTTATCTCAAGGCCGCCAAAGAACTGAAGACAAAACCGACCCAGCACAGCGTTAAAATGCTGAGCCAGGAAGGTGTACATCCCGATGTGATCGTTTGCCGCACTGAAGAAGCCATGACACCCGAGATCCGCAACAAGATCGCCCTGTTCTGCAATGTCAAACCGGAGGCGGTGATCGAGGCGGCAGACGCACCCACCATTTATGAGGTGCCGCTGGCGATGATGCGGGAAAAACTCGACGTGATCTGTCTGAAAAAACTGAATATCACGCAATACGCGGAGCCGGAGCTGACCCGGTGGAAAGAGTTCCTGGATAAACTGAAATATCCCAAAAGCAAGGTGACCATCGGGCTGATCGGTAAATACATTGAGCTTCAGGACGCTTATAAATCCATCCTCGAAGCATTTGTGCACGCGGGTGCTATGAACGAATGCAAGGTACAGGTGGTGAACGTGCACAGCGAATTCATCACACGGGAAAACGTGGCAGAAAAACTCGGTCATCTCGACGGGTTGCTGGTGGCACCCGGATTCGGGCACAGGGGGGTGGAAGGGAAGATCATTGCCGTAAAATATTCCCGTGAGCACAAGCTGCCCTTCTTCGGGATCTGCCTGGGTATGCAGATGGCCGTAATCGAATTCGCCCAGAACGTGCTGGGCCTTGCCGGCGCACATTCCACCGAGATGGATCCCAATACACCCGATCCGGTCATCGACCTGATGGAGGATCAGAAAAAGATTACCGCCAAAGGCGGCACGATGCGGCTGGGTTCCTATCCCTGCGTGTTGAAGGAAGGCTCGCTGGCGCGGCGGATATACGGCCAGGATGCCATCAACGAACGGCACCGGCACCGCTGGGAGTTCAATAACGGGTACCTCGAACGTTTCGAGCAGGCTGGTATGGTAGCCAGCGGGAAAAATCCGGAAAGTGAGCTGGTCGAGATCATCGAGCTGCCGTCTCATCCGTTCTTTATTGGCGTACAATACCATCCTGAGCTGAAAAGCACTGTTGAGAATCCTCAACCTGTGTTTGTTGCCTTTATACATGCTGCGAAGGAGTATTCAGATCGCAAGAGCCAGGTTAAAAACCCTTCCTTGCAAGGCGAAATGATCTAAAGGAGCCCCGAACCCCTATCTTTGCACTCCCTAAAAATTTCGAACAATGGGAAGTATGGACCGCAATACGGTTATTGGCTTTGTTCTCCTCGCTGTATTATTGTTTTTGTATTTATTTCTTTCTACTAAAAGCAGCCAGGAGCTGCAGCGGCAGAAACAGATCCAGCAGGATTCGCTGGCCGCTGTGCTGAGAACCCAGGATTCGCTTCGTATTGCCAACGACACTACTACATCCCTTTTGCTGTCAGCGGACTCAGCGGTGGTAGCTCCTACGCGGGAAGAATGGCTCACTGTCGAAAACGAAGTGATACAGGTCGTATTCACCAACAGGGGCGGGCAGCCTGATCGCGTGGTGCTCAAACGTTATCAGTCGTTCGACAGCACCCCGGTGGTACTGGCCGGCACCGATTTTGACAAGATATCCTATGCCATCAATACGGCACCGGGACAATCGGCACAGATCGGTGAGATGTTCTTCAGCCCCGGCAGTGTTACAAAAAATCCCGACAACAGTCAGACCGTGAGTTTCCGGTTGACAACAGCCACAGGTGTGGTGGTGCATGAGTTTGTGGTGAGGCCGGACGACTATATGCTCGACTGGAACGTGCAGATGGAAGGAGCCGACAAGCTGCTCACCCAGGGCGCTTTCAACCTCATCTGGCAAAACCAGCCGATGCAACACGAAAAAGATGTTCAGTACGAACGCCAGCATACGAACATCTGTTTTTATGAGGACAATGACTTCGACTATATCCTTTCCAAAACATCCCGGAAGTTCGAGAAATCTGTTAACTGGGTCGGTATTGCCCAGCAGTTCTTCAACAGCACCCTGGTGGCTCCGAATAATTTCAGCTCCGGCGAGGTGAGTTGGGTGAAGGAAACCAATGATACAGCAAGAAGCATCGCCCGCGCCACTGCCAACCTGCAGGCCAAACTGCCGCTGGGTGCCAGTGCCGTGGTGCCGCTGCAATTGTATTTCGGCCCGAACGATTACAAAATACTGAAGGAACAGGCACCGGACATGGACAAAATGGTGAACATGGGCCGCGATTTCTACGCCTTTGTCCGCCCCATCAACAAATATATCGTGATGCCGGTCTTCGATTTCCTGGGCAGCTTTATCGGCAGCGTGGGCATCGTGATCGCACTGCTTACCATTTTCCTGCGGTTGCTGACCTCTCCCCTGGTGTACACCAGCTACCTGAGCGGTGCAAAGATGAAAGCGCTCCGCCCCGAGATCGAAAAGCTCAAGGCGCGCCTGGGGAACGACCAGCAGCAGGTGGGTATGGAACAAATGAAGCTGTTCCGCGAGGCCGGCGTGAACCCGCTGGGAGGCTGTATCCCCGCGCTCCTGCAGATACCCATCTTTTTTGCGCTGTACAGCTTTTTTAACTCGGCAATCATATTGAGAGGCGAAAGTTTTCTCTGGGCACAGGACCTTTCCAGCTATGACGTGATCCTGCGGTTCCCCTTCCACGTGTGGGGGCTCGGCGGCCACCTCAGCCTGTTCACGGTGCTGGCAACCATTACCAGCTTCCTGATCTCGCTGTATAACATGAACATGACGCCCGACCAAAGCAACCCGGCGTTGAAGTACATGCCCTATATCTTCCCGATCGTGCTGCTGTTTATCTTTAACAGCCTGCCGTCGGCACTTACCTGGTACTACACCGTTTCAAACGTGATCACCCTGATCCTGCAGTTCATCATCCAGAACTATATCATAGATCACGACAAAATACTGGCTAAGATCGAGGACAACCGGCGAAAACCGAAGGCCAAGTCCAAATGGCAGGAACGGTTTGAGGAGATGCAGGAAACCCAGAAGAAATTGCAGGACACTAAAACCAAAGGTGCCAAAGGCCAGAAAAAATAGGTATGGCAGGCGGGATGTACAACGATTGTTGGGGTTTACGCGTCTTTGTGGTACCTTAAAGGTCTGTATGAGAAGATATCTATGTTTCGTTGTATGCTGTGTATCAGTTATTTCTGCTCAGGCACAGCGAAGAATATCGGAACTCACCCTCGTGTATTCCGCCAAGGTGACCACCGGCAACGCAGAACCCCGCATGGCAGATGCTTTTGACGGTGCCACCACCAGTATTTACCTAAAAGGCAACCTGAGCCGTTCCGAGATGGTCAGCGCGCTGTTTTCTTCCACCACTATTCACGACTCAAAGACCGGCGCCGCCGTGGTACTCCGCGAAGTAAGCGGCCAGAAACTGCTGATCCGGATGAACGGGGGCGACTGGCAGGAGAAGAATGCCCGTTACCAGGGTATCGTTTTCACCAATTCCGGCGAAACCCGCGAAATTGCAGGCTACACCTGTACGAAGGCAGAGGCAAAGATGAGCGACGGCTCAACCTTCACCGTCTGGTACACACCCGATATCGTCCCCGAGAACCGCGAATATGATTATCATTTCAAAAACCTCAACGGGCTTCCGTTGGAATATGAGCTGAAGCAGCGTAACCTGACCATCCGCTACACCGTGCTGCGGATCAGCCTGAATCCGGTGCCAGCCTCTAAGTTTGATATACCCTCCAGCGGCTATCGGGAAATGACCTACGAAGAAAGCCAGCAGTTACGCTAGGCGGGTTATGCTGCTGATAATAAAAAAATCATAAGACCGCTCTGCCACTGCGCGGAAAATGCGATAAGAACCGGAAGATGAGGAGGAAATTATTTTTATTTACTGCAGAGCCTGAGCTTCAGGTCGATCATGTTCAGATTAGACCGGAGCGAAAGGCCGTTATTAAACGAAACCCTTGAATCCTTATTTTTTATGGTGTACCGGGAAGGAACCACATAGGTGGTGTTGCCCTGCTGGTAGGTGACTACCGACCTGTAAGCCGTATACTTGCCATGATTTACTGCACGCAATACCTGGCTGCCGGAATATCCGGGCCGGACATCCATGACGGTTCCATTGCTGCGGAGGGGTACCATCGCCATGCTCGGGTTGTTGACAGCAGACTTCTTCTTGCCGCCCCCGGTGCTGGCAATCGCAATGAAAACTACACCGAGCATTGTTGCGCAGATGATAAATTTCTTCAACATGTAGTTCAGTTTAAGCGTGGAAATACTGCTCATAGTACAAAGGTATTAATATTTTTATGACATTTTTAACCGTTTCCGGGAAAGTTTAGGTTTTTTTTCCGAAACTTCCACCTTTATAATACGTTCAAACGGGGCAATAAGTTGCACGGACCTCCGAAAATCCTTTCATTGTGTAAAAAAACTTGGTGAAATGCCGGTTATCTGTTACTTTGGAGTAACCTTCTGTTAAATACATGAGAGACAATTCGTTTGGTGAGGAAAATGACGATATCCGGAAGCTGGTCGGCCAGTTTCAGAACCTGAGGGCCGGCCGGACTAATTCTTTTTTGGAGGAAGATTCATTTGAGCGGATCATCGACTATTTTGATGATATGGAAGATCTCCCGCTGGCGCTGGAGGCTGTGGACCTGGGTATTGAACAATATCCCTATTCCGCTTCCCTGCTGATCAAGAAGGCCGACCTGCTCATTGCCACCCGCCGCTACTACGATGCCCTCGAAGTATTGGGGCAGGCGGAACTGCTGGACAGCCGCAATACCAACCTGTACATATTAAAGACGGACGCCTACCTGGCGCTGGATCAGCACGAAAAGGCAGTGGAGCTCCTGGAAAATGCGCTTTCGCTCTTCCGCGGCGGGGAGCGGATCGATATGCTGTTTGAGCTCGCAGATGTGTACGACGACTACGAAGAGTTCGACAAAATATTCGATTGCCTCAAGCTGATCCTGGAACAGGATCCCGCTAATGAGGAGGCGCTCTACAAAATTTGTTTCTGGACCGACTTCACAGGCCGTAACGAAGAAAGTATCACACTGCATCAGCAGATCATTGAAGACAGCCCCTATAGTGAACTGGCCTGGTTTAATCTGGGAGCAGCCTACCAGGGGCTTAAATTGTACGAGAAATCGATCGAAGCCTACAAATACGCAGTGGTGATAGACGAGAAGTTCGACTATGCCTTTCGTAATATGGGCGATGCCTATATACGCCTGAGAAAATACCGCGACGCGATCGAAGCGCTCGAGCGGGTGCTGGAGCTGTCGCGCCCGGAAGACCTGATATACGAGGCCATCGGTCATTGTTACGACCGGCTCCGCAATTATGCCCAGGCACGGTTCTATTACCGGAAAGCTTCTCATCTGAGCCCGGAAGACGGCAAGCTGTATTATAAAATTGCCGGCACTTATATGAACGAAGGCCAGTATAGCATGGGAGCACGCCAGTTACAGGCTGCCCTGCAGATCCATCGCCTGCAACCCGAGTTCAACATGGCGATGGGCGAATGCAGGATGCAGCTCGGCGAATACAAAGAAGCCGTCCAGTATTTTTTAAACGTGGTTTCGCAACGACCCCGGAATGTGTCAAGCTGGGAGGCGCTGATCCGCTGCTTGTATACGGGCGGGTACTATGAAGAAGCGTTGGACCAGGTGACAGCCGCCATCACGCATACCTCACGCAAACCCATATTTATCTTTTATCTCAGCGCCATTTATTTTGCAATGGGCAAATCAAGGGAGGCGCTGCTCCAATTGGAGAATGCCATGAACGAGTCTCCACGGCTGCTGAAAAAAATGATCGAGCTGAACCCCGCTACCCTGCAACACCCGCAGGTGGTTGATCTCATTGCGAGGTACAAGAAAAACAAATCCATCTGAGTACGGCAACGGAACGAACTGTTGAGCTTGCGGATCAACCCCGTAAGCCAACCCTGATTTTAATCAAATTGTGAACTGCAAAATTCTTCCCTATTTTTGCGTGCCTGAAAACGCCGGCTGATCATTCCGAAGCACCCACCATCTCCCGGCAGCGCCAGGCCGGTTTAGTGATGCAGGCCAGTCATTGAAAAAATTATTTAAGGATGAAAAAAACACCTAATGAATTTTAATCTTCTGCAGATCCCTCAGCGGACACTTAAACCCCGCAAAGAAGGACTCACCATGGTGATGGACAAAGGACTCAGCATCACAGAGGTACACTATTTCATGAGCGCAGCGAACCCCTATGTTGACATTGTTAAGCTCGGATTCGGCACCTCATTTGTTACCCCCAACCTCAAAGAGAAACTGGAGGTCTATGCCTCTTATAATGTCCCGGTGTATTTTGGCGGCACCCTATTCGAAGCCTTTCTGATCCGCAACCAGTTCGACGACTATATCAGCGTTTGCAAAGAATACGGCATCCGGTACATGGAAGTGAGCGACGGCTCCATCACTATTCCGCATATAGAAAAGTGCGGTTACATCGAAAAGCTCACGCAGTATGGAACAGTGTTGAGCGAGGTAGGTAGCAAGGATGCCACTCATATCATCCCTCCTTACAAGTGGATCGAACTAATGAAAGCGGAGCTCAGCGCCGGATCCTCTTATGTGATCGCCGAAGCAAGAGAATCGGGGAATGTAGGCATCTATCGCGGCTCGGGCGAGGTGCGCGAAGGGCTTGTGCAGGAGATCCTAACCCAGATACCGGGCGAAAAAATATTGTGGGAAGCCCCGCAGAAAGACCAGCAGCTTTATTTTATCGAACTGGTGGGCGCAAATGTAAACCTCGGTAATATTGCCCCCAATGAGGTGATCCCGCTGGAAACCATGCGGCTGGGATTGCGGGGAGATACCTTCCACCTCTTCCTGGATAAGGAGATCATTTTTTAAATAGAGGCCGGATGAAACGGAGCAGGATAAGTTTACCGCACGGCCGACCATTGGAAAAACGAAAGATATACGGATGAAGCAGTACGGGTTGATCGGCTTTCCCCTGAGCCACTCCTTTTCTAAAAAATTCTTCACCGAAAAGTTTGAACGGGAAGGCCTGACCGATCATAGCTACGATCTGTTCCCCATCCCGGTGATTGAAGATCTGGAAGGGGTGCTGGCGGCGAATCCCCGACTGCGTGGCATAAATGTTACGATCCCCTATAAACAGGTCGTCCTGCCATATCTCGACGATGCCTCGCATATCCCCGAAGGCATTCGCGCCTGCAATTGTATCCGGATCAACAACGGCAAACTGAGTGGCTATAATACAGATATTGCCGGCTTTGAAAGGAGTTTTACCCCGCAGTTGCAACCCCATCACCGGAGGGCCCTGGTGCTCGGCAGCGGCGGGGCGTCGGAGGCGGTGACATTTGTGCTGCAAAAACTCGGCATGGAATATGCCCTGGTCAGCCGGCAGCGCCGCCCGGGGTCGCTGTTCACGTATAGCGATCTGAACGAGGCTGTTATGCGGGAATATGAGGTGATTATCAATACCACGCCGCTGGGCACTTATCCCAAAGTGGACGAATGCCCGGATATTCCCTACGAATCTCTTAGCGCCCGCCACTACCTGTTCGACCTGGTCTACAATCCGGCCAAAACCCTTTTTCTGCAGCAAGGCGAAGCGAAAGGGGCTACGATCCACAACGGCTATGATATGCTCGTGATCCAGGCCGAAGAAAGCTGGGAAATATGGAACGCCGCTCCCGGTCGCTGAGTGGCCCCTCCTTACACTGTGGATCATCACTAACTTGTTTTCTGCGGATTGTCTCACGCTTTTTTAGGCTGATCTAAGTTCTCTAGTTATATCATCCTAGGGTTATCTTAAGGTTATCCTAGGGTTTTTCTAAGATAATTTCAGGTATTTATCCTAAGTGTATCCCTACTTTATCCTGAGCCTATCCTGAGAATATTCCTATCTGATTTAAAAGAGAAGACATCCAGAGAAGGCAGACAACTTGAGAGGAAGGTAAGGATAGGTCAGAATGGGATGATAGGGGAGATCAACGAGCTGTTATAATTGTAAGCGGGTGTTAGAAGCGGAGCTAACCGCCGGAAAGAGGCAAAAATAAGCCTGAATAAAAGACGCCTGCTTTCCTAGAAAGCTGTGGGAAATAATGCCGGTTTACCGGATCTGTCTATTAGGTCCAGGCCGATTGTATCGTATCGGGAAGAGCGGCGACCTTTCTCCGCTGGTAGTCGAAACAAACCATGCCGGTCCGCGCATGCGCCACATCGGTAGTTTTGCCGTCGCGCTCCGTTTCCAGCTTGTACACCAGGTCGAAAGACGCCCTCGAAATATTCGTAACAGCAACATACACCCGGAGTATATCGCCGTAAAATAATTCCTGCTTAAAAACAATGGACACTTCGCTCATGATCAGACCCACGCCGCCGATATCGGTTTCGCTGTAACCGTAGCTGCCCAGAAACTGCAGCCTTGCTTCATGAATGATCGATAAGAGGGAGTCGTTACCCACGTGGCCACCGTAGTTGACATCGGTGATCCTTACGGGGACAGTGGTGTGAAAACTAAACGCCGGGGGAAACTCAATCGCGATTCTTGCCATAATGTTACCTGTCTTCTATCAGTTCCTTCAGTTGGAATATATCAAAGAAATTATTGGCGGTGGGAATAAAGCTCGCTTCTTTCAGCAGTTCATTGCGCCATTCCTCGAAGCGGCTTCTCCATTGCCGGCCTTCGCTGTTCATTTCGGTGTAGGGGTAGTCGCCATTCAAATAGCTCAGATAATGGAGGAATTTGCGGGAGATCTTGGTCTGGTCCCCATTGGGGCTCGTGACCACAATATACGGCTGGCCGGGATCACTGATCACATGTATATCCATGATCAGGTTGCCCTGCTCGTCGCGGATAGGAGGTGCGCTGACCGTGACAGGCATCATCTGCGAAACGGTTTGAACGGCCAGTGTGTTGGCCTGCTCGATATCATCAGGGAATTCAAACACGGGGGTGGGCGGGGGGTTATTGTTCCGGCGGCTGCGGTGTGGTGCGGGAGGAGGGGTTTCCGGTGCGGCAGCTATGGCCCCGGGTGCGGTGGCTGGGGGGGCATTTTCGGCTTTTTCATCGGCCGGGGCGATCAGCAACTGCTCCTCCGGGCCAGGCCCTGCAACCAGTGGTGCCTGCTCTGTTACCGGATTATTTGTTTTGCCCGGAAACAGGTAAAACGCACCGAGCGCCACCAGGCCGGCAGCTACTGCCGCCACGGCGATCCGTCGTACTGCCAGCGGCAGCACCGGGGTGTTCCGCGCGGGAATTTTCTGAGGGGGGGCAAACGGCCGGGCCTTCCGGGCAGAAGGGGGCAGGTCGGGTGAAACATGTTCGCCGGCCACGGTAGCAGGTTCTTTGTCAGCGGCAATATATTCAGTGGTAACGGGCTCCTGGGTATTTGCCGCATCTGCGGCCGGGTATATGGTGTCTGCGGCCAGCGCCGAGGAAATGGCTTCCCAGGCAGGGGCGGGCGGTGCTATGCTAGTGTTTTCCAGTCTTGCAGAAAGCTTCAGGTCGGAAGGCACGAATTCCGCATACAATTGCCTGGAAATATTCTTCCAGACCGATGGCGGTGGTATCTCTTCGTGTTGATTCAACCTATTTTGCAATGATCGGGACATGATGTTACCGCGTAAATTTTTTATTGGTTTCACTCAGGTACTGGGCAACTTTTTTCTGTAAAATGGACCGGGCCCGCGCCAGTTGCGATTTGCTGGTACCTTCGCTGATCCCCAGTTTTTCACCTATTTCCTTATGCGAATACCCCTCGACCACGTAAAGATTGAACACCGTCCTGTAACCGGGCGATAGCTGCCGGATCAGCTCGATAATATCTTTCTCTGCCAACTGGTCCAGCGCCGATACGTCCGTATCCTCAATGGTATTCTCCTCTTTGTCGCTGACCTTGGCCAGCTCCACCGATTTTTTCCTGAAATGCTCAATTGACGAATTCACAAATACTCTCCTTATCCATCCTTCAAACGATCCCTCCGCCCTGAACTTGTGCAGATTGCGGAAAACTTTGATAAATCCTTCCTGAAGCAGGTCCTGAGCATCGTCAGGGTTGCCGGCGTACCGGAGGCAGACAGCATACATTTTGCCGGAGAACCGGTTGTACAGTTCCTCCTGCATCTGGCGGTCGCCCCGGATACATCCACTGATTAAGTCGGATTCTGAGATGGTATGGTTGCCTGTCGTGTACAAATTTTTTATTCCGTAGCGGGTTTGTCGGGTGAAACCGACCCCGGTTGGAGCTGCAAAAACGAAACCAGTTGGTCGGCAGCCTTCTTCCGGTGGCTAAACCGGTTTTTTTCTTCCATGCTCATTTCTCCAAATGTACGGCTACTGCCTGAAGGCAAAAAAACGGGATCATACCCAAATCCCCCTGCACCCCGCCGTTCCCGGGTGATCTCCCCTTCACAAATGCCCTCGAACCGGTGTTCGACCCCATTCCAGAACAGGGAGATGACCGTCCTGAACCTGGCCTTCCTGTTGCCGGTGTTTTCCATTTTCTGCAGTACCTTTTCCATGTTGTCATCTGCGGACCTTCCTTCGCCTGCATACCGGGCCGAATGAACCCCGGGTTCACCGCCGAGGGCCACTATCTCCAGGCCGGTGTCTTCACTGAAACAATTCATCCCGGTAAGGCCAAAGATGACAGACGATTTTTCGGATGCATTTGCTTCGAGCGTATGATGCGGTTCGGGAATATCGGCGTCGATACCGGCGGATCTTAATCCGGCTATTTCCACCAGCCCGCCAACCGCAGCTTGTATTTCCGCTATTTTATTATTGTTATTGGTGGCGAATAAAAGTTTTGTCATAAACCACTTGGCTCGGGAACAATCTTTGTTTTGAGATGCTACTGTAAATATATGTAGCGGTCCCCCCAACAACAAATCTAAAATGTGCGGGAAATATCTTGATGTGCTATATAATCATTTGAAATAATAGTGCGGAGTTGGTATTCCCGGTAAAATACGCCGGCAGGTAAAATGGATGGGCTATCTTGCTAAATAATAACTAATTAGTTGAACCATTAATCAAACAACTATGCAGCTAATAGACCTCTCTCATCCTCTGGAACACGGCCAGCAAACTTTCCCCAGCGATCCCAAGCTCAGTATTGTGCCGCACGGCACTACCAGCACCCTCCGGTATAATATTTCCCAGATCACGCTTGGGTCGCACCAGGGAACCCATCTCGACGCGATGTACCACTTTCTGGATGACGGCAAAACCCTCGACCAGATGCCCCTGGAATGGTTCTACGGCCCCGCACATCTGCTGCGTATCCCCAAGCAGGCAAATGAGGAGTTAACAGTGGAAGACTTTCTGCCCCACCAGCATCTGCTGTTGCCTGGCGCTCGCATCATCTTCGAGACCGGCTGGCATAAACATTTCGGGAAAGATTACTTCTTTAGCGATTTTCCTTCCCTTACTCAGGAAGCCGCGCGTTTCCTGGCAGACAAGAACATTCGGATGCTGGGGATGGACATGCCTACCCCGGGTAAAGACTGGTTCGAACTGCACCACGATATATTATTGCCAAAGGAGATCGTGATCGTTGAAAGCCTGGCTAATCTCGACAAACTGCCTGACCGGTTCACCTTTATCGGTTTCCCCCTGAACTTCAAGGGCCGTGACGGATCACCCATCCGGGCGGTGGCCCTGGTAGATGAGTAATGCGGTCGGCGCATATCATTTATTTTTATCTTAAATGGAGCCGGATACCGTTGCCTGTTCAGACGAAAAACGGATGGGGTTATCCGGATCCCGGAATTAAATCCAAAACCGGTAGGGATGGGTTTGTTTCAGTTGATATTAAATAGCTGCTTCATAGCATTCCACAGACCCATTTTTAAGGGTGGATTCCTGCCGGTTTCCTGTAACAGGTTTTCCAGCCCGGGTGCCATCAGCCAATCGGCTCCGTCTCGCGATACCACGGGAAAGGGGGGAGTGGTGGCCGGCTCCAGCGCACCAAAGCTGATGAGTTTACGGGGTTGCAGCCCCTGCAGTATTTCATCCAGTTGCTGACCGCCCGCCAGGTTCGCAATGGCAACGTCGCCCAGGTTCATGCCACAGGCTTTCAGCATTTTAGTCAATAGCACCAACTGCTCTTCCGGCAGGAAGGCCGTATTTTCCTGTCGCACCAGCAGGAGCACATTTTTTTCATTGCTGCCCAGGAATTTCACCGGCGTCGGGCCCGCTTCCGCCCGCTCGCCCGAATGATCTGCCGCTACTGCGTCTGGCTGCTGCTCATCCGAACGGCCTGCTGCTGCCACCTGGGGTACTTCGTCTGAATGATCTGTTATTACAGTCTCCGGCCGGAGCGCTGCGCGATGATCGGGTACAGGATTTTCCGCCGTAGTTTCACTTGTACTGCCCGATGCCGGGCCGGGCTGCACGAGTGCCCGGGCATAAAGACCTGCCAGCATTTGGCTGTTCAGCACCATATTATTCAAAGAATCCCCCATCAAACTAACAATTGTTTGTAAAAGTTGTCCGCTTTTTTTGCCGCCCCGAAGTTTGTTTGTTTCTTTGTATCTACAAAATTGAATCTACCAGCAAATACCCATTTAAAAATGATCGCGTCACACAGTAGTATCCCCGTAACCAAGATAGAACGCAGCAAATTGCACGATATTCCATTAGAGAACATTCCTTTCGGGGTGTATTTTACGGATCACATGCTGGAAGCGGATTACGACAATGGCGAATGGAAAAATGTGGAGATCAAACCCTACCAGCCCCTGGTGCTCAGCCCTTCCGTAGCCGTTATTCACTATGGCCAGTCCATATTTGAAGGGGTAAAAGCATATAAGGACAAGAACGGGGAGGCTTATATATTCCGTCCCCGTGAGAATTTTCTCCGTTTTAACCGCTCGGCCGAGCGGATGGAGATGCCGGCGGTTCCCGAACACATCTTCATGGAGGGTATGCGGCAACTGGTGGCGCTCGATCAAAGCTGGATCCCTGCCAAGGCGGACCATTCCCTGTATATCCGGCCGTTCATGTTTGCTACCGAAGAAGTGATCGGTGTAAAACCCTCGGACAGCTATAAATTCATGATCATCCTGAGCCCCACCGGGCCCTACTACAGTGCACCCATGCGCATTTATGTGGAGGAGAATTATACACGGGCTGCTCAGGGCGGGCTGGGGTTTGTAAAGGCAGCGGGTAACTACGCCGCCAGCCTCTATCCCACCGAGCAGGCCAGGAAAAAGGGATACGATCAGATCCTTTGGACCGATGCAAAGGAGCATAAATATGTGGAGGAGATCGGCACCATGAATGTTTTTTTCGTGATAGACGGCAAAGCAGTAACCCCGGACCTGAAGACAGGTACCACCCTGGCAGGCATCACTCGGGAGAGTGCTATCTCCGTGCTCGGGGATATGGGAGTGGAGACCGAGGAAAAAAGAGTGAACATGGAAGAAGTGGTTGCGGCATACAAGGCCGGCAAACTCACCGAAGTGTTCGGCACGGGAACGGCTGCCACCATCTCCTTTATCCGGGAGATGCACTACAAAGGCGCGGACCTGCTGCTCGACGAAAACAACTGGAAAATAGCCCCCGAATTGAAGAGAAGGCTGGATGCCATCAAAAACCGCACAGCAGCGGATACGCACGGCTGGATGGTAAAGGTGTGAAAAGCCTGTTCCTCGCGCAATACCGAATATACGCTATCGAATATTTATTTTGTTTTATGAGCGAAGGCTTTTACCTTTGCCGTCCCAAAATTTAAAAGGTCAAGAATGCCTACAATACAGCAATTGGTAAGAAAAGGAAGAGAGATCATCAAAGCTAAAAGCAAGTCCAGAGCGCTGGACGCCTGCCCGTTCCGGCGGGGCGTATGTACACGTGTGTACACTACTACCCCCAAAAAACCGAACTCGGCCCTGCGGAAGGTTGCGAAAGTGAGGTTGACCAATAAAATTGAGGTGATTGCCTATATCCCGGGAGAGGGGCATAACCTGCAGGAACACTCCATCGTGCTGGTGAGAGGCGGTCGTGTGAAGGACCTTCCCGGTGTGCGTTATCATATTGTGCGCGGCAGTCTGGACACAGCAGGTGTGAAAGACCGTAAACAGAGCCGTTCCAAATATGGCACCAAAAGAGAAAAAGCAAAAAAATAATTAATCAATCATCAATCATCCGACAAATAAACGTTCATAGATGAGGAAGACCAAGGCCAAAAAGATACCACCGGCACCGGATTCAAGATACGGCGATATTCAGGTAAGCAGGTTTGTTAACAACCTGATGTGGCAGGGTAAAAAGAATACGGCTTTCAACATTTTTTACGATGCCATGGACCGCATCGAAAAGCAGACCGGCGAGAACGGATACGAAATATGGCGCAAAGCCCTTTCGAACGTTACCCCTGCAGTGGAGGTAAGAAGCCGTCGTATCGGCGGGGCCACCTTCCAGATACCTGCTGAAGTGCGTCCGGACAGGAAAATATCGCTGAGCATGAAATGGCTGATCCGCTACAGCAGGGATCGCAACGGAAGAAGCATGGCCGAGAAACTGGCTTCCGAGGTGATTGCTGCCAGCAAGGGCGAGGGCGCCGCTTTCAAGAAAAAGGAAGATACCCACCGTATGGCGGAGGCCAACAAGGCTTTTGCTCATTTCAGGCTGTGATCTCTGGTCGCTTCCCGCCTATCACGCAACTAATTATTAAAACCCTGTATTTCTGCAGGGTTTTTTTAGATTTTAAATTACCTTTGCGCACCCAAATCCGGGTAGACCGTTACATCAACTAAACGCAAACAATACAGTTCATGGCAGACTTAAAGTTATTGAGAAATTTCGGTATCGCGGCGCATATCGACGCCGGGAAGACCACAACCACAGAACGCATACTTCGCTATACCGGCATGATCCACAAGATCGGAGAGGTGCACGATGGGGCCGCTACTACCGACTGGATGGAACAGGAGAAGGAGCGGGGCATCACCATTACATCCGCTGCCGTGAGCTGCCAATGGAACTTCCCTACAATACAGGGTAAGCCGGATGCGAACACTAAAAAATATTATTTCAACGTCATCGATACCCCCGGCCACGTGGATTTCACCGTGGAAGTGGAACGCAGTATGCGGGTGCTTGACGGGCTGATCGCCCTTTTCAGCGCAGTGGACGGCGTAGAGCCCCAAAGCGAAACAGTGTGGCGGCAGGCTAACCGGTACAAGGTACCCCGTATCGGATTCGTCAATAAGATGGACCGCTCGGGAGCCGACTTCCTGATGGTCGTGAAGCAGGTGCGGGAGATGCTGGGCGCCAAAGCAGTGCCCCTGCAGTTGCCCATCGGAGCGGAAGACAACTTCAGGGGGGTCGTGGACCTGATCACTATGAAGGGGATCATCTGGGACATGGCAACCGAAGGGATGACCTACGACGAAGTGGAGATCCCAGAAGACATGAAAGAAGACGTTACACACTGGAGAAGCCAACTTATCGAAGCTGTAGCGGAATATGACGATAACCTGATGGAGAAATTCTTCGACGACCCCGACACGATCACCGTGGATGAAGTGCACGAAGCGATCCGTAAAGCCTGTCTTGATCTGAGCATCGTGCCCATGATGTGCGGCTCCTCTTTCAAGAACAAGGGCGTACAGACCGCACTCGACGCCGTGTGCCGTTACCTGCCCTCTCCTAAAGACCTGGAAGACACGGTAGGAACGGATCCTGATACCGGTGAAACAATTTCGCGGAAGCCGGATGCCAAGGAACCCTTTGCTGCCCTGGCCTTCAAGATCATGACCGACCCCTTTGTAGGGCGCCTGGCGTTTTTCCGGTGTTACAGCGGCCGCCTCGAAGCCGGTTCCTATGTACGCAATGTGCGTAGCGGAAAAAATGAGCGGATCAGCCGTATCATGAAGATGTTTGCCAATAAGCAGAATCCGGTCGACTTTATCGAAGCGGGAGACATTGCCGCAGCAGTCGGGTTCAAAGAGATCAAAACAGGGGATACCCTCTGCGACGAGAACCACCAGATCGTGCTGGAGAACATGTTCATCCCCGAACCGGTGATCGCCATTGCAGTAGAGCCAAAAACCCAGGTGGACGTTGACAAAATGGGGATGGCTATCTCCAAACTCGTGGAAGAGGATCCCACACTGAGGGTGAATACCGACGAGGAAACTGGTCAGACCATCCTGCGTGGAATGGGTGAGCTCCATCTTGAGATCATCATCGACCGGTTACGCCGCGAATTTAAGGTGGAAGTTAACCAGGGCGCGCCCCAGGTGGCCTACAAGGAATCCTTCCGCAAAACCGTGGAACACCGCGAGGTGCTGAAAAAACAGACCGGTGGTCGCGGTAAGTTTGCCGACATCGTGTTTGAACTGGGGCCGGCCGACGAAGAGTGGCTGAAAGAAAATCCCACTGATAAAATGCAGTTTGTGAATGATATCTTCGGCGGTTCTATCCCGCGCGAGTTTGTGCAGCCCATCCAGAAAGGTTTCCAGGCCGCTATGGAAACAGGGGTGTTAGCCAGCTACCCGGTGGAGAATATGAAAGTGAGGGTGTTCGATGGCAGCTTCCACCAGGTCGACTCCGACGGTATGTCGTTCGAGCTTTGTGCCCGTGCGGGCTTCCGCGAGGCTGGCCGTAAAGCGCAGCCGACCCTGCTGGAGCCGATCATGAAAGTAGAAGTAACCACCCCCGACCAATACATGGGGGATGTAACGGGCGACCTCAACCGCCGCCGCGGCATGCTGGAAGGAATGGACAGCCGCGCCGGAGCCCAGGTGATCAAAGCTAAAGTGCCCCTGAGCGAGATGTTCGGTTATGTAACGCAGCTACGTTCACTCTCATCCGGTCGTGCTACTTCAACCATGGAGTTTTCACACTACGCTGCGGCGCCGAATAATATCGCCGAAGAAGTGATCGCGAAAGTGAAAGGAAAAGTAAAAGCCGACTAAGGCTTTTGTTATAAGCAGGCATTGCCATAATTAAATTTGTTTTAATATTGGCAATGCTTTTTTATTGCCGGAAACGCAAGGTAGCGGCATATATCCTCCTCACGCTGCTCGCAGCCACCCTGTTCTTTTTCCGGGACCGGCTGCTACTGAGCTTCCAGGTCTGGCGTCTCGAAAAGCTGGGCTGCGGAACAGCAGTGGTTAGCAACGGCCGTACGCCCGGCCGGTTAACGCCCTGCCCCAAACTATGGGCCCACCGGGTGAACAGTGAAGGGCGGTTCCAAAAACTGGGGAAACGTTTTGCCGGGCTGGAAACCGATGTGGTGTTCGATCCTGTTGCCGGTACCTTCGACATTCATCACCCTCCTAAACCTCCGTCGGGACTCCTGCTGGACAGCTTCCTTTCGCAACTTAGCGGCACGGGGCTGCGGCTGTGGATAGATCTGAAAGACCTGCAGGCCGGGGATGTGCCCGCAGCAGTTGCTGCCTTTGTAGCATACGACCAGCGCTACAGGATCCGGGAAAATATACTGGTGGAATCCTCGCTGCCGGAGTTCGCCAACGCACTGGCGGAAAAAGGGTTCAGCGCCTCTTTGCTGGTGTCGCCGGCTTACCTTGAGCAAGGAGGGTACGGAACAGCCATGCCACCCGCGCTTTCGCCGCAGGTGGGGTTCGTGTCGCAGGATGTCCGCTATCTGGAAAAACTGAAAAACCTGTACCCCGACCGGAAAATCATCACCTGGTCGCTCGCGTTCCATAATTATATTGACCGCAGCGCGTTACAATCGCTGATGGCCGACACCGCCGTTGCAGTAATACTCATCAACGTAAAAAGCAGCCCGTATCACTGAACCTGTTCATGCATACCTGCCCATGCCCCGAAAGATCCGGAACATATTATTGCTCTACCTGTTTTTGCTGGTGCTGTATTTGCTGCTCCGTATCGTTTTTTTCGGACTGTATTACCAGGGCATGCCGCCGGTTACGCAGCCCGACGGGGCAGTCTCCCCGGAAGCAGGCTTAGAAGCCGGAGCCTCCGGTGCATCGCCCGACGGGGCCATGCTGTACCAGGTGTTCTACTGGGGAATGCGGCTCGACTTCTCGGCACTGATCTACCTGCACCTGCCTTTCCTGGTGTATTATTTTTTTATTCATGATCTGCTCCGCCCCCGCGCGGCCGGCCGGGTGGCGGTGGCCCTGCTGCTGGTGCTGAATCTTCCCTTTCTCGCGATCAACTGCCTGGATCTGGTCTATTTTCGTTTTACACTCCGCCGCAGCACGGCAGACCTGCTGGCGGTATGGAGGGATTCGCTGCAGGCGGCCGGGGCTTTTTGGGAATTGTACTGGCCTTTTGTGCTTGGTTTTCTGATGGCGGCGGCATTGTCGGCGTGGGTGTTTCACCGCCTGTTCGGTTGGCGGAGTGCCGGAAACGGCGGGTGCCGCTTTCAGTCTCCCGGTATGACGATGCGGTGGTGGCGGGCAAACGCGGTGATGTTCCTGCTGGTAGCGGTTCCCGGCGTTGTGCTGGCAAGGGGGTGGGCCGTCACGCCGCTGATGCCCTATACGCCGTTGCTGGATGTGGCGCCCCGCTACCTGCCCCTGGCCACCAATTCCACCGTAACCTTTCTGTATTCGCTGGCGCGGCGTCAGAGCCAGTTACAGGAAAAAGATTATCCCGACCTTCCGGCCGGATACAGGCAGCCGCTCCGGCACCAACTGGAACAGGCGGGGCCGTTTACTCCCCGCAATGTTGTGGTATTTGTGCTGGAGAGTTTCTGCCGCGAGTACCTGGAAGACGGTAGTGAATACCGGGCCCGAACCCCTTTTCTGGATTCCCTTATCAGCCGGAGCACCTGGTATAGCGAAGCCTATGCCAATGGCCTGATTTCCAACCAGGGCCTTGTGGCCGCGTTGGGAGGGCTGCCGCCTTTCACCGAAGAACCTTATTATTACTCGGTGTACAGCAGCAACCGTATCCGGGGTATTGGCACGTTGCTCAAAGAAAAGGGCTACAGCACCCATTTTTTCATGGGGGCGGCGCCTGACCATTACGGTTTTGGAAAACTGTGCCATATACTGGGGATCGACCACTATCATTCAGGGGCCGACTATCCCGATAACCGTTTTCATGATGGGGTATGGGGGATATACGATCATAAATTCCTGCCCTTTGCGGCTGCGGAACTCGACCGGCAGCAGGGGCCTTTTTTCGCGGTGCTTTTTAATCTTTCCTCCCATTTTCCGTTCCGGCTGCCGCCGGGAACAGGGGAGCGGTTTGCCCGTATGCCCGGCCCTCCCTATAAAAAAGTGGCAGCGTATGTCGACTACAGCCTCAGCCAGTTTTTCTCGCACGCCCGGCATAGCTCCTGGTACCACAACACGGTGTTCTATTTTATAGCGGATCATTCGGTCCTGAACGTCGTCGGCAACGAGGTCAGCCGTTCCGCGCTATATAATATTCCCTTTTTTGTATTCGACCCCTCCGAGCCGGTGGGGCGCCGGGAATCCGGAACCGTTCAGCAGTTGGACCTTGTGCCCACCATTCTCGACGAACTGCGGTACCCCGATCCGTTTTTGTCGTTCGGCAGAAGCCTGCACCGCCCGGGCAGCGGCTGCCTGATCACCCGGTACGACGATGAAATTTATCTTTTTCGGGCCGACAGCCTGGAACTGCACTACAACGGGCGACTGGAAACACCGCTATACCTTTACGATCATCGCTCCGGCAATCCGGCGCGCAACCGCCTCGGCGAAGAAGGGTATACGCAGGCGCTGGAAACGCTTGTGAACCGCTGCCGCGGTTTTCTGCAGCAATACCATGAGGCGCTGATCCGCAACCGGCTTTATGTAGAATGAGGAGGCGGGCCCGCCCGGTAAGACAAAAGATCGCCGAAGCCGCAGAAAAAACACTCATTTCTTTTGTCAATATTAAAACTACCCTTACCTTCGCATCCCCGTTCGAAAAATGGGATTTGGCATATGTCTCAAAGAATCAGGATAAAACTACAGTCATACGATCACAGTCTGGTGGATAAATCCGCAGAGAAGATCGTAAAAACCGTTCGCAGCACCGGGGCGGTGGTTACCGGCCCTATTCCTTTGCCCACGCGCAGGAAGATATTCACGGTATTGCGTTCGCCGCACGTCAACAAAAAAAGTCGTGAACAGTTCCAGCTAGCTACACACAAACGCCTGCTGGACATTTACACTTCCTCATCCCGTACGGTCGATGCGTTAAGCAAGCTGGACCTGCCGAGTGGTGTGGATGTGGAGATCAAAGCATAGAGTTCTTTATTCCATCTGCGAAAGCCTCCGGGAAATAAGCAGCGCTGGATTGTATTGATAACAAAAAATATGAACTAGCCGTTCCGGGTTAGTTTACCATAGGTACTTCTTTCATCCGCCGAAATGCGCAACGCGCAGGCGGACATCGCAAAAGCGATACCGGTGCAAAAAACCGCAACAGCTTCAACAGCATGCGGCAAAACTCCGGCGGACAAGGGAAAAGGTCTATGGCAAACGGGGATTGAAGTAGAGGTGGTAAACCCATCATCACTGTCTCTTTAATCCGGAAGGCACAAACTGTCAGCAATGAAAGGTTTAATTGGCAAGAAGATCGGAATGACAAGTGTCTTCACCTCCGATGGCAAGCAGACTCCCTGCACCATCATTGAAGCGGGGCCCTGTACCGTAACCCAGGTCAAGACCCTGGAAACCGACAAGTACAATGCGGTACAGATCGCTTACGGCGAAAGAAAGGAAAAACACTCCAATGCCGCCCTCAATAATCACTTCGCAAAGGCGAGCACCACTGCAAAAAAGATCGTAAAGGAATTTCGCGATTATTCTCTCGAAAAAAATTTAGGGGACACCATCACTGTCGATATTTTCTCTGAAGGGGAAAAAGTGGAAGTGGTCGGCACCACCAAAGGAAAGGGTTTTCAGGGGGTGGTGAAGCGCCATGGTTTCCATGGGGTAGGTGAGCAGTCGCACGGTCAGCACGACCGTCAGCGTGCACCCGGTTCGATCGGTAACTCTTCCGACGCCTCCCGGGTATTCAAGGGTATGCGGATGGCCGGCCGGATGGGTGGCGATCGCGCGAAGGTGAAAGGCCTGAAAGTGATCAAAATATTCCCCGAGAAAAATTATATACTGGTGAATGGTTCTGTTCCAGGACACAACGGTTCAATCGTATTGATACAGAAGTAATCTTAATAACCTGAAGCAAGATGCAAGTAGATATATTAAATACCAAAGGAGAGAAAACGGGTCGCTCGATCGAACTGCCTGATGAGATATTCGGCGTGGAACCTAATAACCACGTGATCTATCTGGCGGTAAAACAATACCTGGCCGCTCAGCGTCAGGGCACCGCAAAGGTGAAGACCCGCCTGGAGGTAAAAGGTTCCAGCAAAAAGCTGCATCGCCAGAAGGGCACGGGCGGATCGCGTAAAGGGAATATCCGGAACCCGCTTTACAAAGGCGGTGGAGCTATATTCGGGCCCAAACCGCGCGACTACGATTTTAAACTGAATTACAAGGTGAAAGGGTTGGCGAAAGTGTCTGCACTGTCGCACAAAGTGAAGGAAAATAGCCTGCTCGTAGTAGAAGACGTGAAGCTGGAAGCACCCAGGACCAAAGATGTGGTATCGATACTCAACAGCCTCAATGCCGGCAACAAGAAGGTGCTGGTACTGACAGGGGAGCAGGAAGATAATTTCCGGCTTTCTTTCCGGAACCTTCCGAAGGTAACGGGTTATCCGTTCCAGGATATGAACACTTATGATATTGTGAATTCCAATGTGGTGCTGATCACGGAAAGTGCGGCCAAGCAGATCGTGGCAGATGTGAAAGAAGTCAGCTCCAATTAATCACTGAATAAATTATTAAGAGATATGAAACTCTCTGAAGTTTTGGTTAAACCGATCGTTACGGAAAAAAGCAATAAGCTTTCCGACGGAAGCCGTACCTACACCTTCCGCGTGGGCCGCAGGGCAAACAAACTGGAGGTGAAGAAGGCCATCGAGGAATTCTATGGGGTGACGGTTGAGGAAGTGAACACCGTGGTGGTGCCTGCAAAAGCAAAGTCCAAGTTTACAAAGGCGGGCTTTATTTCGGGAAGGAAACCTGCTTATAAAAAAGCTTATGTGAAGATCGCCGAGGGAGAAACGATCGACCTCTACGCGAACATTTAAACAGGAAAGGAATGGCTGTCAATAGCCGCAAATCATTGACAAGTGGCGGTCTGCTTTTCAGATCGTAAACCGATAAGATACTATAACAATGGCTTTAAGAAAATTCAAACCCGTTACTGCCGGAACCCGTTGGAGGATTGGCAACGCATATGCGGAAGTAACCACCAATACACCGGAGAAATCGCTGCTGGAAAGAAAAAACATCACCGGCGGAAGAAATACCCAAGGTAAAATGGTGATGCGCTACCGGGGCGGTGGCAACAAGACCAAGTACCGTGTAGTGGATTTTAAAAGAGATAAGAAAGATATCCCGGCTACCATCGCCAGCATCGAATACGATCCGAATCGCACGGCATTCATCGCACTGCTGAATTATGCCGACGGGGAGAAAAGGTATATCCTGGCACCCAAGGGGCTGCAGGTGGGCGCAACGATCGTTTCCGGCGATGCCGTGGCTCCGGAAGTGGGGAACGCTTTGCAGATGAAAAACATGCCGCTGGGTACTAATATCCATAATATTGAGATGCAGCCCGGCCAGGGAGGCATTCTGGTGCGCAGTGCAGGAACTTCTGCCCAGCTCACCAATAAGGAAGAAAGATACGCAGTACTGAAAATGCCCTCCGGTGAGCTGAGGAAAGTGTTGATCAAATGCTACGCCACGGTGGGAGAGGTCAGCAACAGCGATCATAGTCTCGAGAGAGTGGGCAAGGCAGGCCGGAATCGTTGGAAAGGCATCCGTCCGCGCACCCGGGGTGTGGCAATGAACCCGGTGGATCATCCGATGGGTGGTGGGGAAGGAAAGGCTTCGGGCGGCCATCCCCGCTCCAGAACCGGTAAGTACGCCAAGGGGCTGAAAACCCGCAAGCGCGGCAAGGGCAGCGATCAATTGATCATTCAGACGAAAAAAGGTAAAAAGCTGGCCAAGTAAAATAATTTTAAATTTTTAACATCAGAATATGGCTCGTTCAATTAAAAAAGGTCCTTATGTAGCTTCCAAACTGGAGAACAAAGTGCTGGCTGTGAATGCAGGGAAAGCAAAGAAGGGAGTCATCAAGACCTGGAGTCGCCGTTCCACGATCACGCCTGATTTCGTGGGGCACACTTTTGCGGTGCATAACGGTAGTAAGTTCATCCCGGTGTACGTGACCGAATTTATGGTGGGACATAAATTAGGCGAATTCGCGCCAACCAGGAATTTCAAAGGACATTCAAGCAAAAAAGTAGCATAACATTATGGAAGCAATAGCGAAACTCAGAAATTATCCTACATCACCGCGCAGAATGCGTTTGCTGGCTGATGTGATCCGCGGGATGGAAGTGGAGAAGGCCCTGGCGGTGCTGGAGCACCATCCACAACACGCTGCCACGCCGCTTTACAAGTTGCTGAAGAGTGCGATCAACAACTGGGAACAGAAGAACGAGGGTGCTAGCGCTGCAGACGCGGGGCTGGTGGTGAAAACCATATATGTTGATGGCGCAAGAACCCTGAAGCGGATGTTGCCGGCACCGCAGGGCCGGGCGTACCGGCTGCGTAAGCGGAGTAATCATATCACGGTCGCTGTTGATGTTAAACAATAATTGAATCAAAATATTTAAACCATAATATGGGTCAGAAAACAAATCCAATTGGTGCCAGGTTAGGGATCATCCGCGGATGGGAGTCGAACTGGTATGGTAACAGAAGAGATTATTCAACCAAGCTGATCGAAGATCACAGGATCAGAACCTACCTGAACGCGCGTATCAGCAAAGGCGGTATTTCCAAGATCGTCATTGAGCGTACGCTGAACAAACTCATCATCACCATACACACGTCCAAACCCGGTATTATCATTGGTAAGGGTGGTGGAGAAGTGGACCGTATCAAGGAGGAGCTGAAAAAACTGACCGGCAAGGATGATGTACAGATCAATATACTGGAGATCCGCCGTCCCGAGCTGGACGCGATGATCGTTGGTGACACCATCGCCCGGCAGATCGAAAACCGGATCAACTACAAACGCGCTATCAAGATGGCGATTGCTTCTTCGCTGCGCATGGGCGCCGAGGGGATCAAGGTGAAGATCAGCGGACGGCTGGGTGGTTCGGAGATCGCGCGTTCGGAGGAGATCAAGCAGGGCCGTACGCCGCTGCATACCCTCCGCATGGATATCGATTACGCGAACGTATTTGCGCTGACCGTATACGGCAAGATCGGCATCAAGGTGTGGATCTGTAAAGGTGAGATACTGGGTAAAAGAGACCTGAACCCCAACTTTGTGGGTGGGAAAGCGGATGTAGGCGATACAAGAGGCCCCAGAAGGGAAGACAGGCCCGACCGCCGCGACGACAGAAGGGGTGGTGGTGACAGAAGAGGCGGTGGCGGCCCTCGCAGGGACAGGAGATGACCAACAACTAAACTTTTACATTTTTAATTTTCTATAATGTTACAGCCTAAAAGAACCAAACACAGGAAAGCGCAGAAGGGGCGGATTCGCCAGGTGGCTAAAAGAGGCGCTACCATTGCATTCGGCTCCTTTGCACTGAAGTCGCTGGAACCGGTATGGATGACCAACCGGCAGATCGAGGCCGCAAGGCAGGCGCTGACCCGTAGCATGAAGCGGGAAGGGAATGTATGGATCCGGGTGTTCCCCGATAAGCCCGTTACACGTAAGCCGCAGGAAGTGAGGATGGGTAAGGGCAAGGGAAATCCTGAGTTCTGGGCTGCAGTGGTGGAGCCGGGACGTATCCTGTTCGAATGCGACGGTGTGCCCATGGAAGTTGCCAGGCAGGCGCTGGCCCTGGCCGCACAGAAACTACCGGTTAAGACCAAGTTCATCATCCGCAGGGACTACCAGGCATAGCACCAAAGAGCGGATCAAATAATCATACAAATTCCGAAAGATGTCAAAGAGAATTGATTTTATAAACGGGCTCCGTGAAATGAACGAAACCGACCTCCGGTCGAGGATCCAGGAAGACGAGCTGCGGCTGAAAAAACTTGAGTTCGCCCATGCCATTTCACCGCTGGAGAATCCGATGAGCATCCGCGACCTCCGCAAGGATATCGCGCGTATGAAAACAGCATTGAAGAACAAACAGTAATAGGCAAAGCACCTATCTCTAAATATAAAAACAATGGTTGAAAGAAATTTGCGCAGAACCAGAACCGGGCTGGTCACCAGCAACAAGATGGACAAGACCATCACCGTAGCGGTGGTAAGAAAGGTAAAACACCCGATCTATGGGAAGTTCGTGAAAAAGACGACCCGGTTCCATGCCCACGATGAAAAAAATGAGTGTACTATCGGCGACACCGTAAAGATCATGGAAACAAGGCCTTTAAGTAAAACAAAACGCTGGAGGCTGATCGAGGTAATGGAAAAAGCGAAATAGCGTGCCTAATATCTAAGTTTTTAATTGCTGCGGGATAAACCGGCGGCTCAAAGCTAAAATAAAATGATTCAGCAAGAAAGCAGATTAAATGTAGCTGATAACAGTGGTGCGAAAGAGGTGTTGTGTATCCGTGTGCTGGGCAACAGCGGACAGGATTATGCGAAAGTGGGCGACCAGATCGTGGTTACCGTTAAGGACGCCATCCCGGCCGGCGGCGTAAAAAAGGGAACGGTTACCAAGGCTGTTATCGTTCGCACAAAACACAAGCTGCGCAGGAAAGACGGTTCTTATATCCGTTTCGACGACAACGCCGTGGTGTTGTTGAACCAGGCGAACGATCCCCGTGGCACCCGTATTTTCGGCCCCGTGGCGCGCGAACTCCGCGACAAGGGATATATGAAGATCATTTCGCTGGCCCCAGAAGTGCTTTGATTTCCTGCCGGCGCGGAAACCCCGGCTACCTATATATTAAAACAATCTCCTAACCGGGATAAAAGAAAATAAAATGAGTAACAGGTTCAGATCTAAATACAATATCAGAAAGGGCGACACGGTGGTGGTGATCGCGGGTGATGATAAAGACGTGAAGAAACCCCGCAAGGTGCTGCACGTTTATCCCGAAAAGGCCCGCGTTCTGGTGGAAGGTGTAAACATCATCACCAAGCATACCAAACCCTCCGCACGAGACACCAAAGGAGGGATTGTGAAGAAGGAAGCTCCTATTGCGATCTCCAACGTGATGCTGTGGGATGCCAAAAGCAGCGCCGGCTCTAAGATCAAACGGTCCCGGGAAGACGGCAAGCTGGTTCGGATTGCAAAAAAATCAGGTGAGGTTATTAAATAATTTAAGCAATGAGCACAACCAAATATTCTTCTAGACTATCCGTAAAATACAAAAAAGAGGTTGTACCAGCCTTGATGAAACGTTTCAGCTACGACAGCGTGATGCAGGTGCCAAAGCTGGAAAAGATCTGCCTGAACCGCGGTGTGAACGGCGCCGTGGCCGACAAGAAGCTGGTAGACATCGCCGTGGAGGAACTGACTATGATCACCGGCCAGAAAGCCGTGCCAACCGCTTCCAAAAAGGATATCTCGAACTTCAAGCTGAGAAAAAATATGCCGATCGGCGCAAGAGTGACCCTGCGGGGCGAAAAGATGTACGAGTTCCTCGACAGGCTGATCGCCACAGCCCTTCCCAGGGTGCGTGATTTCAAAGGCGTGAACGATAAGGCCTTCGATGGCCGTGGCAATTATACGCTGGGTGTCACCGAACAGATCATCTTTCCGGAGATCGATATCGACAAAGTGAATAAGATCACCGGCCTGGATATTACTTTCGTCACCTCGGCTCAGACCAATGAGGAGGCGTTTGAACTGCTCAAAGAGATCGGTATGCCTTTCAGGAAAAAAGAACAGGCCTGAGCGGAAGCCGGCAGGTAATAAAATACTAAAACAGAACAGAAACTCAATACATTATGGCAAAAGAATCAGTAAAAGCCAGACAACGGAAAAGAGAGAAGCTCGTGGAGCAATACGCCGAAAAACGCGCGGCTCTGAAAGCTGCGGGCGACTATAAGGCGCTGGACGAGTTACCCAAAAACTCTTCGCGGGTACGTCTGAAGAACCGTTGCCAGTTGACCGGCCGGCCCCGGGGGTATATCCGCTATTTCGGATTATCCAGAGTGACCTTCCGCGATATGGCCCTGGGCGGCAAGATCCCGGGGATAAAAAAAGCGAGCTGGTAATTCCGTGAACTAAATTTTGAACTGACTAATCAACATAACATGGTAACAGATCCTATAGCAGATTTCCTGACGAGAGTGCGCAACGCACAGCTTGCCGGACATAGAGTGGTGGAGATTCCTGCGTCTAACCTGAAGAAACGTATCACCGAGATATTGTACGACCAGGGGTATATTCTGAAATATAAATTCGAGGACGATAACAAGCAGGGCGTCATCAAGATCGCGCTGAAATACGATCCGCAGTCGAAGGAACCCGCTATCCGCTCGCTGGAAAGGGTCAGCCGTCCCGGTCTGCGGCAGTATGCCAGCCCCTCTGAGTTTCGCAGGGTGAAAAGCGGGCTGGGCGTGGCTATCCTCAGCACCTCCAAAGGGGTGATGACCGATAAGCAGGCAAAAACGCAGAACGTGGGAGGTGAAGTGCTGTGCTATATTTATTGATAATTGAATGATTTAAAATAAGCAGACTATGTCTCGTATTGGAAAACAACCGATAGTAGTGCCTTCAGGAGTGACCGTGACAGTGGGTAAGGACCATGTGCTGACCGTGAAAGGACCAAAAGGTGAGCTGAAACAGGAAATCGACAGGGATATCCTCATTGAAGTAAAGGATGGTGAAGTAGCGATCAGCCGGCCTACCGACCAGATCCGCCACCGCGCCCTGCACGGCCTGTATCGTTCGCTGGTGCAGAATATGGTAGAGGGTGTGACTACCGGTTTCAAAAAGAACCTTGAGCTGGTCGGTGTGGGTTTCAAGGCCTCGAACCAGGGCAACCTGCTCGATCTTTCGCTGGGTTTTTCGCACAATATCGTATTTGAAATACCCAAGGAACTTTCGGTGAAAACTGCCCAGGAAAAAGGAGATAACCCCAAGGTATACCTGGAGGGTATTGATAAACAACTGATCGGGCAGGTGGCAGCTAAGATCCGGAGCCTGCGCAAACCCGAACCGTACAAGGGCAAGGGCGTAAGGTATCTGGGCGAAGTGGTTCGCAGAAAAGCTGGCAAGGCCGCGGGTAAGTAATTATATCTACATAACTAATATAATAATAGCAATGGCTACTAAACTGCAAAGAAGGCAAAAGATACGCTACAGGATACGTAAGAAGGTAGCGGGAACTGCCCAGAAGCCAAGATTGTCGGTGTTCAGGAGTAACACGGATATCTATGTGCAGGTGATCGATGATGTCAACGGGGTCACACTCGCTGCTGCCTCCTCCAGAGAGAAGGATATTGCCGCTCAGAAGATCACCAAGGTTGAGAAATCGAAGTTGGTGGGAGAGGTGATCGCCCGCAAAACAACAGAACTCGGTATCAAGGAAGTGGTTTTCGACCGGGGAGGAAACCTGTATCACGGCCGTGTGAAAAGTGTAGCGGATGGGGCCAGGGAAGGCGGCCTTGCGTTTTAAATTTATCAATCCTGCCTGGCGAACCGGCCGGGTGCTAATTTCAAATTGAAGAAATGTTAAAAGCTAATGTAAACAGGGTGAAACCCGGCGAACTGGAACTGAAAGAAAAAGTGGTGACCATCAACCGCGTGGTCAAAACTACCAAGGGCGGACGTGCTTTCAGCTTTTCGGCGCTAGTGGTGGTAGGCAACGAAAAAGGGGTGGTGGGCCACGGCCTGGGTAAAGCCAAGGAAGTGCAGGAAGCTATTACCAAGGGTATTGAAGACGCAAAAAAGAACCTGATAAAAGTTCCCATCATGCACGGTACGGTGCCCCATGAGCAGTACTCCAAAGAGGGTGCTGCCAAGGTGCTGATAAAACCAGCCGCCGCCGGTACCGGTGTGATCGCCGGAGGTAGCATGCGCGCAGTGCTGGAAAGCGCCGGCCTCACCGATGTGCTGGCAAAATCACTGGGCTCCGCCAATCCGCATAACGTGGTGAAAGCTACTATCAAGGCATTGTCCACGCTCCGGGAACCCGTTGCCGTGGCCAAACAAAGGAATATCAATCTTAAAAAAGTATTCAACGGCTAACAACCGCGGTACAGAAATATTTGAGTTATGGCAAAGATCAAGATCACACAGGTTAAAAGCGCAATCGATCGTCCGGAGCGCCAGAAACTGACTTTGAAGGCACTCGGCCTGAACAGAATGCACGCCTCCCGCGAAGTGGAAGCCACCCCGCAGGTGTTGGGCATGATCAATAAAGTAACCCATCTTGTACAGGTGGAGGAAGTAAAATAATTTACAAAGCGAGGGAGATTTCCCGTTGAGTTAAAATCAAAAATACGATGAACTTACACCAGATCAGACCTGCCAAAGGCGCTACACACAAACCCAAACCCCGTCTCGGACGCGGAGAAGCTTCCGGTAAGGGTGGAACCGCTACGAAAGGTAACAAAGGCGGACAGAGCCGCGCAGGCTATAAAAGGAAAATGGCCCACGAGGGCGGACAGATGCCCATCCAGCGGCGGCTGCCCAAAAGAGGGTTCAATAATATCCACCGTGTGGAATACAAAGTGTTCAACCTCGGCCAGGTGGAATCCCTGAAAGAAAAATACGAGTTGGAAGAATTTAATGCCGAAGTGCTGTACAGTCACGGACTGATCAGTAAAACAGATAAGGTGAAGGTGCTGGGCAACGGCGAGCTGAAGAGCAAGCTCGCCTTCCGGGTCGACGCTGCGAGCGCGAAAGCAAAAGCCGCTATCGAAGCTGCCGGCGGCACCGTGGAATTGCCGGTGAAATAATTTCTGTACCTTCAATGGGCCTAAAATGTTTAACAGCAAGTGAAAAAATTCATTGATACCTTAAAGAATATATGGAGCATAGAAGAACTGAGAAGTAAGATTCTCGTTACCATTGCTTTCATCGGCATCTATCGCCTGGGCACTTTTATCGTACTTCCCGGAATTGATCCTTCCAGGATCGATCCGAGCGCCGCCGCAACCGGCGGGATACTCGGACTGATCGATGCCTTCGCCGGGGGTGCCTTTTCGCAGGCTTCTATCCTGGCCCTGGGCATCATGCCCTATATCTCCGCTTCTATCTTTATGCAACTGGCAACCGTGCTATACCCGCCGTTCCAGAAATTGCAGAAAGAAGGAGAAAGCGGCAGGAAAAAGATCAATCAATACACCCGGTACCTTACCGTGATAGTAGGGGTGCTCCAGGCCAGCGCCTATGTGCAGTACCTGAACACACCCGGTTATCGCGAAGCGATCATAGACTCCTATGCACCGTTTTTCTGGTTATCCACCACGCTGGTGCTGACCGGCGGCACTCTGTTCGTCATGTGGCTGGGTGAAAAGATCACCGACAAAGGGCTGGGTAACGGCGCCTCGCTGATCATCATGATCGGTATCCTGGCCCGTCTGCCGCAGACCTTCTGGCAGGAATGGCAGGCAAAGATCACCACAGGCGGTGGCGGCCTCCTGTTCTTTATGGTGGAAATCGCTTTCCTGGTTGCCCTGATCATGGGGCTGATCGTGCTGATCCAGGGCGTCCGGAAGATCCCGGTGCAGTACGCAAAACAAATTGTCGGTAACCGCCAGTTCGGAGGGGCCAGACAGTTCCTCCCTATGAAGGTGAACAGCTCGGGTGTGATGCCGATCATCTTCGCACAGGCGATCATGTTCCTGCCCACCCTGTTGTCTAACTTCGACTCCACAAAAGGATTGGCCAGGATCTTCAACGACCAGAGTAACCCCTGGTATATGACGATCTACGGCTTGATGGTGGTAGGATTCACCTTCCTTTATACTGCCCTGATATTTAATCCCAAACAAATTGCTGACGACCTGAAAAGGAACAACGGTTTTATCCCGGGTGTGAAACCCGGACAACCGACTGTTGATTATATCGGCGCTGTAATGGATAGGATCACCCTACCCGGCGCATTTTTGCTGGCTATCGTAGGTATTCTTCCGGGCTTTGTGCAGATGATGGGCGTACAACCGGGCTTTGCCTCGTTTTTCGGAGGCACCTCGCTGCTCATCATGGTGGGCGTGGTACTGGATACCCTCCAGCAGATCGAAACCCAACTGCTGATGCGCCAGTACGACGGGCTGATGAAGAGCGGACGGATCCAGGGCAGACAGGCGGTTTCTTCCGCATCAACAACAACGATCTAATCCAGGCTGCACACAGGAGCAGGTGAAGAATAGACCTTATGGTCGATATCCCGAAACTGTATTTAGCAGTAATCACTAAATTTATAAACCTGGTTGCTATGGCTTCCAGGTTTTTGTTCATCATAGACTAACCGGAACGGGAATGATACACTACAAAACAGGTGCGGAAGTAGAACTGATGAGAGAAAGCGCATTACTGGTTGGCAAGGCCCTGGCAGAAGTGGCTGGGCTCATCAAGCCGGGAATCACCACCGCAACGCTCGATAAAGCGGCGGATGAATTTATCCGCGACCATGGCGCCACACCCTCATTCAAAAATTTCAAGGGCTATCCCTTTGCTACCTGCATCTCTGTGAACGACGCGGTGGTGCACGGTTTCCCCGGCGAGCATGAATTGAAAGAAGGTGATATTGTGTCCGTAGACGTCGGCGTTTTTAAGAATGGATTTCATGGCGACAGTGCCTACACCTTTGCCCTGGTCGGCACGGACAAAACTGTGTTGCAACTGCTAAGGGTCACCCGGGAATCCCTGTATAAAGGCATAGAAAAAGCGGTGGCCGGCAACCGCATAGGAGATATCAGTTACGCGGTTCAGTCGCATTGCGAAATACCTCACCGTTACGGAGTGGTCCGCGAGCTGGTGGGACACGGACTGGGCAGAAGCCTGCACGAAGACCCCCAGGTGCCTAATTTCGGTCGGAGAGGAAGTGGCTCCAAGCTGCGTGAAGGCATGGTGATCGCAATAGAGCCGATGGTGAATCTTGGCGTAAAGGAAGTCTGGTACGATAAGGACGGCTGGACCGTCAGAACGCACGACGGGCAACCCTCCGCCCACTACGAACACAACGTGCATATCCGCAAGGGTGCCCCCGATCTGCTTTCTTCCTTCGAAGACGTGGAATCCACGGAAAAAAATAACCCACATTTAGACGCGACCTACTACTGAAAATACACCCGCCGCGACGTGAAAACACCCCACTGCCGTGGCGTGTGTCGTTTTATATTCGTTCATGAACTGATTTTCTTACCTTAAAATATCATTCATGAAAGATTCGGGTACCTCTGGGCAGGAGAAGGAGCTCTCTTTTGACCTGCCCCTGGAGAATGAACTGCTGATGCTTAAGCTCACTGCCGAATTCGGCGCCAAATGTATAAGAGGAGAGGGCAGCATTCCACCGAAACTGGTTAACCAATTCCTGCAATCGGTGTATGAGTTTGAGCGTAAATTCAGGGATTCCCCCGAATTGATCAGGATCCATGACAGGATCGGGAAGCCGGATTTCAGGAAGGAAGAGGAACTGACCGATCGCGAGCTGGCTTCGGAACTGAAGCGGTTCCGGAGGTTGCTGCGGAAACACCGGATCCTGCTGGAGGTACGGGGCAATTATTCGCCGCGGGAGATTTACCGGTTTATCACGGAGGAATTTTTTGCGCACCGCATCGAGCATCTTGACCTTCCGGGCTACACCAGCCATTTTTGCTATGAAGACTTCCATCCCGCTCACGAAGAGGATGTGTGCCAACGCCTGTTTGAATTCCTGGCCGCCTGGTTCGATCGCCGGCTCGACGACATGGGCCTGCAGTTGGCGGAAACATTTGTTTTGCCTGATGGCCGGAGTTTTAGTCGCCATGAGGCAGTGCTTCGTGCCCGCCTTCTTTTCGAGGCGTTTCCCGCGTTTATAAACTGCTGGTATAAGGTAGACCTGCTGGATCTGATCTTCGACGCGGAGGGAGAATGTAAAGAAGCGACGGTGGAAGGTTTTGTTCAATACGATGCCATTATGGAGAACGGAGAGCAGGTGCATGTGGAGGGGCCCTTGCAGGCCCGCCTTTCGCGGAACCGGGAAGGCTGGGAAGTGTGTGCTATTGAACTGGCCGGTTTTTCCTGGTGCGATTAACCTGGGAACTATCCGTATGGACCGGATTATACCAGGGGCGGATTACCTTCGCGTATGCGATTGGCAATCATAGGAGGGGGTGCGGCCGGTTTTTTCTGCGCCGTAAATGCGGCACGCCTGAATCCTGCGCTCAAAGTGGTGATACTGGAAAAAAGTGGTAAACTGTTGTCCAAAGTGCGGATCTCCGGCGGAGGCAGGTGCAATGTTACGCATGCCTGCTTCTCTATTCCCGAGATGAGCAAACGTTACCCCCGCGGAATGCACTTTGTCAAAAAAGCCTTTTATCGCTTTTTTACGGAAGACACGATCACCTGGTTCCGCGACCGTGGCGTATTGCTCAAAACGGAAACGGACGGGAGAATGTTCCCGGTAACCGACAGCTCGTCTGCAATTATTGACTGCCTGATGAATGAGGCCGCGACCTACGGTGTGGAGATCAGGCTGCATGCCGAAGTGAGAAAACTGGAGCGCAGGGAGAAAAACTGGAATATCGTGTTGGCCAACAACGAGCTGCTGCCCGTCGACCTGGTATGTGTGGCCACCGGTGGCTACCCAAAAACCGCCATGTTCGACTGGCTGATGCAGACCGGCCATTCCATCGAATCGCCCGTGCCTTCCCTGTTTACGTTCAATATACCCGGTGATCCGCTGGCCGGATTGATGGGTATTGCCACCGAAGCAAAGGTCAGGGTGCCGGTGGCCGGGCTCGAAGAACGGGGATCGGTGCTGATCACCCACTGGGGGCTGAGCGGTCCGGCGGTATTGCGGCTGAGCGCCCGTGGGGCCAGGACACTTTCGGCAGCCGGCTACCGGTTCAACATTCTTTGCAACTGGTGCCCCGACCATCACGAACAATCTCTCCGTGAAAAACTCACCGGCTACCGCCAATCAGTGGCGGCGCAGAAAATCACCGGTCGGAACGACTTGGGCATCGCGCACCGTCTCTGGGCCCACCTTTGCGAGCGTAGCGGGATTGCCGCGGAACTGCGGTGGGCAGATCTTCCCGCCGCCAAATTACATACGCTCGTAAAAAATGTATGCTGCATGGAATTACAGGTACAGGGTAAAACCACATTTAAGGAAGAGTTCGTGACGGCCGGTGGCATCCGGCTGGCAGAGATCGACCCGGCCACCATGCAAAGCCGGATCGTGTCGGGACTGTTCTTTGCCGGAGAGGTGATGGACGTGGATGGCGTCACCGGAGGTTTCAATTTCCAGCATGCCTGGACCAGCGGGTGGATAGCAGCCACAGCTATTGCTGGCGCAGGTGGTTAACAGAATCAGATAATGTTATTTTTGGGTTAAGGATTAAGAAAAAAATGTGATAATTTCGTGCCCGTATCAATAGCCAGGATTTGTCCTAACCCCGTAGTTGTTGGATAGAGACGGAACGGTGCATAATATGGAAGAGATAACAAGATATAAAAAAGCCGAAAATAAAACCAGGGCAGGGGAAACGGGAAATAAAGATGAAGTGGGCGCCACTGTTGCCGAAATAACCATTTATCCCCGTAAACTGGCTTTTTTGCTGGTTATTGCCGCCCTGGTGTTGAGCGCTATTAATTTACTGGGCGTCTATCTCGAAAAAGTGGCGCAATCCGACAGTGCTTTTACGCGTGCCCTCGTGTTCTTTTTTGATGTTGGCCGGGAGGCTAATATCCCCACGCTGTTTTCGACTCTTATCCTGGCTTTGGCAGCCTTGCAGCTCTGGTTGATTTCCCGGATGGCGGAGAATCGTCCAGAAACCGGGAGTCGGCGCCAGTGGCTGATCCTCGCCGGTATCTTTTTGTTCCTGGCTATCGATGAGGCCACTTCCGTACACGAACAATTCAACAAGCTGCGGAACCTCACCCAAGACCAAACCGGCTATCTTTATTATACCTGGATCCTGCCCTATGCCGCGTTTGCGCTCCTGACGGGGCTGTATTTTCTGGGCTTTTTACGCAGGCTCCCGCCCCTCACCCGGCGGCTGTTTATCATTTCCGGATTGGTTTTCGTAGCCGCAGCCATCGGTTTTGAACCGCTGCAGGGACGGGTGCTGAAAATATATGAGATCGGTCACCTGTACGACAAACTGCTGAGCTCAGCCGAAGAACTCCTTGAAATGTTGTCTATTGCCCTTTTTAACTATGCGCTGGCAGACTACCTCAGCGCGGCAAAAGCGAGGATTGGCTTCGCCCCCTCGCTTTCCTCCCATCGCTGAATACATTGATCCGTGCTTGTGGAACCGGTATCCGCAGGCCGGTATCTGTTGGCGTCGTCTTCGTTTAGCTCGTTAAAAACTGCCTGAAAAGAGAACCTTTTCCCCCTTTTTGAGTTATCTTTGCAGCCCCGAATTTTAAAACCATCGGGTTTATTTTTTATGTCTGACAACAATATTATTAATTCAAACGCTGAAGTACGGGAGTTTCCGGTTTTTCCGGAGGCAACAGCGACAACAAACCCCCCTGTAGAGGAAACCGCATCTTCGCCGGCGGAGTCGGCACATGATGATTTTGACTGGAGTGTCGACAAACGCAACGTGACCATTTATTCGGAAGAAGAAAAAAAGAAGTACGACGTTGTGTATGAAAGCACTTTTAAGGCAGTGACCGACGGGGAACTGGTGAAAGGCATCGTGGTAGGGGTGACCAAGACCGATGTGGTGATCAACATCGGGTTTAAAAGCGACGGATTGGTTTCCCTGAATGAGTTCCGGGATATACCGAACCTGGATACCGGGGATGAGGTGGAAGTAATGGTAGTGGAGAAAGAAGACCGTGAAGGTAATCTTAACCTGAGTCGCAAACAGGCGCGTATCACCCGCGCATGGGAGCGTATAGTGGAAGTGCACAAAACCGGAGAAGTGATCACCGGAACAGTTACTTCCAAAACCAAGGGCGGCCTGATCGTGGACGTATTCGGTATGGAAACCTTCCTGCCCGGCTCCCAGATCGATGTGAAGCCGGTTACCGATTATGACCAGTTCGTCGGCAAGACCATGGAGTTTAAAGTGGTGAAGATCAACGAAGCCATCAAGAACGCGGTGGTATCGCACAAGGCGCTGATCGAAAGCGATATCGAGGCACAACGTGCCGAGATCATGAGCAAGCTGGAAAGAGGTCAGGTGCTCGAAGGTTCTATCAAGAACATCACCGATTTCGGTGCGTTCATGGACCTCGGCGGACTCGACGGCCTGTTGTATATCACCGATATAAGCTGGGGTCGCATCAGCCACCCGAGCGAAGTCCTCAAGCTGGATCAGAAGCTGAAAGTGGTAGTACTGGATTTTGACGACGAAAAGAAGAGGATCAGCCTTGGCCTGAAACAACTTACCCCGCATCCCTGGGATATCCTGCCGGAAAACATCTCGGAAGGTTCCGTAGTAACGGGGAAAGTGGTGAATATAGAAGACTATGGCGCTTTCCTGGAAATACTTCCCGGCGTGGAAGGCCTGGTGCACGTCAGCGAGATCACCTGGGCAAATACACCGATCAACGCCAAGGAGTTCTTTAAGCTGAACGATGAGCACGAGGCCAAAATCGTCACGCTCGACAAGGACAGCCGCAAGATGAGCCTGTCGATTAAGCAGATGAGCGAGGATCCCTGGAGCACTATCGAGACCAAGTTCCCCGAAGGAAGCCGTCATTCCGGCCTGGTGAAAAACATCACTCCTTACGGTGTGTTTGTTGAGCTGAGTGCCGGTATCGGCGGTATGATCCATATCAGCGACCTGAGTTGGCTGAAACGGTTTAACCATCCTTCCGAATACACTAAGGTGGGAAGTCATATCGATGTCGTCATCCTGGGTATTGATAAAGACAGCCGTAAGCTCCAGTTGGGTCATAAACAACTGGAAGAAGACCCCTGGAATACACTCCAGGATACCTTCGCGCCCGGCACTATCCATGAGGGAACCGTGATCCGCAGGGACGATAAGGGAGCTATTGTGCAGCTTCCCTACGGCCTGGAAGGATTCGCACCCAACCGCCACCTCAACAGGGAAGACGGTAAGCCTATCATGGGAGATGAAACAGCGCAATTCATGGTGATCGAGTTTGACCGGAATGAAAAACGGATCGTGATCTCTCATTCCAGAATCTGGGAACAGGCGAGGGTAGACCAGAAAGAAACCGCGAAGAAGGAAGCCCGCGTAGAGGCCGATACGGCCAGGAAGACCGTAAAGAACATCCAGAGCAAGATGGAAAAAGCCACACTGGGCGACCTGGGCGCGCTGGCGCAACTGAAGCAAAAACTGCAACAGGAAGAGCGGCAGGGGGCAGAAAACAGGCAACAGTCTGAGGCAAAAGCCACCCCTGCTCCGGAATCTGCGGCTTCTGCTCCGGAACCCCAGATATCTACACCTGCCCCGGAACAAAACAGCCCGCAAGCTGCCCAGGCTGAAGGCGATTCCCAGGTGGAAGAGAATTCTCAGGCGGAAGAAGATAACACTGCTAAAGACGGCGAGACGAATGCCTGATAAATAGTGTCGTTTGAATAATTGAAAGGGGGTGTATCAAATCAGATATACCCCTTTTTTTGTACAAGTTCTGAATACAAACCGGAACTATCGTATTCCCCTTCCGCAACTACCGGCGTAGCCTGCCCGAAACAACTACCTCAACGTGTGAATATCTCCTCTACAGGCCTGCCGATCCATACCTGCGGCGCTGTTAATCCCAGCAGTTTGGCAAGGGTTGCAGCGGTATCAAAAGTCATAATGCTGCTGCTGATCTCGTGATTACGTTTTATACCCGGTCCTTTTATGACCCAGGGTATCTGCATCTCGTTCATACTGATGGAGCCGTGCCCCTTCTGTATCCCACCATGATCGGCAGTAAACAGGACAACCGTATTCTTTTCTATACCCGCGTCCCGGATACTTTGAAGGATCTTGCCGATATATGCGTCTGTACGCTCAATAGCTGCGTAATAATCCGGAGTATCGTGGCCGATCTGATGGCCCACACTATCCACATCGTGTAAGTGAATGAACAGGAAATTGGGTTTTTGGGCCTTGATATAGTCTGTTGCCGCCTTCGTGACAGCCGCATCCCCGTCGCTGTTTTGATCCTTATTCACCGCCGTTTTGGGGAACAGATAACCGATACCCTCCCACTCGTAAATGACTCCAATCTCACTGTCCGGCTTTGCCTTCCGCAACAAGGCGTAGATGGAGGGAAACATACCGTACTCGTCCAGCACGCGTGCAGGCAGATCCGGCTTTTTACTTCCCCAGGTAGTATAGCCGTGTAATTCCGGACCTGCCCCCATCACCATAGATGCCCAGTTGGGTGCGCTGGACGACGGCAGTACCGTCCGTGCCTGGAGCGACCAGGAACCATTTTGCATCAGCTTTCTGATATGGGGCACTTTCGCTTTTTGAAAAGCATAGGCGCCGAATCCGTCGCTGCCTATCAAAATAACGTGCTGAACTCCCTGCTGTGCACGTGGAACTTTCTTTTGAACAGTTTGAACGTTCTCCTGCGCGTGTATGCGGGTTGCAAATAAAATAAAACAAAAACCGATCAGTTGTAGTGGTTTCATTATCGTGTGTTTTACATCTGGGTCTACCAAAATAACAAAAATATGCGCCGGATCAGCTAATGATGTCCGTAAAAGTTTA
>CAZUWX010000006.1:93317-95084 GCA_964624205.1 uncultured Chitinophagaceae bacterium
TACCAAAATAACAAAAATATGCGCCGGATCAGCTAATGATGTCCGTAAAAGTTTATCAGTGTCCACTTTAGCAGGCCCGCGCAATAATTTTGCATTGCCCCGACGCACAATAGCGGATAATCTTCCCGGCAATTTCCTAAATTCGTCCCGTATGGCGCTATTGGCGAAGCTTAAGCAGACAAAATTTTTCAGGAAACTCTTATACCTGGCCGTAGGAGTGGTTTCTTATCCAGGTCTTGCTATTGTGAATCGTTTGCGTATCTCCGGTACCGAACACCTGAAAGGCCTGCCGAAAAAGAATGTGCTGTTTGTCAGCAACCACCAGACCTACTTTGCCGACGTGATCACGATCCTCCATATTTTTAGTGCTGTGAAATGGGGTAAGACAGACCGGCTTGGCGTTCCCTATTATTTGCTTAATCCGTTTACTGGTGTCTATTACGTGGCAGCAGCGGAAACGATGAACAGCAGTTGGATCAGTAAGTTTTTCACGATGGCTGGAGCGCTGACCGTCCGGCGGGCCTGGAAGGGCGACAAAAGAAAGGGCCTCGATCCGTCGGATACCCGGAAAATAAGCCGGGCATTGCAGGACAACTGGATCATACAATTCCCGCAGGGCACCACCACGCCGTTTGCCCCCGGAAGAAAGGGCACTGCCTACCTGATCAAAAACCAAAGACCCGTCGTAATCCCCGTGATCATCGACGGCTTCAGCAGGGCCTTTGATAAAAAAGGACTCCGGCTCAAAAAACGGGGAACGGTGCTCACGGTTCAATTCAAAGCATCCCTGCCGGTGGATTACGATGCGCCGGTTGAGGTAATACTGGACCAGGTGATGACTGCCATCGGACAGAAAAAACAATGAACCACACGGCAGGTTACCGGCACCGGGGAGAATGGCGCTAATGCGACTGCCCGGTCATTTTATCGAATGCAGACTGCATGACCTGGATCAGAGACGGAACAATGCTTTTAGTTCCGTGGCATCGCCGGGTCGCATCTTGCCGCCGAGGATCAGTCTTAGTTGCCTGCGCCGTAAAGCGCCTTCATACAATTCAACGTCTTCCTCCGTTTGCGGCGTGATCTGGGGCACTGTTCTGGGCTTACCGTTCGGATCGAGCGAAACAAAGGTGTAGTAAGCTTCGTTACTCTTGTACTTGTGGCGCTGTAACAGGTCTTCTCCCCAGACCTTCATGTGCACTTCCATCGAGGAGTTGAATGCGCGGGACACTTTGGCCTCTATGTGTACCACATTACCAAGCCGGATAGGATTTTCGAAGGAGATATTATCCACCGAGGCAGTCACCGCCGGTGTGGCGCAATGTTTAAGGGCTGACATAGCCGCAGCGATGTCCATCCAGTACATCAGTCTGCCACCCATGAGATTGCCGAAAACATTGGTGTCGTTCGGTAGCACCAGCTCGGTCATGATCACCAGCGATTCTTCAGGGGTCTTGGGTTGTATATCCATGGTACTGTTTTTCTACGTCGAATTGTTTCTTCCGGTTGTTGATCAGGGTAACCGGGATACCATTGATCAATCGGCTGCTCCGGGTGTGCAATTTACAACCCGGCGACCGATTTTGTCGCCCCGATCCGGAACAGGTGCCTGCGATACAGGCTGGATGGGAATTTACAGAAATAGACCGGTAAGAGTTGTGCGGAAAGATCTGAATCCGCTATCTTGCGGGAAATAACGGACTGCTAGCTCAGTTGGTTTAGAGCACTACTTTGACAGAGTAGGGGTCACTGGTTCGAGCCCAGTGC
>CAZUWX010000007.1:0-63346 GCA_964624205.1 uncultured Chitinophagaceae bacterium
CCAATATGATCTATGGAAGCATGACAGGCCCGGTAACTTTGCACGGCACCTTCTTCACCTATTTTTTCGATTAGTTTATATAGCGGAACATCCACCTCATATTGCAACATGGATGTGGTTGCAGATGTACTCCCATGGGCTATTTCCCGCCGGTCAACGACCATTGTTTGGTATCCCTCCTCGATGCACCGGTGGGCGATAAGACTTCCGGTGATACCTCCTCCAATAACAAGGATTTCTGTTACCGCATTTTTCCGTAAAGAAGGATAGGAGTGGAGGCATCCGTTTTTTACCAGCCAGAATGGCTCATTCGATTTCAGATCCATATACTTAATTTACGGTGTCATGCGCATTGGTCTGGTACGATCGCCAACGGGCCTGCGGTCTTTGACAGAACAAGATTATACACACTACCCTGGTTCATGAGAGTGGTTCCGGCCTTGGGGCACTGCCGGCCGGCTTTGAGCGGTCGTCGGGAAGCGGAATAAATTCTTTATTGTCATTCGGCGGCAGTAGGATGCGCCCCTGCTTCCAGTCTTCTTTGGCTTGCTCAATCCGCTCCTTTCGCGAAGACACAAAGTTCCACCAGATAAACCGTTCGCTCAGTGGCTCTCCACCCAGCAACATTACAGTGGCCGGTTCGCGGCTGATGAGCACCGGCTCGGCTCCTTTGCTGAATACCAGCATTTGTCCCGCGGTATACGATTTGCCGTTCAATTCGATACTTCCTTTTGCAATATAGATGCCCCGTTCCGGATGTTCCGTCGGTAGCGTAAAACGCGTATCAGCCTGTAACTCGGCATGCAGATAAAAAAGAGGAGAATGCGTTTTTACGTCGTTGCGTAAGCCATAGGCATTGCCGGCGATCAGCCGCATGGATAAACCTTTCTCAGTGTACACCGGCAGCTGCTCTGGTTGGTAATTGTCAAAAGCCGGCTCCGACTCCTCATCTTTTTCCGGTAGCGCCACCCAGGTTTGTATCATCTCCAGCCCCCCTCCCTGTAGCACCGAAGGATCCTCAAATCGTTCCGAATGGGCGATGCCCTTTCCGGCTGTCATCCAGTTCACTTCGCCGGGACGAATTATCTGCTCCACACCTAGACTGTCGCGGTGGGTCACCTGGCCGCCGAAAAGATAGCTCACCGTGGAAAGGCCGATATGTGGATGTGGTAGCACGTCCAGCGAGGAAGGTTCCGAAGACATGCCGTTAATTGGCCCCGCATGATCCATGAAGATAAAGGGACCCACCATCCTGCGAAGGCGGAACGGCAGAATGCGTTTAACTTTTACGGCCTTGCTGATCGCGGCGCTACGTGCTTCGATAACAATTTCCAGCATGGCGGACAGTTTATATTATAATCAATATACTATAGGTTAAGCCGACTTTTGTGCTCACAATGTGTCGATTCAACGTAGTGTCGTACAACTGCGTCATATAGCCGTATCGCGCTGCCCTGTTGCCTATACAGCCACATTGAAATCCCGGAGTGCTTCGTTCAGGCTCGTCTTCAAATCGGTGCTGGGTTTTCGCTGACCAATGATCAGGGCGCAGCTTACCGAATATTCTCCAGCCGGGAATTGTTTTTTATAGCTTCCGGGGATCACCACGCTGCGTGCCGGCACCCTTCCTTTGTATTCAACGGGCGACGAGCCGCTGACGTCGATGATCTTTGTGCTTTGCGTCAGCACCACATTTGCTCCCAGTACAGCTTCTTTTTCCACGCGTACACCCTCCACCACAATACACCGGCTCCCCACAAAGCAGCCGTCCTCCACAATAACCGGACTGGCCTGCAGGGGTTCCAGCACGCCGCCGATACCTACCCCGCCACTCAGGTGTACACCTTTCCCGATCTGCGCGCAACTACCCACGGTGGCCCAGGTATCTACCATAGTGCCTTCATCCACATAAGCGCCAATATTCACGTAAGAGGGCATCAACACCACGTTTTTGCCCAAAAAAGCACCGTAACGGGCCACGGCGTGCGGCACAGCGCGAACGCCCAGCTCCTTGTAATTCGATTTCAACAGCATCTTGTCGTAAAACTCAAATGGCGCAATATTCCAGGTTTGCATCGGCTGGATACCAAAATACATCAATATGGCCTGCTTCACCCATTCGTTCACAGTCCAGCCCTCCTCCCCGGGTGATGCTACCCGCAGCCTTCCCTTGTCGGTTTCCTCGATTACCGCCCGTACGGCTTCTACATATTTTTCTTCCTTTAATAGCTCCCGGTTTTGCCAGGCCTCTGAAATTAGTTGTTGCCAGTCCATGAACAGTTTTTTTGCAAACATAGGATTTGCTGCCGACCTAAAGCCATGATCTTGGTAGGATAGACTGTACATTTGCTGAAATTTTTAAAATGACCGGCTTTGAAACCGATGTCGAACGCTGCCTGCAGGTACTCCGCGAAGGAGGAACCATCCTGTATCCTACAGATACGGTTTGGGGTATCGGCTGCGATGCCACCAACGCGGTAGCGGTGCAAAAGATCGTCGAGCTGAAGGGGCGTCCTGCCTCCAAGGCCTTTATCGTGCTGGTGGCGGACGAAAGGGATATCCTGAAATACGTTGCCAACCCCGATCCGCAGGTTTTTGATCTGCTGCATAAGACCACCCGCCCCACTACCGTTATCTATCAGGGACCCGTGGGGCTGGCAGAGCAACTGGTGCATGACGACGGCACTGCGGCGATCCGTATCGTAAGGGACCCCTTCTGTAAACACCTTCTGAAGCGCTTTCGCAAGCCCATTGTTTCTACCTCCGCAAATATCTCGGGCGCTGCCACCCCTGCCATATACAGCCAGGTAGCCGAGACGGTACGGACGGGGGTCGACTATGTTGTGCGCTACCGGCAGGAGGATGAAACGCCTTCCCGGGCGTCCTCTATCGTGAAATGGAACAGGGACGGCAGCTTAACCTATATTCGTCACTAACCGATTCCTATGTCACTAAAATTCCTGGTCATCCAAACGGCTTTCACGGGAGACGTAGTGCTGGCAACTTCCCTCGTCGAAAACCTCCATGCAGCTTTTCCCCAGGCGGAGATCGACTTTCTGCTCAGAAAAGGCAACGAAGATCTGCTAAAGGAGCATCCCTTTATCGGGGAAGTGTTGGTATGGAATAAAAAAGAGGAGAGGACGCGCAGTCTGCTCCATCTTCTCACCGTTATTCGCAAAAAAAAGTACGACAAGGTGATCAATGTGCAGCGGTACGGGGCAACCGGTATGCTGACTGCCTTTTCGGGGGCCGGAGAAACCATTGGCTTTGATAAGAACCCGCTAAGCCGTCTGTTTTCCCGGAGAGTAAAGCATGTATTTGGCAAGGGCAGGGAAGAGGTACATGAGGTACAGCGCAACCACCAGCTCATCAGCCATCTTGTCACCGCTCCTGCCATGCGGCCCCGTCTCTATCCATCGGGGGGCGACTACGATCGGGTCGCCTCTTATGCCCGGCAGCCTTTCTTCACCCTCTCACCTGCCTCGGTGTGGTTCACCAAACAGTATCCCCCGCATAAATGGGCCGCCCTCATCAATAAGCTGCCTGCAACACACCCGGTCTACCTGCTGGGGGGAAAGGGCGATCGCTCACTGGCCGAAGCGATCATCCGGATGGCCGGTGCCCGGTCGCCGGTCAACCTCTGTGGCGAACTCAGCTTTCTGCAGTCCGCAGCGCTGATGCAAAAAGCGGTTCTGAATTATGTGAACGATTCTGCCCCGATGCATTTTGCCTCCGCCACCAACGCTCCCGTCGCCGTGGTGTATTGCTCCACCGTCCCGGCTTTCGGCTACGGTCCGCTTTCTGATACCCGGTTTGTCATCGAAAGGGAGGAGCCGCTGTATTGCAGACCCTGTGGATTACACGGTCATCATGCCTGTCCGCAGGGACATTTTAAGTGCGCGCACGATATCCGGGATGAACAGTTGCTGGTTTTCTGAACTGCTAAACTTCTTCTTAATCGTACTTTTGCCAGCCATGGATATTCATTGCACAGATAAAGAATTGTTCATTTTTAACAAGGTCGCCCATGCCGCCAGGGAACTTGAGCTCCCGTGCTATGTGGTGGGCGGCTTTGTGCGCGACAAAATACTGGAGCGACCCACCGGAGACATCGATATCGTGTGTGTGGGAGACGGCATTGCGCTGGCCCGCGCGGTGGCCGCACGGTTCAATCCGCAACCGAATGTTTCCTTTTTCAAAACCTTCGGCACCGCACAGCTAAAGGTAGATGGATACGAGGTCGAATTTGTAGGAGCCCGCAAAGAAAGCTATGCTTACCACAGTCGTAACCCGGAGGTAAAGCCAGGTACATTGGAAGATGATCAGCTTCGCAGAGATTTTACGATGAATGCGCTTGCTGTTAGCCTGAATCCGGAGGACTTCGGTCGGATGATTGACCCCTTTAACGGCCTGGAAGACCTGCGCGACAAACAAATTCGCACTCCCCGCGATGCCGATATCACGTTCAGCGATGATCCGCTCCGTATGATGCGGGCTATCCGTTTTGCTGCACAGCTCCGCTTTGATATTGCAGCCCCTACCTTACTGGCTATAAAGAAAAATACGGATAGGATAAAAATCGTTTCCCAGGAGCGGATCACGGAAGAGGTGAATAAGATCCTTATGAGCGATAAACCTTCCGTAGGCTTTGACCTGCTGTATAAAACCGGTCTGCTGCATATTATTTTCCCGCATCTGGTGGACCTTGCAGGTGCAGAATACATAGACGGCATGGGGCATAAAGACAATTTCTATCACACCCTGCAGGTGGTTGACAATATTAGCAAACACACAGATGACCTCTGGTTGCGGTGGGCCGCCCTGTTGCATGATATCGGCAAACCCGCCACTAAAAAGTTTGAACCGGGCCACGGGTGGACTTTCCACGGCCACGAAGTGGTAGGTGGACGGATGGTGCCACGGATTTTTTCCAGTTGGAAACTTCCCCGTAATGAGAAAATGAGGTTTGTAAGAAAAATGGTGGAATTACATCTCCGCCCCATCAGCCTGACCAGGGAGAATATAACGGATTCAGCTATACGAAGACTACTGTTCGATGCCGGCGAAGACATCGACGCGCTCCTGACGCTCTGTCGGGCGGACATCACCTCGAAGAACAGGAGCAAAGTAAAACGTTTCCTGGAGAATTTCGATTTTGTGGAGCAGCGCCTCAAAGAAGTGGAAGAGAGCGATCGCATCAGGAACTGGCAACCTCCCGTAACAGGTGAGACCATCATGCAAACCTTTGATCTCGCACCCGGGCGGGAAGTGGGTATCCTGAAGAATGCCATCCGGGAGGCCATCCTCGATGGCGATATCCCTAACACGTACGACGCGGCTTTCAATCTATTGCTGCAAAAGGCGGCGGAACTTGGCTTGAAGGCCGTTGCACCAAATAAAGGTAGCCCGGGCGAATAGCCCTTTCTGAAACTATTTACTTATTTTTGACGTTTACCATTACTACTAACTTATGGCCGTACTAAAATTCAGGATTTATTTGGAGGAGGATGATAGCATATACCGCGATGTGGTGATAAAACACAACCAGTCCTTTTTTGACCTTCACCAAGTGATCCTGAAATCCTACGAGTTCGATTCAAAACACCAGGCCACCTTTTACCGGAGTAACGATAACTGGCAGCGGGGCAGGGAAATTTCAATTGAACGTTACGAACGGTCTTACCGGGTAGAACCCCTGCTGATGGCCGAGACGGCCATCGGTTCGGAGATAAAAAACCCCAACCAGAAGTTTGTGTATGAATACGACTTCAGCAAACATTGGGGTTTCCTGATTGAACTCATCGGCGTGTCCAGGGAAGAGAGCGCCAGAATAGAATACCCTTCGGTCGTGAAACGGGAAGGCATCGGCCCCTCACAATACGGAGTGAAGGGGTTGATGGGCGACAAACTGACGGAGGTGGAAGAAAAATATGATCTCAGCAAAGGCGCTGAAGGCTTTGGTGTTGAAGGGACAGAAGGAGATGATGAAGAGCACTCCGATGAGGATGTTAGTGAGGGTAACGAGGAAGATGTCTGAGCCTGAATAGAAGACGGTTATGAAAACGAAGACCGTTATATTGATCGCCGGCCCCACGGCGTCCGGAAAAACCCGGCTTTCGCTGCGGATTGCGCGGCATTTCAACACCAGCATCATATCGGCGGATTCGCGCCAATGTTACCGGGAAATGAGTATCGGAGTAGCCAAGCCCTCTCCCGAAGAACTGGATGCCATTCCCCACTACTTTATTAATTCTCATTCCATTCATGAAGAAGTGAGCGCCGCTGCTTTTGAGCAGTATGCTCTAGAGGCCGCGGCATCTGTATTCCGGCAAAACGACGTAGTGGTGATGGCGGGTGGCACCGGCCTGTATATTAAGGCGTTCTGTGAAGGACTGGATTTTATCCCTGCACCTGATCCGCAACTGCGGCAGCAAATCGTGGAGAATTACAGAGAAAAAGGCATCGAATGGTTGCAGCAGGAGCTGAAAACAAAAGACACCCTGTATTTTGCAACCGGGGAGGGACATAATCCGCAAAGAATGATGCGGGCACTGGAGGTGAAACTAAGCACGGGTCAATCGATCCGGGAATTTCAGCGCGACCGGCCTGCAGATCGGCCCTTCCGGGTGCTAAAGTATTGCATCGCTCTTCCCAAACCGCAACTGCATGAGAATATCAATACAAGAGTGGATACAATGATCGGCCAGGGACTGGTGGAGGAAGTGCGGAGCCTGCAGGCCTTCCGTTCGCTGAACGCTTTGCAGACAGTGGGATACACCGAAATGTTTGAATACCTTGATGGCCGGTGCGAGCTTGCTGCCGCCATTGAAAAAATAAAGATCAATACCCGTCAGTACGCCAAACGGCAGTTGACCTGGTTTAGACGTGTACCCGCTATACGATGGATCGCTCCCGACACTGAAGAAGCAGTTTTTCAGCAACAGCTAGCCTCCGGAAACCAAGATTGAGTGAGGAGATGCGCACAGATCCCGCCCTGCTCAGAACTTGAATCCAACCGTCAGCAGCAGGTTTCCGTTATTATTCCTGGTCTCCGCAAAAGTATTGGCCTTATCAGCCAGCCGGTAGGGGAAGTCGACGTCCCTATTAAGACCCAGTACATAAGCGAGATCGATGAACATACCCCGGTCGCGATACCCCACACCCGCACTGACGTTCATCCGCCTTGCCTTGAGTTCAGTGTCCTTATAAGGACTTCCGTAGTACGCAAAACCAAGGCGCGTCATGAAGGTGTTGAATTTTAGTTCTCCGCCGAGGCGCACATTTATAGCACCTTTATAGGAAAGTTTCACTCCTTCGTTCACACCCTCATAGTATGCAGCATCATCTCCTGATTCAGCAGAATGGAACCGGGAAGAGCCGTGCGTTACATATTCGACATCGGCGGTGATAAAGCCGGTTTGCTGACTAACATCAGACACTCCGTTGATCACATAGGCGCCGCTCAACACAAATTTCCAGGGCGATACCAGATCGTACCGGTATTCCGGGATGTCGGCACCGTACTGGGTATAGATCGAATCCGCAGTGGCCACGCTGAGCTGGTGGTGCAGATAATCCTCCAGATCGGCCTCCATACGCCCAGTTGTTCTCTCCCGCAGGCCATACAAAGTGGGCGTGTGGATGGCAATGCCGCCCCGGAAGGCTTCCACCGGCCGGAAGATCACACCCAGCCGTGCGTTTACACCCAGCCCCTGGGCACGGTAATTTTCCTGGTAACTGGCATAGTTGAAATTGTTATCATTGTCGCCCGACCGGTCTGTTTCCGTCAGGGTCGTTGTGCGCTCAAAATTCACAATGGGAACCCCGATGCTACCGCCCAGGTAGAATTTATCGTTCATATTGCCGGCATATCCGAAGGCGATCTCCGTGATGCCCCCCTTGGTCTGGACGTTTTTCTCCTGGAACAGATCGGCATCCGTGCCGGCAAGGATCGCGTTGCGTTGCGGCATGCCGGCTACCTCCACTCCGCCGTTCACGGTCAGAGTATCGATCAGATAGGTGTAGGTAGCCAGTTTAGTGCCCAGCGAAAGGGGAGCGCTATAAAGAATAGTGTTTATAGGGAGGCCGGACATGGCAAATTCTTCTGCAAAACTTTCTGCGAACGAGCTGTAATTGTTGGCGCCCTGGTAGAAGGTGCTGCCGTTGAAATTGGCAATCCTGTTCACGGCAAAACTCATCGTTCGGTTGCCCCATCTGCCGGATCCGGGCTGGCTCCAGACCACCCCACTGGCGCCGAGATTGAACTTGGTGAACCCATCCGCCTTTGCAGCGGTACCGCGAAAATCGCTATTTCCATTCAGTAGGTAAAGCCCCGGCGAGACCACAAATTCACCGGTCTTATACACGCCCAGCCCCGCCGGATTAACAAACACGGTGCTGATATCTCCGCCCAGAGCGCCTATTGCGCCGCCGAAAGCCTGGCTTCTGGCGGTGCCGGAAACAGGATTCCACGACATGCGGATGGCGTCTTCCGGAATCTGGGCGCTTAACTGCCAACTAAGTAATAAAAATGTGGCCAGGCTGAAGAGTCTTTTCATCCGTATACAAATTTGTCTTTTCAATGGTAGGCCTTGCGTCGCCAAAGGCTTTACCGGCCCTGCTCCGCCGAAGCGCGGCATTGGCCTGGATTCGTCAGGGCGAAGCTGCACGATGGAATTCAGCATCTGAATCCTTCCTGATGAGAACAACTTATCATGCTATGGTTGCTTCGTTTCTTATCTACGGGAAGGTCTGCTTCCGGCACCACCGCCTGAGCTGCTCGGTACGGCACCACCGGAGCCGGAACTGCTGTTAGTGGAAGGTGTGTAGGTTCTTACCGGCCTGTCCTGAACCGGGGCGCGGTAAGTCTCGTTGTTGTTCCGGTACTGCGTATTCTGATTGACCCTCCGGTTCGACTGCTCGGTAGCCCGGTAATTGTTGGAATTATTATAGCGGGGTCTTAGGGTATTGTTATTATCGACCGCCCTGGGGGCAACCGCAGGCCGTCTCACCGTGCCGGTATTACTATAAGTGCTCGGGTTAAAGCTCCTCGCCTTTGTATATCCGGCCGGGTTGGTTTTAGGATTGACAATGATGATGTTCGGCGCATAAGGATTATAGTAGCTATTCCAGTTCCAGTAGTTGTTAAAGTGATTATAATACGAGAAGCCATACGGGTTATAGAACCCACCGCCAAAGCTCAGCCCGGGATGGAATCCGCCGCCCCATGCGAAGGGGCTGTAGAAACTATTAAAAGGGCTATAGAAGCTGTAATTGTCAAACATAGACCACCGGTAGGGGTTACGCACCCGCATCATCAGCCACCTGTCGTCCATTGTGGCAAAATCGTCATACCCGCTGTATCCCCGGCTATTGTAGGCCTGATTTGCATTATACTTCCCTGCTGTGCGGCCGGTTCGGGCAGGCACGTAGGCCGTTCCACCTGCTGCTGCTTCAGGAGCAGGTGAATAGTACACATCGTCCGGTGTCTGCCCCGATCTGTACACCGTGGAACAACTGCCCAGGAAAAAGGTGGCTGCGATAGCTATGATGGCGAATGATTTCATGGCGATGATTTTAACGTTTAGATGAAGTCGTACTTTTGCCCTCACCGATACCTAAAGTTACGAAAATTAGACACCGGAAAAAAGAAAAGCATTGCACCGGGTTTGTTAAAAAAAGGAGCATAAAATATTAATCTACAAATGAGTAAGGAAATCACTCCCAGGAGTACGGACTATTCCCAATGGTACAATGATTTGGTGATAAAGGGCCAACTGGCCGATTATTCGGCGGTGAGAGGATGTATGGTGATTAAACCTTATGGTTTTGGCCTTTGGGAAAACATGCGCGATGCGCTGGATAAGATGTTCAAAGATACCGGCCACCAAAATGCCTATTTCCCGTTATTTATCCCGAAAAGCTTCCTCAGTAAGGAGGCGGCGCACGTGGAGGGGTTTGCAAAAGAATGTGCGGTGGTGACCCACTACAGGCTCAAAAACGACCCCGAGGGCGGCGGGGTGATCGTAGATCCTGAGGCGAAGCTGGAGGAAGAACTGATCGTCCGGCCCACGAGCGAAACCATCATCTGGAATACTTACAAAAACTGGATCCAGTCGTACCGCGACCTTCCTCTCCTGATTAACCAGTGGGCGAATGTGGTGCGCTGGGAGATGCGCACCCGGCTTTTTCTGCGAACCACAGAATTCCTCTGGCAGGAAGGGCATACGGCGCATGCCACCGAAGCGGAAGCCATTGAGGAAACCACGCGGATGCTGGACATCTACGCCGATTTTGCCGAAAACTGGATGGCGTTGCCGGTGATCAAAGGGGTAAAAACGGCAGGTGAACGTTTTGCCGGCGCCATCGACACCTACTGTATTGAAGCCCTGATGCAGGACGGCAAGGCCCTACAGGCGGGTACTTCCCATTTTCTCGGTCAAAATTTCGCCAAGGCCTTCGACGTCAGCTTCGCGGACAAGAACAACAAGCTGGACTATGTATGGGCCACCAGTTGGGGGGTTAGCACCCGACTGGTCGGTGCGCTCGTCATGGCCCATAGCGACGACGAAGGACTGGTGCTGCCCCCTAAGATTGCTCCCCTGCAAGTGGTGGTGATACCCATTTATAAGGGAGAAGACCAGAAAGCAGCAATAGACGAAAAAGCGGAAGAGCTCGTCAAAGAACTGAAAGCGAAGGGCGTCCGGGTGAAATACGATAACAGTGATAACCAGCGGCCGGGGTGGAAGTTCGCGCAGCATGAACTGATGGGAGTGCCCATACGTGTAGCCATCGGGCCCAAAGATATCCAGCTCGGACAGGCGGAACTTGCCCGGCGCGACACCCGTGAGAAACGCGCGGTGCCTATGACCGGCCTGCCCGGAGTAATTGCAGACCTGCTGGATGAAATTCAACGCAATATGTTCGGGAAAGCATTATCTTTCAGAGAGCAAAACATCACAGCAGTAGATACCTGGGACGAATTTGAAAAGGTGCTGGCTGAAAAGGGAGGATTCATCTCGGCGCATTGGGACGGCACTGCGGAAACCGAAGAGCGGATCAAAGAAAGGACCAAGGCTACAATCCGCTGTATACCATTGAACAACAAGAAGGAGCCGGGGAAATGTGTGCTTACGGGGAACCCTAGCGAAGAAAGAGTGTTATTTGCTGTGGCTTATTAAGCTGCGTTTTTATTCAATAGTACGCTCCAAATATGGCTACACACTTCAACAATCAATTATACCCCTCAACAATCAACAATGGAATTATCAACTCAACAACCGATCGTATCCCCGGTGAAACCTAAAAACTGGTTGGTGGAAGCGATCCTCGTCACCATTTTTTGTTGCCTGCCCTTTGGGATTGCGGGCATCGTTTTCGCCGCACAGGTGAATTCCCGTTACGACGCCGGCGATTACGAAGGCGCGGAAAAGGCATCCAAGGATGCTGGCAGATGGACCAAAATAGGCTTCTTTGCGGGCATAGCCTTCCTCGTACTTTATTTGGTCTTTATTCTACTCCTCGGAGGGGCTGCATTCTGGGGCTCCGGATGGATGTTAGATAAGTATTAACGATTATGGTCACCCGTAAGGAACATGTGATATTTTTTGCAGCAGTAGCGATCATCGGATCGCTACTGTATTTTTACGCTGACCCAGCGAAGTTTCATTTTTTCCCACCCTGCCCGTTTTATCGGCTGACCGGTTTTCTCTGTCCGGGCTGCGGATCACAGCGTGCTTTTCACGACCTGCTCCATGGTGATATTGGTGCCGCCGCCGGCCATAACGTATTATTCCTGCTGTTCCTGCCGGTGGTCTCGTTTTCAGCGGCAGTGCACATCAACAACCTGTTTCGGAAAAAGCAGCTTAGGCAGTCATTGTTCTACTCCGCGACTTTCGCCCGCTCGGCATTGGTAGTTGTACTCGTCTTTTGGTTTTTAAGGAACCTCAACACAGCACCGTTTAACTGGTTATCGAGCTAATTCTGCCATGGTGCAGATAGGAGGATTAACCGCTAAAAATGTGTGGTTATTAATTCCCCTTATAGAGCATCCAGCACGCGCTTCGCTTCTTTCACCCGGTCCTCCGCCTTTTCGGTGGCCAGCCGTTTGATATCGAATTCGGCGAGGGCGTTTTCCAACACCTGAAGATCCTTTGTTTTTCCTTTTGCCTTCAACTCTTCCCGCAGGATCCTGATCTTCTCGAAGTCCTGGATACCCTCTACCAGCTTTTCAAACCGTATCGAGGTCCTGGGGCCGGGATACACCTGGTAGGTGTCGCCCGCTGGCCAGGCGCGGAAACGGGAATCCTGCAGGGGATCAGCTACCCAACTATTGTAAGCCCACCGCAGGTAGCCGGTGAACCCCTGCGCTGCAGCATACCATCCGATCCATACGTGCTCATCCGGCGGAGAAAAAGTAAAGCCATTCGGATATTTTTCTGCACAGCAGGTATAAAAAGTGCTGGGTTTACCCTCCCGGATACGGCGCGCCAGGATCTCCTCCCCGAATTCAAACTCGGAACTCAGACAGTAATCATAAATATCATCGGCCAGCTCAGGATGATACTTATTACCGGCCAGCGCAACCTTCCATTGGGGATCCACCGCCTTGATGATGCGGATCGCGTTGAGCATATCCGCCAGCGGCCTTTCGTCCATGGCGATGGTGGTGATATCAAACCATCCTTTCTGTTTGAGATGCTGCGTAAAATCCCGCAGCATGCGCGACCAATGCGCTGCGTATTGCGGGTCATCGGTTTTGGCCTTCAGCGCTGTATCGCGCCCCAGTACCTCATCATGGTAGCGGAACGACATCGCCCACGGGATCATCGTGTAACAGTTGATCCGGCTTTTTATGCCGCAACTCATCACAAATTCCACGTATTTATCGAATAGACTGTAGTCATAGCTCCAGGAGCCGTCCCTGTGCCGGGTCCATTTCACCAGCGAAGGAAAATCGTCGTAGGTCTGGTGGCCCCAGGGTTCGTCCATGATGCTGGTGGTGATCACTTTCTGGCCGGCGTCAGCCAGCATTGTGTAATAAGGACGCATCAGCCGGAAATGCTCGTCGCTCCAGCGAGGAACGCCGTGCACCCGTGCAATTGCTTCCGGATGCTGCCAGAGGTCCAGGTCAAATTTCCACTCGGCGGCAGGGGGCAGCACGTGCTCTTTGACGTCTATGGTATAGTTCAGCGTGTAGTCCTTCCCCGCGCGTATGGTCAGCCTGCCGGAATATTTTCCCGGCTCAACGTGCTGCGGCACCTGCACACTTAGCCATATAGGTTGCACGGTATTGGCCGCTACCCGGATATGGTCAACCCTGTCAATGACGTCAGCAGCCAGCGAAGAATCAAAGTTGGCCGGCTGACGATGTCCGCAGCCTCCGGCAAATTCATCGGTCATCACATAACGGATGAATGCCGCGCTGACCTGCTCTGCCGGAATGACCTGTCTGCGGGGCCCCTTCAGCTCACTGCTCACAACTCGCACCTCAGGAATATCCTGGCCGGTCCAGATCAGCACCTGTGTATGGACGCGTTCACCACGCCAGGCAGTGGTCTGCCAGCGGCGCTGTGGTGTGAGGTCGGGTAGGTCTTCCTTGGCGTAGCGTTTGCTGCTGCCCGCGAAGCTTACGTTCACCGCATTGCGCAGGTTCAACCAATTTCCTTCGACGGTTGCCTGATGGTTTTTCCGTTCGGGGTAAAAATTGTTTCCGGCTGCGCTGAAACTAAGATCCTGCGCAGTTGTCGATTGCGCGGGGACGGTTTGCGCGAACACCTGCTGCAGCGCAACGATACAAAAAACAAGGAATATCTTTTTCATTATGGTCATGCTTCGGTTCATCGTGAGTTGTTTGTCTTTCGACTATTTATTGCGTTTCTTTTATTCAGAAATAAGTCGCTCGCGGACAGCTAAAGCTAAACAAACTGACGGATTAACAACAGGCAAACGTTTGCGCTGCTATGTCCTGTAAAATGGGCGGAAGAGATGGCCGGGATCAGCGGGTGGAATAGTAGTTGTAGTCCAGCAGCAGGGTTTCCAGAAAATCCAGCGGATACTGATCGGTTTGTATGCTCACTTTAGACAGGATCCTTTGCATTACCCGTCCGGCCAGCGCATGGTCGTTTTTTTTCTTCACCGTTTCGATGATCGTTTTGAGGGTATTGATGTCGCGGTCGGTCAACTGCATCACCTGCGGATATCTCGGCTGATAGTTCTCGCTCAACTCCGCAAAAACCGTGTCTTCCCAGGAGCTGCTATTGCGGGTGTCGATCAGCAGCGTGCCGGCCACAAGATCGCCCAGGCGTTGCGACTTGGGGGAAAGGATCACGCAGAGGATGCCCGAGAAAACCAAGGGGGTGGTCCACCACGGCAGCGTGCCCAGGGTAGCTGCAACAGGAATCCAGTACGGCAGGTCGACCAGCCGGAATACCCAGCGTATCAGGTACTGACCAATACCAGGCTGTCCGCCTTCTTCGGTGATCACCCGGCACTGCATCACGATCTTGCCCGGGCTTCGGCCGTTCATAGCTACCTCAAAAAAAAGATGATAGAACAGCACCGGCAGGCTGATTAGGGCACCTTTCAAGTCACCGAGCTGCGTCCAGACGAAAAACGAATCTGCCCCCGCGGCCGAGGCGAGTGACTTGATGATGAGCCAGCAGATTAGCAGGTCTATCGTCCATGCCGCCAATCGTTTGTGGAAAGGCGCCACTGCAAACTCCACCTCGATATTATAACCGGTGTCTAATTTTACAATGGGCATATCTTTAAAGATATAACTATTATATTTATGGGTTGACAGTAACGAATTATGCGCGAAGGCCTTTTTATTAAAAATAATATCGATAAATGGAAGAAGTATCAGTATGAAACTTCCACCGACCCGGACGAGATGGCGCACGAATTCACCGAGCTGGTGAACGATCTTGGCTACGCCCGCACTTTCTATCCGAGAAGCCGGGTAACGCAATATCTGAATGGCCTGGCCTCGAAAATATATCTCGGCATCTACCGGAATAAACGCGAAGAAAGTTCCCGGCTCATCAGCTTCTGGACGCGGGAGCTTCCGCTCGTGGTGAGGAGATATCACCGCGAGCTATTGTGCGCATTCCTGGTGTTCACCGCTTTCGCACTGATGGCGGCGTTCTCGGCAGCCCAGGATCAGACCTTTGTAAGGGGGGTACTGGGTGACCGCTACGTGGAGATGACGGAAGACAACATCGCAAAAGGAGAGCCGTTCGGAGTATACGGGCATACCGACCAGTTGACTATGTTCTTTACCATTGCCCTGAACAATATCAAGGTTTCCTTTATGGTTTTTGTAGGGGGACTGCTGGCAGGCCTGGGCACGATATGGTTATTGTTCAATAATGGCATGATGTTGGGCGCTTTTCAGGCATTTTTTTTTATGAACGAACTGGGCTGGCAATCCGTGCTGGTGGTATGGATCCACGGGACCCTTGAGATATCCGCCATCATCATCGCGGGTGGGGCCGGGCTGGTATTGGGTAACAGCATACTTTTTCCCGGAACGTACAGCAGGATCGATTCGCTGAAGCGCGGAGCCAAAGACGGAATAAAAATGATGATCGGACTGATCCCCGTGTTCATCGCGGCTGCATTCCTGGAAGGCTTTATCACACGTTACGCAACGATGCCCCGCGTTTTGAGTATTTCCATATTGATCTGTTCCCTTGCTTTTATATTGTGGTATTTTGTGGCATGGCCCATTATACTGCAAAAAAGAACAAACGCTAAAGGAATCACCGGAACCGATGAACAGGCAGCTTTATAAATTATTTTTTTTGATCGTATGGCTGACGGCTCTGCAGGCGCCCGCACTGGCGCAGGAAACCGGCAGCATTCAGCCTTATCCGGCTGATCCAGGCGCCCCGGCACAGGAGGCCGAAAATATCCAACCCGATCTGCTCAGTCGCCCCGCCCCGCAGGAAGCCGGGAGTGTACAACCCGGTCCCGCTGACCCGCCCGCCCGTATGGTCAGGCATGTTCCCGACTCGGTGCCCGAGCGGCTGAAAAAGCAGAAAGAATTCCTGTATGCAAACGATCCGGCTTTCTGGAAAAAGGATACACCCAACAACTCCGTTGGAAAAGCGGGCGCCTCCTTTTTGGGCAGCCCGCTGTTGAAAATTGTGCTATATGCTTTCCTGACCCTGCTGATCGGCTTTGTATTGTACCAGATCATCGTAGTGAACAACCTTTTTATCATACGGCGAAGCCGCCGCAGGAAAAACGCTGCCGACGGCGAAGAAACAGCCCTGATCCCGGGCAACCTGGAGGAGAAGATCAACGAGGCGGTGGCGGAAGGGCAATACCGGCTGGCCATACGATATTATTATCTTATTACCCTTCGTTTCCTGCACCACCGTAATATGATCCGGCTGGATGCCCGGTCCACCAACTACGATTATATGGCTCAGATGCGTGGACAGCGTGCTGCCACCGCCTTCGCGGACCTCACCCGCATCTACGAATATGTATGGTACGGGCAATACCAGCCCGACACCCTGCAATTCGAAAGAATTAGATCGGGATTTAAAGAATTCATCGCTGCAGATTGAATCCGCACCTTTCATATCGACCCGTTGCGCTGCTGCTCCTGCTCGTTTTCCTCGCCGGCTGCGGAAAACAGATCAGCAAAAGAATGAGCCTGTGGCGGAACGACAGAATTCCCTACGGCACCTGGTACGCCTGGCACCACCTTTCCTATCTCTTTCCCGATGCAGAAGTACAGACGACCAATCGTTCACCCATTGCATTTTACGGCATGAACGAAAGCGGCTCCGCTTACTTCGTCATCGGACGTGCTATCGAACCCGACGAAAAGGAATTGAAAGCGATCCTGAACTATGCCATTGCCGGCAATCATGTGTTCATCTCAGCTTTAAACATCGGGCAGAATATGCTCGACAGCTTCCGGCTCTCGGCATCGGGTGGCAGACCCATCCTATTCAGGGGAGATTCGCTCACGCTCAGCCTACTTGATCCCGATACTTACGATTCCATTTCGTTCAGCTACCCCGGTATTCGCGCGGCAAATTATTTCACCAGCCTCGATAGTACGGTGACCACCATCCTGGGCAAAGACGTCGCCGGCAACGCTAATTTCGTAAAGCTCACCTACCAGCGTGGCGGATCGGTACTGCTGCACCTGGCTCCGGTAGCCTTCACCAATTTTTTTCTGCTGCACGGCGATAACAAGGACTATTACGATCTGGCTTTGTCTTCGCTTCCCGACTCGGTCAACACCATATGGTGGGATGAATATTACCGCACCCATTCCAACGGCGTCGGTAATGCAGAACGATCGGGGTACTCGAAACTCGGTGTGTTTCTCCAAAATGAGGTGCTCCGCTGGGCCTTCTGGCTAGCGGTGCTGCTTTTTGCGATCATCTATATCTTTGAATCGAAAAGAAAGCAGCGGGTGGTACCGTTGGTAAAACCGCTGCACAATACTTCGCTGGATTTTGTGAAAACGGTGGGAAGATTGTATTACCAGCGCAAAGACAATAAGAACCTGGCAGAGAAGATATCTGCACATTTTCTTAGCCACGTGCGATTGCGATACCGCCTGCCCACCACGGAACTCACGGATGAATTTGTGAAGAGATTATCTTATAAAAGCGGCTATTCATTCACGGAACTGAATGAGATAGTAGCCTATGTTAAAGGACTGGAGCACAAGGCTTCGGTTTCTGATGAGGAACTGCTTGCATTTAATAGCAAAACGGATAAATTTTATAAACAAACCTAACCATGGAAGAAAACCTGTTTGAGCAACGGACCGACCTGAATGGACTGCAGCAGTCGGTAGAAAGGCTGAAGAATGAGATCGGTAAAGTGATCGTGGGCCAGGAAGAGATGGTGGAACTACTGCTGACCGCTATGCTGGCCGAAGGCCATGCGTTGATCGAAGGCGTTCCAGGAGTGGCCAAAACACTCGCCGCCAAATTACTGAGCAGGTGTTTATCGGTCGGTTTTTCCAGGATCCAGTTTACACCTGACCTGATGCCGAGCGATGTGATCGGCACCTCCGTATTCGATCCTAAAGAAACCACTTTTCAGTTCCGGGAAGGTCCCATCTTCAGCAATATCATCCTGATCGATGAGATCAACCGCGCCCCTGCAAAAACCCAGGCCGCCCTGTTCGAAGTGATGGAGGAAAAGCAGGTCACGGTCGACGGCCAGACTTACCGCCTCGCTGCACCTTTTATGGTGGTGGCTACGCAGAACCCCGTGGAGCAGGAAGGCACCTACCGCCTCCCGGAAGCACAACTGGATCGTTTCCTTTTCAAGATCAACGTACTTTATCCCACGGCGGAGCAAGAATATGAGATCGTGATGAAACACCATCTTTCGAGTCAGGAGCATATGATAGAACAGGTGAGCCCTGTGCTGTCTGCCACCGATATCCAGGACCTCCGCGCGCAGGTGCGGAAGATACGGGTGGAAGACAAACTGATTCCTTTTATCACAACTATTGTCGGAAATACCAGGGCACATAAGTCCATTTATCTCGGCGCTTCGCCCCGCGCATCCATCGGTATACTGAACGGAGCAAAGGCCCTTGCTGCCATCCGGGGGCGCGATTTTATCACACCGGAAGACATTATTCAACTGGCGCCTCCGGTGCTCCGGCACCGCATCACACTCTCACCGGAAAAAGAGATGGAAGGCATAGAAACGGACGAAGTGATCCGGGAGATCATCAAAGGAATCGAAGTTCCACGATAATGAGAATATACCAACGATACCTGTACCCGCTCTTTTTTGATAAAAGGTTCTATACGGCGTTTGCCGCCCTCATACTCCTTTTTCTGATCGGGTATGCGATAACGATAGTGTTCATCATCGCAAAAATACTGGCGGTTATTTTTTTGCTGGTCGTGGTTACCGACTACCTCGTCTTGTTTCTAAAATCAGGGGGTATCACGGCGGAAAGAGTGCTTCCCGACCGGCTGAGTAATGGCGATCACAGCCACATCGGTATCCTCCTGCAGAATAACTATTCGTTCCGGGCGGGCATAAGGGTGATCGACGAACTGCCCGAACAATTCCAGCGACGCGATTTTTCGCTGCGTAGCTTTCTGGAATCAGGCGCCCGCAGCCGGCTGCAATATGAGGTCCGGCCCCTGACCAGAGGTGAGTACACGTTCCGGGATCTCAACGTTTTTGTATCCACCCCTTTAAAGCTGGTTGTCAGGCGCTATAAGGCGGCGGCCCGGCAGTCCGTGAAAGTGTATCCTTCCTTTCATTCGCTGAAAAAATTTGACCTGCTTGCCTATTCCAACCGGATCTACGACGTCGGTAGCCGGAAGATCCGGAAAACCGGGCATAGCCTCGAGTTTGAACAAATACGAGAGTATGTCAATGGCGACGATATCCGCACGCTGAACTGGAAAGCCACAGCGCGCAAAGGAGGGCAGTTGATGGTGAATAGTTATACCGACGAACGAAGCCAGCAGGTTTATTGTATCATCGATAAGGGACGGGTGATGAAAATGCCTTTTCTGGGGCTAACCCTCCTGGATTATGCGATAAATGCGGCCTTGGTTTTGTGCCGCGTGGCGTTATTGAAGCGCGATAAGGCCGGCCTGGTTAGTTTTAGTCATCGCGATGGGCAGATATTGCAGGCCGACCGCCGGCCTGACCAACTGAACAATATTCTTGAATCGCTGTACGATCAGCAGACCGATTTTGGAGAGAGCGACTATGAGAAGCTATATTCGCTGGTGCGCACGAAGATTTCCCAACGCAGCCTGATCGTGCTCTTCACAAATTTTGAATCCCTGTCGGGCCTGCAGCGGCAGCTTCCTTTTATCCGCGGGATCGCCCGCCGCCATCTCGTGCTGACGGTGTTTTTCCAGAACACGGAGCTGAAACAATTGACAACCACTCCTGCCACCGATATCGAAACCCTGTACATCCGCACGATCGCAGAAAAATTTGACCACGAAAAAAGATTAATGGTGCGAGAGCTCCAGCAGCATGGCATATTCACCATCCTGACACCTCCCGAAGACCTCAGCGTGAATACGGTCAACAAATACCTCGAGTTGAAAGCAAGGCAGGCGATTTAACTCTACCTGCTTTAAAAGATTCAATGGCTATGAATATTGCCCTCAGTCGATCCGGGCCCGCATATTTCTGGAAATGAATTCCCTGACTGTAAATATTTCCTTTACTTCGGAAGATAAAGTAAACCAATGAATGGAAATATATTTGAAGAAGGCCGGGTGCTGCTGATCGATAAGCCTTACGGTTGGACCTCATTCGACGTGGTGCGTAAACTCCGCTCCCTGCTGAAGATCCCCAAGATCGGCCATGCCGGAACCCTCGATCCCCTGGCAACGGGGCTGTTGATCCTCTGTACCGGTAAATTCACCAAAAAGATCAATGAATACATGGCCCGTGAAAAAGAGTACACCGGTACCATTACCCTGGGTGCCACCACCCCTACCTACGATCTGGAAAGCGAACCGGAGAATCTCAAAGATTGCAGCCAGATCACAGCCGCACAGGTGGCTGCCGTAGCGGCTGGTTTCACCGGGGAGATATTACAGGTGCCCCCGGCGCACTCGGCGGTCAAGAAAGATGGTAAACGCGCTTACGAGCTGGCCCGGCAGGGGAAAAAAGTGGAGCTGGCGGCGAGAAAGGTGCTGATTTCCACATTCGATACCGAACTGCAACTGCCCGAAGTACATTTCAAGGTCGTCTGTTCTACAGGTACCTATATCCGCAGCCTCGCGCAGGACTTCGGTGCAGCGCTCGGGTGCGGCGGCTATCTCAGCAAATTGTGCAGGACGCGGATCGGTGAATTTCGCATAGAGGACGCCTGGACCATGGAACAGGCCGAAGAACGGATCCGGGCCCTGGTCGGGCAATAAAATTGTATTGAAAGTGCCAGCTAACTGCTGACCTATCGATGGAGTTATTAAACCGATAGCCGATGCCGGGGATAAAATTGTATTGAAAATCCAGCTACGTGCTGGTGCTCGGGCGGGGGTTATTAAAAAGGATAGCCGATGCCGAGCTGAAACTGACCGCTTCCGAGCTGGAGCTTGTGAAACCATCCATCGTTTTCTCGGGCATAGACTGGATTCTTGATCTTATAGGCCCAGTCGAGCCGGATCAGGAAAAAGTCGAAATCGAATCGTAAACTCGTGCCGGCCCCCACCGCCAGGTCGGTGTACAGCCTGCTCAGCTTAAATTCCGCAGAATCGATGCGGGTATTGGTATTGCCGTCAAAAGACCTGCCCCATATATTACCGATGTCCGCAAAAAAGGCGCTTTTTAGCTTGATCCCAAACAACCTTCCCAGGTCGAACCGGTATTCGACATTGCCTTCCAACTGCATATCACCAAAACGGTCTGTGTTGCTGGTAGTGTCGAAGGCAGCCGTCGATCCCAGCCCCAGCCGTCTCACGGCCCAGGCGCGCATGCTGTACGGCCCGCCACCGAAATAGGCTTTGAAAAAAGGCAGGTTATTTTCCGGCTGATCGCCTGTTTTGCCGTACACGTATCCATATCCTCCGAACATCCTAAACGCCCAGGTTGATTTGGGGTTTTCGATAAAGTACTTGTATTCGAGGTCCAGTTTAACAAATCGCCGCAGCTCACCCCGCTCAAGTCCTTTGAAGAAACCGAATATAGCTCCGCTTTCTTCCAGTCTCGCCCGGAAAAAACGCGGATTCTTTTCTGTGAGGTTCCCCTTCGCGTAGGAGAGCACCTGACCGATGATCAGCCCGTTATTGAAAGCCTGCGCGATAGAGGGAAACCTTTTCTCCAGGCGGATCAGACTGTCTGTTTTATTGACCTTGGAATATTCAAAATTAAAAGGAATGTATTGCCAGTTATGATTCTTTTTTGTCCAGTCGTATCCCCAGGACGTCTTCGCGGACCATACTTCGAAAAACAGTCTCCGGTTGGTGTACTCCGTATTGAAATTGATGATCGTTCGCGGCGCGGTGAGGTTCTTCTCATTTTTTATCCGGAAGGGTGTGATGAACCGCGGCACATAGATATTATGGCTAAAGCTGGTTTGCAGGGTCTGCACGATATCGGTGCCAAGCTCCACTCCGAACCGGAGATTGCTCGAAGTGGAAATGCTTTCCCTGAACGCATTCCGGTTGCGTATGCCGAGGTTCAGACCGATGCCGAACAGGGAGCCGGTAGTGAGCACATCGCTGGTGTTCCGGCTGGTTTCAAAGTCGATGTTCAGGCTTTGTTTTTTTGCGGGGTAAAGGGATATCACCGCATCCAGGATATGCGCCACCGAATCACCCCTTTCGCTCAGGTCGATATCCACCTGCTGCCAGGCGCCGAGGTTCGTGAATGTATTGATCGTCTTAAAATAGTCCGACTGCCGGTACAGCTCTCCCGGCCGGATGGAAATGTTCCGGGCAACAAAGGGGAGTTTGAATCGTTCGGAAAAAGACAGAAACTGATATTTCCCCACCCGTAGGGTATCCGGTCGGGGTGCCGGCGAGGGAGGGAGAAACGGCCGGTCCGGATATACGATGATATTTCCCCAGGTGTACTTTTCGAGATGGGTGCTGTCTTTCGGGGTTCGCTCCTTGAATACGATGCTGACGCTGGGATTTTCCTTTTTCCGGCGCAGGGAGTCCAGCAGCTCGATCTGCTCGAAGAGGCCGAGGCTGGGGTCGATAAGCGCCGCAACCACCGTATCGTGCTCCACGTAAAGGTCTTCCCTGGAAAGCTTGAAATACCCGTTGTCGCGGTAAATTCCCAATAGCCTGTCCAGTTCGTTCGAGATCTGCTGGATAGAGTACGGCGTATTTTTCTGGAGCAGCGACCGGTTCCGGTATTGTAAGGCAAGCTGCTGGAGCTCGGGCGTGCGAAGATCATATCCCACCGAATCCAGTCGTAACGCCTTGCCCGGGGTGACAAAAAAACGGACACTCACTCTTTGCTGCCCTTTCACTGTATCGATGCTGAAAGTGTCTGCAATCACCGGGCTAAAGTATCCCTGGGTGTTCAGCAAGGCCGTCATAAAAGTCCTGGAACGCCCGATGTACAGACTGTCGAAGACGGGGGGGCGCGACAGGCGATGATAGAAGAAGGGGGGCACGGGCCTTACTGCCAGCACGGTTTTTACCTGCAGGCTGTCGTCGATCTGGTTGATGAGCCCCTGTTTCAGTTGCTGCCGCTGGGCGGTGGGCAGCTCGCTGCTAAGGGTTACATCCGACTTGTACACAAAAGGTTTCCCTTTCTGGTAACGTCGCGGAACGGTACAGGACGACGCAATAAGCAGCAGGAAGAGTATTGCAGCAATGGCCGGGCGTGGTATCGAAAAAAAATTAACTTGCCTGCTGAATACCATAGATAATTGAAAAGATGCGATAATGAAAGATGCGATATTGGTGAAATCGAAGGTCAAATATATCCAAAGTTTAAGCCAGAAAAAACAAAGAGATCAAGACGGTGTCTTTGTGGCGGAGGGCCCCAAGATTATTAACGAACTATTAGCCGAGCCTGCTACCCCCTTGCTGGAGCTGTACGCACTGCCTGAGTGGATCGCGCAGCATCCTGCACTTGATCCATCTAAAGTTGTGGCAGTGGCGCAGCATGAGTTGGAACGGCTGTCGTTTCAAACCTCACCCCAAAAAGTGCTGGGACTGTTCAGAAAACCTGTTCCCCGGCCCTTTACGCTAAAAGGCCATATCACGCTCATGGCCGATGATATCCAGGATCCAGGTAATATGGGCTCTATTATACGCTGCGCCGACTGGTTTGGCATCAGGCAGGTGATCTGCAGCAGGAGCTGCGCAGACACCTTCGGCCCTAAAACGGTTCAATCCACTATGGGAAGTATTGCACGTACCGGCGTCTGGCATGAAGACCTGCAGGCAGTGCTTACCGCCCATCCCGATATACTCGTGTATGCTGCAACGTTAGACGGGCGGGACGTTCGCGACGTAGGCCGGCTAAAGGAGGGGATCATCCTGGTGGGCAATGAGTCGAAAGGCATTGGTGCGGAACTGCTCCAACTGGCTTCGGAGAAAATAACCATACCCCGCCTGGGGAGTGCCGAATCGCTGAACGCCGCCGTCGCCGCCGGTATCCTGTTTTCTCACCTGGCGGGATGATCTATGGGTTTATTTCTGCACTGGCTGCTGGCATCCTGCTCTCACCTGGCGGATGACCTTATCGATGCTGTGTGCGTTGCCCGCTGGTATCCCGCTTTCCGGCAGGGTAGGGTGATCCCAGTTGTTTTTCCATTACGAAGTCGTTCATGAAATATCCTTCTCCGATGGCGGTGTCTTCCCCGCCGGTCACGGCGAAGCCGTATTTTTTATAGAATGAGAGAGCGGGGTTCCGGCGGTTGACATTGAGGCGTAGCACCTCGCCGCCTGCGGCATCTACCTCACCGGTGATCGCGTCGAGCATTTTCCGTCCGATACCTTTTCCCCGGAGTGATGAGTTGACGTAGAGTTTGGGTATTTTGTAAACGCCGGCGGCTTTCCGGTCTGGCTGGTAGGAGGCATAGGCCACGGCTGTTGCGTCCGTTACGGCTTTCCCATCCGGAAAACCGAGCAGGAACACTTCCTCTTCGCCGAACTGCCGAAGGAGCGCCTGTTCGCTGTAGAACAGGTTGAGCATATATTTAACCTGGGCGGGGCCGATAATGGGATCATAAACCGCCGGCCATATTGTATAGGCGAGGTGGCGGATAGCAGGTATATCGGTGTTCTCAGCCCGACGGATGATCATTTCGCTGGCCATATTGCAAATATACCAGTAATTGGCTCCGTGCGTCGTGCCGGGCAACAGCCTTATGGTTCATCGTTCTCAAGATCCTCGTGGCGTTCGCCCCCAAGGCTATAATAATTGTTTTCTTCATCCTCCGCGCCGATCGCTTCTCCCTCGTTGTCTAGCTCCGATCCGGGTATATCAAGGCCCTCCTGGTTGTCGAGCTCGTCCACCCTGGCGTTCCCGGTGGACTCATCTTCGCCCATATCCTGGTCGCCATGCACATCACCCAGGTTCTCCAGATCCTCTTTAGTGACGTTTGCCTCATTATCCGGATCGTGTGGATAGTCAGACAGATCGCGGGCCTGATCATCCGCAATCTTTTGTTGCCGGGTTTTATTTATCGAAGTTTTTTTCATGCTGCTCATTTTTCCTATCGGCTGAAAAATCCGTGCCATGACGCCATACATCCTCACCGTATCAGCAGGGTAGTGCCTTTCAGGTGGTAAGCCTTTCCGGTCTGCCTGAGTATATAATCGAGTGTCCATACATAAGCTCCCGAAGGCTGCGGCAGTCCTTTCAGGTTGCCATCCCATTTCTGCTGCCAGTTCCGGCTCTCGAAAACGAGCTGGCCGAACCGGTTGTATACCCTGAATAGCAGGTTGTTGGCATTGAAGGCATTGCTGGGGAAAAGATGGTCGTTGCGGCCATCGTTGTTAGGGGTGAAGGCTGAGGGCACAGTGATCACACAACTGGTGGCCACGGTAACCCGGCGTATTGCGGTGTCGGAACATCCGTCGGAATCTGTGATGGTGAGACGCACGTCGTAGCGGGTCTCTTCCCTGCCGGTAGAGCTATAATTAAAGGGGTCCGGCTGTTGCCTGGCGCTGGCGCGACCGTTTCCGAAATCCCAGTTCCACTGACTGATGTTACCGGTACTGCGGTCGGTGAATATCGCCGGATCCTTTGTGCACAGGATCTCCGGCGCCTCAAATGCGGCTTTTATTTTCTCCGGCAGTTGGAGCAAGACGGAGCTGGTATCTGTGCAATGTGTGTTGGACACGGTAAGCCGGACGGTGCGGTCACCTCCTCCCCGGAAATATTTCACGGCCTGCCGGGTCTGGATCCAGGAATAGTCGTCGAACTGCCAGTGCCAGAAGGTGGCGTTTCCTCCGGGATGCAGCAGGGTTACGGTGTCTGTGATACATCCAGGTCTGAGAACATAAGAAAAATCTGCAGATACGTCGGGGTAGATGGTAAAGCTGGTGGTGGTCGCCGCCATCTCCTGGTCGCAATTGTCCAGCAGGGTATTTCCATCGGTTCCGGTTTGTAGCCGGATCCTGTAGTTGCCGGGGGGAAGGGTCCGGTCGAGCGTGAGCACCACTGAATCCATGTCGAAAGAATTTCCGCACAGGGGGCCGCTGGCGCCAATCACGGTGGCTTCTCCGTCCGGCAGGGAGAAATCGGATCCGTCGCCGGCCAGGCTTTCACATTTCATTCGTTTATTCAGCCCGATGTGCACCTCTTTGCCGTTACAGGCTCCGGACACCGTTTTTATGCCCGGTGGGGTGGGATCGGTGATCGCAGCAGTGCCCCCGCCGAACTGAAGTTTATAACCGCTCTGCGTTTCCGTGAAATGGCTGATCAGCAGGAGGTATTCCCTTCCTTCGGTGATTTCGGGCATCTTGCTGAACAGGGGTTTTTCCAGCCCCTCGCATATCGCCAGGGAGGTTCCGGCTGCCGAAGCCCCGGTTAGGCCTGGCTCGCCCGACCAGTTGCAGGCTACAAAAAGCGATTTTTGGGTGAACACATCCTGCGGCGGCCGGCCTGTGATATCAAACAGTTGCCAGTCGTAGTCATCCTCGAGATTATCGGGGGTAATCAGGAAACCCAGGGTGCCGGAAGTATAGCAGGTGAATTTGTACCAGAAGGGGTTCTTGTCGGTGATGTCTATTTGCCCGCCGCAGGGGTGGGGCAGGGAGCGGTTCCCGCACAGCGGGACTTCCTGCTGACTGAAGGTATCAATGCCGCAAACCGGGAAGGCGGTTCCCGGGTTCTGTCCCAGCACCGTGCAGGTCTGTCCGGAGGTCTTCCCGGTGAAGACCAGCAGCAGGCAGCACAGCACAACAGCCAGTTTTTCCATGCGTGCAAGTTGGGGCAAAAATTCTATTCAGAAAATACGGCTCCCCCATTTTTCGTACCTTCGCGCCTCAAATTTAGAGTTAGCGATGATTACAGTGAATAATGTGACCTTGTCGTTTGGGAAAAGAGTATTGTTTGATGAAGTGAACCTTAGCTTTAGCAAGGGAAATTGCTATGGCGTGATCGGCGCAAACGGGGCCGGTAAGTCGACCTTCCTGAAGATACTTTCCGGCGAAATCGAACCCAACAAGGGTACGGTGGATATCACGCCGGGGGAGCGGATGGCCGTGTTGAGACAGGATCAATTCCGGTACGACGAGCAAACGGTACTGAATACCGTGCTGATGGGGCATAAGAAGCTGTGGGACACGATGCACGAACGCGACGCCATCTACGCCAAAGCCGATTTTACAGAGGAAGATGGCATGCGGGCCGGCGAACTCGAAGCGGAATTCGGAGAAATGGGGGGATACACCGCGGAAAGTGATGCCGCCAGCCTGCTGAGTGAGCTGGAAGTGCCCGAAGCTTTGCACCAGACGCTGATGAAGGACATTTCCGGGGCGGTGAAAGTGCGGATCCTGCTGGCGCAGTCGCTATTTGGAAATCCCGATATTCTCATTCTGGACGAGCCTACCAACAACCTCGACGTGCAGACGATCAGCTGGCTGGAGAATTTCCTGGCCGGCTATGAGAACATTGTGATTGTGGTGTCGCACGACCGGCATTTTCTCGATGCGGTCTGTACACACGTGGCAGACGTCGACCGTCAGAAAATAAAGATCTACACCGGCAACTATAGCTTTTGGTACGAATCCAGCCAGCTCGCCGCCCGGCAACTGACCGATAAGAACAAGAAGACCGAAGATAAAAGAAAGGACCTGCTGGAATTTATCGCCCGGTTCAGCGCTAATGCCTCCAAATCCAAACAGGCTACCTCCCGGAAAAAAGCGCTTGAAAAGCTGGTCATCGAAGAAATATCTCCTTCCAACCGCAAATATCCCGGCATCGTATTCAAACAACTGCGCGAAGTAGGCAACCAGATCCTGAACGTGGAGAAACTCGGCAAGTCGGTCGACGGTAAGCTGTTGTTCAACGATATAACATTCACCGTGAACAAAGGGGACAAGATCGCAATTGTATCGGACGACCAGACCGCAGTGACGGCCTTTTTCGAGGTCATCAATGGTGAAAGCAGGCCCGATTCCGGCAGTTTTGAGTGGGGAACCACCGTGTCCAAGGCCTATCTTCCCAACGATAATTCCGGTTATTTTAAGGACGATCTTCCCCTGATGGACTGGCTGCGGCAGTTTGTGCCTCCCCATGTTACAGAAGTAGATGAGCCCTTTTTGCGCGGATTTCTCGGGAAGATGCTGTTCAGCGGCGACGAGATCCTGAAAAAGACGGGTGTGCTCAGCGGGGGTGAAAAGGTCCGCTGTATGATCAGCCGGATGATGCTCCAGGACCCCAATGTGGTGATCCTGGATGAGCCTACCAACCACCTCGACCTGGAGTCTATTCAAGCCTTCAACGAGAGCATGGAGAATTTCAAAGGCATTGTGCTGCTCAGCAGCCATGACCACACTTTTATGCAAACGGTGGCCAACCGGATCATCGAGCTGACGCCGAACGGCGCCTCGGATAAGCTGATGAGCTTCGATGAATACCTGGAATACCGTAAGGCGAAGAAAATGCAACCGGCGTAAGGGCAATAAATGCCTTATTTTCACGCTATTAGTAAAATCAGTTTTGTCTCGCCGGATACTTATATGGTTCCTGCTTTTACACGCGGGAGTAGCGGTGTTTTCCCAGGAACCGGGACCGGGCCCTCCGCTGTCTAATCTGCGGATGAAAATGATCCCTACCGACGCTGGCCGCATTGTTCTGGATAGCCTCAGCATCGTTCCGCAGACCTTCTCCCTGCCCGGCCTGCCCGACTCCATTTATTCGCTCGACGCCGTTAACGCCGTGTTTACCTGGAAACAGCCACCTGCCGCCGACAGCGTACTGGCCAGATACCGCGTCTTCCACACCCGCTTAAACGCTCCCGTAAGGCGCATGGAATTTGACAGCATCATGAATAATTTTCTGGGACAGCCGTATACCCCGGCCCGGGACTGGCAGCAGCGCGACCGGTTCTTCGATTTCGGTAACCTGAATTATAATGGCAGCTTCGGTAGAGGGATATCCTTCGGCAACAGCCAGGATGCCGTGGTCACCTCCAATCTCAATCTTCAGCTCAGCGGTTTTCTTGCCGATAGCATTGAGATCATGGCTGCGATCACTGACAATAATATTCCGATCCAGCCCGACGGCACCACTCAGCAACTGAACGAATTCGACAGGATATTCCTGCAGTTCCGGAAACGCGACTGGCAGCTTAGCCTGGGAGATATCGACCTCCGCCAACAGCAATCTTATTTCCTTTCTTTTTATAAACGCCTGCAGGGTGTTTCTTTCGAAACAAAATCCAGCCTCTCCGAAAAGGTCAGCAACCGGACCCTGGTGAGCGGCTCCATCGCAAAGGGCAAATTCACCCGCAATATCCTGGATCCCCAGGAGGGCAACCAGGGCCCCTATCGCCTTACGGGCGCCAATAACGAATTTTTCTTTGTGGTGCTGGCTAACACCGAACGGGTGTATATGGACGGCGAACTGTTGCAGCGAGGCGAAGACCAGGACTACGTGATCAATTACAACACCGCTGAAATTGCGTTCACTCCACGGAGAATGATCACCAAGGATAAAAGGATACAGGTGGAATTCGAATACTCCGACCGGAACTATCTTAACGCCAACCTGTATGCGTACAACGAAACCCAGGTGGGTGAGCGGTTGAAAATAAAACTCGGTGCATTTAGTAACAGCGATGCCAAGAATTCGCCCATCAACCAGACACTCGACAATTCGCAAAAACGTTTTCTGGATACGCTGGGCGACCAGATCAATCAGGCATTCTATCCCAATGCTGCCACAGACAGCTTCGCCGTGGGAAAGATCCTTTACTGGAAAACAGACACCCTATACAACAACGGTAATTCATACGATTCCATTTATGTGTTTTCCAACGATCCCGACAGCGCCCGGTACAGTTTGTCGTTCCTGGAAGTGGGGCAGGGGTTCGGCAACTACATGCCCGACCTGAACGGGGCCAATGGTAAGGTCTATAAATGGGTGGAGCCCCTTAACGGGATGAAGCAGGGCAGCTACGAGCCCGCTGTGTTTCTGGTGACGCCGAAAAAGCAGCAGGTGGTAAGTGCGGGTGTCGAATACCAGATCTCGGACAATACATCGCTGGACGCAGAGCTGGCGATGAGTAGCTATGATGTGAACAGTTTTTCGCGGCGCGATAAACACAACGATAACGGCTTTGCCGGGAAGATGAGCCTGAAGAACACCAAACCACTGGGGGCTTCCGCCACCGGTAAAAAGCTCACCACCCAACTGGGGTATGAATATGTGGACGCCCGCTTCAAACCGCTGGAGCGTCTCCGGAGTGTGGAGTACACGCGCGACTGGGGAATGGATCTGGTGGTGCAGCCTGCAGACGAACAGCTTGTTACGGCTGGCCTGCGCCTGGAAGATGCAGCCAAAAACGCTCTTGGTTATGCGCTCACTATGTACGACCGTAGCGATGGCTTCCATGGGATACGCAATAGCCTGGAGCACGTTCAGGATATTCGCGGCTGGCAATTCCGCAACCTGCTGAACCTTTCGCATATACGTACCGAGACCGAGAAAGGATATTTCCTCCGACCGACATTCGGCGTGATAAAGGATCTGAAGAAACTGCGCGACTACCGGCTGAGCCTGTCGTATTCCGTTGAGCATAACGAGATCCGGAACAAATATTCGGATTCGGTCTCTCCCCAGAGCTTTTCTTTCCGCGTATTCCGCGCAGGGATTAAATCGCCCGTTGAAAAACCCAATACCTGGGGCCTGGAATATTTCACCCGGGAAGATGCGTATCCCCAGGGGACAAACCTGTTACGGTCCGACCGCAGCCAGAACATCACGCTTTTTACCGAGTTGCTGAAGAACGAGCGGCACCAGTTTCGTTTTAACGGTACCTACCGGAACCTGAAGGTAATCCGCCAGTTATTTCCCGATAAAAGATCAGACAACAGCCTGCTGGCAAGAGCCGAATACCAGGTGAATGAATGGAAGGGGTTGATTGCCGGGAATATGCTTTACGAGGTGGGGGCCGGCCAGGAACAGAAAAGGGATTTTGCCTTTCTGGAAGTGCCTGCCGGACAGGGGGAATACACCTGGATCGATTATGACAACAACGGCTTGCAGTCGCTCAACGAATTTGAACTGGCGTTGTTCCAGGACCAGGCCAAATACATCCGTATATTCACGCCCACCAATGAGTTTGTGAAAGCAAATTACAACACGTTCAATTACAGCATTGGCATCAATCCCCGATCGGTGATCAACACCACGGCGGCGGGGGGATTTTCGCGGCTGATCGCCCGCATCAACTTGCAGTCGGCCTTGCAGATCAACAAAAAAGAACAAGCCCGGGGCCTGGTACAGTTCAATCCGTTCAAGGCGCCACTGAGCGACACTTCCCTGATCACCCTGAATTCTACGCTGGTGAACACGTTCTCTTTCAATCGCTACAGTCAACGCTGGGGGATAGACGTAAACAACTCCAGGAACGGAACAAAGGCGTTGTTGACTTACGGATATGAAACCCGGAAACTGAACGACTGGAGCATAAGGGGCAGGTATAATATCACGAAGATGGTCGTCCTGGACTTCACGGCCCGTTCAGGAGTGAATGAGCTGGCCAGTTCCAGCGTTAAATTCGACAACCGTAACTTCCGTATCCGTCAGGAATCGCTGGAGCCAAGGATCAGCCTTACCAGCGGCACCAGCTTTCGCGCTGTGGTGGGATACCGGTATGGCGAGCGGAAGAACAGCATTGGTAATGAGGAGCGATCCCTTAGTCGGTCTATCAATACCGAGCTGAAATATAACGCCCTGCAGAATATTTCCCTGCAGGGCAAACTGACGTTTAGCAATATCTCCTTCTCTTCGCTGGAGGCAGTACCGAACACCAACAGCACCGCTGCCTATATCCTGCTCGACGGGCTGCTGCCCGGTAAAAACTATTTATGGAATTTTGACATCAGCAAGCGCCTCTCGCAGAACCTGGAAATGAACATTCAGTACGAAGGGCGCAAGCCCGGTAGCGCCCGGGTAGTGCATATCGGCCGGGCATCCATACGCGCGCTGCTGTAGACCGCCACCACAGGCGATCAGGCATAGATAGGTACACCAAAATAAAAAGAGGCTGTATCGATCTTTTGATACAGCCTCTCAGGAATATTTTATTTAGTGGGAACGGGTTATTTCATCAAAAACAACCCCGACCTATCCCTAACCGAATCATCCTCGGTTAGCCGGCCTACCCAAAAAGTCCCCCTTTCTTCAGTTCTCTCACGCCTTCACCGATCTTAAAGCCGTTGTGGTAAATCGAGATGGTGTAATTGCCTCTCTTGAAGTCGTTGTCCTGCTTCCATGCAAATTCCACGTGTTTTTTCTTGCCTGCCTCGATTTCCACCGGAACCCGGGCGGTATAGGGTTTTTCGCCTTCCTCGCGGGTGGTGAAAGTTCCGGAGCCGAGCGCTTCCACATTAACGGGCAGACCATCAGGTCCTATGATCGATACATAGATCTCTGTGGAACCGGTCTGTGCGATCCTGTTATCTACGTCGAAGGAAATCACCAGCTTGTCGACCTTTTTTGCCTTGGTGGTCACCTTTTCCTTACCGCTTGCTTTTTCATTGATGGGCGTGATAGTGATGCCGGTGGCATTTAAGGTTGATGCAATGGTAACCCTGTCTTCGAGCCCTCTTTTCAGTTGTTCCAGCGTATCTTTTTGCGAACGGAAAATATCCCTTTCCACCGTGATGGCTGCTTTTTCGGTCGTCAGCGTCTGATTCTCCTGCGTCAGGCGGACTACTTCCTCTTCCAGAAATCCAATCTTTTCATTCAACTCGGCAATAAGGGTTTCCGCTTTTTTCTTTTCGGCTGCCGTGATCTTTTGTTTCCTGAGGATGCCGTTGATCTGGCTCTTCAGTTTTGAGATCTCGGAATTCCGTTCGGTGAGCTGCCCTTCAATTTCGTTATTATAACCGGTTAAGGAATCGAGCCGGGAGAGCGAAGCGTCGAAGCTTTTCTGAAGCTCGTTTTTAGAAGAATCCACCGCCACGTACTGAGTTTGTAGTTCGGCCATTTTTTGGTCGCTGTTATTCTTATCCCAGAGAAAGTATCCCCATGTTGCGAGAATACCCACAGCCAGCAAACCGATGATTAAATTCTTTGAGTCTTTACGGGGTGGTTGGCTTTGGGGGGTAGGAGATGGATAATTGCTTGTGCTCATAAATGTGTATTTTGATGATAGTAAGCAGCGCTTGGACACAGCTTCGGCAATAGGTTCGGCCAAAATCGTGCCAATCGCGGGTATTGTTTTCTAAAGCGTTGTGTAAATCTACTCCAAAATACTGAAGCGGAAGGTATTCCCGGTGTAAAAAATAATTGCCCTTAACCGCTGCTTTTTGCTGTAATATTGCCCTGATTTCTTCCAAATATCTGATTATAAATGTCTGTTGAAAAGATCATTAAAGATTGGAAACGCGGCCTGTTCAAACCCGTTTACTGGCTGGAGGGGGAGGAGGATTATTATATCGACAAGCTGGTGAATTACGCCGAGCACAATATTCTCAGCGAAGCTGAAGCTTCGTTTAACCTCTCTGTTTTTTACGGCCGGGACGCGCAGTGGAGCGACGTTGTAAATGCCTGTATGCGTCATCCTATGCTGGGTAACCGGCAGGTGGTGATCCTGAAGGAGGCGCAGCAGATGCGGGATATCAGCAAACTCGAAGGATATGTAGAAAAGCCCCTGAACACCACCGTTTTTATCGTGTCGCACAAAGAAAAAAAGGTTGATGGCCGCAGCAAGCTGGCCAGACTGCTGAAGGAAAAGGGGGAGGTGCTTTCGACAAAAAAAATGTACGAGAGCCAGTTACCGGAATGGGCAACCGAGCTGGTGCGCTCGAAAGGATATAGTATTGATCCCAGGGCCCTGTTACTGTTGGTAGATCATATCGGCAACGACCTGGGGCGGATCGATAAGGAGGTGGACAAGCTGCTGATGAACCTGAGAGACCGGAAAAATATTACGGAGGAGGACGTCGAGACCTATGTAGGAGTCAGCAGGGAGTACAATTCGTTCCAGCTTCAGCATGCCCTGGCAAACAAGGACCTTGTGAAGGGGATACGTATCATCAATTACTTCGGGGCGAATCCAAAGGCAGCTTCCATACATATGGTACTACCGGGGCTGTATAACCTTTTCAGCAGGTCTTACATGATCTTTGGAGAGCAGTCGCGCGATGAAAAAACGATTGCAAAGAATATCGGCGTGAGCCCCTATTTTGTGAAGGACTATATGCTCACCGCCCGTAACTACGGCTATGAGGGGGTGAAAAATGCGCTCCTTTTACTGCACCATTACAACCTCAGATCCGTAGGAGTAGAAGACACGGGCACTCCTGACGCCGACCTGCTGCGGGAGCTGGTGGTGAAGATGGTGGGGTAGTTGGAATGACCGCACGCCTGGAAGTGCCCAACCCAATGAATCGGTTAAAGTGATACCCGTTGCGCAATATAGATTAAGCTGACACAACTGCTGTGGACCTAAAGCGCTTTGATACGTCTGACGCTCAGACCGGTACTTTCGCGAATAATTTATTCATGGAAACTGTGTTGCATGTACGGGAAATACCTTTTCGAAGACGCTGCCTCTCAACTCGGCGTTGAGATTTTCTTTGAAGGCCATCCAAAATGAAACGGGCAATGAGACCGGCTCAGTTCCACCAGCCGATATTCCTTCCTCACCGCAATGCCCCATCAACGATTAAAAAAGGCCATGGCTTGCCGGCGGTCCTCCTCCAGTTGCTGTTTCAGCTCTTCCAAACCGCCGAATCTTTTTTCTTCCCGCAGAAAGGACCGGACGAATACTTTCAGCGTGGCGTCGTAGAGATCGCCACTAAAATCAAGCAGGTGCACCTCAATGGTTCTCGTCCGCCCGTCCACGGTAGGACGGGTGCCGATGTTCATCATGCCCTTCATCAACAGCGGCCGCTCGCCGGCGGCAGGAGTCAGCGGCCCCGGGCGCACGACCTCAACTTCTACTATATATACGCCGTTGCCCGGAATGATCTTTTCGGCACTCAGGGGACAGAGGTTGGCGGTGGGGAAACCCAGGGTGCGGCCGCGGTGGTCGCCGTGCTGCACGCGACCCTCAAATGAAAAATCATAGCCCAGCAACGAGTTGGCCTTATCAATGTTGCCGCTGAGCAGCGCATTCCTGATCAGCGTGGAGCTTACGGTTACATCGTCGAGCAACTGCCGGGGAATTTCCCTGAGGCCAAAAGAACCCCGGGAACAATAGTCCTCCAGCAACCGGTAGTCGCCCGTCCGCCCCTTCCCGAACCGGTGGTCGTACCCGATAATCACTGTGGCGGGGTGGATCCGGGCCATCAGGAAATGCTCGATATACTCCCGGGGCGACATCTCGGAAAAGCTGCGGGTAAAAGGAACGATCACCATGTGGTCGACCCCCATGGCGGATAGCAGGGCCGTTCTTTCTTCAATAGTGGTGAGCAGCCGGATACCCTGGTCGTCCGTGTCCACCACTTTGCGCGGATGCGGATGAAAGCTGATGATCACTGTTTCTCCTCCTACCCTCGCCGCTTCCTCCTTCATACCGGTGATGATCCGCTGGTGCCCGAGATGTACGCCGTCGAATGTCCCGATCGTGGCAACAGCCCTCCGGAACAGGGGAAGCGCCTCAATATCTGTGTGAACCTGCATAACTTGGCCGCAAAGTAAATAAAGAAATAACACATCTGTTATCTTTGCCGATCAAAACAAAATGTTCCCATGAGTCTTTATACGCAAAGAGGAGTTTCGGCGCAGAAAGAAGAAGTCCATAAAGCCACCGAATCGCTCGATAAGGGCCTGTATCCTTTCGCGTTCTGTAAATTGTACCCCGACTATCTATCGGGCGATGACAAATGGGTGAACCTGATGCATGCCGACGGCGCAGGTACAAAGAGTATACTCGCTTATCTGTACTGGAAAGAGACCGGCGATTCCTCCGTCTGGAAGGGCATTGCCCAGGATGCGATCGTGATGAACCTGGACGACCTGCTATGTACCGGCATCACCGACAATATCCTGTTTTCGTCCACCATTGACCGTAATAAAAGACTGATCCCCGGCGAAGTGCTCACCACACTTATTGAGGCCAGCCGCGAATTTTTCGAGCAGCTCCGCACCCACGGGGTGCACGTGCACTACCTGGGCGGCGAAACAGCCGACGTGGGAGACGTGGTCCGGACCATCGCCGTGAACGGCACCATGGCCGCTCGCTGGCCCCGCGAAAAGCTGATCACCAACGAACGGATCGCTCCCGGCAACGTGATCGTCGGCTTCTCCTCCGAGGGAACCTGCAGCTACGATCCGGTCTACAACAGCGGTATCGGTAGCAACGGCCTTACCAGCGCCCGGCACGATGCCCTGGAAAAATACTATGCAACAACCTTCCCGGAATCCTACGATTCCGGCCTCGACGAGGCCGTGGTGTACATCGGCGCGCACCGGATGACCTCCCCCGTGAATGTGAACAGCACCCTCACCCTGGAGATGGGCCGGCTGCTGCTTTCGCCAACCCGCACCTATGCGCCCCTGCTCCGGCGGATCTTTGCGGATCAGCTCGCAGACGTTTACGGCGTGATCCACTGCAGCGGGGGCGGACAAACGAAATGCCTGAAATACCTCCCCGGAAATTTCCGGCTTGTGAAAGACAACCTGTTTACTCCTCCGGTGGTGTTTGACCTGCTGCAACAGGCTTCCGGCGCCCCCAACCGGGAGATGTACCAGGTATTCAATATGGGCCACCGGCTCGAAATATTCACTTCTCCGTCGGCCGCAGACAGTATGATAGCCGCTGCTGCTGACTTTGGCATACCCGCCCGCGTGGTGGGGCGTGTGGAAGCTGCCGGCCGGAAGGAACTGATCCTCAAAACACCCAAAGAGGAGATCCTTTACCCCGGTTGATTTAACATTTCTTTTTTAACAAACCTTCCACTTTTACTGTAAAAAGCTATGAACTTCCAGGTTCGCGTATTATTTTTGCTCCAGTTCCGGATGGAAATGATTTTCTGACCACCCTTTGCAACTTCCACTGAACTTTTTGCGACTAATAATTGTTGATCCTGTACCCAAAAGGATTCGTCAATTTTATATTCAGATATGAGACAGCTCAAAATTGCTACACAGATCACCAATAGGGATTCCCAGGCGGTAGAGAAGTATTTACAGGAGATTTCGAAGATTTCAATGATCACACCGGAAGAGGAGACCGTTCTTGCCCAGCGGATCAAAATGGGGGATCAAAGAGCGCTCGACAAACTGGTGCAGGCAAACCTCAGATTCGTGGTTTCTGTCGCTAAGCAGTACCAGCACCAGGGTTTATCTCTTAGCGACCTGATCAACGAGGGCAACCTCGGTTTGATAAAAGCGGCCCAGCGTTTCGACGAAACCAAGGGTTTTAAGTTCATTTCATACGCAGTTTGGTGGATCCGCCAGTCCATCCTCCAGGCGTTGGCAGAGCAGGGTAGACTAGTCCGCCTGCCTCAAAACAAAATTGGCACCTATAACAAGGCAAATAAAGCCTATATGGCTTTTGAACAGGAGCATGAAAGAGAACCCAGCACCGAAGAACTGGCTGAGCTTCTTGAGATGAGCGAAACGGAGATCAATAATATCTTCCAGAGTAATACCCGCCACACTTCTCTCGACGCCCCCGTGCACGAGGCTGAAGACGTTGCGATGGGCGATCTGCTGGAAGGAGGGGACGATACCGACGACGACGTGATGAAAGACTCACTCCGCAACGAGATCCGCAGGGTGCTGAAGTCATTGAGCCCCCGTGAAGCGGAGATCGTAAATGCCTATTTCGGGCTCGACGGCGAAAACGGCGTAACTATCGAACAGATCGGACAGAAATACGACCTGACCAAGGAACGGATACGCCAGATCAAGGAAAGAGCGATCAAACGCCTGCAAAAAGCACGCTATAGCAACGCGCTTAAGGCTTACCTGGGATAACTACATATAGCAAATAATTTGATGTAACTTGGCCCGCCCCTTCTGGGGCGGGTTTTTTTTATGTCAATCCTGCCGACCGTTACATTTTTTCTGTCATGTTAATTCTGACGCTGAAGGCATGCTGTCTGGCCTGCACGGAGTATCTTTGCGCCTCTATGAGGAAACAGGCTCTTTGGGGATTCCCCCCGCTCCTGCTGTTTTTTTTCTCCTGCGAGAAAACGATCGATTTTGCCCCTGAAACCCGCGAGTCCCGCCTGGTGGTGGACGGCACTATCGAAGCAGGGCATCCGCCGGTAGTGTACCTGACCAAAAGCCTCAATTTTTTCGAGCCCATCTCACCCGAAAAACTGACTGGCCTGTTTGTTCACGACGCAGTCGTCACCGTTTCCGATGGCGACCGTACCCAGGCGCTGCAGGAACACCGTCAACCCTCGCCCGGCGGCTACGATCTTTACTATTATTCGGTGGATTCCGCTGACGGTCCCTTCCTGGGAGAGAACGGTAAGACCTACACGCTCACGGTGCAACACGACGGTGAAGTATATACGGCCTCCTCCACGATCCCGCAATCCCGGCGGACACTCAATAAACTGTACTATAAGGAAGGGGTGGACAAGAATGATTCCACCAAAATATTGCTGTACGGACAGTTCACGGATCCGCCCGGCCTCGGCAACTATACCCGGTATTTCACAAAGGTGAACAGCGATCGTTTTCTCCCCGGCCTTAATTCGGTGTATGACGACAAGATGGTCGACGGCAAATCCTTTGAAATGCAGATTGAGAACGGGATTGACCGTAACACGGAAATAGACTATGAAACCTATGCCTTCTTCCGCAAGGGCGACAGCATCACCGTTAAATACTGTAACGTCGACAAACAGGTGTTCGATTTCTGGCGAACCATGGAATTCAGCTACGGCAGCATAGGAAACCCGTTTTCGTCTCCTACCAGGGTCACCGGCAACGTGAGTAACGGCGCGTTGGGGTATTTTGGTGGATATAGCGTGCAGTACTCCAGTATCATAATCCCGGAATAGCAGTTAAATTTGAAAAATTTCTTAAGACACTATGGATAATTCTACAAGCGAAAAGGTACAATGTTTGATTATAGGATCCGGGCCCGCTGGCTATACGGCGGCGATCTATGCCGCCCGCGCAAACCTGAAACCGGTTTTGTACCAGGGGATACAACCCGGCGGACAGCTTACCATCACCACTGAGGTCGAGAACTACCCCGGCTATCCGGATGGCGTGCAGGGGCCCGAGATGATGGTCGACTTTGAAAAACAGGCGGCCAGAATGGGCGCTGATATTCGCTTCGGCCTGGCTACCAGCGTGGATTTTTCGACCCACCCCCTCCAGGTATGGATAGACAATGAAAAACAAATAGAGGCAGACTCCGTGATCATAGCCACCGGCGCCTCAGCCAAATGGCTGGGGCTGCAGAGCGAGCAACGCCTCAACGGTAGCGGGGTAAGCGCCTGCGCCGTATGCGACGGATTTTTCTTTAAAGGCAAAGAAGTGGCCATCGTCGGTGCAGGGGATACTGCGGCCGAAGAGGCGCTGTACCTTTCCAAACTTTGCACCACCGTGCATATGCTCGTACGCCGCGATGAAATGCGGGCTTCCAAGATCATGCAGGAAAGGGTTCACCGGACCCCGAATATCAAAGTGCACTGGAATTCCGAAACAGAAGAAGTGCTGGGCGAGCTGAAGGTGGATGGCGTGCGGGTGAAAGACGTCCGGACCGGAGAAACAAAAGTGATCCCGGTGAGCGCATTTTTTGTGGCCATCGGCCACGAACCGAACGTAGAGATCTTCAAAGGATGGCTGGAGATGGACGAGGCCGGTTATATTAAAACCGTTCCCGGCACCACCAAAACAAGCATCGAAGGCGTATTCGCCTGCGGCGACGTGCAGGATAATATCTACCGCCAGGCCGTTACGGCCGCAGGATCCGGCTGTATGGCCGCCCTTGACGCTGAAAGGTTTCTCTCCATGAAAGAACTAGGCGTATGATGACGATAATACTGAAGGATATACGGATACAGGCATATCACGGTATCTACGAAGGCGAAGAAAAGCTCGGCAACCCCTATATAGTTGACCTGGAAGTGGTTTATGACGAAAAAGCCCACGATTTTGAAGACATCAATGACACGATCAGCTATGTGGACCTCTATAATATCGTCTGGCAACGTATGCAGAATCCGACGGGCCTGCTGGAAAAAGTATGCGAGCGTATCATCAGGCGGATCAAACACCAGTATCCTTTCGTGAAAGAAGCGACTATGTCGCTCTATAAACTACAGGCACCCATCGAGCATTTTCAGGGGCAGGTAGGCGTGCGCCTTAACAAGAAATTTGACAATTGACCTCGAAAATATTGTATTATTGCCCACCTAAGGATGGTACAACCTGCATTCGATATTGGAAATAACCAGCTGGAGGATTTTCCTCCCGATTCACGACTCCTGATAGAAATAAGCGGGCAGTCGCTCAACTACATATTGTACGCCGCAACACCCTACCGGCTCTTGCTGCTGCGCCAGTACAGAATGTATACGACCAGCGAACGCTCCGCAAGCGATCTGCTTGAGGAGATCATTTCCGGTGATCCGGTCCTGCAGCGTTTTTCCCGTCAGGCCACTATTGTCTACAATTTCCCCGTGAGCAACCTGTTGCCGGAAGAATTATACCACCCTTCCCTGAATGCGCCCGTCTCCCGCTTGATATATGGCGACCGGGAGAATGATTTTCTGTTTGACGAGCCGGTGAAGGGCATGCAAATGCATAACGTGTATGGTGCCCCGCGCGAGATCCACCTGCTCTGCAAAAGCAAGTTCGAAGGCAGCCGGTACTGGCATTTTTACACCATCCTGCTACTATGGTCGCAACAGGATCCCATGAAAAAGGGAAACTTCACCCGCGTCGTTTTTTATAACGATAAGTTTGTTGCCGCATTTTTCCGGGACACACAGTTGCAATTGATCCAGACCTTTTTTTACCAGACACCCGAAGACGCCGCTTATTACCTGCTGCTGATATGCCGGCAATTTGGAATACCCCCCACCGAAATGGTACTCTACCTGTCGGGGCTGATCGACGGGCAATCCGCACTGTATACCGAACTGCTGAAATATTTTTCCGAAGTGCATAGTGAGACTTCTCCCGACGACTATGATGCCGACGGCCTACTGGCCGAGTACCCCTCGCATTATTTCTCACCCCTGCTGAAGATGTCGTTATGCGTATAATCAGCGGTGAGTTAGGTGGCAGGAAGATCAGGCCCCCTGCCAGGATGCCTTACACCCGCCCCACTACCGACATTGCCAAAGAAGGCTTGTTTAATATCGTAGAAAATAATCTCGCAATACCTGCCCTCAAAACCTGCGACCTGTTCGGGGGAACCGGCAGCATCAGCTACGAACTGATGTCCAGAGGTGCAACAGATTGCACCATCGTGGAGAAGGATCCCGCCATGTACGAGTTCATCAAAAACACTGCGAACGCGCTGAAACTGGAAACCCTGCAGGTGATTAAAATGGACGTGTTCCGGTTCATCGAACGGTGCACCGACACATTCGACCTGATCTTTGCGGGCCCACCGTATGCCCTGACAACCATCGATACGATACCTTCCGCCGTCGTAGAAAAAAAATTGCTCCGGCCCGGCGGATGGCTGATCCTGGAGCATACACCGAGGAACGACTACTCCGGCTTTGACCAATTTGTCACCACCCGAAAATATGGTACCACCATCTTCAGTATTTTTGTGAATAAATGAACTGAAATGGATGCTTCGGAAAGAATTTTTGTAACGGGAACCGGCACCGGAATAGGCAAAACTGTGGTGGCAGCCATACTCGCCGAAGCAATGGGCGCCGCATACTGGAAACCCGTGCAGGCAGGCTATGAAGAAGGCACGGACAGCGAGTGGGTGAACAGCGTATTGACCCGGCCGGTAATATACCCCGAATCTTACCGGTTCAGGCTGCCGGCTTCTCCGCATATTGCTGCGCGTGAGGAAAATACCAGGGTCGACCTGCAAAAGATATATCACGAAATGCCCGCTGCGGAGGGCCCGCTGGTGATAGAGGGAGCGGGCGGACTGCTGGCCCCCTTGAACGAGGAAGCGTTTATGATTGACCTGATCAAACTCATCGGCGCAAAAACCATACTCGTCAGCCGCAACACCCTGGGCAGCATCAACCATTCGCTCCTCACCGCCATCGCATGCAAACAGGCCGGAGTGCCGGTGCTGGGCTGGATATTTAACGATGTGTACCTCGACTATGAAAACGATATCGTGCGATGGTCGGGTTTTCCCAGACTTGCCTCCATACCGGGATGCGCGCTTCCTGACGCAGGCTTTATTGCGACCCAGGCAAAAAAGATCGGGGAGCAGATCAATCAATGGCCATGGTAAAACAGGAAATAAGGAAAATATATATAGAGAAAAGGAAACAGCTATCACCGGCACAATTCGACGAGCAAAGCGAGCAGATGCTGCAGCACTTCACCCGGCTACCGCTTCCGGTGATGGATTTTATACTCTCGTACTATCCCATCCCCGGGCGCGGTGAATTTAATGTTGCAGCCTGCGAAGCCGTACTCCGGGGCCGGCAACAATCGGCGGCTATCGCCTGGCCCCGGCTGCGGGACGACGACCTGCATATGGACGCTATTCCCCTGGGGCAGGACGCAGTGTGGCTACCGAACCGGTATGGCATACCCGAGCCGGTGGGAGGAACTGCGGTCAGCCCATTGCTGATCGACCTGGTGCTGGTGCCGCTGCTCGCATTCGACAGCAAGGGCTACCGGGTGGGGTATGGCAAAGGTTATTACGATCGCTATCTTTCCACATGCAGACCAGAAGTAATCAGGATCGGCTTCTCCTTCTTTGAGTGCCTCGATGAGATCGAAGACATCAATGAATTTGATGTACCTTTAAACTATTGTATCACACCCATGCGTGTTTATGAATTTTAATGCCCCGCTGTTTCGGCCGGTAAGGATGCTGTTGTTCCCTTTTTCGCTGGTTTACGGGTTGATCGTCTGGATAAGAAATAAACTATTTGACATCGGCTTTTTCCCTTCGACCTACTTTAATCTTCCGGTTATTTGTGTGGGTAATCTTTCCGCGGGCGGTACAGGAAAATCTCCCCTGGTAGAGTTCCTCATCGCCAGCCTGCAGCACAAACACCGGCTGGCTGTGCTGAGCAGGGGCTACAAACGTAAAACTGCCGGCTATGCGCTGGCCAATACATATACCACCGCCCTGGAGATCGGCGACGAGCCGATGCAGTTTTTTCTCAAATATCCTGAAGTTGCCATTGCGGTAGGGGAAGAACGGGTAGCCGCTATCCCTCAATTGCTGCACGACCGGCCCGAAACGGAAGTGGTGATCCTCGACGATGCCTTTCAGCATCGTGCCGTGAGCGCAGGGTTGAATATCCTGCTGACAGATTATAATAACCTGTTCACGCGCGACTGGTTTCTGCCCACCGGTGAACTGCGCGACTCGCCCTCCGGTTATAAACGGGCCGACCTGATGGTGGTTACTAAATGCCGCGCCTCAATGAATCCGCACGAACGCTCGGCAATCGTCCGGGAGCTGTGCCCGCTTGACCATCAGGAGGTCTTCTTCACCACCATCGCTTATAACACTCCCTATCATATTGTACACCGGTCGCCCCGGGAAATCGACGAACAAACCGAAGTGTTGCTGGTAACAGGCATAGCGAATCCCGCCTCGCTAAAAAACTACCTGGCTGCACATTCCGGCACCTATTACGAAATTCTGTACGGCGATCATCATATCTTCTCCATCGACGACTGGAAAGAGATCACCAAACGCTTCGACTCCATTCTGACCCCTAACAAAATCATCCTCACTACCGAAAAAGACGCTGTACGACTCGCCAAATTCAGCCAGTCGCTTCGCGAACTTCCAGTTTATGTAATCCCCATCCAGGTTAAGTTCTTGTTCAACGGACAAGAACGTTTTACTGAATTAATCGGTAAATTCATTGAAGGATTTGCCGGTAAAACACATATTAATGTCAAAGAAGAAACCACTCAAAAGAAATAAATACGGCAACGAGAAGAAAGAAATAGCGATCGGTACGCTGGAGATCACAAGATCCGGAATGGGCTTTGTAGTTGTACAAGGAACCGAAGTCGACATCATTATCAAACCCGGCGATCTCAACACTGCGCTGAACGGCGATACGGTGAAGGTGAAGATCCGGGGCGATTCAGCCAGGCGTGGACGACAGCAGGGTGAAGTGGAAGAGGTGCTGAAAAGAAAACAGCTTGAATTTCCCGGCCGGCTTCAGCTCAGCGACAATTTTGCATTCTTTGTTGCCGACTCAGACAAGCCAATGCCCGACGTGTTCGTTCCTCTTGACAAAATAAATGGGGCCACTGGACAGGATGCGGTAATTGTGCGGATAACCGAATGGCAGAAAAATAAAAAGCCCATAGGGGAGGTGGTGCAGGTGATGGCCGAGGGAGACGAGAGTGATTTTGCCATGAAGCAGATCCTGCTGGAGAATAATTTCCGGCTGTTTTTTCCCGACGATGTTATAGAAGAATCGCAACGCATCCCGGAGCTGATCTCCCAAAAAGAAATCCGAGACAGGAAAGACCTGCGGGAAGTGCTCACTTTTACGATCGACCCCATCGATGCCAAGGATTTCGACGACGCCATCTCCCTGCGCGAATTGCCGGAAGGGTACTACGAGATCGGGGTACATATAGCCGACGTGAGTCACTATATCGAGCCGGGTTCCGCACTCGATACCGAAGCCTTCGAACGCGCTACTTCTGTATATCTGCCTGATCGCGTGGTGCCGATGCTGCCGGAACGGCTATCCAATGAATTATGCTCCCTGCGCCCGCATGAAGACCGGCTCAGTTTTTCGGCGATGTTTGAAATGAATCCCGGGGGTGAGATCCGGTCGAGCTGGCTGGGCCGGACCGTCATCAATTCCAACCACCGCTTTAGCTATGAAGAGGTGCAGGAGATCATCGAGCATAAAAACGGACTATATAAAGATGAGGTACTCCTCCTCAATTCCATAGCGCAGCGTTTTCGAAAACAGCGTTTTGAAAAAGGCGCCATCAACTTCTCTTCCCAGGAAATACGCTTCAAGCTGGACGAGACCGGTAAACCCATCGGTGTGATCGTCAAAGAAAGTAAGGAAGCCCACCAGCTTATCGAGGAAATGATGCTGCTGGCTAACCGAACTGTCGCGGAGTTCGTGTCAAAATACAAACACGACAAAAATCCGGTTCCCTTTCCTTACCGTGTCCACGACACCCCTGATGAGCAAAAGCTCATGCCATTCGTGGCTTTTGCTAAAAAACACGGATACAACTTCGACCTCTCTTCCCCGCGAAACATTGCGGACTCCTTCAACAATATGTTAAAAGCCGTGCATGGCAAACCGGAACAGCACGTGCTGGAGCAATTGGGCATCCGTACCATGGCCAAAGCGCTTTATACCACCGATAATATCGGTCACTATGGTCTGGGATTTTCTCAGTACTGTCATTTCACTTCCCCGATCCGGCGCTACCCGGATATTCTGGTGCACCGGATCCTGCAGGCCTGCCTCGACAAAAACCCGGTTCCGGATAAAAAACTGGAACAGAAATGCAAACACTGCAGCGAACGGGAACGGGGTGCGATGGAAGCCGAGCGCGCCGCCAGCAAATACAAACAGGTGGAATACATGCGCAATTTCCTCGGCGAGGAATTTGAGGGGGTGATCACCGGGGTAGCCGGATTCGGCTTCTGGGTAGAAACCATCGACCATAAGTGTGAGGGATTAGTAAGCCTCAACAGCCTGCTCGATTTTGACGATTTTATGCTGGTGGAAGGTGACTACAGCCTCGTTGGGCGAAGAAGCGGCCGGAAATTCAGGATGGGCGACAAGATCCGGATCAAAGTGGTCGCGGCTAACCTGGGTAAACGGCAGCTCGATTATGAATGGGTCATCGCCGCGGCGCTCACCGATGAGAAGCAGGACAAAGAATCGCATTCGGTCCACGGGGCCGTCGCACCCGACCCGCAACAGCACCATCGGAAAGAACAGCAGGAAAGATCGCGGCCGGGGCGCGGGAACGAACAACAGAAGGGATCCCGACAGAAGAATAAAGAAGAAAAAGCGGAACAATCCCGGCATTCGCAAAAAGATACACAGCAGGGTGTTTCCCGCCAGGCAGATAAGGATCCGGCACGGGCAAAAAACCGGAAGGCCGGTAAAAAAAAGAAGTAATCAACCGATCGTAAATAAATTTCTATCTGAATGTATTCTTTCGAAGAACTGGTTATTGAATTTAATCAACGTTTTGCTTCCCGGCATTTTCCACCCTTTCCCGCTACCCTCTATGAGCCGGGCGAGTATTTTCTAAAGCTGGGAGGAAAACGCGTGCGGCCCGTGATGTGCCTGATGGCGAACGAACTCTTTGGGCCTATTACTGACGACGCCTATCATGTTGCAACCGCCATTGAGCTCTTTCACAATTTTACCCTCATACACGACGACGTAATGGATAAGGCGCCGCTGCGAAGAGGTATGCCCACCGTGCACGCCAAATACGGCGAATCCACCGCTCTGCTTACGGGAGACGTTATGCAGGTGGTGGCTTACGAATATATCAACCGCATCCGCCCCGTTTATCTGCAAAGCATCCTTTATCATTTTAATACGGCGTCGAGGCAGGTATGCGAAGGGCAACAACTGGATATGGATTTCGAAAAGATCGATTCTGTGCGCCTCGACGACTATATCAAGATGATAGAGATGAAAACCTCCGTGCTGCTGGCTGCCAGTTTGCGCATGGGGGCCATCCTGAACGGAGCCGGCAAAGGCAACCAGGATCATCTGTATGAATTTGGCCGCAACCTCGGCATCGCCTTCCAGATCCAGGACGATTATCTCGACGCCTTCGGCGACCCCTCGAAATTTGGCAAGCAGGTGGGGGGTGATATTATGGCCAATAAAAAAACCTTTCTGGTGATTCATGCACAAGAAAGCTGCAGTGCGGAACAATGGCAGGCCCTCCAGTTGCTGATGCAGGGAAACGATCCCGAAAAAGTGCAAAAGGTGCTGACCATTTTTAAGCGCTGCGGAGTAGATGCCTGGGCCACCGGTCTCAAAGAAGAATATATGGTGCGGGCTGAGTTTCACCTGGAGGAGTTGGCAGTGCCTTCCGCCAGAAAAGAAGGACTGCGCCTGCTGATGAAATTTCTGATGCGTAGGGACTATTAGAATTTTACCGCTGTTTAAAAGACTATTTTAACCGGGCTGCTGACGAAATTCCTGATGCGCAGGGATTATTGAACGCTTGCTTTGCTTATTTTTATCGCTTAAACCAGCTTTGCCGCTTAAACTAGCTTTATCGCCTAAGCCAGCTTTGTTGTCTAAAACCTCCCGCATGAGATCTCACCCCCTCTTCCGAAAAAAATCGATCGACAAGATCCTTGAAGACACAAAGAAGGAGGAACTCGCAGATGGAAAGGAGAGGGGAGCCCTAAACCGGATCCTCTCCGCCAGAGATCTCACTTTTATGGGCATCGCGGCGATCGTGGGAGCCGGCGTGTTTTCCACTATCGGTGCCGCGGCTTACCACGGAGGGCCGGGCATTTCCCTGCTCTTCGTGATCACAGCGGCAACCTGCGGTTTTTCTGCCCTCTGTTATGCCGAATTTGCCAGCCGTGTACCCATCGCAGGTAGCGCTTACACCTATGCGTATGTTTCTTTTGGAGAAGTGATCGCCTGGATAATAGGGTGGGCCCTTATCCTCGAATACGCGATCGGCAATATCGTGGTGGCCATATCCTGGAGCGGTTATTTTAATAACCTGCTCGAAAAAACCGGCCTGCATCTACCCGCCTGGCTTACCGTTGACCCTTCCACCGCACGCCTTGCATATGGGCAGGCTACCGCCGCCCTGACCGCCGGCCAGCCGCTGAATAGCAGTCTGCAGTTTGCGTACGATGCCTGGACCCAGGCTCCCCTGATCAGCGGAAGGCGGCTGTTTATTAATCTTCCCGCTTTCATCATCGTTGCTTTTGTCACCCTTCTCACCTATGTCGGGATTAAGGAAAGTAAAAAAGGCACCAATATGATGGTCGTCTTTAAGATCGCCGTGATCCTGTTTGTAGTGGTACTTGGTTTTTTTTCCGTGGAACCGCACAACTGGAGCCCTTTTATGCCCAACGGTTTTGAAGGCGTTCTCAAGGGCGTTTCGGCGGTGTTCTATGCGTATATAGGTTTCGACGCCATCTCTACCACGGCAGAGGAATGTAAGAATCCGCAGCGCGATATTCCCCGCGGCATGATCTATTCGCTGGCCATCTGCACGGTGCTGTATATCCTCATCGCGCTGGTGCTGACGGGCATGGTTCCTTACACCGAACTCAACGTGATGGATCCCCTGGCGGCAGTGTTCGAGAAAGTAGGCCAGCAATGGACCGCCTATATTGTCTCCATCAGTGCAGTGATAGCCACCACCAGCGTGCTGCTGGTATTCCAGCTCGGGCAACCCCGGATCTGGATGAGCATGAGCCGCGACGGGCTTCTGCCCAAAGCTTTTTCCAGGATACATCCCCGCTTCCGGACACCCTCTTTCTCTACCCTTGTTACGGGCCTGATCGTGGCCGTCCCCTCCCTGTTCCTGCAGAGCGACCTGGTGGTTGATCTCACCAGCATCGGCACCCTGTTCGCGTTCATTCTTGTTTCAGGAGGGGTACTGCTCCTGCCCCCGCGAGGCGATGCCCCCGGCAACGGATTTCGACTTCCTTATATTAACGGCAGATACCTGATTCCTGCCCTGTATGCGCTGTTCGTGTTTCTCTTCCGCGACCGGGTACAGCACGATTTCACGCATATGGGATCAGACAATCTGCAGGAACTCCTGTTTGTGTTGTTTATTCTTGAAGGGGCGCTGATCTCTGTTTTTGCCTTTATACGGAGGCTTTCCTTTATACCACTGATGGGAGTGCTCTGTTGCTCCTACCTGCTTATCGAGATCCCCGCGCGCTCCTGGGCCTGGTTCCTGGTGTGGATGCTGACCGGCCTGACGATCTATTTTCTCTATGGCTACCGGAACAGCCGGCTGGCACGGAAACAGGGTTGATCACGGCTGATGATTAACAATTCAAACTGCCCCCTCATGGGGTATTTACGATTGCCATGCCTTCTCCGCCTTATCTTTGTGAAATGAAACGGAGCATGGCAGGCTTTGTTGTGCGGGAAAATGTATATGCCGCTGCGCCTTTGCAAAGCCGGACCAATGCTGCCCTTGGCGGAGCAAGGCTGGAGAAACCCTTGCCCGACGCACGGCTTACCTTTGAAAAAACAAATATGAACGGATGAAATTCCAGGTGGGCGATAAAGTGCTGATCCTGCATTCCGAGGAGGAAGGGGAGGTGGTGGACATCATCAACAACAAGATGGTGATGGTTGATGTGCGTGGGGTACGCTTCCCCGCATATACCGACCAGTTGGACTTTCCCTATTTTAAGCGGTTTATGAAGGCGCAGGAGGATCAAAAGGCTCAGCAGGGCCAACCCTTTGCGAAGCCCCGGAAATTCATCGACGACCTGCCGAAAGAACGGGAGGTGCCGGTGGAAAAGAAAGGCGATGGCGTGTGGCTGACGCTTATTCCGGTAATGGATACCGATGAGTTCGGTGATGAAGTGGTGGATCAATTAAAGATTCACCTCGTGAACCGCACCGAAAAAGGACTCCGGTTCGAATATGCCCTCGACTACCTCGGACAACAGCCCGGTTTTGAGCTCGTGAATGAAATCCATTCATTCCGCGACTTTTACATTCACGATATGCCTTTTGAGAACCTGAACGACGGGCCCGGTTTCAGCTTCGTATTCTCCCTCCTGGTGCCGGAAAAAGATAAAGCCGACCAGTTTGAAACCACCCTCAAACTCCGCCCCAAGCAGGTATTTGCACGTATCCAGCAGATCCGGCAGAAGGGGGAAGCCATGTTTTCCTATAAGCTCCTGGATCAGTATCCCGATAAGCAGGCTGAGGAGCCCCTTGAGCTATCCTCCCTCACGAACCGCGGATATAAGGTCTATTCCGCCAGTTCGGCCCGGCAACATCTTGAACCGGCGAAGTATGAGCTCGACCTGCATATTGAGCAACTCAGTCCTCATCCCGAAACCCTGTCCAGCTTTGAGATGCTGACCCTGCAGCTCAATACCCTGGAAAAATATCTCGATCTCGCCGTCGCCCACCGGCAGCCCTCTATGATCATCATCCACGGTGTCGGAAAGGGAAAGCTCCGGGACGAGACTCACGAGATCCTTCGGCTTCGCGGCGACGTAAAATCGTTCGTGAATCGTTACCATCCCGCTTACGGATATGGGGCTACAGAAGTGTTTTTTCAGTATTAAACCGGGGAAATGCAGCCTAAGGGCTGATTCCCACGGCCAACTCTCCTGGCAGGCCGGGTATTCCGGCGGCGTATGTCCGCCGGCTCAGGTACGCTGTTCCTCCAACGCGGAAGGTCCTACGCAAAAAAGCAGATCCAGTATCGACAGATGAGGAACAAATCCAAACCGTTCTTCAAATACCTGCGGGTACGGTTGCACAACCGGAAACGCCGCACGGATACTTGACGGTTTTAATCGCCCCCGCCAGTCGTCCCAATCCTCCGGTAAAACATCCGGCAAACGGGCCGTTGTCACCGATATCTTCGTTTCGATTGACATTTTGTCGCCCATCCACTGAAAACAGCTAAGGTTCCAATCCATCAGAAAAGAGACGGGACGGGTATACAGTACCTCAAGTTCATCCCGGAAATATTCGAACCAGGGCGAGCGGTTATAACACGCAGTGAGCGTTCTCCAATGTCGCACCTGCCAACGATCCGTCGTGGCAACCCGCACCTCCTTCATCAGGCATTTTTGCCCTCTTCCTCCTTCTACCGGAATGCTCAGATTCACCGGCCCATTTGGCCCGAGTAGGGTGCACCGGTTCCGAAAACTCATTTTTCGGAAGGGCTCGTATGTATCAAAAATACAATTTGACACCTCACTTACTCTTAAATACCATATAATTGGCGAAAAGTATTGTATATCAGATAATAGTGTCATTGAATTTATAATTAACTTATATTCATTAGGAAAAGTCTAAAAGAACATCAGTATCATATACTGTAGTTCAATACAATTATATTTTATGAGTAGATAACTAATCTTAAATAGCTTATATACAATTGTTAAGATATAATTTATATATGCTAATTAAAATAGTAGACGACTTTTGTTCAATTCCAGGTTTTCTGCTCCGGAACTCTAAATATTTTAGGCTCGGTTTTGGCTAAAATTAAATGCTCTTTTTGGGACGAAAAAATTAAACCCCTACTTTGCAGCTCATTTTTAATGGATGGCCAAATACCTGCCGCAGGGACTGCGGTTCAGCACATGAAAAAACACATCATATTTTTTTTAATAACCGGATGTCTTGTCCTGGGCTGTACTAAACCCAAGGACCTGGAATTTGTCGACCTGAGTAACCTGCGGATGATCAAATGGGGATTGACCGAGTCTGAGATCGGGATCGATGTGCGGCTGTATAATCCCAATAATCAACGCGTCCAGATCAAGGAGCCTGCAGCTAAAGTGTATGCCAATTCGTCATATCTGGGAGATGCTCGCTTAGACTCCATAGTAACCGTCCCGCGGCGGGATACTTTTTCCATTCCGCTCGTTTTACGGATACAAACACTCTCAGCGGTGTCTCGGGTGTTAGAGGTGCTGTCTGATACCACGGTCGACATCCGCGTAGAGGGAAATGTGAAAATGGGAAAGGGGGGCGTGTTCCTGAACTACCCGATTCAGTATCATCAGTTACACCGGCTTTCAGAGTTGAAGTACTGAGCCGGTGACTATCTGTTCGTGGGGCGGTTACAGGAATTCCGATCCTTCCCTGATAAATTTGCTATCGGGTAAACTGGTACGTTCGGACTGTTGTGGCCTGCTTGTTCATCTTCCCTTGATAAATTTGCTATCGGGTATACCCCCGGCTTTTGACGAAAGACATACAAATCTCAAGACCACAGGTGCCTCGAACGACTGTTTTCTCCGCACCTTGTATGGGACTCATAAGGGTCTTGTAAGGGTATTATAAGATAATTAATTGAAAATCAATGTATTTAGGGTCTGTGCCCCCTACCAAACCCTTACAAGTCCCTTACAAATCCATAATAAAAGCACCGGGGACGGCTGTTTCCTTACCAATCAGCGCACATAAAATAAACTTCTCTATTCCGTTGGGACGGAAATCATAAGAAGGAATTAGCTGCGCGATGTAGCGGCATTTCTACCCGGTTTTTATTCTTGGCAGGGTGTGGATTTTTTTTATATTTACTTTCATTAACGTTATTTATGAAGAAAATACTTACGCTCGGGATTATTGTAGCCACCATTCTGACCTCGCTTTCCTTTATTGACCAGGAACCCCTCTATAAGAACCTGAAGGTGCTGCCCCGTAATACTACCAAAACGGAAATGGACAGCATCATGAAGCACTATGCGAAGTCGCTGGGGGTGAAGTGTAATTTCTGCCACGTAAGGGGGGCCGACGGCAAACGGTTCGACTTTGCCAGTGACGAGAACGAGCACAAAGACATTGCAAGGTCTATGATCAAGATGACAGACCGGATCAATAAGAAGTTCTTCAAAGGCCGGCGTGACGAAGTGCCTGCGATCACCTGCTTTGGTTGCCATAATGGGAACAAGCACCCCGGAAAATTGCCTCCCCCGGATGAGGACGATGAATAAACTAATTTCCGATTATTGTCCACTAACCTGAAATTGCGAAGCTTTGGGGATCAGAGCCGGATGCTCCGGCGTTCCGTGCTATCTGCCCCCGGTGCTTGTTCGGGATAATAAAAGGTAGAAGCGGGAACATAGGGAAGCGTCCGCCCCACCGGGGTCGGCTCGGGTACCACCGGCTTTTTCTCCAGGAGCGAAAACGCAGCAGATTCCGGAATACCGGAAACATAATATGCAGGAGCGCCTGTTGTTTCGTCGGTGGCATCGGACGGGCCGTCCGGCAAAAGGCTAACGTTCCCATCGGATTGTGGAGCCGAAGTTATAAGTTCCGTCGCAGCAGCGGGCTTCTCCCCGGCATTATGTGACCCCTCGTCCGTATTCTGCAGATCACCACCAGCCACGGTCTCGATTGCCGGATTGCTGGGTGCAGGCGAGCCACTTATCTCATCCTTCTTATTTTGTTTTTCAGGGTGCTCTTTCGAGATGCCGGCCAGGGAGCCGGGCGTTTCGGTGATAGCCGCCGGCATAGATTGGATGGATGGGGCATTGTATGTGCCCGTGCTTTTGCTTGGTTTTGGAATAGCCTCTGTTGTAGAATAAAGGGAAGAGGGGCTAAGAGATGTTGCAGGATGATCTGTCCGGGCGCGGGCGGTCGCCGTGCCGTTCGGAGCTGCCGGCACAAGAGGAAGGGGTGACTCCCGTCTGAGGCTGACCACTACACACAGCACCAGTACAAAACAAAACAGTGGGCGATAGAGAGAAACCGGCTCCACCGGCTGATGCAAAATCCTTCTGATCCGCTGCAGGAGCGCTTTGCCACCCTTTCCTGTGGCAGCCATCGCCAGGTGACCGGCGACAGCCTGGTTTTTACCGATCGTGTACAGGGCGCGCGCATAATCGTTCGTGTTGTAACCCAGTAACAACACCGCGTCATCGCAACTGGCCTCTCTTTCTTTTCTGGCAGCCTCCAGCAGCCAGCGGGCAAAGGGATTAAAGAAAAAAAGCTGGCCGGCTGCCGACAGTCCAAGGTTTAGCAGGTAATCGTTTCGTTTGATATGGAACAACTCATGTGCGATCAGCGCCTCCAACTGCTGCATGCTGAGCTGGTTGACGGCTGCCAGCGGCAGCAGCAGGATGGGTTTGATAAAACCGGTGGTGAGGGGGGTAACCACCTTTTCGGAAAGACGTAGGGTGACCTCTCCCACAAGGTCCAGCTTGTGCTGCAGTTCCGCAAGACAGTGCTGAAGCCGGTCCGGGGAAGGCAGTAAACCCTGGCTGTATAATTGTTTGGTGGCCCGGTAATGATAAAGCAGTCTCCCACCCAGCATGATCAGGGTCGCCAGGTATGCCAGGGAAATCAGGGGAGAGATATAGGCGGGAAGCGCGGCCCTGAATCCATACCCCTGCAGAGAACCAAAGGGGTGAGAGGGGCCGGCAAAAACGCCGTGGTAATGTAAAAGGATGCCTGCCAGGAACCATACCGTTCCGCCGGCGATCGTCAGCAAGGCCATAAAATATCTTACCGAAGCGCTGAATCGTTTGCCGTTTGCGGTGAGCAGGATGTATAACAGCCAAAGCACCCCCATTTGCCAGAGACTATCGACCAACGACCATCCCAGTACATCGAGAAAATCAGCGTGGTAGATAGGGCGCATGGGTTACCGATTTTTCATTTCGGCCAATAGTTTTTCGATCTCTGCGAGCTCGTCGGCGCTGGCAGTGTGGTTGCCCAGGGCCTGGATGACCAGTTGAGTGGCGGAGCCTCCGAAAAGTGTATCGATCATTTTTCCCAACAGGTGCTGCTGGGTTTTTTCCCGGGTAACTGCGGGTTGATAGATATGCGTTTTGAAGGACTCATCGCGGTTCACCAGCCCCTTTTCGTGCATGATCTGCATCAGCTTTAGCGTGGTGGTATAGCCCGCTTCCTTGTTCTTCAGAAGTTCCTCGTGTACCTCGCGGACGCTGGCAAGGCCTTTTGCCCATAACACATTCAGGATCTCCAGCTCGCTCTCGGTGGGTTTTATTCGCTTGACGGCCGACATGGGTAGTGATTTTATTTCAAACTTACGATATAGTTCGTAAATGAATTTCTAAAAAAAAGAGGCGCCCGCCGGGCAGCCTCTTTAGACAGTTGATTAGACTAAGTTTGTGGGTAGCACATCGCTCTTCCGGAAAACGTGGCCGGGATCAAACGACCGCTGTATAGGGCGTTTGACGGTGATGCGGGTTGTTCCTGTCAAGGTTTTACACCCGGTGTTACCTGGGCGCGACCGGAAGATCCGTAACGGTTATTTCTATTTTTTCCTGCTGTTTAAGCTGCCGATCGGCCATGTGCACGGGCCCGTCGCCGAATACGGAGGCGAGGGAGGGTGCAATCACCAGCGAAACAATGGACATCAGCTTGATCAGGATATTCATGGAAGGCCCGGAAGTGTCTTTGAAGGGGTCTCCCACGGTGTCGCCTGTTACAGCGGCTTTATGTGGTTCACTTCCTTTCAGGAAGGTCTCCCCGTTGATCTCCACCCCTTTTTCGAAAGATTTTTTGGCATTATCCCAGGCGCCGCCTGCGTTGTTCTGGAACATCCCCATCAGCACACCGGATACGGTTGCTCCGGCCAGGAATCCGCCGAGCGCTTCGGGTCCTAAAAGGAATCCGATGACCAGCGGCGACAGGATGGCGATGGCTCCCGGTAGCATCATCTTTTTGATGGAAGCTTCCGTTGAGATCGCCACACATTTATCGTATTCGGGTTTGGCGGTTCCCTCCATGATGCCGGGTATTGATTTGAACTGGCGGCGGACTTCTTCCACCATAGCCATGGCGGCTTCGCCTACGGCGCGGATGGCCAGGGAGGAGAATATGAAGGGGATCATACCGCCTACGAACAGACTGGCAAGAACTTTAGCGTTATAGATATCGATGCCTTTCATTTCAAAGCCGTTGTGGTTGATCACCCCCACGTAGGCGGCGAACAGCGCCAGGGCAGTGAGGGCTGCAGAAGCGATTGCGAATCCTTTGCCGGTGGCTGCTGTGGTGTTACCCACGGCATCCAGCACGTCTGTTTTTTCGCGTACTTCTTTTGGAAGTTCGCTCATTTCTGCTATACCGCCAGCGTTGTCGGCGATAGGTCCGAATGCGTCGATAGCGAGCTGCATGGCGGTGGTGGCCATCATGCCTGCTGCGGCTATAGCTACCCCGTACAATCCTGCGCACTCATAAGAACCCCAAATGCCGCCTGCCAGTACCAGGATAGGAAGAAAAGTGCTTTCCATACCCACTGCGAGTCCACCGATAACATTCGTGGCATGACCGGTGGCCGACTGCCGGACGATGCTCGTCACGGGGCGTTTACCAATGGCTGTGAAATATTCGGTGATGATGCTCATCAGTGTACCCACTGCCAGCCCCACTCCGATGGCGCCCAGCACACCCCACTTAGTGAATTCGAAGTCACGCAGCATCATGGTCTCGGGCAGTATAAAATACACAAGCCCCACACAGGCCAGGGCAGTCAGGATGATGGAACCCCAGTTGCCCATATTGAGCGCTTTCTGTACAACAGCGGTGCTGATACCGGCGGTATCACTGATCCTTACGAACAGCGTGCCGACGATAGAAAAAAGGATACCTACGCCTGCAATGAGCATGGGCAGCAGGATAGGAGCGAGGCCACCGAACGCGTCGACGGAAATAGTTTCCTGGCCCAGTACCATGGTAGCCAGGACGGTGGCAACGTATGAGCCGAACAGGTCGGCGCCCATGCCGGCCACATCACCCACGTTGTCGCCTACGTTATCGGCAATAGTGGCGGGATTCCGCGGGTCGTCTTCCGGTATACCCGCTTCCACTTTACCCACCAGGTCGGCGCCGACATCGGCAGCCTTGGTGTAAATGCCGCCTCCAACACGGGCGAAGAGGGCAATGGATTCAGCTCCGAGGGAAAAACCAGTGAGCACTTCTATAGTCCTGACCATTTCCGCAGAATCAACTGCGGCGTCCGGAGCAAAGATCATTTTGAGAATTATGAACAAACCACCCAGGCCCAATACGGCGAGGCCGGCTACTCCCAGGCCCATCACCGAGCCCCCGGTGAAGGATACCGCCAGCGCTTTTTTCAGGCTGGTCCTGGCCGCCTGGGCAGTGCGTACATTGGCTTTGGTAGCAATGCGCATGCCGATATAGCCAGCGAAGGCGCTGAAAATGGCGCCAATTACAAAGGCAACGGCAATGCTCCAGTGCGAATTGGGATTGCGGGTGCCCATGAAAGCGAGTAAAATTCCTGCTATCACTACAAAATAGGTAAGGATCCTCCATTCTGCCCGTAAAAAGGCCATGGCACCTTCAGCAATATAATTGCTGATTTCCTTCATCCTGTCGTTTCCTGCGTCCTGGCGGGATACCCATCCGAACTTCAGGAAAGTGTACAACAAACCAATGGCTCCCATTATGGGAACCAAATAAATCAGATTGTCCATAAACGGTATTTCGTATTCAAATTTTAGTCGGCAAAAATAGGGGAAAAGGTTGATCAGTTTACTTTTTCTTCTTGAAAGGGTTGAGGTCTTCCAGCAGGCCTTTGCCGGATTCTTTCAGTTTATCCACCGGATTGGCCGGTTTGTTTTCCGTGGTATCAGCCGCGGTAGTATCCTTTTTATTGAAAAGGGCATCTTTCAGGCGCGAGGAGGCCTCCTGGAGCACTTCTTTTTTGATCGACTGCAGGGTGTCGCTCACGGCCTGTTTGGTGGAGTCGATCTTCGCCTGGACAAATTCCTTTGCCTGTGTCTTGATCTCTTCGGCAACGCTGCCTGCACTTTCCCGCAGGTCGAGGTTGATCTCGGGCTTCGTGATGGTGCCCAGCATCTTCACGTTCAGATTCACGGTGTCGCTCAGCTTCACGGGAACGCCTTTGGTGGCGGCCTGACTGATGAGGTTGTTCACGATCTCGTTGCCCTTATCTCCCATCAGCGAGCGGGGCAGGCGGAGCTGTATAGCGTAGTCGAGCGACTGATCGAATCCGTGCATCCCGCCGATCTCCATCTGAATGTTGTTTACCTTAACGGAAAACGGCTTTACAAATACTTTTCCGCCGCTGAATTCGAAGTGTTCACGTACCTCACGAAGGGACAGGTTTTTGAGTTCGTTTATGTTCAACCGGGTGGCGAGCCTGTCGACCGGCTCGAATTTCGTAAGCAGGCCATGTATCAGGAATATCGTGCCCTCTCCGGTCAGTGTGTTGAGATCGGGGAACATGTCTTCACCGAGCTTGCCCGTCATGCTGAGGGTAGAGTTGATGGATCCGCCCAGGAATTTTCCGATGGGCATCAGCTTTTGGACGGTGTTGAAGGTGTTGAAGGTCTTTTGGATATCGAGGTTCTCCACATCATACTGGAGGGCGATTGCCGGATTTTTTTTGTCGTGTCGGGTGGAATAGGAGCCGTTCACAATTATGGTTCCGTCCAGGGCGTTGCCCTTCACATCGGCAAGCTTCACCGTTTCTTCGGCAATCTTTAAGGAGCCGCTCACCTGTTGCATCAGTAGATTATCGTATTTCACTTCGTCGACCCGTGCATTCAGGAGCAGGTCCAGATTAGCGGGTACCACAAAGGCGCCCGAAGCCGTTTCCGTTTCGGTGCTGTCTTCCGTGCCCATCCATTCGTTCACGTTCATCTTGTCTGCCTTCACATTTACAATGCCGTCCAGGGGCTGGTCTTTTAGCGCATATCCGAGCAGGTTATTGATCGATCCGTTGGCTTCAAACCGGGTATTGAGGTATTTGCCGGCCAGTTCATTGAGGGTAACGTTTTTGGGATTAAAGACCATCATCAGCCGGTCGATGTCAACCCCGTCGGGGTAGTCGCCGGATGCATAGGAAAACTCGCGCAGACCGATGGTTCCCGAGGCCGTGAACTGGTCAAATTGTTGTTTTTGTGCGGCGTCGACATAACCTTTCACCGCGACGTCTGCTGCCAGCAGGCCCTTGATAGAAGTGCCATCGTCCAGTTTTACGATACGGGAGATCTTGGACAGGTCGAGCCTTCCGATCGCTTCTCCGTCTACCCACATATTGCTCATCGGTGTTTTCACCAGCAGGCGCAGGTTGAAAGGATCGTTCTCCAGTTCGAAATGGGCCTGTGGGATATCGATCACCGTATGATCCGGTATGCCGTCGGGGTTATCGATTTTCACTGCCACATTGATATTCTTTACCGGGGCGGGGAGGTCGGGGTACTGGAAATATCCATTCGACACGTCGAGGAAGATATGGAATGCCGGTAGTTTGTCGCCCGACATTGTTCCTTTCACCACTCCGTTAAAGACGGCTTGTCCGCTGGTGGTGATCTTTTCAAAGTCTTTCTGGTACACCACCGGAATCAGCGAAAGGATATCCTTAAAATCGGTCGACGGAGCGTTGAAGCTGATGTCCATATTATAGGTGCTGTCGTTCACCAGTTGGAAAAATCCTTCCGAAGCGATCTTTAGCTGGTTCAGCAGGATCCGGTCGGTTTTGAAGCTGTATTTAGCATCCCGGTTATCGATTTGAATATCGGCGTCGATCATCGTTTTGACGTTTACCAGATAGGGGATCAGCCCGTATGTGAAATTCACAGCATCGGCCGATGTTTTGGTGGCCAGGGTAAATATCTCCTGGTTGAAGTCGCCGCTCCCCTCGTGCTGCAGCCCGAATATTTCGCTGCTCATCGCTCCGGCGGAGTCTCTGTATTGTATATATCCGTCGTAGATAGCATATTTTTTAAGCTCCAGGTTATAAGCGGCACTGTCTTCCGGCGCTGTGGCGAGCGAATCTTCCTTCATGATATCCCAGTTGGCCTGGCCGTCTTTGGCCACCACGGCCTGGATACGCGGCTGGTTTACCTCTATCGAATAGATGGTCATTTTATCCCCCCGGATAAAGCTCATCAGGTTCAGCGACACGTCTATGTTTTTGGCGGCCAGCAGGGTATCGGAGGCGAATTTTCCGTTGCCGATCACCTGCAGCCCTTCAACGGCTACGGCTACACGGGGAAATTTGCGCAGTAGCGAAATGTCTACGTCGGAAAAATCGACCTGCGCGTTCACGGATTTGTTGATCTCGGATTTCACGATCGCGATGATCTTGCCTTTGAACAGGAATGGAATGGTGAAGAGGGCGGCCAGCAAGACCAGAAACACGATTACAACGATCTTCAATAGTTTTTTCATGTGGATGATTTTTATTTTTTCAATGGTCGGCCGTGCGTTGCCAAAGGCATTGGTTTTTCAATTTAAGTTTTTCTTTGATTGCCTGCTGCGGGCCCGGGGGTAGGGGGCGGCCTGTTTTCCGAATCGTTCCTTTCGTCGGCGAGTGCCTTCAGCGAATGGATACAAACGTTCAGTTCATATCCGATCAGCAGGATCAGCGAATTCACGTATATCGTGAACATCAGGATCATGATGGTGCCGATCGAACCGTACACCTTGTTGTATGCTCCGAAATTGTTCACATAGAATGAAAAGAGATAAGCGGTGAGCACAACCAGGAAGGTGGCGAAAATAGCTCCCGGTGAAGCGAGCCGCCATCTTTTGGTGATAGCCGGCGCGTATTTGTATATGATGCCGATGGAATACATGATCAGCACGATGATGATGATGGTTTTGAAGGAAAAGATCACCTGTCTGGTAAACCGGTTGGTGATCTCCAGGCGGTTCATCACATAGCCGAAAAACTCGCCCTGGAACACGAGCAATGTGATGGTTGCCATCAGCAGCAGTATGAGCACGGTGGTGAGTTTGATGGCGGTCCATCTTTCGTTGAAAAAGCCTCGTTCTTTCTGTTGGTGCAGGGAAAGATTAAAAGAGCGCATGATACCCATCAGGGCATTGGAAGAATAATAAGCGGCCACTATAAATCCGAAGGATAGCAGGCCGGAACGCGGGGTGTTCAGAAAATCGTTCAGGAAATTGGACACCACTGCATAGGTGTTTTCGTTGGGCGCGACGGATTTTGTCAGATCAAGCAACTGGACGGTGATCTCCCTGGAGATGGGCATATAGGGGATCAGGGTGCACAGAAAGATGGTGGCTGCGGGGATCGCCATCAGGAAATTAAAGGAAATAGAAGCGGCACGGTCGTTCAGCCCCACTTTGTTCATCTGGCTGACAAAAAAAATGACCACATCGTACAGCGGCACGCCACCAAACCCCGGAAGCGTTATTTTTTTGCTCCACGAACGCAATACCTTAACGGGTGCGCTGCTCCGTATGGTTGCTTCGAATTTATTCATTCTGCTATATCTTCTCTGGCTTTTTTTTGTTTTTGTTGCTGGTTCAGCGCCCGCTGGTATTCACGGGCGTATTTCAGGTGATCGCTGTATCTGGAAGTAAAAACGTGCCCTTGCGAAAAATCTTTCTTTGCCACAAAAAAAAGATAATCGGTGGATGGGGCTTTTAGTACTTCATCGAGGGTTCTCAATGAGGGGGTACAGATCGGCCCGGGTGGCAACCCCTTGTTTCTGTAGGTGTTATAAGGCGATTCCACCGTGAGGTGCTTGGTGTAGATCCTTCTCAGCCCAAAATCCCGCAGGGCGAATTTAACGGTGGGGTCGGCGCCAAGGGGCATGCCGCGCGACAACCGGTTGAGATAGACACTGGCCATCAGCCTCTTTTCGTCGTGGTAAGTAGTTTCCTCTTCGATGATGGAGGCCAGGATATAGGCCGTTGTAGGTGTCAGTCCCAGGGAATCGGCCTTAGCCCTCCTTTCTTCATTCCATATTTTTTCATATTCCCGGTAGAGCTTCCGGAATATCGTTTCCGGGGAAGCTGTCCACAAATAGGTATAGGTATTGGGGAATACTGCCGTCATTACTGTATTGGTGTCTAATTGGAACGTTTCCAGCGCCTCGTTGTTGTTGAGGAAGGCTATTATAGCGGCTGAATCTGTTTCAAATTTCCCTTCTACCAGTGCAGCGAGGTTTTCCTTGGTTCTTATTTTATTGATTGTGAGGTTGATGGGCGATTGCACCCCGCTCCTCAGCATTCGGGCCAGGTCCAGGAGGTTTACGCCCTTTTTTACCTCGTACCGGCCCGGCCGGATATTGCGCCAGACCTTCATCCGGGTGGCAAGCCATTCAAAAGATCGGGGATTTTTGATTAGGTGTTGTTCCTCCAGCAGCTTCATCACGTTGTCTTTGTTTGCCCGGCCGGTATGGATATACAGGTACTGGCTTTCTTCGCTGAAAGTAGTATTGGAAACCAGGAACCTGCCCGCGACCGCCAGCCCTATAAGTGCGAGTGCAATTGCTGCAAAGGCTATCTTTTTGAACATAGGCTATTGATTCTCTTCGTAAAATAAACAAAAAACCCTGCCTAAGCAGGGTAAATATGGAAACTTAACTTAAAAAGCACTAAGGTGTTTCGGAAGCTGCTCCGGGGTCGGGGACGGGCTGAGGCAGCATCGGAGTAGCCGGAGCCGTGCTCTGTGTAGCCGGCCTGAGATTGGGTTCATTGGAACCTCCCGAGCGGGGAGCGATAAAAACAGGAGAGAAGATGCTGAGCGCTGCAATCAGAATCGCAACGAACCAGGTACCTTTTTCCAGTATATCGCCGGTTTGTTTCACGCCCATAAACTGGGTGTTGAACCCTGCAATGCTTCCTGCCAATCCGCCACCCTTGGGGTTCTGGACGAGGATCAGGAAACAAATGATCACGCTGGTTAAGATTACAAGTATCAGGAATAGTACGGCCATATCAGACGGCTTTTAATTGGTCAATTTTGGCTGCAAAATAAGTGCTTTTGGATGGATTGAGCAAACTTAGTTTCTCGTAGATCGATAGCGCTTTTTCTGTATTACCCTGTTTGGCCCATACTTCCGCCATGGCTTCGGTGTAAACTTCCCGGTCTTCCAGGGAGCTCGCGGCATTGCGGATCACGAGCTGCTGCCGGCCGGCGTCTTCGGGAACGGCAGGTCCCGCTTCAGTATGGGGCAACTTTTTCATGCTTCTCAACCAGTCTGTAAAACTTTTTAACTGCTGCCCGAACCGATCCTTCGTCAGATCGGCTTGCTGCAACCGGATACCCTGCGAGGCAAAATAGTCGATGGTATGGTACGACTGAAAAACGATAGGGAAAGCGTCGCCTTGTGGCCTCTGTGAAGAATTAACGGGCTGCTCCGTTGCGGCGTCCTTTTTATCCTGCGCTCCGGTTCCCGGGATGATAGTTCCCGAATTTTGTGTTTGTCCCTCGTGGGATGCGGTGGTTGACGCAGCTGATTCATTATCCGCTGCATCCGTCGGAACTGATCCGGAAGATTGGTCGCCGTCTGTGTCTAGTGGTATTGAATCGGACACTTGATCCGTTGTTGCATCTGAGGAGCCTTGCAGCGGTTCACTTTCTTGGGCTGATGCAGCGGGTTCTTCCGTTTCGGTGCCTGTCGGAACTGATCCGGAAGATTGGTCGCCGTCTGTATCTAATGGTGGTGAATCGGACA
>CAZUWX010000007.1:63446-90803 GCA_964624205.1 uncultured Chitinophagaceae bacterium
GCCTCGGCTTCGATCGGTTCGGCGAAAGAAGGCGGTGCCGGATCACTGGCGGGATGTTCCGGATGCTGCAGATCGTTTACGGCGATGGCATCGGGATTTTGCGGCTGGCTGCCAAACTCAGTGGCTGAGCCGGGAGCATCGCTGTCTTCACCGGCAGGCGTTGAACCCGGCGGCAGATCCTCTGCTGTACCGGCATCGGCAGGCAGCGTGGGAGCAACCCCTTTGCCAGGAGGTGCGGCATCTTCCGGGTGATTCTCCAGCAACCATTGCAGCCACATCGGGTTGTTTAGATAGAGGCCGGCTGTAATCAGTTCTTCATGCGTCTCGTCATTCGCCTGACGGTATTTCCGCCAGGCAGCTAGGTAGCGCGCGACCGACAGATAGGGATATTTTGACAAGAGCGTTTCCAGTGCTGCGTCCGTTACCTGACCGGCATCGTCTTCCCGAAATAATTGCTGTATTATCACATTGATCTCTGTGTGCATGTGTCCTTTTACCAGTTGGAAAATATCCGGTTAAAAATTTCGTCGGTTAAATTCTTCAGGATATCATCGATCTGCTGCGCTTCAGCTTGCTGCAAGCTGAGATTGGCGTTGAAATCGAAATTACGGGATATATCCGCCTCGAAATCGTCCTTTTCGTTCAGCCTGTTCTGAAATACGATATGAACGGTAACCATCAGCCGGTTTGTAGCGGCCTGTTGCTGGGATATGCCTGCAGTGCTGACGTTGTAGCTGCGAACCTCCCCGTTAATTTCGTAGTCGGCATCGTCGCCGGATATCATCGTAAGCCGCGTCTGGTTATTGATCTTTTGTCGCAGCCGGTCGGTTAGCTGCGGACTCAACTGTGGGTTGACGTAGCTGGCTTTATTTTCAATATAGTTGACGCGCACCGTTTTTACTTCCGGCGGAATGCTTACATCCTTAAAGGAATAGCATCCGCTAAAAGCGATGACGATACCGGTAACCAAAAACAACATTTTCATCCTTATAGCTTTTATCTTCTTCACTCTTTAATGTCATATTCTTTCAACTTCCTGTAGAGCGTCCGTTCGCTGATACCCAGGTCTGAAGAAGCATCCTTTCTTTTTCCTTTGTGTTTTTTTAACGCCTTTTCAATCAGTTCCTTCTCTTTATCCATAATGTTCAGCGACTCTTCCACCTCCTCGTGCTGGTGAATTTCATCGTTGTGCCGTAATATCACCGGCGTATGCTGAGCAGGTTGTACTGTCCCCGGCTGCATCATGCCGGAAGGGATCTCCTGCGGCTGGAAATCCTTGAACTCATTCATGAAGGTGTTGTGCTGGTTGGCCAGAGAAGGATTCTGGAGAATATCAAAGAACATCTTCTTCAGTTCATTCACGTCTTTCTTCATATCGAAAAAAAGCTTGTAGAGGATCTCCCGCTCGTTTGCGAATTCATGCGGGTTGGCAGCACCGGGCCGCGCCAGTACGGGCAACCTGCTGGCTCCCCTGCGCTCGGGTAGGAACCGCCGCAGTTCTATGGCAGTGATCAACCGGTCGGTAGCCAGCACGGAAATCTGCTCGGCGATGTTTTTCAGTTCGCGCACGTTGCCCGGCCAGTCGTACCCCACCATCATCGCCTTTGCCTCTTCGTCCAGTTGTACGGGAGTGGTTTTGTACTTTTCGGCAAAGTCTACCGCGAACTTCCGGAACAGGATGATGATGTCTTCCTGCCTGTCGCGCAGCGCCGGCACCCGGATCGGCACGGTACTCAGCCGGTAGTACAGATCCTCCCTGAATTTGCCCTGGTGGGTCAGCTCCAGCAGGTCTTTGTTGGATGCGGCGATTACCCGCACGTCTGTTTTCTGCACCTTGGACGAACCGACCCGGATAAACTCCCCGGTTTCGAGCACCCTCAGTAACCGGGCCTGTGTACCCAATGGCATTTCGCCAATCTCATCGAGGAAGATGGTGCCTCCGCTCACGGTCTCGAAATATCCTTTACGACTTTCCACAGCACCGGTGAAAGATCCTTTTTCGTGGCCGAAAAGCTCCGAGTCGATCGTTCCTTCGGGGATGGCCCCGCAGTTCACGGCAATGAACGGGTTGTGTTTTCTTGCCGAGAGGGAATGAATGATGAGCGAAAATGCTTCTTTGCCCACACCGCTTTCTCCGAATATCAATACGGTCAGATCGGTGCCGGCCACCTGCATGGCTACTTTTAAGGCATAATTGAGCGTGGTAGAGTTACCTATGATCCCAAACCTGTTCTTTATACTTTGAATATCCATTACCCTTTTAATAATTATCTATTGAATCTCTCCCAATAAAGTTCCGCCCGTGGAGCCGGTGATCCGCACCCGGATATAATCGCCTTTGACAGTCTTCCCGTTTTTCGGGAACACCACCACCTTGTTTTCGCTGCTGCGCCCCATCCAGTCGTCACCGCTCTTTTTCGAATTACCTTCGATCAGCACGGTAACGGTTTTTCCGATATCGCCGTAGTTGCTGTTTTTCGACAACCTGTTTTGTAAGGCAACGATCTCGCTGAGCCTCCTTTTTTTCACCTCCCCGGGCACGTCGTCGGCAAACCGTCTGGCGGCAAGGGTGCCGGGTCGTTCACTATAAAAATACATATAACTGAAGTCGTACCGGCAGGTTTCCATCAGCTCCAGCGTTTGCCGGTGATCGGCTTCTGTTTCCGTGCAGAATCCGGCGATGATATCGGAGCTGATGCCGCAGCCTGGAATGATCTCCCGTATTCTTTCCACCTTTGCCAGATACCATTCGCGCGTGTAGGTGCGGTTCATGAGTTGCAGGATCCGGTTTGATCCGCTTTGCACCGGTAAATGAATGTATTTACAAATATTCTCGTTCCGTGCGATCGTGTACAGCACTTCGTCTGTGATGTCTTTCGGATGGGAAGTGGAGAAGCGCACCCGCAGCGAAGGGTCGATCAGCGCAACTTTTTCAAGCAGCGTGGCAAATGTGACCGGTTCGCCCCAGCCCTTCCGCTCTTCCGACGGTGTCCAGTAATAGCTGTCGACGTTCTGTCCCAGCAGCGTGATCTCCTTGTAGCCCTGTGCAAATAATCCCCGGCATTCCCGGAGTATGGATTCGGGATCGCGACTGCGTTCCCGGCCCCGGGTGAAGGGCACCACGCAGAAGGTGCACATGTTGTTGCAGCCGCGCATGATGCTTACAAAGGAAGTGACCCCGTTGGAGTTCAGCTTCACCGGTGAGATATCGGCATAGGTTTCTTCGCGGCTGAGGAGTACGTTCACCGCTTTCTGGCCGGTTTCGGCTTCTGTGATAAGCGAGGGAAGGGAACGATAAGCATCGGGCCCCACCACTATATCCACCAGTAGTTCTTCTTCCAGCAGCTTGGCTTTCAGGCGTTCCGCCATGCAGCCCAGCACACCCACCAGTGCCCCCGGCCGGCGTTGTTTCACCTTCCGGAAATCGTTCAGCCTTTTGCGTACGGTTTGTTCCGCCTTCTCGCGGATAGAGCAGGTGTTGATGAAAATGAGATCAGCATCCTCATAATCCAGGGTGGCGCCGAAGCCATGTTGGTTGAGGATGGACGCCACCACCTCGCTATCGGCAAAATTCATCGCGCACCCGTAGCTTTCGATATAGAATTTTTTTTCGGATGGAACGGTTTCGGAGGCAAGCGATGTATAGGCCTCGCCTTGGCGGGATTCATTATGTACAACATGGTCGGTATGGTCGGTCAGGTTCAACATCTACCCCTTTATTTTAGGGCGTAAAGATAGGACAAACTGGTTAGTTTGGCAGGTGAAGCGGGGCAGTTTGTCAGGCTGCCATCCGACACGCGCCGCCGTTGCGGGCAATAGGGGAACCCGGCGGCATCTACTTTTTCACCGGAGTTTCAGTAAACAACCTTTGCGCGCACTACACGAAACAAATGGGAATACCTATCCGGGATATTGCAAGACAAATGCGCGAGGGGTGTATTTTTATCTGACGATCACGGTACCTGCCGCCTTCAGCAGTTCCCGCTCCAATTGTTTGAGGTGCTGATGCGTCTGGATCACCACCAGTTGCTGCTCCGGGGAGCTGACCTGGGCCAGGTCGCGCTGGTTTTCTTCTATCAGCTTTTTTATTTTCCTTAATTTAAGATAGCTGAGGGTGGAAAGGATCTCCTCCCGGTACAGTTCTTCGCGTGTGTATATTTTTCCTTCATAGTGTTCTTTCCAGTTGTGACTCAACTCGTGTGGAAATTCCATCAGGCCTACCACCGCTGTGCTGAGCTGCTGGTCTTCGTAATAAAGAAAGTTTTTGATGGTGGGTGCAAGTCCTTCGTCGTACCACCTGCGGTACAGGTCAATGATTGTCTGCAGCGAAGGGTCTTCCACCAGGGGCTGTTCACCACATTCCCCGAGTATCACCGATGCCACCCGTTTGTCTGTGTCCCATTCATTTAATCCGAATTCGATCAGGCATCTTACCAGGGCGCGCTCGTGCTGTTCATCCTGCTCCAACAGCCGCAGGACATTAGGATCTGCTTCTTCGGACGAATCTGCCGGCAGGGCTGTTGCCGGGGGGGGAATCGTTTTGTTTTCCTGTCTGTTGATCTTTTCCCGGATATGCTGATTGACCAGGTTAACCAGCCCCGCTTCATCGATGTTGAGTAGTTGGGAAGCCTGCCGGATATAATCCTGTTGTTTGGTGAAATCCTCCGCTTTGTTGATCCGTGCGATGGTTTCGGCGATGCTGTTCACCGCTGCGGATTTTTTATTCCGGTCGCCCCCTGCTTCCTTCAGGAATATCTCCAGTTGAAAAAGGATAAAATCTTTCTTATTGGCCGCTATGAATTCGCGGAAAAGAGCAGGGCCGATCTTGTTGACATAGCTGTCCGGGTCTTCGCTATCGGGGATCAGGACGAGCTGGACATTCAGCCCTTCTTCCAATGCCAGGTCTAGACCGCGCATGGCGGCTTTGACGCCGGCAGTATCGCCGTCGTACAGGATGGTGAGATTACGGGTGTATTTTTTCACGAGCCGGAGCTGGTCCGGTGTCAGTGAAGTGCCGCCCGAGGCCACCACGTTCTCAATGCCGGCCTGATGCAGGGAAACAACATCGGTGTATCCTTCCACCAGCAGACATTCATCGTGTTTGTCGATCGCCTGTCGCGCAAAATAAGAGCCATAGAGTATTTTGCTCTTGACATATATCTCGTTCTCGGGGGTGTTGATGTACTTGGGCGCGCGGTCGTTCCGGGCAATGATCCTGGCCCCGAAGCCCAGGATCTTCCCGGACTGGTTGTGGACAGGAAAGATGATACGACCGCGGTAATTGTCGGCCGGCTTTTCATTGCGTATGGCCACCAGTCCGCTTTTTTGCAGCAGCTCGAGGTTGTATTGTGCCTGCAGGGCCGTGTTTGTGAAGGCATCGCGCTCGTCGAGGCAATATCCGATCTGAAATTTTGTAAGGGTATCTTCCCGGAAGCCGCGTTCTTTCAGATAGCTCATCCCGATATCACGGCCGGGGCCATCCGAAAAAAGGATATCCGTAAAATATTGCTGCGCGAATGAATTGATGATATACAGGCTGTCGGCCGTTTGCTGCTGTTGCCGGACCTCAGGGCTTACCTCGGTTTCTTCGATCTCGACATTGTATTTGTTGGCCAGCCATTTCAGGGCCTCCACGTAAGAATACTTTTCGTGCTCCATCAGGAAACTGATGGTGTTGCCGCTTTTTCCGCAGCCGAAACACTTGAATATTTCTTTGGTTGGGGAAACGGTGAAGGAGGGCGTTTTTTCATTGTGAAAGGGACAAGGACCGAGGTAGTTGGTACCCCTTTTTTTCAACCGGACGAAGCCGCCGATCACATCAATAATGTCGATGCGCGAGAGAATCTGCTGTATGGTCTGCTGACTGATCAAGGTGGGTTTCGTTTATTTCCGTTTAAAGTCGGGTAAAGATAATACAACAACGAGACGCTTTTGCCGGCTGCCCGGCAGGCACCTTTACAAAAATAGTGGCGGCGACCGCTTTTACTTCCGGAATATAGTATGTATATTGTTAATCTGTTTTAAAATCCAGTTTTATTCAAATGAAAACCAACGTCTTAGGGTTGCTGGCTACGTTTATCTGCGCAACCTTTCTCCAACCATTGTCCGGTTTTGCCGGGGGCGAACGACCCTATGCGGAATGCCCGACGGTAAACCTCGGCGCTGACACGGTGCTTTGCTCCACAGCCATGCTTACCCTGGACGTGGAAAATTCGGGTGCCACCTATCTTTGGAACGACGGCAGCACCGGTGCCCAGCTTACGGTGTTTTACGGCGGCGAATACTGGGTGGAGGTTACCCGGGATGGCTGCACGGTGTCTGATACGATCAATGTAAATTATGCCTCGCTGCTATATGCTGATTTTTATTATGAGCAGACCGGCGGCGAATGCCTGCCGGCAGCCGTGGAATTCTGGGAATACTCTGAATCGTGCATGGGCGGGGTGGTGGAGTGGAGTTGGGATTTCGGGGACGGGAGCTATTCTTCCGACCCTAACCCGGTACACTTTTTCACGGAGCCTGGAAATCATACCGTTACGCTCCGCGTGGAGAACGGGGCGGGGAATATTTTTGTAGCCAGCCAGGAAGTGTGGGTAGAAGGCATCATCGCGCCGGTGGTGGAGCTGGGTGAGGATATTACGGTTTGTGAAAGCACAGGCCAGACTCTTTCCGCAGGAAATCCCGGTGCAACTTATCTCTGGAATACCGGGGAAACCATCGAATCCATAATAGTGCCTGCCTCCGGAACATACTCGGTTGTGGTATCCCGCGACGGTTGTAGCAGTGAAGATTCCATCCATGTGGCACTCGCCCCCGATCTGTCGGCGAATTTTTCCTGGATGGCCGGCAACGGCTGCCTGCCTGCGGTGCAGTTCACCGACGAATCGTTGTTCTGCAGTGATGTGCTGACCGGCTGGTCCTGGGATTTCGGCGACGGCTCTTTTTCCGGCGAACAACACCCCGAACATCTGTTTGCAGCGGAGGGAAACTACGCGGTCAGGCTTACCATCACTCATTCCTCCGGCGACACAGCTACGGTCACCCGCTTTGTGCAGGTAGATCGCGACACTGTTGCGGCCGACCTTGGAGAAAATGTGATGCTTTGTCCGGGCAATTCGGTTACCCTCGATCCCGGTGTGCCGGGAGCCACCTATCTCTGGAATACCGGTGCGGTTTCCGAACAGTTGGTGGTGGCCGCCGGTGGCCGTTATAAGGTGGAGGTGAACCGAAATGGCTGTATTACGGAAGATTCCGTGACTGTTCAGGTGGTGCCTTCCGCTGTGGTGGCATGGGGTTTCGGCAAGGACGGCGACTGCCTGCCGGTGAAGGTGCAGTTTCGCGATAGCAGCGTGATAAACTGTGGTCAGACGGTCACGGCCTGGGCCTGGGATTTTGGAGACGGCAACACCTCTGCCTTGCAGGAACCCGAGCATGTGTACACCTACACCGGTTCGTTTATTGCCCGCCTCACGCTTACGCTTTCCGGTGGAGGCACGGCATCTCTTACCCGCCGGGTCGATATCGAAAACACGCCTCCGGGTGGCAACCTTCCCCCGGTACTGTCTGTGTGTCGTGGTGAAACGATCGCCCTGGATGCCGGCGAAGGGGCGTCTTACCGCTGGTATCCCGCACTGGGATTGAGTGATACCACCATTCGCAACCCCCTGCTCACGGCAACGGTGAGTAACTGGTACACCGTAAAAATATCCGGTTGCTCCGTAGCGGTTACTGATAGTGTTTATGTTATTGCCGACGCACCCGCCCGCCCGCTTATCAGCCAGCACGGCAACAGCCTCGATATCTCCGGGGCAGGTACCGTGCAATGGTATAAAGACGGCTCCCTCATAACGGGGGCTACAGACAAACTATTCCGTCCTTCCGGATATGGCTCCTATGTTGTGCGACTGTTCAATGAGAAGGGTTGCTACAGTGAATCCGAACCCTTCTTTTTTGTTCCGGCAAACGATGCAGAACCGCTTGCAGGTGGGATCCGGGTGAGTTGCAGCCCAAACCCCGCCCGCGACAAGATCAATGTTCTCTTATCGGAAGTGCCACCTACTCCCGCCCGGCTAACCGTGTTTTCCGCGCAGGGCAGGGCAGTGCTCAGCACGATCCTGCATTACAGGGTGAATAGCATCTACCTGCCGCCCGGAGCCGGTGGCATGTATTTCCTGGAGATCGTTGTTGGCAACACCAGAAAGGTAATCCCGGTTGCGGTGCAGTGATCGGTTGAATAGATCGATTAAAAGGAAATAAGCCCGGCGACCGACCGGTATTTTGACCGGCGGGACACCGTGGGTATACGCAACAGTACCGGAGCGGATTTCGTGAACAATGATTATCTTGGTCGCAACTTCCCTGCTTCATGAGCTCGCCGACCATATCGCAGCATACGGCATTTGTTCCTCCCTCCGGATCCTTTCTTGCCGGGAAGGATAAGGGTCTGCGGCAGCTTATATTTTCGCTGTTTGTGCTGCTCGTGTTATTGCATCATGGCTTTGTTTTCCTGGGCTTCTACGGCATGGACGATATCAACTATGCCCGGTACGCCGCGAAACTGGCTTCCGGTGAGGGGCTCAGGATACAGACCACAGATCATTTTGAATTGCGGTGGCTTGCTATCTACGCGACGGCTTTTTTTTACCGTATATTCGGGATCAACGATTTTTCTTCTGCTGCATTCGGGATAATTACCGTGCTGTTGACGGGCTACCTGATCCTGCGCCTGCTGACGCGTGCGCCGCTCATGGTGCTGGGTCTGGCGCTCCTGTTGTTTTTTCTGGACTACCATGTCCTTTTTACCACTCATCGTATCTGGCCCGACTCGGCGGTAATGCTGTTGCTGCTGGCCGCATATTATTGTTATCAGCAGGCTGGGTCCGGTAAAAGATCCGCGGGATACCCTGTCATCTTCAGCATCTCACTGGTGTTGGCGATGCTTGCCAAGGAAACGGTGATCCTGTTTTTGCCGTTGTTGATTTTTCTGTTGTTACGCGACGTGGCAGCCCGCCGGTTACGTGCCTTCTGGTTACCGGCCATCCTGGTGTCGGCGCTGCTCTGCTTAGGCTACATAGTGTTTTTTAAGCTTACCACCGGCAACTGGTGGTATCGCTATACCGTACTGCAATTAAATACGACGGCAACCGACTGCGATTTCGGGAACCTGCCCCTGTTATATACGCTCCGGCGGATCGGCTACCAGCTCTGGCAGGCATTTCTGTTGAACGGAGATATGATCGTTCTGCTAATGGGGGTATGCGGACTCCTGTATCGCAGGCAGATCATGCCCGGCAGGCAGGAGCGGGAATTCTCGTTGGCCTTTTTTATCCTGTTGCTGTCCGCCAACTTCATGAGCATTTCGTTCACCGCTTATGTGCCTTTGTGCCACGACCCGCGACATTTTCTTTTTCTTATTCCCTTCGCCGCCATTGTGGGTGCGCGACTGCTGACCGCCTATTTTGTTGCTCCGGCAAAGTTTTGGGTGCTGCCGGCCCTATTTGCCGGAGCAACCTGTATTCTTTTTATCACAAAGGGCGGAGAGATGAAGTTTGTGTATTTGCTGATCACCCTGGTTTTGTTTGTGCCACTGCTGGCCGGCAAGACGGCTTTGCAGATGCCGTACCGGACACTGGCGCCCTTCCTGCTTGCGGCCTGCTTGCTGGTCCGGCCGGCGTACGACCTGTACAAAAACAGGTTTTATTATTTTGACGACCACAAAAAGCTGATACAAACGGTATTTGCCGATCCCCGTGCTGAGGCTGCGGTGTACACGGCTAATGAGCTTACCGCCGAGCTGAGTGAATATTTTCTCGGCTTTCACACTGGCGCGGTGCAGTTCAGATGGATGGGAGCGGTCCACAAAAGCCAGTCCGGCAGTCCGGCCCCGGCTCATCGAGGCCAGGAACCTCCCGCTGCTACACCTCTGCCACAGGAACACCAGCGCGCTGTACCGGGGGAGCAAGGATCTGCCGGTACGGCTATGGCCGGTAGCGAGAACCGGATTTCTGCGTCATCACCGGTTGTCTATTTTCTACTGAACCGGGAAACCGAGCCCCTGGCGGCGGAAAGGACGGATCGCCTGTTGCTCGTGGAACCGCATCTTTTAAAAGAAGTGCGGCGGCAGGGCCCCCTGGTTTTATACCGGGTGAACAATGCCGGCGGCCTGGAGCGGCTGTGGCAGCATATATACCGGTAAGGTGCTATTCAGCACCAACAGGGGATTCGCTGAGAGGGTGCCCGTTGCAGCGTTCTTCCGCGCCCGGAGTTTTCGCAAAATGGAGGGGTTTCCGGAAAAACTTATTTAAATTCGGAGAACAATCCTGAACCCGTGGGCATATTTTAATTTTAAAATTTTTTCCCATGGTTACTACAACTGAAGTCGGCCAGCTTGCCGAAGAGTGCACATTATGGATGGACATCCTCCGTGCATTTCGTTTTAAATTCCAGAATCAACGCTCTATCCTTCCTCATCTGGCTGCGGGCCGGCTAGGCCCGGAGGTGCTGATGGAAATAGAGCATCTCGACAACCAGCTTCATATTCAGTTGATCAACATTCACGACCTCAAGCAGCAGATCAAAAAGCATCTGCGCACGGTCGGACCGGGGCGCACCATGCCGGGCAATCATATTTCCGATGAGGTACTGGCACGGCACGAATACCTTTTTGAAGAGTTTCAAAACCTGGAATCCACCCTGCATGTGATTGCCGGCGAGTTTGACGATTTCGCAAAATACGCCGGAGGGCGGCGGGGATAGTCGCCGGTTCACTGCCTTCGGGCCATCAGCGGGCAGAACTGCCTGCCGGAAAGCCTCCGTTTCAGGCGTCCGCCTTCGCTCCATTCCCGATCCGGCTCAGGAGCAGGATGGTTTTCTAAATTGATCCCGGCGAGCGTTATTGCCGTAAAGAGTGTATCCATTGTACGATCGCAGCCGCGTCTTCTTTGCTGAGCGTGGGATGAGCAGGCATTGCCGTTTCGCCCCACACGCCGCTGCTTCCCTTGATCATGGCATTGGCCAGGTGGTCATTTGCGCTTGTCTCGTTTTTATATTTTGCCGCCACCTCCATATAGGTGGGGCCAATGGATTTTTCGTCGGTTTTGTGACAGTTCAGGCAATCGAGGGTTTCCACCAGCTTTTTGCCCCTGGCGATACCGGGATTCTGCTGATGCCCTATTTTAAATGCAGCGGAGTCTACAGCCGGCGGAGTTTTTGAGGCGTCGGCACCAGCCGCGGCACGTGCGGCCAGATCACCGCTGTAGTAGTCTATGCGCGAAAGGGCGGCATCAGCGTTGGCGGTAAACCAGCCCTTGCCGTATTCCAGGAAATACAGTTTCCCGTCGGGTCCCACTTCCATGTCGATGAGATTGTTTAAGGGGGTGGACTGCATGAAGGGCTCCATCTTGTCGAAATCCCCGTTAGAGCGCATGGTCACCACCTTGATCCAACCCCGTATCCAGTCGTACATGAACAACTTGTCATTATAATACAGGGGCATCGCGTCACCATTTGTGCTGTGCATTACCGGGCCTGCCATGGCGTTCCTTCCGCCGGACCCGAGCTGCGGGAATTCCGGAGAAGGAGCATACGGATAATAGATAAACGCAGGGCTTACAGGGGGCAATTCCGTCAACCCGGTGTTATTGCGGGAAGTATTGATAGGTTTTGCAGGATCGAAATAATCTCCCGACTCGCCCGTTGCGTAGTCGTATGAGCGGTAGGGGTAGTTATTTCCCACGAACAACGGCCACCCAAAAAAACCTGCCCTGCGGGCCTGGTTCAGCTCGTCGTAACCGCGGGGCCCGCGTGTGGAGCTGTCCTTTCCGGCGTCGGGGCCCACTTCGCCCCAGTATAGGAAGCCGGTGGCTTTATCCACAGAGATCCGGTAAGGATTTCGGTTGCCCATGACATATATCTCCGGCCGGGTTTTTTCCGTGCCTGGCGGGAAAAGATTGCCCTCGGGGATTTCATAGCTACCGTCGGGTTTTATATTTATTCTGAGTATTTTACCCCTGAGGTCGTTGGTATTGCCCGAGCTTCTGCGGGCATCATACTGCTCGTGTCCGGGCCTGTCGTCCATCGGGCCGTAGCCATTACTTACATATCGTTGACCCGGCTCGTCGAAAGGCGTGGTATTGTCGCCGGTCGACAGATACAGGGTATGGTTGTCGCCGAATGCTATGGATCCTCCCGTATGACAACAGATTTCCCGTTGCGAGTAGAACTGCAGTATGATCTTCTCCGAAGCCATATCGAGTTTGCCGTTTTCCAGTACGAACCGCGAAAGCCGGTTCACCGACGTATCTATAGGTGCATAAAAAAGATAAACAAAATGATTGGTGGCGAAGTCCGGGTCGGCCTGCAGGCCCATCAGTCCCTCCTCGGCATTGACCTTAGGCACGTCGGTTTTATGGTACACGGCTAATTTACCGGCTTCGGTGAGTGAGCTGTCCTTCTGGTTGTACAACAGCACTTCTCCGCGCCGCTGCACGATCAGGATATCCAGATTTGGCAGGATAGTGAACTCCGTAGGCTCGAAAAAAGTACCCTGTTTGAGTACTGTTTTGGTGAAACGCTCTTCTTCCGGCGTTTTAAGCGTTCGCACTTTTTTATAATTGAGTTTATGATTATCGCCGATGGCGTACTGGATACCGCCAAGCAGGTGTTGCAGAAAAAGCTCTTCCTGATACGATTCATCGGTGTGGCCGAGTCCGGTATAAAACGCCCGGCCACCGTCGTATGCATGGTACCAGGCCATGGGATGGGGATCGCCGTTGGAGCCGCCTTCGTAAGAGCTTTCGTCGATTGTGAGCAGGATGTTGAGATCCGGGTTGATATTTTTAAAATTGTACCATTCGTCCTTGCGGGTCCACGGGTCGGGTAGGTGCCGGGTAGCAGGATGGTTCTTGTCTGTCACATTCAGCGTTGCTTCCTGCTGCTGGGGATGGCTCGTAAAATAGGCGCCCACCAGGCGGCCGTACCAGCCCCAGTGGTAACCCGCATCCGTGGCCGCGTGCACACCCACAAACCCTCCGCCTGCCTGGATATATCTTTCAAATGCATTTTCCTGGTAGTGGTTAAGCAACGAATCCTTTGAATCGGTGGTGTTCAGGAACACTACCGCAGCATATTTATCCAGGGAGTCTTCGTTAAAATACCGCGCGTCTTCGGTAGTGTCTACGAGGAACCCGTTAGCCTCGCCCAGCTTCAGGATGGCCTGCTGGCCGGCAGGGATCGAAGAATGCCGGAAACCGGTTGTTTTCGAGAAGACCAGGATCCGCGGCTTACCCGGTCGTTTGTTACTGCACGCACCGAGAATAAAGGAGAGGATGATAATGGCAATCAACGCATTAATTGTTCTCATACAACAAAATAAGTGCTTTCGTACGATATTCTATAAGGATTTGGCAGGGAAATATGGAATGCTTTGTTTTTTTTCATAATTTCGCACCCCGTTTCCCGCCCCGGCGGGATTGCCCACAAGGCTCAATAAGTTTCCGCCTGTGCGGAACGCCAGCAGGGTGTAAAAATAAATGTTGAAATAATGCCAAAAGTTAAGACCAACTCCAGTGCCAAAAAGCGGTTCAAAGTTACCGGCACCGGAAAGATCACCCACCAGAAGTCCTTTAAGCGACACATCCTGACAAAAAAATCCAAAAAACGTAAGCGTGCGCTGAATATACCCGGTCAGGTGCATAAATCGAACCTTGATTTTGTAAAACGCCTGCTCAGGCTTAAGTAAATCCCTTCTGCGGAGTACGCAGGAGCAGTTTCAACTATTAAAAATATTTATATATGCCACGTTCAGTAAATGCAGTTGCATCGAAGGCAAGAAGAAAAAGAGTATTAAAGGCTGCCAAGGGTTATTACGGTAAACGTAAGAACGTTTACACGGTAGCCAAAAATGTGATGGAAAAGGGGCTGACTTATCAGTATGTCGGTCGCAAATTGAAGAAGCGCGAATACCGCGCACTGTGGATTGCCCGTATTAATGCGGCGGTCCGGGAAGACGGGCTTAGCTATTCCCGTTTTATATGTCTGTTGCGTGAAAAGGGCATTGAGTTGGACCGGAAGATACTGGCGGATCTTGCCATGAATGAACCCGAGTCTTTCAAGCAACTGATCGCTTCTGTAAAATAAAGTTCTGAAATATAGTTTGGCCGGTTGCATTCACCTGCAGCCGGTTTTTTATTTGTTGCATTGAGTAAACATTTAATTTTGCCCCCGGCGCGCTGCAACTAACCGGCGCGCCCTACACAACGACTATGGCCATCAACACTCCGAATGAGTACATGAACAACTCGTACACCGACCTGGTGATGCAGACCTTCAATTATCCGCAAGAGGACTTTGTGACGAAAGATGGTTACCTCTATTTTAACGGGATCGATCTAAAAGCGATGATCGAAAAGTACGGGACGCCGATGAAGCTGACCTACCTGCCGAAGATCGGGATGCAGATCAATAAGGCCAAGCAGATGTTCGCCAATGCTATCAAGAAGCACCGCTACGAAGGCCAGTATAATTATTGCTATTGTACCAAGAGCTCCCATTTTTCTTTTATTGTGGAAGAAGCGCTCAAACATGATGTACACCTGGAAACCTCCTATGCTTACGACATCGAGATCATAAAAAAACTATACGAGAAAAAAAAGATCACGAAAGATATTTATATTCTTTGCAACGGGTATAAGCAGCGGGGTTATACCAGCCGTATCGCCCATCTGCTGAATACCGGTTTCAAGAACGTGATCCCGATCCTAGACAATGCAGAAGAGCTTTCCTATTACCGGAAATCCATCAAGGGGCCATTTAAGCTGGGCATCCGGGTGGCAGCGGAGGAAGAGCCCTCGTTCCCTTTTTATACTTCGAGGCTGGGGTTCCGTACCCGCGATATCCTGGAATTCTACGTGGATAAGATAGAGGGGAATGAAGACCGTTTCCAGTTGAAGATGCTGCATATTTTTCTGAACAAAGGCATCAAGGACGATATTTATTACTGGAGTGAGCTGAATAAGATCATCAACCTCTACTGCCAGTTGAAAAAGATCTGCCCTGAACTGGATTCGATCAATATCGGAGGCGGATTCCCAATCAAACACTCCCTCGGCTTTGAATACGACTACCAGTTTATGATCAACGAGATTGTCGGCAATATCAAGAAGGCCTGTAAAAAGAACAAGGTGAAAATGCCGAATATCTTTACTGAGTTCGGGAGTTTCACAGTAGGGGAAAGCATGGCGCATATCTACAGCGTGGTGGGACAGAAAATACAAAACGACCGGGAATGCTGGTATATGATCGATTCTTCTTTTATCACAACCTTGCCCGATACTTGGGGAATAGGGGAGAAATTTCTCCTGCTGCCCGTGAACAAATGGGACGAAGAATATCAGCGTGTTGTACTGGGCGGGCTCACCTGCGACAGTCATGATTATTACGATTCGGAAGAACACGTAAACGAAGTGTTCCTGCCCAAACTTACGAACGGGGAACCGCTCTACGTTGGATTTTTCCATACCGGCGCCTATCAGGATCAGATATCAGGCTATGGGGGCATCAAACACTGTCTTATCCCTTCTCCCAAACATATCATTGTGGGGCACGACAAGAATGGCAAGATGGTCGACTGGGTGTATGCGAAGCAGCAAACCGCCCAAAGTATGCTCAAAATACTGGGTTATGTAAAATGAGCCTGCCCGCCGGGCCCATTTTGACCATATCAATGTGTGTCGGGTGGTGGTACCTGTATTTGGATAATATTGGTATCAGTGTCGGGTTGATACCCCGGGGCAGGTTCCCGGGCGAATGTATTCGTTATCGCTTGATCCGGTATTTCCGGTTCACCTTCGGACTGTTGAAGTAATCGTTCAACTGGTCTTCCGTCATATTATTGGTGATCTCGATCGGAATATCGATCAACTGTATCTGGATCTGCTTGAGCTCGTCTTTCAGCTTGTTGGCCTTGACGATGATATTGGCGTCCCTTTCTCCTACCAGGGTGTTGTCGCGCAGCATATACTCCAGCCGTTTGATGGAGGAGCGGATCAGCGAGGCCTGATTCTGGTCGAATGTTTTGGGAGGCGCCACAGCTTCTTTGATAGGCACCAGGGACACACCTACGCTAGGCAACAGCTTGCCCGTTTTCTGAACTTCGGGGTCGGCTGATGACGAAAGAATGCTGCCGGTCAGGGCGGTGGTGGATCCGGTGATATCAAAGGTAGTTCGGGTGCCCTTGACCCGTTTTACATTTTTATCAAGTTGCAGGAAGGTATATTTGAGCTGAAGAATATAGGTATTCACGTTCTTCACCTGTTTATCGTATTCCTCTATTGCCAGCGGATAATTAAGGGCATCGCGCACCACGATTCGAACTACGGCGGTATCTTTCAGCATAAACCGGTTGGCTCCGATAAAGCTTAGTACTACCACTCTCACCCGGGCAGAGTCGGTCTCCTTGACGAAGTCGAAGCCCGGGCTCCAGGTGAAATCCTGATTACACTCCCGTATAACCGAGTAGTTGATCAGGGGAGTGTTGGAAAAGAAGGTGATGTTTTCGATCGGGAAACTGCCTTCCTCGCACTGCACCTTGAAATTAACGGTTTCCCCTTCCTCTATATATAAGGTTCCGCTTACGGAAGGTTTTACTCTCGAAGGAATGATATCGGTGTTATAAAAAACAATTGTGAAGCTGGTGTCGACCTTGTCGGCGGGGTCGATAAGGCTTTGTACGCCCAGGAATACCCTATATTCGTTGTCGTATTTCAACTTCCCGGAAAGAAAATAGGACTTTTCCACTTTCACGATGAGGGTGCCATTGTCTTTATTGATGCGGACGCCGATGGGCTGGCTCTTCAGATACCAATAAAAATTGTCGGGGTTCTTGTTGATCTCGAGTTTATACTGCAGCGTGGAATCCACGTGCATTGTAAAATAGGGGTTCAGGTTCTTGATCCTCAGCACTGTATCTACCGGATAGAGCAGTGTATCGGCCGGCACCAGCACCGGAATGGTGTCGGAGGGAGTCTGTTCCATCTGATTTTGTGGAAACGATTCGGTTGGATCCTGGGGGGGCGGCCCGGTCTGGGGCTGCGGAATCTCCTGCGTAAAACCGGTTGAGGAAACAAAGGACAAAAGCATTATCAGAGTAGCGGCGAAGCAACGTTGCAGTATTCTGTTCATTCCTTTGTTTTGTTTTATTTCCTGAAGGGGTTACCTGACTATAATTTCAAAGCTATAACAAGACGATCCAAACCAATAAAAATGTTGCGCGAAGTTAAACCATAATATCTAAAAAAAATCCCATCAGGCCCGGAGGCCCGACGGGAGAACGCGGTTTGTGCGGCTATTTTTAACTTATTGCGATCTGCCTTGCTTCTGCCTTTACATTTTCTTTTTTGGGAAGCTCGATTTTTAAAACGCCATTCTCGTAGCCGGCCTGAATATTGGCTACATCTACTTTGTCGTCCAGCGTAAAACTTCTTCTGAAACTGTTAAAACTGAATTCCCGACGAATTGAATGCACATCTTCCTGGTTTTTTTCTTCTTTCTTCTCATAACTGATGGTGAGCAGGTCCTTGTCGACATTCACTTTAAAATCTTCCTTGTCTCTTCCGGGGACGTTCAACTCGAGCAGGTAGGCCGCAGAGGTCTCCCGGATGTTGGTGGCGGGTGAGCCGGAAAAGCGGGAGGGCGCGGGCCATAAAGCCGGCAGGTTGAAGAAATCATTAAAAAAGCTGTCATACCTGCTAACCGGTGCCTGATTGAATTTTACTTGTGTCATGGTTATTTGTTTTTGTTGTTGAATGTTTAAGCTATTTATCGCATTACCCCAGGATCAAAGCCCATACCACCCCCTCAAATAGAGACATTATGTCGTTATTTAGCGAATCTGTATGACAAAAGGTCTGAAATTGACCGGAGCTCTCTGAATCCGGGCAGCGATTGGATCACAAACTTTACTTACCTTTGCATCACTTTTGAAATACTTTTAATTAATTTTTAATTGATAATAGATATGTATCCCGAAGAACTTGTGATACCCATGAAGGAGGAGTTGACAGATAACGGATTTACAGAGTTACTGACTCCCGAAGACGTGCATGCGCAATTACAGCAGCCCGGCACCACCCTGGTGGTGATTAATTCGGTCTGTGGCTGTTCTGCCGGTACGGCCCGGCCGGGGGTTTTGATGGCGGTGGCGAACAGCGCCAAAAAACCGGATTACCTGGCCACTTCTTTTGCCGGGTTCGACACAGAAGCGGTGCAGACGCTGCGCGAGAATCTTCTCCCTTACCCGCCGTCGTCCCCGTCGGTAGCTTTGTTCAAAGACGGGCAACTGGTGCATTTCATTGAAAGACATATGATTGAAGGCCGTTCAGCGCAGATGATCGCGCAGAACCTGATAGCTGCTTTTGATGCTTATTGCGCTTAGTTTACACCAAACCCCCACCAGCATACTGCATGTATCCCAACCTCTATTATGCCTTTAAGGATCTGTTTGGCGTAGAATGGAACGGCCTTAGGTTTGTGAACTCTTTTGGCTTTTTTGTTGCACTGGCTTTTCTCGGAGCCGCCTATATCCTTACCCGGGAGTTACGGCGCAAAGAGCGGGCAGGCCTGCTGGTGTCGAAAGACACCAAGATCGTAGTGGGTCAGCCGGCATCGGGGGGGGAGCTATTCGTGAATTTTCTGCTGGGATTCCTGCTGGGGTATAAGGTCGTAGGCCTTTTTGTGGGTGGTTCGGAGCTGCCTGTCGATCCCCAGGAATTTATTTTCTCCTCGGCGGGCAACTGGACTGCGGGCATTTTGATAGGACTGCTGTTTGCGGGGTTAAAATGGTTCGAAAAGAACAAGCAGAAGCTGGTCAAGCCGGAAGAGCGGGTGATCCGGATCTGGCCGCACGACAGGGTGGGAGATATGGTGATCCTGGCTGCCATATTCGGCTTTCTGGGCGCCAAGATCTTTCATAACCTGGAGAACTGGAATGAATTCTGGCGGAATCCGGTGGAGGCCCTGCTATCGTTCAGCGGACTGACCTTTTACGGGGGACTGATCTGCGCCGGAGTAGCAATCTATGTGTACGCCCGCAGACAGCGTATCGGATTCCGGCATTTATGCGATGCTATGGCACCAGCCCTGCTGTTTGCATATGCAATAGGCCGGATCGGCTGCCAGGTTTCCGGCGACGGCGACTGGGGTATACTCAACAGCGCCTATATTTCTACGCCGGAGGCAAAAGTGGTGCGGTCCGACGATAGTACTTTCCGACAGGCGCTCGAAGCCAACAGCACCATATATATGCAGCAATCCGACTTTGCCAGCATCGCTGATATTCAACATCTGAACGTGCCTGCTCCTTCATGGCTCCCGCGGTGGATGGTGGCTTACAACTACCCCCATAATGTGATCAACGAAGGGGTGAGAATCAGCGACTGCGAGGGCCAGTACTGCAGCCAGCTACCCATACCGGTATTCCCCACCGCATTCTACGAGACGGTCGTCTGCCTGCTGCTGACCGGCCTGCTATTCCTCCTCCGGGGCCGGCTTAAAGTGCCGGGAACCCTCTTCGCGGTGTACCTGATCCTGAACGGGCTGGAGCGCTTTTTTATAGAAAAGATCAGGGTCAACACCCAGTACTCAATTTTTGGTTTTCACCCCACCCAGGCCGAGCTCATCTCGTCCGCACTGGTGCTTATGGGAATTGCCCTGTTCGTAATCATGTGGAAAAGACGGGTGCAGGAATAGTATTTATACCATTTTTACCAAGTTTAGAATTCTTTAACATTTCGGAGTGCACCTTTTTTAAAGAAAAGGAGTCATATACATATACAAAATCGAATTACAATCGGTTTTCTCATAAGCAGTTAGTTTTGGTACCGGGTCCCATGTCTATGGGACCCTTTTTTGTTCCCTCCCCTCCACGCCTTAACTTTACGCCAAAACTGTTGCATATGCCATCGTTCGATATTATAAGCAAGGTAGAGCTCCAGGCCCTGGACAATGCGGTCAACGTCGTCAGAAAAGAAATCACCAATCGGTTCGACTTTAAAGATAGCCACGTGGCCATCGATCTGGATAAAAAGGAATATCGGCTGAACATCGAAACCGCCGATACCATGAAGATGAGCCAGTTGACTGATATGCTCATGAACCGGGCCCATAAGCAGGGGATCGCTCCGGAAGCCTTTGATTTTTCCAAAGATGCCTACCCGAGCGGGAAGATCGTGAAAAAAGAAGTGAGCGTGAAGAACGGCCTCAAACAGGATGACGCCAAAAAAATAGTGAAACTGATCAAAGACAGCGGCCTGAAAGTACAGGCCCAGATCATGGACGACCTGGTACGGGTGACCGGCAAAAAGCTGGACGACCTGCAGGCCGTTATCCAGGCCTGCAAGGAAGCCGAACTGGGTTTGCCCCTGCAGTTTACCAATATGCGGAACTGAACGCGATCAAGGTATATAGAAAACTATGATTCCGGAAGAATATCCGCTCAGATCGGATTGACGCACCCCGATTGGGGCAAGGCCAGGAGATCCTGGTTGTTGCCTGGAACGGGAAATACCCAAAGCCGGAGTAAAACGATGGATTGTTTTGCAGGATTGATGATTTTACCTAATTTTGCCATCCATTTAAATCTGATACGGCAAAATCCGTATCTTAATTAATAACAATCAAGTATATGAAAAAGGATATTCATCCGCAAAATTACCGCTTCGTAGTATTCAAGGACATGAGTAACGGGAATACCTTTATCAGCCGGTCTACCGCAGCAACAAGAGAAACCATTCAATGGGAGGATGGGAACGAGTATCCTCTGATAAAGCTGGAGATCTCGAACACATCCCATCCGTTCTTTACCGGTCAGAAAATGCTGGTGGATACCGCAGGCCGTATCGACAAGTTTAAGAGACGTTACGCCAAGAAATAAGTTATATCGGCTTTATTTTTATAGTCAAATCCCTTCCCCTCACAGGAAGGGATTTTTTTTCGAGGATCAGCAGCGCGGTAGTGCTGGTGCGATTAATGTATTTTTAGGAGAAAATCAGCGTGGCTGGTGTAAAACGAGACCTATGCAGCAGTTATTTCTCACAGATACCGAAATAAAAGAAAACCTGTTCCCGCTGGCGCAGGTTCGCCCGGTGGCGGACATCCGCGTGGGTATCCTGACGATCCGCGAGAAATGGCAGCATTATCTGGATAAACGGGTTACCCTGCAGGTAGCCGAAAGTGGCGGGGATATACCCGAAGATGCCAATATCCTATCGGCCAATATCATTCCGTCCCGGGAATTTGCGGATTCTTTATTCAAAAAGGGGAAACTTGCCGCTGATCCCGCTTGGGACTCCGTGAAGATCATCCAGCACCCCTGGCATATTTTCCTGTGGAACGACTGGGCGATCCGAAGCGATTATGAGCTGGTCACCCGCAGACGCAGGTCCATGCCTTTGCCACCTACCGTGCAGGTTGCCGGGGCAGAAAATATCTTCATCGAGGCGGGGGCAAAGCTTGCTCATTGTATTATCAATGCCACAACCGGGCCGGTATATATCGGCAGAAATGCAGAGATCATGGAAGGGGCGGTGATTCGCGGCCCGCTGGCCCTCTGCGAGGGGGCTGTCATAAAAATGGGTGCAAAAGTCTACGGAGCTACTACCATCGGGCCTTACAGCGTGATAGGAGGAGAAATAAAAAACTCGGTGATATTCGGCTATTCGAATAAAGCGCATGAGGGCTACCTGGGCGACAGCGTGATTGGGGAGTGGTGTAATATGGGCGCCGGAACCTCCAATTCCAATGTCAAGAATAATGCGGGCGACATAAAGATCTGGAGTGAGACAAAAAAAGAGATGGTGTCCGCCGGTATATCGAAATGCGGTTTGATCATGGGCGATTATTCAAGGGCGTCTATCAACACGGCCTTTAATACCGGCACCACCGTAGGGATCTGCGCCAATGTATTCGGAGACGGACTTACTCCAAAATTCATTCCCTCATTTTCCTGGGGCAGCAACAGTCTGTCGCGTTATGAACTGGAAAAGGCATTTGTGGATATCAGCAACTGGAAGAAAATGAAGGGGCATTCACTATCTGAAAAGGAAAAAACACTCCTGAGGCTTATATTTGAACAAAATTAATGGTATACATATGCGAAAACAAATAGCAGCGGCAAACTGGAAAATGAATGGCACCTACCCGCAGGCCGAAGCGCTCCTGAACGATGTGATGCAGGCCAAGATAACGCTCGGCCCCTATCAGAAAGTGATCTTTGCGGTGCCGTTCCCCTTCCTGATCATGACCAATAGTGTGCTGGCTGACGAAAATAATTATCATATAGCGGCTCAGAACTGTCACCATAAAGTTTCCGGCGCCTACACCGGCGAGGTTTCAGCAGAGATGCTGAAGTCTGTAAGAGTAGTGCATTGTATTGTGGGTCACAGTGAAAGAAGAGAATACTTCGGGGAAACAAACGACCTCCTGGCCGAAAAAGTAAGCATCTGCCTGCAATACGGAGTGATCCCCATCTTCTGCTGCGGAGAGCCCCTGTCGGTGCGGGAGGCGGGCAATCAGAATACACACGTGGAAACCCAGGTTCGCGAGTCGTTATTCCACCTCGACGCAGAACAAATAGCAAAACTGGTGATCGCCTATGAGCCCGTGTGGGCCATCGGCACGGGTAAGACCGCCACAGCCGCACAGGCACAGGAGATGCATGCCTTTATCCGGTCGGTGATCGCCGGCAAATATGGGGCAGAAGTCGCATCTGCCATCCCTATCCTATACGGTGGAAGTGTGAAGGCCGGCAACGCGGGTGAATTATTTGCCCTGCCCGACGTAGATGGCGGCCTCGTAGGAGGCGCTTCGCTTGTCGCGAACGATTTTATGCAGATCATCCGGGCGCTAAAGAACGAGTGATCCGGCTTGCCGCTCCCGGCCCGGGTATTCGCCTGTATTGCAAATAAGCCCTGTTATCTGAGTAGAGGGAAATGCCGCGGATCTCCGGATCCCGATGATCCTTCGGATCAAGGTTGATATCCAGCCCGGGCTGCGGTTTCGGAGCGATCGCATTATTATCCATAAAATAAAAAGAGGCCGTCTCTGGGGAGACAGCCTCGTGGTATAAGCAATTATTCCTGGTTTCTGTACGAAGCGAAGACGACCGGCCTTCGTAACTATTCAACAGCCATAGCCGTTATTTTAATGAATTGATCCATGCAGCGATCTTTCTTGCTTCTTCTTTTGGCACCTGCGGCATAGGCGGCATTTCCGTTGCATAACCCGGCCAGTTCTGAGGCTGCGGGTTATAGATCAGCTCCACTATTTTGTCGACCGAATACTGCCGCTGGGCGATTTCCTTGAACGCCGGGCCAATCTGGCGCTTATCTGTGTTGTGGCAGGCGTTGCAGGTGTTCTTGAGTAGCAACTGTTTCAGTTCAGCCTCGCTGGGAAGCTTTGCCGCGGCAGAGGCCGGCGAGCTTTTGGCTGCACGGGCATCGGTGCTTTGTTTTTTCGCGGTTGTTTTTGTATTCACCGGTTGTGTTTTGGCGACAGCCACCGGAAGGGCTGAATTTCTGGTGCTTACTTCCGAAAGGGCGAGTTTTTGCCCTTCGGGAATATTGTTCAATGTGTAGTAGGCAGTGGGGTGAATGAGGGAATAGGAACCCTGTGCGCTACGGACGCCGTCTAATGTGATATTATGCACATGATTGCGACGCAGGTCTTCCACTATGATCCTTGCTGTTAAACCATCTGGGGACAGCTTCACGCCTTTCAGCACGTGTTTTTTATCGTCCACGGGGGGGCTGCCATATACAGGATGGTATTTATACGTAAAGCTTTCGACAGTGTACGAGGCCAGGTCTTCCGCAGAGGCCTTATCTACTGGGCTGGTGAACTCAATTTCAAAGCCATCCGGCATCGCTTTGACGGTGCGCATTTCAAAGGGGATCGCCTTATTCCATACAAGCCTTTGCAACCCCTCGTTGGCTTCGCCGGCCGAACCCCATCCGCGATTGGTTTCACCCACAAAAAGGGAACCGTCGTTAGCCCAGGCCATCCGTAAAACGCCCGATTGGAAGCCACTTCTGAAATCCCAGGCCACTCCCTGGTATTCACCGTTTATTTTTTCCAGGAAAACGCGGCTGATCTTGCTCTGGCCCTGATCGCCCACCAGAAGTTGCCCGGAGAACGGTCCGAAAGCGCCATCAGGTATGGACAACGGCTCGGAGGTAGAAATACCCAGGATGCCGTGAGGAAGGTAAACGGCCGGCAACTGCATTTGCGGGAAAGCCCGTTTCAAGTCTGCATGTGTGGCATAGGTCTCGTTAACAACGTTTTCCGGCTTGATGTAAAGCCCTTTTTCGTTTTTGTTCTTGCGGGGGTCAAATTTCTGATATAGCTCTTCCGTTGTCAGTTTCACGGGAGAATTGGGCTCGCCGGTCCAACGCAGGCCGGCAGGGTGCCCGGTGAAAGCGCCTTTGTGGAGATGAAATAAGGCACCGGTTGGCATCCAGTCGCCCTGGTTATCCGTGTAAAATAATTCTCCGTCTATGATCCCGACGCCTGCTGGCGAACGCATCCCGGTTGCCCAGGGCTCCATACGGCCGTCTTCGGTGATATGCATAGTCCATCCCCTCCAGGGAACCCGGCTTTCGCCGCGCCACCATTCTTCATTGCCGAAGGCTACGTTCCCGGTCACGAAAAAGGAGCCGTCGGCTGCGATCTTCGGCCCGAAGCTGTATTCGTGATAATGGCCGGAGATGGGCCAGGAATAAATGGTTTCATAAATATCCGCCTTGCCGTCCATGTCTTTGTCGATCAGTTTGGTCAGCTCCCCGCGCTGTGCACAATACAGTGCGCCGTCTTTGTAGGCGAGCCCGAGTATCTCGTGCAGCCCACTGGCGAACTTGCGGAAATAGGGCTGCGGACTGGTTGGGTTTTCTACAATGAATACGTCTCCGCGGCGGGTCGAAATGCCCAGATCACCGTTGGGCAGTGTGACCAGTCCACCAACTTCCATCACGATGCCCTCAGGCATTCTGACCCGCTGGATCTTGAAAAAGTCTTCTTCTTTGGGCGACTCCTGCGCCTGGCCGGAAAAAGCCGCCAGCAGGAGCACCCCGCAGCATAACGGCAATATCAGGTGGGAAAGAATATTCTTATATAACATGTCTTACGATAATTAATAGAGGATGGAATAGCTCAGGGCTGCCTGAACGGGTACAATCAATTCTTTTTTGCCGTCTGATTCGCGGATAAGCGGTTTCTGCCCCCCTGCGTTATCAACGCGGATATAGTAGGATTTATCACCTACCAGGTAGAGCCCTTTTCCGAGGTTTTCGATATTACTGTCCGCGGCGAGACGGGCATACAGGGTTGCCGGTGCATTTTCAATGCCGATCGTTCGGCTGACTGTTTTCCCGTCGGCGCTGGCCTGCACGGCGTCCGTGATCATGGCGCCATACATCCGGTATTTAAAAGAAGGATTTGCATGCGGGTCCAGCTCATAGCCCTTGATAAAAAAGCCTGTGCCGGTGGAATCATTGCTCCACAACGCCTGCGGATCACTCAATTGCCGGATGGTGAACGCGGGATCGCCGAACACCAGCTTGCTTCCGAGCGGACGGGAAGATCCGTCGCCACGGCTGTGCCACATGGGCGTGGCATCGAGAAATCCTCCGCGCCATATCTGTACCACAGCGCCATGATCAAGATCATATGTATAGTGCAACTGCTGCCGGCTGCCTACATTTACCGCGTGGACCACCCGTTTTCCGCCGGGTATATCCATAAAGCTCCGCAGGATCGGAGTGCTGGTAACATCCACCAGAATGGGATCGGCCGCGTCGTTGCTTACCGCGTTGGGATCGCTGATCAGGAAGGAGCGAATATCCGGATGGGTCACCGTAAGACTGAACGCAGGCCGCTGCCACCAACTCACTGCTTTGGCATACAGCAGTTCAAAGGGAAATTTTCCGGGCGTTAACTGAATGGGTTTGGGGCCGGAAGAACCGTATTCCTGTACCGTCTGGTTGTTGATCTTCAATACACCTGCGCCCCCGGGAGTGTTGAGGTTAAACCGGTATTCACCGCCGTCTTTAATAGTGATGTCACCTGTGTAACGCACCAGCACATCCTTGCTGGGATTAATGATGGTGGAGGTCAGCAGGGGCGTGTTGCCGGAAGCCGCTGCCTGCATGGTGTCAAAGTTTGGAACCCCCTCGTATTTGCCGTTGTAGATGCTGTAATGCAGTGCGCTCAGCTCGGGTCTGGCTTTATCGTAATTCTTCAACCGGATATTCCGGAAAGCAACAGCGCCATGGTCGCCCTGTATCAGCAGGGGGCCGCTCGCCGTTTCTCCGTTTCCGAGCGCCGCGCGTGTGGGGCCCTGCAGCTCAAGGTCTTCATGAATGGTCACGCCGTTCAACTCCACTTTCAGGAAACGCGCATTCTGTATCTTTTGTCCGTTTGCATCGAAACGCGGTGCCTGGAATACCACCCTGAGGTGCTGCCAAAGTCCGGGGGCGCGGCTGGCATTCTGCCGGGGAGGGTGCCCCTGAAAACCTTCATGTCCTTTGCCGCGACTGTCGTCCCAGCGTTCATAAATACCGCCGTTGTCGCCGGATTTGGGATGCTGCACGCCCCAGCTATCCAGGATCTGCAACTCGTATCTTCCCTGGAAATAGATGCCGGAATTCGATCCTACAGCGGTCATATAATCCAGCTCCAGGTCAAGGTCTGCATGATCCTGGATCGTACGGATATGGATGCCGGGTGTTTTTTTTGCAGGCAGGTTAACCAACACACCGGTTCCTTTGGTGACCTTAAAAGTGTTGGGTTTGCTCAGGTCTGCCGTCACATCTTCCACGATCTGCCAGGTCTTTCCCGGATCGGTAAAGCTGGAGAGATCGGTGAGCGGAAGCGCCTGCTGACCGGATACTGCCATAGGGACTGCAACTGCAAGGCCAAGGGTTACGGATAATACGGCATAGCAGGCCATGAACCGGCTGCCGGTTTTCATACATACTTTAGTCATGAACGATTAAATATAAGTGATGCAAGGTTATTCCTTTACTATATGTCAATACTTTACATGTGAATAAGGAGCTGGCTTCAGCGGAACGCAATTTAGAAAAAAAGACCAACAATCCGCGCGAAAAAGCGGAGCGGCGGTAATAGGGGTCCGCGTACCGGCTTTTGTGGACCAAATGACGGTTGCGCTAAGGTGGGTTCTTCCTGATTTATCCTGGCATCCGCCCGCGGGAATTTGCCGGCACCGTTCATCCGCAGGTGAAATTCGCTCAGATCAAACGATGTTCCACGGCCAGCCGGATCAAAGCTGCCGTGTTGTTCACCTGCAAT
>CAZUWX010000008.1:0-8557 GCA_964624205.1 uncultured Chitinophagaceae bacterium
AAAAAAACCTGCAGGCCAGTGGGCCTGCAGGGAGGATGCTTACGACTTAAAGTGCAGCATCGTATTCATCCTTTTTTAGCGCGTAGCGCATCGGCGGTTCTTCCCCGTGTTAGCGGGTCAACCGCCACCCGACCTTTGGTCGGTTGTACCGTCCGTTTCCGGACCGTTGTTTATCTCCTGCAAGAGGAGCAGTAAGTATAGCCACCGGGGCTATTATCCGGCTTCCGGATCAACTACCACCTGGCTTACTGCTGTGGCCACCGTGGCCGCTACAGCAAGATAGCTGGCGATGGTTGTCACGATCGCCGGTAACGCCACCGGGGCTGCCAGCAGCGCGGCACTCACCGAAGCCAGCGTTATTCCCACGGTTTTTAGCACGCGGAAAAACTTTGGCGTGGGCTGGGCCGCCCGCTGCAGGATGGACAGGTCGTCGATCTCTGATTGCCTGAGTTGCATAATAAACTGTTTAAAAAGTTTACAATGTTATTTCAAGCAATCCCTCGTTTCCGGGAAGATCCACGGCCGTGGCCACGATCCGGGAACCGGATACATTGGCGTTCGCCTGCGTGGCCGTATAGGTCCAGTGAAGGCCCTGGGCGCTGGGAACCGCTTCTCCGGATTCCACCAGCGTGCCCGAAGGGCTGTACACTGCTACCTTGACTGCCGACACTGCAAAGTCGTCAGTGGCCTCTACCACGATACGATTGCCGATCGCGCCTTCATAACCCCCGGCATCAATTTCCAGCACTTCCGGGCTTCTGAAAGCATCTTTGAACGCAACGTTGTAGGGCGACTGGTTACGACGAGCCACTGCAGCATAAGCTGCTTTGGTCCCCTCATCACGGATAGCCGCCGCCGCATAAGCGGTGCTCTTTTTGAATCTTCCACGAACCACAAGTTCGTTGGCAGTCGGAACCCGGTTTTCATCCACTTCAGGAGGAGCCGATACGTAGTACTTCCCCGCCCTTTTTTTAAAAACCACCTGTTTGCCGAACATGCCGCGCGTAGTACGCATGACGATATTATTTTTTTGTCTGGGCATACAATAAATTTTAAAAATGAATAATGATTGTTTAAGCGGGCTACCCCATTGCGGTAACTTTCCAGACCGTCCTGAACAGTTCCCTTTCAGCTTTCCATTCCCTCTACCAAGCCTTACATTGGAACATTACAGGGTAAAAGTTCCTGTTAGATTCCTGCTAGATTCCTGTTAGATTCCTGCCAGATACCTGCCAGATCATTACCAAAGAGCAACCCTTCAATCGCTTTAGCGGGTGGATCAGGAGGCGTCTCTCCCCTTTTCCGGACGCAGCCCCGCGACGGCGACTGATGATGCAAGAATACGATCAACCATAACCGATTTTATGGAAAACCGGGCGAACGACAACAGGAACCCGGTGAACGACGAAAAAAGCAGGGTAAACGACAAATAGGATAGCACAAAATGAAACGCAAAACATACAGGCAAACACTCACATGCGATAACGATCACCTAACCGGCGGTAACAGCGTGCAATGGAACAGCATACATAAAAACAACATAAAACCACAACGGAAGGTCCGGCCATACTTACCGGAGAAAGTAGAATTTTTCGGTTAACTCAGGCTGATAGACCCTCCCCACGGGCAGCCAGGTATCACCCGTAATGCAGACGCGGGTCCTGTGCCGGTTGACGGCAACAACATGACTGATCGACACAATATAACCTCTGTGGATACGGCAAAACAACTGACGGGGTAAACAGTCGGCCAACTCATTTATCCTTACACCGACTATATAATTTTTAGACACATTGAGCCTGTATATCCTGCAGATATCGTCTCTCGATTCGATGTACGTGATATCCGATGGCCTGACAACCTCGTATCCATCCCTAACGGGGACGCATATCAAACTGTTATGTGTGATAATAGCACTCAATGGTAACGCTTACTTCCATACGAATAGCGGAAAAAAATACGATTTCTCCATACCGGCCGCAGACGCGGACGAATAATACCTCAACTCATCAGAACAATATTCGCTTAAAACACTCCTGATCGCAACAAAAATAATCCCGATCGCGACAACGATTTTTTTGCTTTTTGCTCCGTAATCTATCTTTTTGACCATATTTGCACTATACTTTAACCTAATCCTGTATGATGCGTTTGTCTGTGAATCTTTTTTGTGGTGACTGTCTTTCCGTTGTGTTGGTATGCGCGGGACAACAGCCGCCGCCACTATGACCCTTAGCTTTGTATGCAATAACGAACCGCTGCAGCTCATTCCCGGCCTGCCGGAAAACTACCCGAACAAATTGCGCGGCGCTGACGCGTATCACTGTGCAACAACGTTTGGCATCGTGGCGCTGCAAGAGGTCATCACACCAATGGTATTGTTCCGTATCCTGCATATTTTCTATGAAGAGCCGGCCGTCGTGGTCTGCCATCACACACACGAGCACCCCGTATTATACGTCCGGACCACACCCGAACAGCCCGCTTACGAATGCATCAAGGGAGTGGGCATCCGGCATTTTGAACAAAAACAATATAGCTGGGTGTCGGGGAAAAGCTGGTACTCCGTGCTTCGTCCGCACGAGTCGGGGCACTACCGGTTTATTGATACGGTATGGCAGACAGACTTTGTAAAAAGCACATGCAGAAATCATGTAGAAACCCTTTTCCGCATCGGAAGCTCACGGGAAAGAATACCTGAAATTATAGAGGGTCCGCGCCACTACCTCAGTCCAGGCATGCAGCAGATATTGATCGGCCTGAAAACCGCTGACTATTCCGCAACAGCCGGCAGCGGCTATTTGCACGACCGGATGGAAGCCTATCTTAAATTATTGGTCGCCGACGACAAAACCTATACCTGGAAGCGACTGGGTATCCGGCAAGCAGACTGGGAAGCGGTGCATCGCGCTATTTCCGTGATCACGGATCATCCTGAAATCCACTATACAATTCCCGAATTAAGCCGGAAAGCTGCGATAAACGAGTTTAAGCTGAAAATGCTCTTCCCACGGATCACAGGATACACGATCGACGACTATCGCAAAAATCTACTGCTGCGTAAGACCAGGGACCTGCTTGCCGATACCCCAGACTCTATAAAGACCATATACCCCCACTCGGGATACAGCAGCTTCTCATCCTTTAGCGCGGGATTCAGGAAGATATTCTATTGTTCACCAGGAGAAATCAGACAAGATGTATGGGATACCGGAAACTTTTAAAAATAATCCCGATCGCGACAACGATTGTGATCTCAAAATATCGCTTGTGAGATGTATCATCATATTTTTACCACAAACCCGCTGTCATGAACGAGAAAAAAGATCCCCGTGAGCATGCTATCGCCGTCTTTATTATTAAACTGATGAAGGGAAAGCTCACCGCAGCAGAAGAACAGTACCTGGACAACTGGATCATGGAAGACGATAGCCATATGGAAGTATTTGAAAAGCTGATCAACGGACCCCAGACGGAGTGGGCGCGCGCATGGTTCTCTGCAAGAGGGATCAAACCCCGACTTCTAAAAAAAACACCGGATCAATGGTATCAGCCCAAGCCAGACCCCAGGGAACTCAACGAGTTTTATATCGGCGCTGCAGTGGGAGCCCTGGGACTGGCAATCGTATACCTGGTGTTACATTATCTATAACCTAAACCATATCTACCATGTCAACCTCTATCTTTTCTTCCTGGAAGGTCAGGATAATTTCCGCAGTACTATTAGCGGTGCTCATCTATGTAACAATTGAAGCGTTTAAGTCGGGATACGAATCCGCCCGTAAGGTGAGGGCGGAAATAGAAGCGGCGGATCAGGCGGCTGAAGTACCCGTCACGGGGACACAATCTCCCGGTAACTGATCAGGTCCGGGATCTGGTCGCATAAACTCCACCAGCAAAACCGGAGCACCAACAAATCAGCGCATCGAAGAACGAAGCGCCGAACCGGTACGTCTACGCGCCATCAGAACCTGCACAGTGCGATTATTCCGGCGGGTTAATCTTGTAGCTTCGATTGAATGCCGCCGGGCTCCTGCATACCTGCACACTATCAGCAACCGCATTGCAAAGTGCGGTTATTCCGGTGTCGGAACAGTAAACTTATGCTTAATTTTGGGTCAGACTCTCCCCCTGTAACGCCCCGTCCGGATATTTTGCTGTCCCGGATTCCAGGAATTGTCGCCAGGGATTAACACATCTAAATTGTTATCGACCATATGATCTCCCCGTTACCCGCCGAATACGCCAGCATCTCGTCTACCGGAACCCTTGCAGATAAAGCGCGTTTATGGATGGATATCGTCCACCGGGCCGAACCCGCAGCGGATATTGAATCGCTCCGCGAGACCTATCTCCACCTGTTCCGGGATGAAGAATTACCTATCGCCTGGCTGCCCGACGAAAAAATAATAAAAGAAACGAATCTCACCGCGCTGATGAAAGCGGCGAAGGTAAACACATATGATGCGCTGCACCGGTGGTCGACCGCAAACCGCTCCCAGTTCTGGGAAACCGTGATCCGGCAGTTGGAGATCGTATTTCATAAACCTTATGATACAATCTTTGACCCGACCCGCGGCGTGGAAGACCCGGCCTGGCTCTCCGGTGCGGAATTGAATATTACGGATAGCTGTTTTTTAGGCGATCCCATGCAAACAGCCCTCATAGCCGGCGCGGAAGGGGCGTCCGAGCTTCGAAGGATCAGTTACGGGGAGTTAAAAAGATCGGTTAATCGAACAGCCGCCGCACTGCTGGATCTCGGCTTCGCACCGGGCGACCGGATCGCCATCTATGCGCCGCTCGCCGCGGAAATCATCATCGCCTACCTGGCGATCATCCGCGCAGGCATGGTGGCAGTCTCGGTTCCCGACAGCTACTCATCTCTCGAATTAAACAAACGTATGGAAGTGGCCAACGCCACCGGGGTGATCACCTGCAACGGATACACCTACAACGGCAAGTATATCCGCATACTGGATAAGGCCAGGGAGGCAACGACGGCCCGAACGATCATCTGTTGTTTCGGAGAAAAACCCGATAAGCGCGAAAATGAAATATGGTGGGAAGACCTCAATAGTAGCAGCGCCGAAACCTTCCACCGCGGGCAAAGCTTTCACAAACGTGAAAACTTCAACAATAGTGAAGAGAACCGCAGCAGGGAGAATCTCAACGATGGTGATGACTTCCAGGCTGTGACGTGTAAACCCGACGACCCGATCAATATCCTCTTTTCCTCGGGTACTACCAAGGAACCCAAAGCCATCGCATTCACCCAGCTTACACCTATCAAGTGCGCTTCCGACGGTTGCTTCCATCTCGACATCAAGGCAACAGACACCGTAAGTTGGACCACCGGCATGGGCTGGATGATGGCCCCCTGGCTGATATACGCCTCCCTGATCAACAAGGCCACGCTGGCAATATACACCGGAGCAGCTTCTGGAACGGAATTCGGCAATTTTGTTGAGCAATCGGGTATCACAATACTGGGTACGGTGCCCTCGATAGTCAGGGCCTGGAGAACACATGCATTCGAGCATAAGTTCAACTGGAAAATAAGAGTGTACAGTTCCACCGGCGAACCGTCCAATGCCGACGATTACTTCTACCTGATGGCGCTCACCGGTTTCCGGGCACCGGTCATAGAATATTGCGGTGGCACCGAAATCGGCGGGGCATATATAACGGGCACCGTCGTCCAACCGGTCTCGCCTGCTACTTTCACCACCCCCACGCTGGGGCTTGATTTTTACCTGTTGGATGAAACCCACCGGCCGGTGGGCAAAGGGCAGGCGGGCGAGGTGTTCCTGATCCCTCCCTCGATCGGGATGTCACAGCGCCTGCTGAACGCCGACCATCACCGCGAATACTATGCGGGCGTTCCCACGGGTCCAAAGGGTGAGACGCTACGCCGCCACGGCGATGCTTTTGAAATGATCGAAGCCCTGGGTACTACCTTCTACCGCAGCGTGGGCAGAACAGACGACGCGATGAATTTGGGCGGCGTGAAGGTGAGCGCCCTGGAAATTGAAACCGTGATCAACAAACACCCTGCTATAACCGAGTCGGCAGCTTTTTCCGTGCTGGAGGGCGCTCAAAAGAACGAGCGGCTGGTGGTGTACTACACTGCCCCAACTCCTGCCGAAAATGAAGAAATGCTGAAAAAGGAGCTGCAGCAGTTGATCAGTAAAGATCTCACCCCGCTGTTCAAGATATCCGAACTGGTCTATATCGATACGCTAACGCGGACGGCTTCGAATAAACTAATGCGCAGAGCATTAAAAAGCAGCTTTATGGCGAAAAAATAAATCCTCCCTATAATGGCGCTGGCACTAATAATAGGTGCGGGGCAGCAACACTGTCCGCTGAATACCGGGGGTTGGCCGGCATCATCTTAGCCCCCACCGATTTTCGCCAGCGGTGCAGTTTGTTGCGCAGTTCTTTTACTAGTTCCGGATGGGTAGCCGAGATATCATGCTGTTCACCAATATCGTTTGCCAGATCAAACAGTTGCACCGTATTATTTTCATAATATTCCAGCAATTTATAATCGCCGCTACGGATTGCTCCGCCCGGGCTCTGCAGCCCGTGATTGCTATAGTGCGGGAAATGCCAGTATATGGCGTCGCGGCTTATCTTATTTCCCCCGCTGAGTAAAGGCACCAAACTTACGCCATCAACATGCTGTTCTTTTAGCAGCGGCAAGCCCAGCATATCCAATATAGTGGGATAAAAATCGGTGCTGATGACCGGTGTGTGGTTCACCGATGTTTTGCCGGCGTGTCCAGGCCACCTAATGAGCATGGGTACCCGTATCCCGCCTTCATACAACCATCCTTTGCCCGCTCTCAAAGGAAGATTTGAAGTGGAAAAAGCAGCGTCCAGATCGGAGGGATCAATAACCCGCACGGGCCTCCCGAAATTGGCGGCCGACATACCGCCATTGTCGGAAACAAAAATGATGATCGTTTTTTCCTCCAGCTTCAGCTCCTTTAACTTGTCCAGGATGCGCCCCATACTTTCATCCATGCTTTCCACCATCGCCGCAAAGATCGCATTGTCCTGCTCCTGCTTTATTTTAACCGTCTGATCAGGCAACAGACTGAAACCCGCATACCGCGGATCGCTAAGCGATGCATTTAATTTTGCTTGTGAGGGCGCCCGGGGATTGTCCGGATTTCCTTCCAGGATAAAAGGCGGCCCGCCGGCCTTTTGCTGAGCGGCGAGCTTCTTTTTATATTTGGCCACCAGGTCCGGCCGACCCTGAATAGGATCGTGCACAGCAAAATGAGAAACGTATAAAAAGAAGGGTGCGTCTTTATTTCTCTCGATATATTGGACGGCTTCGGTGGTCAACCGGTCGGTAAGATATTCTCCCGCAGGACCGTCTTTCAGGCCGGGAAAACCGTAAGGCGAGAAATAGGTTCTGTTGGGCCATCCCTTATTCCATTCAGACAGCCTTTCCTGGAAACCATGTTGCAGGGGCGTGGAAGAATCCGCTTCTTCTCCTAAGTGCCACTTGCCAAATATAGCCGTACGATATCCATTGTCGCGCAATGTTTCTGCGAGTGTTTGTTCCTCGTGCGGCAAGAATTGTTTGGTGACCACATTTTCTAATCGCTGAAAAGGATGGTTTTTGCGACCCGGCAGCCAATCCGATAGCTGCGACCGCGCCGGGTATTTTCCGGTTAGGATACTGGCGCGGGTGGGAGAACATACATGGCAGGCAGCATATCCATCGGTAAAATTCACGCTCTCCGCCGCCAGGCGGTCCAGGTTGGGTGTCTCATAAAATTCGCTACCGTTAAACCCAACGTCGCGCCAGCCCAGATCGTCGACCAGGAAAAAAACGACATTGTATTTTTGTGCTGCCTTTGCCGGCGGCTGGGCTAATACAGCAAGTCCGGGTACCGATAACCATATACAGAGGAATATCTTCTTCATTCGAAAGCATTTTTAAATATTTCCGGGATACCCCGGGGTCACCAATTCTGGTTTTGGGAAAGGTTACTATTTAATTCAATTTCTTTTTGAGGGATGGGCCACAAATAATCCCGGTCACTACGAAAAAAATTCTCCCATCCCGGCTCCTCTATGGTGACCAGTTCATCACTCGAATTTACGTAGGTCATCCCATATATTTTTCCCGGCATCACATGCTCGGCAGTTCTCCACCTGCGAATATCAAAAAAATGCAACCCCTCATAGGCCAATTCCACCTCTCGCTCGCGGCGCACTATTTCCCGCAATTCAGCCTGGCTACCCAGCGATATGGACGGAAGATCTACGTCGGGTCGTTGTCTGACCAGGTTGATGGCATCTACCACGCTCTGGTCTATATCGTCGGCTTCTATTTTAGCTTCTGCATAGGTCAGCAGCACCTCGGCATAACGCAGCAATATGTAGTTGATACCGTTGTTACCCGGTAGTACCAGGTCTTCTTTATTGATGTATTTTTTCAGATTGAAGCCGGTATGAGTAGATTGAAACGTAAACCCAATAGCATCCGAAGTGCCGCTATTGGGGCGGGGATCATAGAGGGTTCCGTCCGGCAGTT
>CAZUWX010000008.1:8657-74608 GCA_964624205.1 uncultured Chitinophagaceae bacterium
GGGGTCGCGGGGATCAAAGCCGCTGGCAGGATCGCTGATCTGTTTACCATTGGTCATCCCGTATTTATCTATCAGTTTCTCGGTGGGAACATAACGTCCTGCGCCATTCTTCTGACTATAGGGTGCCATAGTGGAGAAAGTAGCATTACTATAGACATCTTTGATGAACTGAATATCAAAAATAACTTCTGCATTATTTTCGGCGGCGTAGCTGAACAGATTTTCATAGGAAGGATAAAGTGTATAGGTCTGCAAGTCCATTACCTGTTTCGCAAAATCTGCAGCCTCGGTAAATCTGCCTGCATACAGCATAGCTCTGGCGTTCAACGCCAGGGCGGCGCCCTTCGTTACCCTACCCTTTTCCGCCGTGGTAGGCGGCAGCACTGCGGCGGCGGCTGTAAGCTCTGATGAAATAAAATCATAGATCTCACTAACAGAATTGCGCTTAAGTTGGGCGCTTTCTTCCAGCGTGATCTCGGTAGTAATCAGCGGAACCCCGCCGAACAGGCTCACCAGCCTGATATAAAAATAAGCGCGTAATACCCGCACTTCCGCTTTGAGGCGATCAATAAGCGCTGTATTGGTGGTTTCCACCCTGTCTACATTTGATAAAAAGCTATTGGCCTGGCGAATCCCGGTATATCCCCCTGTCCAGTCGTCCGCAATACGGCTGTTAAGTGCATCGTACTGGCCTTTTAGCAGGAAAACCTCCGGCGACTGGGGTGTGGGGGTATGTCCAAAATCCGTCAAGCCATCCCAACTGAAAAAATGGTTGGCGGTTTCCACAATATTGGTGTATACCGCATTGGCGGCAAAGGAAGCATCGGCTTCCGTTTTCCAGAAGATGTCGGAGGATATGCGATCGTTGGGAATGGTTACCAGCAGATCTTTTCTGCATCCCGTCAGCAGGATCATGACGAACGAGGCAAAAACTATAGTTTTAATCGGCTTCATATTGTCGTTTTTGTAGTGTAGCATATCAGTGGCTTTAGAAGATCACGTTAAGACCAAAAGTGAACAGGGAAATCTGGGGATAATAATTCTGCCATCCCGATAAGGATTCGGGATCAAGCTTAAAATCATTCAGCTTGGAAAAAGTAAGCAGGTTAGTTCCCGATACGTAAGCATTTAGCCGGTTGATAGACAGTTTTTGGGAAAAAGAGGCGGGTACCTCATAAACCAGTTGTATGTTTTTCAGGCGGAGATAGGAACCGTCCAATACCATCCGGTCGGTTGACGCCTGGTTGCGCAGATCCAGTTTGGTAGGTCGTGCGAACCGGGCATTCGGGTTTTCGGGAGTCCAGTAGTTACCCGTGATGATGGAGGGTGTGAAGCCTTCATAGTTACCTTGTTCTGCCAGCGCCCGGGCAAGGCGGGTGCCCACCTGGGCGGCACCCTGGAACAACAGATTCAGGGAAAAAGAACTGTATGAAACGCTGATAGAAGACCCATAGGTGTATTTGGGGAACGTATTGCCGATATGGGCCATGTCGGAACCATTGATGATACCATCTTCATTCAGATCCAGCACCTTGACGTCTCCCGCTTTTGCCGGGCGCATGAACTGCGGATAGGCGGCGGCTTCTTCGTCGGTCTGAAAATACCCCGCGGTTTTATATCCCCAGAGAGCGTCAATGGGATAACCTTCTCCTACGATATACCGGGGATCAATATCCGAACCCGTAATATAGGGCCCTGTACCGGCCAGGTCGACAACTTTATTATTATTAATGTTGAAATTAAAATTTGCGTCAAGGCCGAATTTGCCGAAGGTATTCCGGATGCCAGCCTGGAATTCCCATCCCCTGTTGTCCACCCTTCCTGCATTTTGGGAAACCGGCTTTAATCCCAGGGTGCCCGGAACGGGCAACAGCAGCAGGATGCCTTCGGTACGTTTATCGTAATAGTCAACGCTGAAACTGATCCGGTTATGAAGGAGGGCCAGGTCCAATCCGATGTTGGTTTGGGCAGTGGTTTCCCAGGTAAGGTCCGAGTTCGCCAGGCTCACTTGCGTATAACCCGGCGTAAGTTGTCCGTTGAAATTGTAGCTCACCATATTTAGCGTGGGGAAATAGCTGTATAGCGGCACTGCCTGGTTGCCCGTTTGACCCCAGGAGCCCCTGATCTTTAGTTCGTTAACGGTAGTTTGTAGATTCTCCCAGAAGTCTTCCTGCGAAATCCGCCACCCGGCTGAAAAAGAAGGGAAAAAGCCGTACTGATTATCGCCAACGAACCGGGAGGATCCGTCGTAACGTGCGTTAGCCTCAAAAAGATATTTATCCTGGAAAGCATAATTGAGACGTCCGAAATAAGACCTTAATCCCCAGTCCGCATCGGCGCCGTCATTGTCTTTAGTGGCATTGTCGGCACCCTGTCCGATCGACTGCACGTCGTTATTATAGAATTGCTGGCGGTAGGCTGAGAGCGTGTTGGATTGATTTTCTATCTGGGAGTACCCCACGAGTGCATGGAGCCCGTGTTTGCCGAAGGTGGTTGAATAGGTCAGCAGGTTGTTTAAAGTGAACTCGCGCGACAAGTTCCGGGACTCGGTCAGCTCGTTGACGGGTCTTTGTCTCCGGATCAGGCTTGGGTTATCCCGATCATACAGCACATATGAGCTGGTAAAATCTTTGACGTATTCGAAGTTAATTCTACCGCCGAAACGGGTGGAGAAAGTCAATCCGTTCAGGATTTCCCATTCACCGTTTATGTTACCCACAATATAGTCCCTGGCGATCCGGTTAGTGCCACCGATTTCCGCCAGCAGCAGGGGGTTGTTGGCCTGCACGCCGGCACCATATTGCCCATCGGAATATTTGGGAACGGCCCATATGGAATTCTGCATCATCAGCCGGAATATTTCGGTCATATTCTGGGGCGCCAGGTCTTTCGTGTACCGGTAGTTCAGGTCACCCGATACCTTTATTTTGCGGGAGACGGCGTAATCGGTGTTCAATCGGATATCGGTTAATTTGGAATTTGTGTTAACGATGATACCCTGCTGATCCTGAAAACGTACACTCAGCAATGTTTTGAACTTATCGGTTCCGCCCGACAAAGAGACAGCATGACTGGTTTGCGGGGCCGTTTTGTACATGGTTTCATACCAACTGAACACCAATGGGTATGCCTCCCGGTCGGTAGCATTCACATATTCGCTGATATACTCGTCGGTATAGATGGGTGCCGATCCCATGTTCTCCCGCGCTACATTTTGCAGACGCATATAACTGTCAAGGTCCATGTGCTCGGGTTTGCTTACTGCTTTCTGTAGTGCATAAAATCCATTGTACGACACCTGCAGTTTACCGGCCTTTCCCCGTTTGGTGGTAACCAGGATCACGCCGTTAGCTGCCCGGGAGCCATAAATGGAGGTGGAAGAGGCATCCTTTAGTACCGAGATGGACTCAATATCGTTGGGGTTCAGGAAATCCAGCGGCTGTTCAATACCGTCCACGATCACCAGTGGCGATCGTTCGTTGCTGAGGGTAGTGATACCCCGTACGCGCACAACCGCATTAGATTTTCCGGGAGCGCCACCCTGATCCAACACCGTTAAGCCCGGCAACTGCCCCTGCAGGGCCTGCTGAATGCTGGTCACCGGCCGGCGGGCTAATTCGGCGCCCTTTATCTCTGAGACGGCGCTGGTGAGACTTACTTTTTTCTGCGCCCCATAACCGATAACGATTACCTCGCCAAGGTCATCTTCCCCGGATAACAAGACCACGTCAATGGTATGCCGGTTACCGACCCTTAGTTCCTGTGTTTGTACGCCAACATAACTAAATACCAGCGTGGTGTTTCTATCGGGTATGCTTATGCGGTAGAAACCATTCTCATCGGAAGAGACTCCCTCTCCCGTTTCTTTTGCTACAACACTTACACCGGGCAAAACCTGGTCTTGCGCGTCGCGAATTATGCCTGATACAATAAGGGGGGCCTCTGAGGGGGCCGGCGTTACCTGTCCTTGTACCGGCAGATAGGCCATCCATAAAAAGATAATGCTGAAAGGCAACGAACAAAACACAGTTCGCCCCTTCCGCGGGAGATGCTGAAACTTCATAAAAATAAAAATTGGAAATGAAAAACTAGATTATCCTGACAGGCAGGAAACGGATGCAATTAATAGCAACAACAACACCCACACCCCGTTACATCGGAGGGAGCGGCCCCATAAAAAAAAGGGTGAAAACAAGTTGATAATGATGTGCTCATTATTAGTCTACTGATTTGGTGGACAAAATAAAGTAGATTTCATCAATTGTCCAAAAAAAAGTAGAATTTTTTATTTTGTTTTTGAGAGAACGGCTGTAAGTGAGTCCCGGAAGGCATTTGAAAGATGCATGATAATTCGGGGGCAACTTTGAAACCATAAAACTCACCGTCTGTTTCTTTAAAAAATCCGTTTCTTTGACTATGCGATACCAGATCGCTTGCCGGTGTGTACCGGGTGCAGGCTCGTAGCCATCAAACAGAAGCCTGCATCGACAAGCGAATGATCGCTACCTTAAACACCATAACAATGAAAATCTTCAACCTGATCTTTTGTTTGCTCTTTGTGGTTTCAGCCGGGCTGCAGTACAATGACCCCGACCCCTGGCTATGGATGCCGATCTATTTATATGCAGCCGTACTATGCTGGTTTGCCTTTCGGGGCCGATATTATACAAAGGCAATGCTCGTGGGAATTATCGTGTACCTGCTCTACGCGGTGTACCTGTTCTTTACGGACAACGGCGTGATCGACTGGCTGTTCAAGCATGATGCAGAAAATATTGCCGCCTCGATGCAGGCCGCCAAACCCTGGATCGAGGACACCCGTGAATTCTTCGGCCTGTGCATACTGGCGCTGGTGCTGCTGGTAAACCGAATCTATGCCAGGAGAAAAGGAAAAGCAGCCTGAACCTCGGTTCGCACTCCTGGTGTGAGCTTGTGTTTACTCGTGTGTGAGGCTCTGTTCGATCCTGAACCGGGCCTGTGGTCGCTCCCGGTGTGAGCTTGTGTTTACTCGTGTGTGAAGCTCTGTTCGATCCGGAACCGGGCCTGTGGTCGCTCCCGGTGTGAGCTTGTGTTTACTCGTGTGTGAAGCTCTGTTCGATCCGGAACCGGGCTCCTGTTCACGCTCCCGCCGGCTGCAGTGATCGTGGTTCCGGCGCCGACTGAAGGGTTGATTAGTTGCGTTGGGTTGCCGCGCGACTGACCCGCTGCCCTGGCAGCCGTTGATGGGCAGTCAGCGCTGCTCATGAGATTCAGGGGCCTGTCAGTTGTTCCGACCCTCCAGCATAGGCACAAAGGAAAAATTCTCGAAGATTTCTTCGACAAAGCTGCCGTCCTCCTGCTTGGTCAACCGCAGCATCCGCTGAACGGCCCCCTCTCCTACCGGGACAACCATCTTTCCCCCTGTTTTCAGTTGCTCCACCAGTTTCGGAGGAATAAAAGGGGCGGCCGCAGTCACCAGCACTTTATCGAACGGCGCATAAGTGGGAAGGCCTTCATAACCGTCGCCGTAGAAGTATTTTATATTCGGGTATTTGTTCCGGAGCACAAATTTGCGGTGGGTGTCGAAAAGTTTTTTCTGACGTTCAATCGTAAACACCTGTGCCCCTATCTCCGCCAGCACCATTGCCTGGTAGCCGCTGCCGGTGCCGATCTCCAGCACCTTGTCGTACGGCTCCAACCCCAGCAACTGCGTTTGGTAGGCTACTGTGTAAGGCTGCGAAATGGTTTGCGATTCGGCAATCGGAAAGGCCCGATCTTCATAAGCCAGCTTGTCAAAGGCTGAATCCAGAAAATAGTGGCGGGGAATAGCGTTTATCGCCTGGAGCACCCGCTCGTCCGTAATGCCTTTTTGTCTTAAACTCTCCACCAGTTGTTTGCGGAGCCCCTTATGCCGGTATGTATCTTCGTATTTTCGCATCTCGACGCAAAGATAGCCATAGAGAAATATTATTTTTCCTACTTTTGCGTCCCTAAGGGACCGGTAGCTCAGTTGGATAGAGCAACTGCCTTCTAAGCAGTAGGTCATTGGTTCGAATCCAATCCGGTTCACAAAGCCTTTTCAACGCAGTTGAAAGGGCATTTTTATTTTGAAGCAGCGAAAGCTTGCTTTTGTATGCGAAAAAATAAAAAATGTCCAACACCCGCAGGGGTGAGAGGGATTTGGGCTGAGCCACCTCCAAACGACTTTAATAATGCCATCAATCGTTGCTTGCAAAACAATCCTATAAGTAGTTGTGCATGGAGTAATGAAGCATTTGAGCTATGGTATTTGCTCCATTTTCATTATTACCAAAATTCTATGAGCAGGCAGCAATACCAGCAGTTGATGGAGGAAATCTTCAATCTTTTTTGGGAGCGGATTACCGCTATGAAAAAAATAGTAAAGAAGTGTATGCTTTGCTAAAGGAATATGGTAGTATCTAAGATGCAAATTCGAGGTGCCGGTCGGCTTACGGAAGCGTACAGTGGAAGACAGGATTATGCAGAGCATAACCCCTGTACAATGGTATGGGAGTTGGCGGAGGAGTTGATGAAATTGAAATAGACCAAAATAAGAACCTGGGTAAAGCATCCTCCATTAAAAGAGTATTCACCCAGTGAGATTATACAATTATTTATTATGTGCCTGGTACCGCCATGCCACGAATGTGGTATTTGGTGGCCAGACGATGGAAAACAGGGAACCTGCGGGTGTTATTGCTAACGATTTTCCTACCTTCGTTGTTCATTTGTTATGTATGAAATACCTTATTTTTTCGTTGCTATTTTTTGCCGGCGCCGGCCAGTTGAACGCCCAGGCTTTTAAACGTCTTGCCGACCGTGCCAAGCACAAACTGGAACGCAAAGCGGGCGATAAAATTGAAAAGGGCATCGACGACGCGGTCGATGGCAATGCAAAGGACAAAAAGACCGCAGAGAAAGAAAAGGACAAAAAAGCAGAAACAACCTCCGGCAGCGGGAAAACGGACTCCCCGGATGTTGGTAACACCGGAGCTGATAATACCACAGCCGGCAACGAAGCTCCCGCCACTACAGCGTCCCCTGCTAACGAAAAAAACGCTGCCCCCGCCCTCCTGCAGACCTATTCCAAATACGACTTTGTGCCCGGTGATAAGATCATCGCCTTCGAAGATTTTTCCGAGACCGATCTGGGGGATTTTCCTGACCGCTGGAATACCAATGCTTCGGGTGAAGTGGTGACGCTCAACAACAAGGAAGGCAAATGGTTTAAAATAGATAAGCAAGGCGGCTTTCATCCCGAATTCATTACCGAGATACCCGATAATTTTACCCTGGAGTTCGATCTGGGCGTGAATGACAACTGGAATTCCTACCCCTTTACGATCAATATCACTAAGCTGAAATCGCCTCAGAAGTTTACAGACTATGACTACAACATCAACTGGCAGAACGATCCGGTTGTACAATTACGTTTTAAACCGGCGGTATCGGCAAGCAGAGCCGACGGCGCTTCCGAAATAGTAGCCGGCTCCAAGAGCGCCGAGAGCCTTCGTAACAGGGTGAACTATGCCAATTGGGATAACCAGTCAAACAAATTCGCACATGTCGCAATCTGGCGGCAGAAACAGCGGCTACGGGTATACCTGAACGGAGAAAAAATATGGGATATTCCCCGCGCTTTCAGCGCCACGGATGCCTATAACGCGGTTACGGCAGGCGTGAGCTCTAATTACCGCGACGGAGATTTTTTCCTGCTCGGCAACATAAGGCTGGCGGCTGGCGCCCCCGATACGCGGAACAAGCTGATCACAGAAGGAAAATTTGTAACCCGCGGCATCTTGTTCGACGTGAACAGCGACGAGATCAAGGCAGAATCTTACGGCGCCCTGAAGGATATCGCCACTACCTTAAAAGAGAATGCAGCGATCCGGGTAAAGGTGGTCGGCCACACAGATAGCGACGGGGATGACAATAGTAATATGGAGCTGTCCAAACGCCGTGCGGCAGCGGTAAAAATAAGTCTGGTGCAAGAATTCGGGTTAGACGCCGGCCGCATAGAAACGGACGGCAAGGGAGAATCACAGCCTGTAGATACCGGGAATACCCCTGTTGCCAAAGCCAACAACCGAAGGGTAGAATTTGTAAAACTGTAGAGAACAAAAAGCACAACCGCATAACTGCAACCAAAAATGCATCTCCGAAAAGATGCATTTTTGACTATTTATAGCGCGCCGCTACAGCCTGGGGCGGGCACTTATGATTTTTCCTTCTTTTTCTGCGCTTTGGGGGCAAAAATGATCAGCATACGTTTGCCTTCCATCTTGGGAAGGGCCTCGGGCTGTCCGACCTCTGCCAAACGCTCCGCAAATTTCAGCAGCAACAGCTCACCTCTTTCCTTGAACATGATTGCCCTGCCCTTGAACTGGACATAGGCCTTGACTTTATTGCCATCCTTCAAAAAGGCCTCAGCGTGCTTTGATTTGAAATCGAAATCGTGATCGTCCGTGCTGGGCGTAAAACGAATCTCCTTTACTTCGGCCGATTTGCTCTTGGCCTTCATCTCTTTCTCCTTGCGCTTTTTCTCGTACAGGAATTTATTGTAGTCGATTATCCTGCACACCGGCGGATCGGCCTGGGGAGATATTTCAACAAGATCCAACCCCTGATCCTGGGCCATACGCAACGCCTCCTGGGTAGGAAAAACCCCTGCCTCTACATTGTCCCCTACCAACCTGACCTGTGGCACACGGATCATCTGATTCGTTCTGTGCTCCTGCTGTTGTTCTCTTCTGAACCGGGGATTGAAGCCCCTCGGCTGTCTGGGTGGAAATGCCATAACTAATTTCGTTTCCCCTCCCCCCGGGAAACAGTTGTTTGTTTTATTGATGAATGATCTCCCTGGGATAAGGAAATCGAGTACTGCTATGCTACGCCTTATTTTCTATCTCTGCAAGTAAAGAGCCAATAAATTCTTGGGGATCCACCGACCCCATATCTCCCTTCCCCTGTCTGCGCACCGACACCCGGTCCTGCGCCACCTCTTTCTCCCCGATCACCAGCATATAAGGCACTTTCGCCAGCTCAGTGTCACGGATCTTTTTACCTATTTTTTCGCTCCGGTCGTCTATATCTGCGCGAATATCAGCTTTTTTGAGCTTTCCCAAAATAGTTTGTGCATAGGGTGAGAACTTCTCGCTGATCGGTAATATTTTCACCTGCAACGGCGCCAGCCAGGTAGGAAATTTACCCGCATAGTGCTCCAGCAGGAAGCCGATGAACCGCTCGTGTGTGCCCAACGGCGCCCGGTGAATGATCAGCGGCGTCTCCGGCTGATTTTCGCGATTGGTGAACTCCAACCGAAACCGCTTTCCCTGGGCAAAATCAACCTGGTTGGTGGCCAGCGTAAATTCCCTGCCGATGGCACTCCAGATCTGTACATCAATTTTCGGTCCGTAAAATGCAGCCTCGTCCGGAACCTCCACAAACGGGGTGTTGGTCTTCACCAGCACATCCCGCACCAGCGCCTCAGTTTCCTTCCACAACACAGGCTCGTCGATGTACTTCTCACCCAGCTTGGAAGGTTCGTGCACGCTGAAGCGCATCACGTATTTCTCTATGCCGAATATTTTGAAATACTTCAGATACATGTCGTTCACCGCCCTGAATTCCTCATAGAACTGGTCTTTCGTGCAATAGATATGCGCATCGTTCATGTGCAGGCAACGCACCCGCATCAGCCCGAAAAGCTCCCCGCTCTGCTCATACCGGTAACAGGTGCCATATTCCGCCAGCCGGAGCGGGATATCTTTATAGCTCCTGGGTTCCGCCGCAAATATCTTGTGGTGATGCGGGCAGTTCATCGCCTTAAGATAATACCGCACGCCTTCCAGTTCCATCGGCGGAAACATGCTGTCCTTGTAATACGGCAGGTGACCGGATGTAAGATACAGGCTTTCTTTGGCAATATGGGGGGTGATAACACGCTTGTATCCGGCTTTTTCCTCGGTCTGTTTGGCGAGTTTTTCCAGTTCGTCGATGATGACGGTGCCGTTCGGCATCCAGAGCGGCAGGCCGGGGCCCACTTCGTCGTCGAAAGTAAAGATACCCAGTTCCCGGCCCAGCTTACGATGATCCCTTTTTTTCGCCTCTTCCACCATCAGCAGGTATTCGTCCAGTTCCTTCTGGTTGGGGAAACTCACACCATATACCCGCGTGAGCATCTTATTACGCTCGTCGCCCTTCCAGAACGCCCCCGACACGCTGGTGAGCCGGATAGCCCGGATAAAACCCGTATCAGGGATATGCGGGCCCCGGCACAGGTCGGTGAAACCACCCTGTGTATAAAAAGTGATATTGCCGTCTTCCAGGTTCGACAGCAGGTCGAGCTTGTATTCGTCCGACTTCTCCGTGAAATACCGGATGGCGTCGTCTTTGGATATTTCCTTACGAATATAGGGCTGTTGCTGCCTGGCCAGTTCGTTCATCTTTGTTTCCACACGTTTCAGGTCTTCCTCGCTCAGTTGCCGGTCGCCCAGGTCCATATCATAGTAAAATCCTTTGTCGAGCGCGGGCCCCACCCAGAATTTCACGCCCGGGTAAAGCGCTTCCACAGCTTCGGCAAGCAGGTGCGCGGAGGAATGCCAGAAAGTATTCTTCCCCTCAGCGTCGTCCCAGGTAAGCAGGGTAAGAGCGGAATCGCTGGTGATAGGACGGGCGGTATCCCATACCTGTCCGTTTACTTTTGCTGCCAACACCTTCCTTGCGAGTCCTTCACTGATGGATTTTGCGATCTCCATAGACGTGATGCCCGCCGCGTATTCCCGTACGGATCCGTCGGGTAATGTAATGTTTATCATTTCGCTATTGCCTCATTTTTAAGGCGACAAATTTAACGAACTATTTGCAGACCCCCGGTGATGTTATTTGCCGGGGCCCGTCAATATTGGGTAATTTGCCGGACCGAACTATGTTTACACGTTTTTTTTTAGTGGCAGTTTTTTCGTTTGCGGGGTACACCGTAGTGGCGCAGGACCTGACAGGCATATGGCGGGGACATTTTAAATCGGCCAATGCCAGCCGCTTCATGGATTCCCTGGGCATTGAGGATCGTTATAAGTTCGAGGTGCAGGTAGACCAGGAGGGGAAAAAATTTCAGGGGGTGACCTACTCCTATAAAACCACGGTGTTTTACGGGAAAGCCTCCTGCATCGGTGCCATCAACACCGCAAATGGGAAAGTGCTGCTGGAAGAAACCAGGATCCTTGAAGTGCAGACTACCGGCGGAGCCTGCGTGATGACCTGTTTTCTGCAGTACTCAAAAGCGGGTAAGGAAGAGTTTTTACAGGGCAATTATACTGGTATCAGCATCAGCGATTCCTCAGCCTGCGGAAAAGGCACCGTTTTCTTAAGAAAAGTAAGCCGGTCGGATTTCTATGAGGAGCCCTTCCTCACAGAAAAAAAGAAGGTAGCGCCACCACCCCAGCCCGAAACGGCAGCACCCACACCGGAAAAATCAACCCCGGCTCCCCGGAAAAAAGAGCCTGCCCCGGCGCCTCCCGAGCCCAGGCTTCCGCCCGTGGCCATAGTTCCCGATGTGCAACCGTCGGACCAACCTCCGCCCGATTCCCCTACCAGGGTACTGGGTAAAGCTCCTCCTGTAGCCACTATTCCCGAGCCACTGTCAAAACGGGAGAACGAGCTCGTAAAAACCATCACTACCCCTTCCCGTGAGATTCATATCCGCCTGTACGACAACGGCGCCATCGATAACGACACCGTTTCCGTGTACCTGGATAAAAAGCTGATCATTTCAAAACAACGCCTTACCGACAAACCCATTTCATTTAAATTCAACCTCGACGAAAAGGTTGGTACGCATGAATTGGTGATGGTGGCAGAGAACCTGGGTGAGATCCCCCCCAATACCTCGTTGATGATCGTGAACACCGGAAGCCGGCAGTATGAGGTACATATCACTTCCACAGAACAAAAGAACGCATTGGTACAGTTCGTGTACCTGCCCCCGGAAAAGGAAGAAACTCCCTAAAAGACGAACGTGGTTCGTGTACCGGTACCCGGAAGAGGAAGAACCCCTGGAAAGAGAGCGCGGTTCTGGTATCAGCCAGTAGCAAAAGAAAAAATGTTTTTCCCCGAAGGGTATGTGCGGTCACTGAAATTTAAAGTTCCAGGTTACCGCAGGGATAACGGGAAATAAGGATACTTTCCGCGCTTCCATTTTCAGAGAACCATCGTAAGGGCTACCCTGCTGGTCTACATAAATAAAATAGGGATTGAGCCGGTTGTAACTGTTATACAGGCTGAATACCCAACTCTGCTTCAGTTTTTTACCGGGCTGCGGTTCCGGAGTGAGGGTGGCGGAAAGATCCATCCGGTGATAAGCAGGAAGCCGGTACTGGTTAAGCCGGCTGTATTCCTGAGTGGGCACGCCATCCATGAGATACAGCCGTTCAGGCAAAGTGACCGCGTTGCCGGAGCCGTAAATAAAAACAGCAGAAAACTTCCAGCGTTTGTTCAGCTCGTAGTTAGCCACCGCTGAAATATCATGCCGCCGGTCGTATTTTGCATAATATTTTTCACCATCATTCAGCTCGTCGAACTTACGCCAGGTCCATGACAGGGTGTATCCGACCCAGCCCGAAAACCTTCCCCGGGCCTTGTTGAGCATCAGTTCCATGCCATAGCTCCACCCCCGCCCGAATACAAAGGACTCTTCCGGATCACTCAGAGACGGGGTGTATCCGTCGCCATACTCGATCTGGTTGCGCATGTCCTTATAGTACAGCTCCACCGAAGCTTCGTATTCATTATTATGGAAATTTTTAAAGATGCCGGCGGCGTATTGCCAACTGATCTGCGGCTTCACACGGTAGGTGCTGGGCACCCACAGATCGGTGGGCAGGGTGGATCCCGCGTTGCTGACCAGGTGAATATACTGAAGGTTACGCGTAATACCCGCCTTGAGCGAAGTGGCATCGCTTAGGCTGTACCGTAAGGTGGCCCGGGGCTCAATGCCACCGTATGTTTTGAAGGAACCACGACCGTATACGACGCTGTCGAGCTTATTGCCGTCGTCGTCCCGCTCATACGCCGTGTAGGGCCCCAACTGGCTGAAACGGCTGTATCGGGCACCCCAGTTCAGGTGCACCCGGTCACTGATCTCCCAGTCGTCCTGCACATAAAGAGCCGACTCAAGCGCCAGCTTTTTTGAGTCGTTGGGTGGGTCAAATTGTGTTTCTCCCTGTTGCCCGGTGAGGATGTTCGGAACAAAACGGTGCCGCGTAAGCAATCCCCCGAATTTTATCCGGTGCACGGGAGAAGGATAATAGTCCATATCCAACTTCGCATTCCAGTCCTTGATACCAGAAGCCAGCCGCATGGTGAAATCGTTCTGTTCGGCACCGAAAGAAAAATTATAGTCGTTGTACACCAGCGTGGTGTTGGCAAATAATTTCTGGTTGAATACATGGTTCCAGCGCAAGGTAGCGGTGGAATTGCCCCACGGTATATTGGCTTTAAACCCCCGTTGTGTGTTGTTGAAGCCAAACACGTCCCTTCCGAAATAACCGCTCAGATAGATCCTGTCTTTACTGGAAAATTTATAATTCACCTTGGTGTTGAGATCATAGAAATAATAGCCTGAGCCATAGAAGTCGCTATCTTTTGATACGAACGGTTTGGTAAGCAGATCGATATAGGTTCTTCGCGCCGAAACGATAAAGGAGGATTTATCCTTTTTTATCGGCCCCTGCAGGGATATCCGGGAAGCGATCAGCCCCACACCCCCTTCGGCTTCGAATGATTTCATATTGCCCTCTTTCATGGCCACGTCCAGCACGGAGGAGAGGCGGCCCCCGTATTGGGCCGGCATGCTGCCCTTGACCACCGATATATTTTTAATGGCGTCCGAATTGAAAACGGAGAAGAAACCAAAAAGATGGCCCGTATTGTAGACGATCGCATCGTCGAGCAGAATGAGATTCTGGTCGCTGCCCCCTCCCCGCACGTACAGACCCGTATTGCCCTCACCTGCACTCTGTACACCCGGCAGCAACTGCAGGGTTTTGAGCACGTCGACCTCGCCCAGCAGCACCGGTACCGATTTTATTCTGGCCACAGAGAGATCCATTTTCCCCATCTGAGCAGCACGCACATTGTCGTCCTTTCTCCGGGAAGTCACCACTACCTCTTCCAGCATGGACAGCAGGATCAGGTTAAAATGCACTTCCTGGTTGGCGGAAAGGTCGATCACCGTATCGATCGGGTGGTAGCCGGTAAAACTGATGGATACTGCGTAGTGCCCCCGGGGTAGTGTGATGGAATAGAATCCGTAGGAATTGGTACTCACACCCGTCGCCGGTGCCCCGATGACCACCGAGGCGCCTATCAGGCTTTCCCCTGAAAACGAATCCCGCACGTATCCGCTCAACGTGTGTCTGTTCTGGGAAAAACAAACGGCGGTCGCCAGTACTGGAAAGAACAGGCAGATCAGCCGTAACCTCATTGTCTGCCGTAATCCAAAGAATCTGCAACTTCCCCGCATTTGAGCATTTTATCACCGAAATAAGGATTGTTGATATCGCGTGTATCGCTCATCCAATAGGCACCCTTATTATCGAAGGCCATGGGACAATACTGATAGTACACTTTCTGACCGCTATACTGAACGGTCCGCGTAAGGCTCCACATGGCATCACTGATGGTTTCAAACTCCCTGCGCTTGCTATCCAGGCCCGACTGCCGCGCCAGCGCTCCGGCAGAGCCCGCTATCGCAGCCGCAAAGTATTTTGCCGTTTCGCGGATGGTTCCGGAACTGTCGCCGTGTATCTCGTCGGTTCTGAGACTGTCGGCATACTGCTGCAATGTTGCCGAAGCGGCGTCTGCTGCGGCCGGGTCGCTTCTCACCAAGGCGTCTTTCAATCCAAAGTAAGCATTCAGCAGGCTGGTGAACGATTGGTTGAAGCTGCTGGAATTCTCTGCTCTGGAAAGGGGATCTATCTTTTCCAGGGGCACAATAGACTGAGGCTCAGGCTTGTCCCCACAGAATTTGAAAACCGCGGCCACCACGATCACCACCACGATCACAAATAGTGTACGTCTTTTCATATCCGGACAGTTTATTCAAAGTTAACATAAAATCTATCCCGTCCGATTGTCATATTTTTGCGGGGTTTTAATAAAATGAGGAAGTCATCATGCTGATAGGATTGCAGAACGTTACGTTTGAATTTGGGGCACGGGTAATCGTAAGAAACGCCACCTGGCATCTTAATCCGGGAGAACGGATCGGGTTGATAGGCTACAACGGCACGGGCAAGTCCACGCTGCTGAAGGTGCTGGTGGGGCAATTCCAGCCGGGTGCCGGCACAGTGGAAAAAAGCCGGGGCACCACCATCGGCTACCTGCACCAGGATCTGCTGAGTTTCGATACGTCCAGTAGTATAACCGAAGTTGCCATGGAGGCCTTCGAAAAAGTGATGGCCCTGCAGAAAGAACAACACGAGCTGGAAAAAATTCTGGAAACCAAAGAAGACGAGCAATTACTCACCCGTTACATGGACGTGCTCCAGGAGATCGAGCTACTGGACGGTTTCGACATCCGGTACAAGGCGGAAGAGGTGTTGCACGGGCTGGGATTCAGCGACGAACAGCTCGACAAACCCTATAAACAATTCAGCGGCGGATGGCGTATGCGCGTGCTGCTGGCCAAAATGATCCTGCAGCAGCCCGATGTGCTCCTGCTCGATGAACCTACCAACCACCTCGATCTTCCCTCCATCGAGTGGCTGGAAAAATACCTCACCAATTACAAGGGAAGCGTGGTGATCGTAAGCCACGACAAGTATTTTCTCGACCGGATGGTGAATAAGGTGGTGGAGCTCTACCAGCAGGAATTGCACATTTATGCCGGCAACTACAGCTATTACGAGCAGGAAAAGGCCATTCGCATCGAAATGCAGAAAAGAGCCTATGAGAACCAGCAGGATTATATCCGGCAGCAGGAAAGGTTCATCGAACGCTTCAAAGCCAAAGCCTCCAAAGCTGCGCAGGCACAGAGCGTCCAGAAGTTGCTCGACAAGGTGGAACGAATTGAGGATACCGAGTTGGAAAGGCCCAATATGCGTATTAATTTTTCGGTGGGCAAGGAGCCCGGTCGTGTGCTCTGCACCCTGCAACACGTGTCGAAATCGTTTGGTGAACTGCAGATACTGCGGGATGGTTCGGCAGCAATAGAACGGGGAGATAAGATCGCACTGATCGGCGCCAACGGAAAGGGCAAGTCGACCCTGCTGCGCATCATCGCTGGCACCGAGCCGTTCAGCGGGGAACGGATCTGGGGGCATAACGTGGTGGAAAGCTTTTACGCGCAGCACCAGCTCGAAGCGCTGGATCTGAACAACACCCTGATTGATGAGATGAACAGTTCGGGTGCCGGGAAAACCGAACTGGAATACCGCAGCCTGCTGGGCTCGTTCCTGTTCGGCGGCGACGACGTGGATAAAAAGATAAAGATCCTCAGCGGAGGAGAAAAAGCGCGGGTGGCCCTGGCCAAGACCATCGTAAGCAAGGCAAATTTCCTGCTCCTCGATGAACCGACCAACCACCTCGACATCCATTCCGTGGAGCTGCTGGTGGAAGCCCTGAACCGGTATGAGGGCACCCTGATCCTCGTCAGCCACGACCGTTATTTTATCTCCAAAGCGGCTAATAAGATCTGGGAGATCGTCGATGGAGAGATCAAAGAATTCCGGGGCAACTATAAAGAATGGGTGGAATGGAAGGAGAGAATGGCCGCAAGGGCGGCGCAGCAGGAGAAAAACACACAGCACAAAAACGGGCAGGAGGACAAAACCGCGCAACATAAAACGATACACGAAAAAACGCCGGGAGAAAAAAAAGAGCGCCACCAAAAAGAAAACACACCCCCTTCCCGACCAGCTCCGGTAGTGGCAGCCGCGCCTAAGGTGATCAACAAAGAGGTGAAAAAAGAATTGCAGAAACAGCAGCGGCTGTTCCAGCAATACGAGGAGCAGATCGCCCTGTTGAAAAACAAAAAAGATTCCCTCGAATCACAGCTCAGCGCCTCGGAAACCTACAGCGACAAGAATAAATATGCCGCAACGGAAGCGGCTTATAACGCTGCCGGCTCCGAACTGAGCAAGCTGAACAAAGAATACGAGCATGTTTTTGAAAAGATCATGGAGCTGGAAAACCAACTGAATGTGCAACGTACCACATAGCCCGGGCTGTCAGGTGCGCATAAAATGTTACCTACGTCCCGGCGAAGTAGTGCAGCGTACCACAAAGTCGGGGCTGTCAAATTGAAATGAAAAGCCATTTATATTATAGACCGATTGGCGGGATGGTTCACCGGTGCCTGATTTTATTTGCCGCGATGTCGGCTGCGATCGGGCTGATCGCGCAGAAGCCGCGGGCAGGCAGGCCGACAGTGGGCGTCACCCTCAGCGGCGGCGGAGCCAAAGGGCTGGCGCATATCGGCATCCTCAAAGCCATTGACTCTGCTGGTTTGAAGGTGGATTATGTCACCGGCACCAGCATGGGCAGTATCATCGGGGCGCTGTATGCAGTCGGCTATAAGGCCGATGACATCGAAAAGCTGGCCGGAAAAGTGGACTGGGGCGAGATGCTGACCAACCAGTCGTCACTCCGCGGCATCGTGATGCAGGAAAAAAGCGAGTACGGCAAGTATGCCCTTGAGCTCCCCTGGGAAAACCATGGCTTTCGCCTGCCCAGCGGCGTTTTTGAAGGAGAGGAGCTCTGGCTGAAATTCACCGAGTTGTTTTATCCTGTCTATAATATCAAAGACTTTGATCGGTTCAGCATTCCATTCCGCAGTGTCAGCGCCGACCTTGCCACCGGGGAAGCAGTGGTGTCCGACAGCGGGGAGATCATAACCGCGGTGCGCGCCAGCATGGCCATCCCCTCGGTGTTCACCGCCATCGAGCACAACGGCCGCAAGCTGATCGACGGCGGCGTGGTAAGAAACTTCCCGGTAAGAGACGTGAAAGAAATGGGCGCCGACATTGTCATCGGCAGCCGGGTGGCCGTGGGCCTGCAGCCAAAAGAAAAAGTGAACAACGCCCTCCAGGTACTGATGCAGATCGCCTTCTTTAAAGAAGCAGAATCCAGCCGGGAGGATATCTCCCTGTGCGATATCTATATCCCCATGCCCCTGGAGGAATACACGGCCGCCAGCTTCAGTCGTGCCGAAGACATCCTTGCCATCGGCATTCAGGAAGGGAAAAAATTGTATCCCCGGTTCCGCCGGCTGGCCGATTCGCTGGATGCGCTGTACGGGAAGGCTCCCATCCCGCTTAACCGGCTTCCCAGGGTAGACTCGATCCGAATCTCCGCCATCCAGATCAACGGCCTGGAAAAAACCACTGTGGCCTTTTTCGAACACATGATGGGTTTTGAAAAGGGCAGGTATTACACTTCGGCCAAGCTCGGCAGGATGGTGAGAAAACTCTTCGGCACCCGGTATTACAGTCGCATCGTCTACGCCCTGGAACCGCTTGACGACGGCACCGTGAAGATCATATTCAGCGTGGTAGAAAATCCCGCCAGCTTTGCCAAACTGGGCATTCACTACAACAATTTCACGGGTATCAGCATCATCACCAACCTCACTTCCCGGAACCTTTTCCTACCGCATTCCCGCAGCCTCGTGACACTGAATATAGGCGAGAATTTCCGCGTCCGTGCCGAGCACCTGCAGTACCTGGGCCGGGGCAAAAATGTGGCCCTGGTGCTGGCGACGCAGTTCGACAATCTTTCTTTCGATACCTATAACGACTTTAAGCGCGACGGCCTGTACGGCATGCAGTTGTTTAAAGCCGACGGAAAGATGGAATATTCGGCCAACCGGATCTTCACCGTGGGCGCGGGCAGCCGCTTCGAGTGGATCCGCTACAGACCCTCGGTGCAATCGGTGTTCGAGATCAGCGGAAAAAATGAACTCCTGACCACCTACGGGTTCTTCGGTATCAACAATCTCAACCGGCACATTTTCCCCGACCGCGGAGTACGGGTCGACGGAGAGTTCGGGTGGGTGTACAATCAACGTCCCTCCCTCACCTTTTATTCGCGCGGCGAGCCCATTACCAATCCCGATTCCATCGGTATTTCCTATAATAATTACCAGCGGGCCATCCTGAATGTTGAAGCCTATGCCCCGCTAACGAGCAAGCTCACCCTCACAACCGCTTTCCAAACTGGTATCAACTTCAATTACAATCAAAGCATTCTGAATGATTTTGTGATCGGAGGCCTCACCCGCACCTTCCGTAACCAGGTGGTGTTTGCCGGACTGGCGGAAAACTCTGTCAGCACGCCCAGCGTGGCTGCCGCACAGATCGGGCTGCGCTACGAAATGTTCCGGAATCTATACCTGACGGCCAAAACCAATGGCCTGATCAATAATTTTATCAGCACGAACAACCTGCTTCAAAAGCCAAATTTCCTCTCGGGTCATGCCATCGGCTTCGCCTATAATTTTGCGATCGGCCCGCTCGAAATAAACGCCATGTACTGCGATCAGTCGCGCCGCCTTCGCTCCTACATTAACCTGGGTATCGCGTTCTGAAACGGCGCTGAATGCTAAAGCGAGCGCATCGAGGCAGCCCTGTTGAGTCTGGGCAGACACGCTGAAACAGCCGGTGGCAGCTACATGTCCGCAGTTCCCGAGCCCGGTGCCGGACAAAAGCAGTCGCAATACGCTGTTATTCCTTCATCTTCCCGCTCTTTTTCAGGTAGCGTACAAAAAAATACATGAGCAACAAAAAAGGCAGTATAAAAGCCAGGAGCGTATTGCGGAGCCCAGTGTCGCCCCCCGTGAGCTGGGGATACCTGAACAACAGGATCAGTACGATCCCGGTAAGCCATATATATTGGGTGTTGTACTCCTTCAGTACCCATCTTTTCCACTTGAACTGCATCGAGCGGAACGTGCGGCCAATATTTTTCAGCGAGGGCAGCCACCGGTTCACCCGGTTGCAGTAGGTATTATAAGCCACACCGAATTTTCGTCCCAGAAAATTTTCTTCGGCCAGCACGATCGTATGGTAGATGAGCAGGAAAAGCGGCATCACCACCACTACATACAATAAAGAATTAGACAATACGCCTACTCCAAACAGCATCAATATATTACCTACGTACAACGGATTCCTGCAATGTTTAAATATGCCGGTGGTGACCAGTTCTTCGGCGTACACTTTTCCTGCTTTTCCGCCCCGTATAATATAGGCCAGCCCGATCGTTGCACCCCGGATCAACTGCCCGGAAACCGTAATAAGCAGGCCTGCGACGATCGGCCACCAGAAGTAATCGGGCCCAAACCGTTCTTTTCCGAAGAGGGGCGGTGACGGAATAAAAAGCAGCAGATAGAGAATGATAAAAAGCCAATTCCGGTATCTGAAGAAAAAATTGCCGATCGAGATCATGTGGTTCTTTTTGCAATGAGTCCTGTAAAATTATACCACTTGAAGAACAGCTCACAGTGCTCAAAGCCGGTGTCGCGCAGGAGATTGATGTTTTCACTGAGCCGGTAGGGCACCAGCACGTTTTCCAGCGCCTCCCTTTTTTTGGCGATCTCCATCTCGCTGTAATGGTGGCGGCGCTTCATATTGTAGTAATACTTGATGAAATCGCGGTTGAACCGGCTGTCCTCCGCCAGCACCTTTTCCACCAGGATCAGGGTTCCGTCGGCATGCATGCCACTAAATACCTGCTTCAATAACCGCTCCCGGTTAATGGGTCTGACAAACTGCAGGGTGAGGCACAACACCACCACCGATGCGTTTTCAATTGTCACCCCCTTGTTCAGGTCGGCATACTGCAACGAAAATGGGCGGCGAAAGTCCGGCGAATCCAGCTTTTTCCGGCATTTCTCCAGCATTGCCTCGGAATCGTCCATACCAATGAAGGGGATGTTTTCGGCAACGGTCTGGTTCATCAGGATCAGGGAATTACCGGTAGAACAGCCCAGATCATATACGTTGGTGTGAGGCAGTGCATGGTCGGCGGCGATCTCTGCCACCATCCGCTGAATCTCCTCATAAAAAGGAACCGACCGGTTGACCATATCGTCGAACACCCCGGCAACCGTACTACTAAACTTAAAGTCAGAAGGTTTTGTGTACTTCTCACCGAAGACCTCGTCTTTTTCTTCCATATAAGCCAAACCAAATTTAGCAAACCAGCCATGATCTTTTCAGCCCGAAAAAGGCGTGAAAAATTGCATGAAAGGTTGCCCTTGAACTGTAAGAGTTAACATTTACAAGAGGAAAGTACAATTTTATATCTAAACGATCAAAGCCTTATCTTCGCAAAACTTTTTTTATGCATGAAGGTTCTCGTCAAACAAGCCCGGATTATCGACCCAACATCTCCTTATCACAAGCAGGTGCAGGACATTCTTATCCGTTCCGGCCGTATCAGCCGGGTAAGCGACTCTATCAGTGAAGAGGCGGATCAGACCGTATCAGGAGAAAACATCCATGTGTCCCCGGGCTGGGTGGATATATTCGCCAATTTCGGCGATCCCGGCTACGAGCACAAGGAAACCCTCGAATCGGGGTCGCGCGCAGCGGCAGCCGGTGGGTTCACCGACGTATTCCTGATCCCCAACACCAAACCGGTTGTAGACAGCAAGACCCAGGTAGAATACATGAACAGCCGCCCGGCGGCGCTGGCCGCCACCGTTCACGCCATCGGTGCCATTTCGAAACAGATCGAAGGCAAAGAACTTGCTGAAATGTACGACATGCATAAAAGCGGCGCCGTGGCCTTTGGCGACGGGATCCGGCCCGTCCAGTCGGCCGGGCTCCTCCTCAAGGCTCTGCAATATGTCAAGGCTTTCGACGGGGTGATCATCCAGTTGCCTGACGACAAAAGCGTGGGTGCAAACGGACTGATGCACGAGGGCATCGTCTCCACGCAGCTAGGCCTGGCAGGGAAGCCGATCATCGCAGAGGAACTGCTGGTGGCGCGCGATATCAAGCTGACGCGTTACACGGCGTCCAGGCTCCACTTTACCGGGGTCACCTCACCCCGGTCGCTTGAATACATCCGAAGGGCGAAAGACAGCGGTCTCCAGGTCACCTGCTCGGTGACGCCCTACCACCTTTTTTTCAACGACAGCGACCTGCTGGAATATGACACCAACCTAAAGGTTTTTCCGCCGCTAAGAACGGCAACCGAACAATCGGCCCTGCAACAGGCGGTCGCTGATGGCACCGTCGATTGTATCGCCACCCATCATATGCCGCAGGATTATGATAATAAGGTGCTCGAATTCGAATATGCAAAAAACGGCATGACGGGGCTTGAAACCTGTTATCCCGCGCTTAAAACCATACTGCCTTCAGTGAGCGAAGAGCGCTGGGTAGAGCTGCTCTGCCTCAATGCCCGCAAGATATTCAGCCTGGAACAGCCATCGGTAAAGGAGAACGAGAAAGCCCGCCTTACCCTGTTCTCGCCTTCCGGCACCACCCTGTTCGATGGCAAAACATTTTATTCCCGGTCCGTGAATTCCGCCTTCATCGGTAGAGAACTTACCGGCGCGGTCACCGGCACCATCCGCGGAAATGATCTATTCATCAAATAATCTTCACTTATGCATATGGAGAACACTTCCCCCCCCGCCAACTACCGGACAAGCTACGGCCTGATAGCAGGCCTGATCATCTGTGTGATCGCCCTGCTGCAATATGTCGGTGGGCTCGATATGTACCTCAGTCCTATCGGCTATGTCAGCTACCTTGTGGTGATCACGATGGCCGTGCTGGCAGCCCTGAAAACCAGGAAGGCTAACGGCGGATTCCTGGAATTCTCAGCGGCGCTGAAAATCACATTCACCGTTTTTGCACTTGCCCTGCTGGTACAAACCGCTTTTACTTATATCCTGTTTAACTTCATCGACGTTTCGTTTAAAGAGGCCGTAGCCCAGGAAGTGATCACCAAAACGGAACAAATGATGCGGAAGTTCGGAGCCTCCGATATGGATATCGACAAAGCGCTGGAAATGGCGAGAACACAGGATCAGTTTTCCCTCAGCCGGACTGCGCTGGGCTACGCGATAAGCTGTATCATTTCGTTTATCATCTGCCTGATCATTTCCCTGATCGTCAAGAAACCACAACCCGTTTACCACGATATTTAATTCCCGGCAATGGACGTTTCCCTCGTAGTGCCCTTATTGAACGAAGAAGAATCGCTCCCCGAGCTTTGCGCGTGGATCGACCGGGTGGCGCAGGCTAACCACTACACTTACGAGGTGGTGCTGATCGATGATGGCAGCACCGACCGTTCCTGGGAAGTGATACAATCGCTCTCGGAACACAACGCACATATCAGGGGCATAAAGTTCCAGCGCAACTATGGGAAATCCGCCGCCCTGAATGAAGGTTTCCGGCTGGTTACCGGCGACGTGGTGATCACCATGGATGCAGACCTGCAGGATAGCCCCGACGAGATCCCCGAACTGCGCCGCATGATCCTCGAACAGCAGTACGACCTGGTTAGCGGCTGGAAAAAGCGTCGCCATGACCCCCTCAGCAAGACGCTCCCCTCCAAACTCTTCAATTGGGTCACCCAAAAAGCCACCGGCATCCCGCTACACGATTTTAACTGCGGACTGAAAGCTTACAAGTTAGACGTGGTGAAAAACATCGAAGTGTACGGAGAAATGCACCGGTACATACCGGTGATAGCGGCCTGGACGGGCTACAGGAAGATCGGGGAAAAAGTGGTGGAACACCGCGCAAGGAAATATGGCTCCACCAAATTCGGAGTGGAACGATTTATCAAAGGATTCCTCGACCTGGCCTCGATCATGTTCGTAAGTAAGTTCGGCAAACGACCCATGCATTTTTTCGGCACTTTCGGAACCCTTTCTTTTGCGCTGGGATTCATCATCTTCCTGTATCTCACCCTCTCCAAGTTCTTCTTCGATAAAACCGGGCTGACACAGCGGCCGCTGTTCTTTTTTGCCATCCTGGCCATGATCATCGGAACCCAGTTGTTCGTGACCGGCTTCCTGGCAGAAATGATCAGCCGCAACGCCTCCAACAGAAACGTTTACCTGATAGAAAAGAAGCTGCGGTGCTAAAGCGTGTCGTGATCATAGGACCGGCCTGGCCGCTGCGTGGCGGGCTCGCCAGTTTCGATCAGCGGCTAGCCCGGCAGTTCATCACCGAAGGATTCACCTGTTCCATCTATTCGTTTTCGCTGCAATACCCTTCTTTCCTGTTCCCGGGTACTACCCAATATTCCTCCGATCCCCCACCCCCGGAACTGGACATCCACCCGGTGATCAATTCCATCAACCCGCTGAACTGGCTGCGGATCGGCAACCGGCTGAAAAAACAACGGCCGGATATCATCGTCGTACGGTACTGGCTGCCCTTCATGGGGCCGGCGCTGGGGACTATCCTGCGACGGGTAAAAAAAAACGGCCACACCCGCGTCATCGCCATCACGGATAACATCGTGCCCCACGAAACAAGGCTGGGCGATAAGGCCTTCACCCGGTATTTCCTCCGTTCCTGCGATGCTTTTGTCACGATGAGCGAAAAAGTACTGAACGACCTCCGCGGCTTCAACAGCCACTCGCCGGCCCTCCAGGTGCTACACCCCCTCTACGATAACTTCGGGGAACCGGTGCCGAAGGCTGCAGCGCGGGCGCACCTTGGCCTCAACCCGGAAGAGAAGATCGTCCTGTTCTTCGGGTTCATCCGTAAATATAAGGGCCTCGACCTGTTGCTGCAGGCAATGGCCCTGCTGAAAGATGATCCTGTTCCTCCCCGGTTGCTTATCGCGGGGGAATTTTATGAAGACGAACAACCGTACCGCGATCTAATCGCCACACTGGGTATCTCAGGATCGCTGCTGCTGCACACGAATTTCATACCCGACGCAGCAGTAAAATATTATCTCTGCGCAGCCGATGTAGTGGTACAGCCCTATCGCAATGCCACGCAGAGCGGGGTTACTCCCCTGGCCTACCATTTTGAGAAACCCATGATCGTCACAAATGTGGGCAGTCTGCCCTCACTGGTACCCGATGGGAAAGTGGGGCTGGTAGCAGACCCGGCCCCTGCTCCAATCGCTGCTGCCATTCGCCGGTACTTCGAATTAGGCGAAGATTATTTTATTCCTCATCTTCGCAGAGAGAAAGAAAAATACTCCTGGAGCAGAATGACTGAAGCGATCATAACCCTGGCTGATGATATACAGAAGTAAGGCGCCGCTGCGGATCGGACTGGCAGGCGGAGGCACAGACGTTAGCCCTTATTGTGACCTGTACGGAGGCGCCATCCTCAACGCAACCGTTTCCCTGTATGCCTATGCGAACATTGAACCCTTATCGGAAGACCTTATCGTGCTGCATGCGGTGGACCGCAAAGAAGAGCAGCAGTTCGAATGGAAGGAAGAGCTGCCGGCAAACGGTCGGCTCGACCTGCTGAAAGGTGTTTATAATAAGATACAGAAATTATACGGCGTACCCCGGGCAGGATTCCGGCTGTCCACTTCCGTAGACGCCCCGGCGGGATCGGGCCTGGGCACTTCTTCTACGTTGGTGGTTGCGTTGATCGGTGCATTTGCGGAAATGCTGCGGCTCCCGTTGGGCGAATATGATATCGCCCAGCTTGCCTACGATATAGAGAGAAGCGACCTGGACATGGCCGGCGGCAGACAGGATCAGTACGCAGCAACCTTCGGCGGCGTCAACTACATGGAATTCTATGCCGACAACAAAGTGATTGTAAACCCGCTGCGGATCAAACAGCAATACCTGTTTGAGCTGGAAAACAATCTGCTGTTGTATTACACCAGCACCAGCAGGGAATCGGCAAGGATTATAGAAAAACAACGACTTAATGTAACCGAGAAAAAGGGCAGACCGATCGAGGCTATGCACCAGTTGAAACAACAGGCGCAAATGATGAAGGAAGCGCTGCTGACAGGAAGAGTACACGAAATAGGAGAAATATTGGATTTCGGGTTCAGGCAGAAGAAAGAAATGGCGGAGGGTATTTCCAATCCGCTCATGGAGGATATTTACCGCACTGCCCGAAAGGCGGGGGCTACCGGCGGGAAGATCTCAGGTGCCGGTGGCGGAGGTTTTATGACCTTCTATTGCCCCGGAAACACCAAGTATCCGGTAATGGAAGCGCTATCAGCGTTTGGTGGCCAGTGCAGGAACTACCAGTTTGTTGACCAGGGGCTCACCTCATGGTCGATATAATAAAATTGAAAAGACAAAAGACTAACGGATGAAAGATAAAATAAAGAAAATCATCATCGACTCCATCGCCGTGAAAAACGACATCCTCGCCGACCAGCCCATGCTCACCCGACTGCAACAGGTGGCCGCCGGAATGGTCCAAACCCTGAAAAACGGCGGGCGGATCTATTTCTGCGGCAACGGTGGAAGCGCGGCCGACGCACAGCATCTCGCCGCGGAATTTTCCGGCAGGTTCTATGTCGACCGCCAGGCGCTGCCTGCGGAAGCCCTTCACTGCAATACTTCTTATCTCACCGCTGTCGCAAATGACTACAGCTACGATGTGGTGTACGCCCGCCTGGTGCAGGGAATTACACGTGAAGGCGATTTTCTGGTGGGACTCTCCACCTCCGGTAACTCTGTGAACATCGTGAAAGCCTTTGAAGCGGCCCGTGAAAAAAAGGTGGTCACCGTAGGTTTCACCGGCAAGAACGGCGGAAAGATGCAGCCCCTGTCCGACTACCTCTTCAACGTGCCTTCCACCGATACACCCCGCATCCAGGAATCGCACATCATGCTGGGCCATATCGTGTGCCAGTTGGTTGAAGAACACTATTTTTCGTCGTGATCACCGAGGCCATTATACTCGCGGGGGGATTGGGAACCCGGCTGAGAAGCGCCGTACCCGACCTGCCCAAGTGCATGGCCCCTGTGAACGGCCGACCATTCCTTTCCTTCCTGATCGATTATCTCCGGCAGCAGGGCATTCAATCCTTTATTTTTTCACTTGGCCACCGCCACGAAGTCATAACGCTTTTCTTAAAAAACTCCTATCCCGGATTGCCGTATAAATGTTCAGTGGAAGATGAGCCGCTGGGTACGGGAGGAGCGGTACTCCGGGCCTGCTCTTTTGCCGCCTTCAATAATGTGATAGTCGTAAATGGCGACACGCTCTTCGCCGTGGACATCCACGCGTTGTCCGACTTCCATATCCGTAAGTCGGCCGAGTGTTCACTATCGCTCAAGCCCATACGTAACTCCGACCGATACGGTGTGGTGGAAATCGGGGAGGACCAGGAAATATCCCAGTTCCACGAAAAAAAATGGCACAAAGAAAGCCTGATCAACGGTGGCGTATACGCGCTGGACAGGGAAAGATTCTCGATACGCGACCTTCCCGAGAGATTTTCTTTCGAGAAGGATTACCTGGAAAAATATTACCCGGCGAAAACCATGTTCGGCCTGGCCCAGGACCGCTATTTCATAGATATTGGAATACCCGACGATTATCAGCGGGCGCAGACAGAACTACCCCAATACGTCTGACACGACCAATTGAAATACCCTTCGTTTCGCAGACGAGCCGCCCGTTTCCACACGCAGGCTCCCTGTATACCGGCACCCGGTAATAAAATAAAAAATAAAACAGGCATTCACCACGCATAGTCATCTCACTACGCTTACCCAGCTATCCAAATCCTGAATTGAAAACAATTCCTTCTCGCAAAGGCTGTACCTTCGTCAGCCTAAATACCCGCTATGCCAGACCTGAAAACAGTGAATAAGGAATGGGCCCTGTTTCTCGACCGCGACGGGGTAATCAACCATGAATCAGCAACCTACATATTCCATCCCGGCGAATTCATTTTCTACGAAGGAGTGCTAGAAGCCCTGAAAATATTCAACAATATTTTCGGCACGATCGTTATTGTAACAAATCAGCGTGGCGTGGGGCGAAAAATGATGACAGAAGAAGACCTGCTGGATATCCACAACCTGATGCTGAGCCAGGTGAGACGTTCGGGCGGAAGGATCGACCGCATCTATTATTGTACAGCAAACGACAATGACCATCCCAACCGCAAGCCTAATCCCGGAATGGCCCTGCAGGCAATGCAGGATTTCCCCCTGATCTCGAAAACCCGCTCCATCATGGTAGGAAATAATATGAGCGACATGCAGTTTGGCAAGAACGCGGGAATGTTCACAGTACTGCTCACTACCACCGGCACACGCGTGGAACTGCCCCATCCGCTGGTCGATCTTCAGCTTGACGCGCTGATCGACCTTGCACGCGCCCTGGCCGGTACCCGCCAATTAGAGTAATTCCGGAATGTAGCGGCCTATCAGGCGAAACAAAACTCCCGCAGCAAACAGGTTACCCCACACCCACAAGCCTGGCCGCTGCCTAACCTCTGGAATCTGGACGTCCTGCTGTTCCGATGCTATCCCGTCACCCGGCTTTCGTCATGAAACTCTATATATTGTTTAAAGCTGAGCACGTCTTCCCGGATAATCTTTTTGAACATCGGATTCAACAGCCTGGCCACTCCTTCCCCGATGTTGCCGGCGGGCGGGCGATAGATAAGCGTCACCCTGATCTCCGTACCCCGGTTACCCAGGGCATCGCTGAATTCGATCTTGCCCGCATTCTCGATGGTTGACCCAGGGAGCGACTGCCAGGAGAGCATCCTTCCCGGCTCATCCTTCACGATCTCCGCGTCCCAACTGATCTTCATGGGATTACCGCCGGGTATCCGCGCCTCCCAGCGGGAACGTTTGCCGCCGGTTTCCGCCACACTGGACAGGTGTTTCATGAACCGCGGCAGCGTGCCAAGGTTCCGCCATGCTGCATACACTTCATTGCGGGGCTTGTTCACCGTGAAAGTGGTGCGGATATTCACAGCAGAGGCCTTTCTGCCATCAACTTTTAACGATTTATACACGGGGCAGTAACCCGCCGCCCCCCGGATCATCATCCCGGCGCCCAGCGCTGTCCTTAACACGGCTCTTAAGGGCATACGGCGAAAATTTTTCACGCCGCTGTACACCAGCAGTGCGCCGAAGCCGATCGACAGGCCTCTTTCAAAATTGCTGACATTGGGAGTGAGTTCAGGTGTTACCCGATAGCTTTCATCGTAAAGGTGGGCCTGGTTATCCATATCATCTTAGTTTTATTCAACACTATACAGCCAAAACCTTGCTGGCTCTGCCCGCGTAGTGAAGATAACGGGTGAAAAAAAATTAAACGGCTGCTTCTCAGCATCTTAATTGCAATTTCCGACAGTTTAACGAATTTAGATCCCCGGAAACAATTATTATTGCTTCGCCGAATGAGTATTTATATACCCATGACCTGGCATGGAACGTTATTTTAATCATTCCATACAATTTTAATCATACTATAACGAGCATGATAAGCTATCCCCACAGCGTGGAAAGCCATCCGGCAAAAAGCATGCAGCCCCCCCCACGGCGGCGGGAACTGCTGGTATCGGTACTGCTGTTGCTGCTGACGGGCATCATGATGCAGGGGGTCAGGGGCCAGTCGTCCGCCCCAGCACAAGTGCTGAAACAGAAGGAAGACTCCCTTAAGCTGTTTTCCGACCAGATGATCCAATCCTACGACGCGGCGGAACGTTTTCGGGCCGATAGTCTGTTTGTGCGGGTGCTGGTGCGGGCGCTGAAGACCCAAAACTCATTTTCCTATCCCTTTGATTCCATTCAAACGGTTTCCCGCCTCTATGCCCCTGACAGCAGTTTCCGCATCTTCACCTGGCAGCTAAAAAAAGACGAATACGTGTATTTGCAGAAAGGGGCCATACAGATGAATACCCGCGACGGATCCCTGAAATTATATCCCCTGTTCGACTATTCGATGTTTACCCCGGCACCGCTGGATTCGGTGAGAACGAGTGAGAACTGGATCGGCGCCATCTACTATAATATAGTGATGAAAGAATACAGGGGGAAAAAATACTATACCCTGCTGGGATTCGATGATTTCAGCATAAGCAGTAACAAAAAATGGATGGAAGTTCTCACATTCGACAGCCGGGGCGAACCCGTGTTCGGCGGACCGTATTTCTCTTATCCCGATTCGGTAAACAAAACTGCCGGCGCAAGGTTTTGCTTGGAATACAAAAAAGAAACGGGCACGCTGCTAAACTATGATCCCGACCTGGATCTCATCGTGTTTGACCACCTGATATCGGAAACCGACGAGCCCGAGAAAAAAAACACCTACATCCCCGACGGCAGCTACGAAGCGTTCCGGTGGCAGAACGGCCGCTGGGTGTACCAGGAGCGAGTTTTTGATTTTTCACTGGAAGACGGCCAGTTCCCCGTAGAAGAACAATTGCTCGACGAAAAGGGCAATGAGAACGAAAAAAAGCTGGAGGAAGCTTCGCAGCGGAATTTAGAAAGAGCCCGTAAAAAGAACTAAGCTTAAGATCGGAGCAGGTCGATTAAGGTTAAGCCATCCGTTAAAGTGCTGTTTCGCAGGTGTGATGCCACTAACATCTGGCCAGATCGACCGGAGGCCGTCCACCAGGCGCGTGGAATTGCAAAAGAACCGGATTTAACACCGAATCCACCGAAGCGCAGTTCGTTAATCGTCCAGTTTCAGCACCGCCAGGAAAGCTTCCTGGGGAACTTCCACGTTTCCGATCTGGCGCATCCGTTTTTTACCTTCCTTCTGCTTTTCGAGCAGTTTACGTTTACGACTGATGTCACCACCATAACATTTTGCCGTTACGTCTTTGCGCATTGCGGAGATGGTTTCGCGTGCCAGTATCTTGGCGCCGATGGCCGCCTGTATAGCTATCTGAAATTGCTGGCGGGGAACCAGTTCCTTGAGTTTTTCACAAAGTTTGCGCCCGAACTCCTGCCCCTTCGAGCGATGGATCAGCGCACTTAATGCGTCTACTTTGTCGCCGTTCAGCAGGATATCCATTTTCACGATATCGCTTTCGCGATAGCCGATCGGCGCATAATCAAACGATGCATATCCGCGGGTCTGCGATTTCAGCTTGTCGTAGAAGTCGAATACGATCTCCGTAAGCGGTATTTCAAAAACGAGCTCCACGCGGGTGGTAGTAAGATAGCTCTGATTCACCAGCATCCCTCTTTTGCCGAGGCAAAGGGTCATGATATTGCCGATATAATCGGGTTTGGTGATGATCTGGGCCCGGATAAAAGGCTCTTCGATCCGCTCCGTTTTCACCGGGTCGGGGAATTCGGTAGGATTATTCACAATCACCTTTTCCCCCCTGGTGGTATAAGCTATAAAGCTCACGTTAGGAACGGTGGTAATCACCGTTTGATCGAATTCACGCTCCAGCCGCTCCTGGATGATCTCCATGTGCAACATTCCAAGGAAACCGCACCGGAATCCGAATCCCAGGGCTTTGGAGGTCTCCAGCTCAAAGGTGAGAGAAGCATCGTTCAACTGCAGTTTGTCCATACAATCACGCAGTTCCTCGAAATCTTCCGTGTTGACGGGGAAAATGCCCGCAAACACCATGGGCTTAACCTCCTGGAATCCTGTCACAATCTCGCGGGTGGGGTTAGCGGCCAGTGTGATGGTATCCCCTACCTTGACCTCTTTAGCATTCTTGATCCCCGTGATTATATATCCGACATCGCCACAGGTCACTTCTTTTCGCTCGGACATCTTTAGTTTAAGTATTCCTACCTCGTCCGCCCCGTACTGCTGTCCCGTAGAAACGAACTTTACGATGTCACCTTTTTTTATGGAGCCGTTGCGTATCCGGAAATACACGATGATGCCCCGGAAACTGTTGAATACGCTATCGAATATCAATGCTTGCAGAGGAGCTTCCGGATTTCCCTTCGGAGAGGGGATTCGGGTGACGATCGCAGTCAGTATCCTGTCTATTCCCAGGCCGGTTTTACCGCTGGCATGCAGGATTTCCTCCCGTTTACAGCCGATCAGCTCGATGATCTGGTCTTCCACTTCGTCGATCATGGCTCCGTCCATATCGACCTTGTTGATCACGGGTATGATTTCCAGGTCGTTTTCGATGGCCAGGTAAAGATTGGAAATGGTCTGCGCCTGGATACCCTGGGTCGCATCCACCAGCAGCAGGGCGCCTTCACAGGCTGCCAGGGCACGGCTCACCTCGTAGCTGAAGTCGACATGCCCCGGTGTGTCGATCAGGTTCAGAATATACTCCTGACCGTCGGTATGGCGGTAATTGATCTGGATGGCATGGCTCTTGATCGTGATACCCTTTTCGCGCTCGAGATCCATGTTGTCCAGCACCTGGTCCATCATTTCGCGTTCGTTCACGGTGTCAGTCGACTGCAATAGCCTGTCTGCCAGGGTAGATTTACCGTGGTCGATATGCGCAATAATGCAAAAATTCCGGATGTTCTTCATGCCTGGCCTCCGCTTGTTTTTAAGCCGGCAAAACTAATGCTTTTCCTTTAACCATTGCGCTTTCCCGTAGCCCGGAATAACATGTTTCTCGCTGTGGTACGAAGAGCGCACCAGGGGGCCGCTTTCCACGTAGTCCAGTCCCAACTGATAACCGATCTCGCGGTATTCCCGGAACTCATCGGGATGCACAAAACGTACAACCGGGAGGTGTTTTCGGGTGGGTTGCAGGTACTGGCCGATGGTAACCACGTCGGTACCGTTATCCCGCAGATCGGTCATAGCCTGTACCACTTCCTCCCTGGTTTCGCCAAGACCGAGCATGATACCGCTTTTGGTGCGCATCCCGCCTTCCTTGAGCACCTTCAGCACTTCGAGGCTACGCCGGTATTTAGCCTGGATACGCACCTGCCGGGTCAGCCGTTCCACGGTTTCAATATTGTGCGAAACCACCTCGGGGGCTGCCTCAATGATCCGGTTGATATTCTCCTTCTGCCCCTTAAAATCGGGGATCAGGGTCTCCAGCGTGGTGCCCGGCGTTAATGACTTAACTGCTTTGATCGTGTTGTACCAGATGATACTACCACCGTCTTTCAGTTCGTCCCGGTCCACAGAGGTGATCACGGCATGTTTTACCTTCATCAGGTAAATGGCTTCCGCCACCCGCTGTGGCTCATCCCATTCTACGGCGCCCGGCCGGCCGGTGGCCACCGCGCAAAACCCGCAGCTACGGGTGCACACATTCCCCAATATCATAAAGGTAGCTGTACCCGCCCCCCAGCATTCGCCCATATTTGGACAATTCCCGCTCTCACAGATGGTGTGCAACTTGTGGGTGTCTACAAGGGAACGTACATGTTTATAGTTTTCTCCTATGGGAAGTTTCACCCTCAGCCAGTCGGGCTTCTTGATCCTGCTCCCTTCCTGTGGGATGTTGCTGATAACCGGCAGTTCCTGCATAATAAAAGGTTGAGATAAGTTTATTTTCTTCTTCCCAGTAAAATGGCTACGTAGGCATTGAAGAAGAACTGTTTATCTTTATTATACAGCATCTGGGATATGCTATTGGGATAATATTCAGCACTCAGTCCAACTTCGACAGCCGTAACCGTTTCATTCAGCCGTCCGTAATCAAATCGCATGGCAGCCTTTCCGTAGACCCCGGGATGGATTTTAAGCTCGCTCCATCCTCCGGCAATTCCTTTGGCTTTTACTTCCAGGTAGTTGCTGTCGATGATGGTGGGATAACGGGAGGGTATGATGTCTCCATTCATAGCTTCTGCGTCAATGATATAGGGCTTTACCATACCCAGGGCGAGCCCTCCTCCGTATACAGCCGACACGGAAACCCCGTTCTTATTCCCTTTGCCCCCGATCACCTGCTGCATGGCCGCGCCTAACCGCGCCTGATAAAAAGTATTTGTTTTGCCGAAAGCAAGATAATTTACGCGCAAGTGACTGGGGTCAAAAAAACCTTCCCTTTTTTCTTTGGGATGTTTTTTCTCGGATATCTCCAGCCCGAAAAGAATGGACTTGCGGTTCGACTTGAACTTGCCGAGCTCATATCCCAGCCCATAGCCGTCAGTAGCCAGCTTCAGGCCGAATACACTTTGTTTGTTGTAAATGATCTCTCCCTCCTCTTCCTGTCGTGCCAGTTCGTCTATCTTTTCCCGCCGCTCGTTTTTCTTTTCTTTTTTCGCTTCCCTTTTCGACACAGGGTTTGACTGCGCCCACAGCGAGAGGGCGACTGTTGCTGCAACTAAGGTTAGAACGATTCTCTTCACCGGGAATGATTTAATAATCAGCGTAAATTTAGGCCAAAAATATGGTAATGACATCAACAGTACAATATGAAGGCAGTCTGCGGACGGTATGCAAACACCTCCGGTCCGGAACGGCCATTGAAACCGATGCCCCGATTGATAATAACGGAAAGGGAGAACGGTTTTCCCCGTCCGATCTCGTAGCCACGGCCCTTGGAAGCTGCATGCTGACCATTATGGGTATGCGGGCCGAGGAGATGAAGGTCGACCTGCAAAACGTCCGGATCGAAATAGAGAAGATCATGCAATCCGGGCCAAGGCGGGTCGGAGCGATAAATTTAACGTTTCATTTCCCCGATACAGCCCGTCTAACCACCCGGCAGCAGACCATTCTGCAAAAAGCGGCAGACACCTGCCCCGTACGGTATAGCATCCATCCCGATATAGTCGTAAGCACGCGGTATAACTGGGGTTCAGTATAGCTTCAATTTGTTTTATTCAACCCGGGGTGTTCTCTCCGCTCACGGTTCGCCGGCATCGGAATATTGCCCGATGCCAAGAATGGAGTTACCAATCCCGCACTCGAGGCAGCGGCGGAAGCGGCAATACCGGTTCTTCAACTCAAGCAGCGCCTGCGAACCCGCCGCCGTCCGGGCCTGGATGCCCGACTTAGCAAAACCCCGGGTCACCGAATTGGATTCGGCGGGAAGATCTTTTAGCCATTGCAGTGCTTTGTCAACACAGGAGCGGTTACGGTGGTATTGCCCGTAGGCGAATAACAATGGCACAGCGGCGTTGACGATGAGCGTGCCCGCCGTCCGCCTACCCAGGGTTTTAGGCTGATAAACGCCGGCTGCTCCGAACCTGAAGCGATAGTCCCAATACGCTCCAGCCGTCACTTCCATCATAGCTTGTACCCTGTCGAGCGCTGTTTCGTGCAGCACCGCAGAGAACAAACCGGGCACCTGCTGCAGCAGAATGGCAAGCTGGGCCACGCGCACCGTCGGAAAGGCAGCCGGACGCATTCTCAGGAAGTGCATGGGTTGCGAAATGACCCTCAGCCCATATTTCCGCCGATAGAATACAAACTCCTTTTGCAACGCCTGCATATAAGCATCTCTGCCTTCCCCTTTCAGCAAGCCGGCGGCTCCCATTAACATGGCTTCCAGTTGGAGGGGTTGCTGCCGATGCCGCAACAGTATTCGCAGCGGGATCTCCCCGGCCAGTTCCTCAAAAGCATCCGCGTTTACAAACAAACCCATGCTCCGAAAGAGCTGCTGCCAGAAAACCCCCTCCCAGTGATAATTGCTGGCGATCAGTAGGGCGGTGATCTGCTGCGAACGCCGGCGCATCCGCATGATCAGCAATTGCTCCTGCCAGTTCGTTATCGCTGCCGCAGCAGCCGTATGTACCGAATTTTCGCAGGGGATAAACGCATGGCTCCGCATCCAGGACATATACCGGTGCATCAGCAGTTGAGACACCCTGTTCTTCAATATGAGGGTGGGCAGGTATTGTGCCGGCACCCGTTGGTCGTCATTCCATACCACATGCAGGATAACATTTTGATAGTTGCTATCGCCCTGGTGCGCGTGCCGCTGCCAGCCGGAAGCATCCACGTGCAATTCCACACTCCCGATCCAGTAGTGCCGGTTGATATGCAGCCGGGCTTCCAGAAAGTCGGGGCCCTGGTGGTGATTGGGTTGGCCTGGATCCAGGATCAGCAGCTCTTCCCCCGCCGTAGTACGCAGCTCCTCCCTGTTAAAATACTGAAACTGCCAGATGTACTGAAGGAGGCGTTCGGTCATGCCGCTCGTTTACCTGGTAAGAAACCGTTCGTTTACCCTGTAAAAATAAACGTGAGCATCAAGAAGGCCATGGTAAATACCCCGTTGATGAGTTGCATTTTCACCGGGCAGGCCTGGTGTGTTGCTGCGGCCGGCCGCTACTACCGGAATTCTTCCAACGCCTGCACCACCCGGCTGACAGGCAGCCCCATCACATTATAAAAATCGCCCCGGATGGCTTTTATGCCCACCACACCGATCCATTCCTGGATGGCGTAGGCTCCTGCCTTGTCGTAGGGAGCATAACGCTCCACATAAAAACGGATCTGTTCTTCGGTAAGGGGATGGAATTCTACTTCGGTTATATCGCTGAAAGCAGTTTCCTGCCCTCCATTTAATATAACGACACCGGTGATAACGCGATGCACGCGCCCCGAGAGGCTCCCGAGAATGCCCACCGCTTCGTCCGCATCGGCAGGCTTGCCGATCACCTGCCCATCCAGCACCACAATGGTATCGGCTGCTACCAGGATATTGCCTTCAGGGTCCGGAAGGGTGGCGGCCACTGCCAATGCTTTATTCCGGGCAATGTACACCGGCACTTCCTCCAGCGGCAGACCGGAAGGATACTGTTCATCGACATGGCTGATCATTACTTCGAACTCCAGTTCGGCCTGTTGCAGCAACGTCTTTCGGCGGGGAGAAGCCGAGGTAAGAATAATTTTTTTCTGATGCATGGGTGTAACAAAATATCGATACGTGAGCTTAAAAGAATATCATGGACAGGATTCCGGTGAACATCACAAATTTCACCAGCTTGCTCAACCGGCGGTAATCGGCAATCGTATGCGCTTTCCGCAACTGGTTCAGGGTGTACAGGAGAGGAAGGATGATCAGCACAAAACAGTAAGCGGCGGCGGCCCACCACTGAAACTGGAGTATGTAGGCAAAGACGATCAGCAACGCGGCAGTAAGCACGGCCAGCCAGGTGCCCGCAAATACCTTCGACGCATGCACTCCCCACACAATGGGCATGGTTTTGCACCCGTGCCGGGCATCGCCGCGCATGTCTTCCATATCCTTTAGCACTTCCCGCACCAGGCAGATAATAAAAGCAAAGCCGGCATACAGGAAAGTGAACCGAAGCAGCCTGGAGGCCTGCGACTGCCCATACAGCGGGATATCGGTCACAATGCGGTAGTGCGTGGCAAACCCGATCACCATCACCACCCAGCCGGTGAGCAGCGAGATCAGCACGTTTCCCGACAGCAGTCTTTTTTTGAACGTGGTGGAATAAAACCATAACGCCGCCACACAAGCGATGTTTGCCGGCCCCAGCCAGGGAATGCCGGTTTTCCATCCCACGTAAAAACCCAACAGTATACCGCAGAAAGAAAGCAGCCAGTGCCAAAGGATCGCCCATCTCCTTTTGATAAGCCTTTCCACCACTATTTTACCTGGTCTATTGATCCGGTCGATATTCAGGTCAAAATAGTCGTTGATGATATAGCCGGCAGCGGCGATCACCACCGAGGAGAGGCAAAGCAGGCTGAAATAAAGTGGAGACAGGGTCGGAGAGACCGCATGTTCCTCAAACATCGGGATCACTATATAATACTGAAACAACGCCTGTGTTAAAGCGATGAACGACAGGTTCACCCATCTTACCAGTCTTAAAAATGCAGCTAAAAGTTTCATTCGGTTAACCCGTGGTATTTAACAGACCTGTTGATGTTTTATTGGCTGGCAATACCCCGGTCGACCTCCCAATGGTCGTTCAGTTTCAGGGTCAGTTCGATCACTTCCCTTACACAACCTTTCCCGCCTTCGCGGCCCGCAATATATATCGCAACTTTTTTAACCTCCGGCGCCGCGTCCGCGGGAGCACAGGGCACGCCGCTTTCAGCCATCGCCGAAATATCCGGCACGTCGTCTCCCATATACAACACCTGATGTGGGGAAAGATTCCGCTTTTCCATGTATTCCAGCAGGAAAGAGCGTTTGTCGAGCACGCCCATATGTATATCGGTAATGCCCAGCTTGTTCAGCCGGTTCTTAACGGCCGGAGAACTGCCACCGGAAATCACGAGGATATGATATCCTTTCTTTACAGCCAGTTGTAGCGCGTATCCGTCTTTTATATTCATCCGGCGCACCTGCTGCCCATCGTCAAATACGTAAACCGTTCCGTCGGTCAGCACACCATCCACATCGAGCACAAATGTGGAGACGCCTTTAAAGCTATCGGGTAAACTCATAGCCGCAAAAATAGGATAAATGGTGGCGGCAACCTACTTGCGGGCGTTGTAAACCAGATTATCCTGCACAATCATATCATTGATCACCTTCACCGATTCGTCCAGGTATATATCCGACCGGAGATTCTTAATCCATTGTTTAAACCGCTCGCTTTTGCTCTCGTCCGCCTCCAGCTTTTTCAGATCCTCCGCCAGTGCTACCACGTCGACGTCTCCGGGCGCCTTATTGAGACTATCGATCTGCTTTACTTTTTCCCGGATCAGCTTTTGTTGTTCCTGATATTTTTTGAGGTGGAGCGTATATGTTTTATCGTTTTGTTCCGAGAGCCACTGGGCATTGGTACGGATGATATTGAACGAAGGATTGTCGCTAATTCTGGAAGTGCTGGCTGCCTTGATCGGGTTGAGGTCGAGCTTGTACCGCCACCGGGAGTAATCCGCTTTTTGTATCTCGTCCCAGGGAAGCGCATCGGGATTGTTTTTTTCCCGTACGGGAGAATATTCCAGCACGTCCGGAAGCGTGATATCCGATTGCACACCGCGTAATTGGGTAGATCCGCCGTTGATACGGTAGAATTTCTGCAGCGTCAGTTTGATGGTTCCCAGCTCGCTGTTGGGCTGCAGCAGACCCAGGGTCTTGTCCAGGCCAATGTTGCGCTGTACCGTTCCTTTTCCGTAGGTAGTAGTGCTGCCGATGATGATACCCCGGTCATAATCCTGGATCGCCGCAGCAAAGATCTCCGATGCGGACGCGCTGAATTCGTTCACCATCACGGCAAGCGGTCCGTCGTACAGCACGGTTTTGTCGCGGTCGCGGTAGATCTGCGGTTTGCCTTCACGATCCTTCACCTGCACGATGGGTCCTTCCTCAATGAAGAGCCCAACCATTTGCACAACATCATATAATGACCCTCCCCCGTTGTTACGGAGGTCCATGATAATGCCATCCACTTTCTGCTCTTTCAGCCGGATGATCTCCTTACGCACGTCGTCGGAACAACGCGCGCCCTTGGGATCGTCGAAATCGGCATAGAATTCCGGCAGATAGATAAAGCCTATCTTTCCTTTCGGCCCATTGATGATCGCACTGCGGGCAAAGACCTCGTCCTGCACGATCTCGTCCCGGATCAGGGATACGGTCTTCAGGCTTCCGTCTGCCTTCTTAAGCTCCAGTCTTACCTCGGTGCCCTTTTCGCCACGAATGATCTTTACAGCGTCTTCCACCAGGAAACCCGTGATGTCCAGCGGTTCCTCAGTTCCCTGCGCAACTTTCACGATCACGTCTCCCACGGTGATCTCTCCCGATTTCCAGGCAGGGCTGCCGGTGATCAGGGTCACGATCTTTATACTACCCTCTTCTTCCCGCAAAGCGGCCCCGATCCCAAAGAACCGGCCGCTCATCTGTTCATCAAAGTATCTTTTCTCCACCGGTGGGAAAAATGTGGTGTGCGGGTCCATGGTTTCGGTAACCGTATTCACATATGTATTGAAGGAATCATCATCGTCAAATTTTCTCTTCAGCCGGTCAAAAGACCGGTTCATGATCTTCAGCACTCTTTCCCGGGCTTCTTTTTCATAATCCGCATCGGTTCGGGGCGCCCCGGTAGCAGCGGTCTTAGCCTTGTCCCGCTCACCCATCAGATCGGAGTACCGCTCCAGCACGAGGTACTTCATCCGTTTCCGCCAGGCTTCTTTTTTCTCCTCCACGGTGGTGGGGAAATTCCGCTGCTCGGGATCAAAACTCACCGTTTCGTCAACAGAAAAGTCGAATGGCTGCTGGAGCTGCTCCTGGTACATCTGCTCCGCCTCCAATATCCTTTTTTTATAGATGGCCGACACGGCGGGCACAAACTGCACAGGCCCGCCCCGTATCTCGTCGTCGAGCTGGGTCTCGAAACGCTTCAGCTCTTCGATATCAGCCTGCAGGAAAACGTTCTTCTGCGGATCTATTTTCTCCCCCAGGTATTTCTTAAATATCTCCCTGGAGAAATCGTCGTCAATCTTCTTCGGACTGTAATGCACCTCGGACAATATCTCCCCAATATTATGAAGGATCCGCTCATATCGGGTTGCGGGCGGACCGTCCACCAGCCCCAATGACCTGAATGCCACCACTAATCCCGTAACAACAAATAGAATGACTAAGGGTAAAGATTTTTTACTAAACATATATTGTAACACTTTGGTCATGATCTCAAAAATAACGATTTAACGCTTGGCTTGTTGCTGCCGTTATTCAAATTAACAAGGATATGACAGCCTCCCAAGCAGGCTGCAACAGTGTAAAAATACCGATCCCTGCGTATTACCAGACACTGCGGAGAAATATTACCTGCAGTTACCTACTAAAAAAGGGCTGTAAACGCGTCGCTGATCATAAAACGATCCGCTTGGTGGGCGCAGCATGCCGGGGCCGCAAAACTACGATCCGACCGGTAAGCGCTACCTGCACCGGCACCGGGGCAGGACGCTCCGGTGAGAGAGCCGGGGTTGTCCGGGAATACCAAATTCCTTACGTAAATGCATCAGCCGCTTCCCAGGAATGGCCCGGCCGTCCCGGGAAGGGCAGCCAGGCTCCTCCGGGAAGGCAAGCTAGCGGGAGTGTTTTCGTTTACCGGTACAGCAGCTTTTTCGCCCCAACGAGTTGGCCCTGTTGGTCGTAAACCGCTATCCAGTATACACCCGGCGGGCAGTTGGAGGGTCGCTCCACAGAAACCGTCTGCCCGGAATCCATCACCAGCAATGACTTAGTGGCCAGCAGCAGGCCATTCAGGTTCCGTACCTCCAGGCGGTACCCGCCGTTCGCGAAATTCTGCAGCGCGATCCGGAAACTGGTTGCGGTAGGATTGGGGTAAATGGTCAGTGCCTGTGCCCCCGGGTCGTGATGCAACACATAAATGATCTTTGAATAGTATCGCTTCCCGTCTGTTGAATGGATCAGCAACCGGTAATAATATCCACCGCTTCCCTGGTGATGCATAAAATGATGGCCGGCTTCGTTCCCAGCCGGGATGGTGGCTATTGAAGCAAAAAGGACGCCATCGGAGCTTTTCAGGAGCTCGTAGTGACTTGTCTGCCGGTCAAGGATTGATTCCCAACTCAACTCGATCGCTCCACTGACGGGCCTGCCGGAAAAAAGCAGTAGATGGTCGGCCAGTATCTCCACCGGAAGTACCTGCAGGTAAACGCTATGCGTGGAAGACGTATCTATACAGCCGTTCCGGGCCGTTTTGGCATAATATACGCCGTCCCTGATCACAGATGGAATAAAATAGCTGTCGCCCGTGGCGATCAGGTTGCCGTCTGCATCAAACCACTTTACTTCGTCGGTAGGATCCACCGGAGGCGCCTCCAGCAATACAGAATTGCCTTCCGATACGTACAGCGTATCATTGGTGACATTTGTGTTATTGGAGCTGATCTGTGGCGCGGGACTGAACCGGTCCATATTATATATTCTCAGACTTTTCAGCGCGTCGGACACACCCCCCATGATGATCTCCACCCTATCGAATGCAACAGGGATCTCGGTGATGAGCTCGTATTTGTCGCCCGCCCCCTGGAGCATCCGCAGCGACATCAGTGAGCTGGCGTTGGTGATGGGCGCCCCCACCGGATGGTGGCCCATATAAGGCTGGATGGCAAACCCCCGGAGCAGGTCGAGGTCGAGCAGCGCTCCACCCACATCCTGCAGCACGATCCGCACCGAGTCTCCCGGTTTCGAAGGAGTACTGTAGATGACCGTTTGATAGACTTTCCCCAACACCTGTACGCCGGTATGAATAGTACTGTAAGTAGAATTGGAAGGATCGTTGTCGATCGCCTTCCAGGCATCCGTAACTGATCCCGTTGCCGAAGCCACGTTCAGGGCACCATTTCCCCGCACACCCGAGAGGATATCGATCACTTCGTTCTGTTCCGAGCAGGTCAGCGTAGCTTCTTCCAGAATGTAAGCATGAAACAGCTCGGCGCTAAGCGCAAGCGAGAGATTATTTCCGCTTAGCTTCAGATACACGCCATCAAAATCCTGAAGCGGAGTGAGCACCACCTCCATCTCCCCCGCGCCATTGAGGGTATTCACTATCGTGTTTCCGGAATAGCCCGGATATTGTTTGCTGGCAGTGTAGCCTGCAGCGTTGCCGGAGCCGGTTCCGAGGGCCCCGGTTATTTTTTTACTGACAGCTTTCAAGCCGGTGAAAGTTCCGATCTCGATATTGTTGGCAAGCCCCACCAGGCTGGAAGGCAACGTGAATTTAATATGTACGGCCGTTCCGGCTGCAATGGTTCTTGGGCTCGTATACATACCGTTTGTGGTGAACTGGAGAAACTGCGTAACCTCTGCAGCGCCGAGAAGAGCTGCGCCGATCTCCAGCGTCGCCGAATTCCGGGTATTGCCGTCTACCGCCCGGGGCGCCTGGTGCAGTTTCGCGAATACCGATTCAGCACCCAGTACGTATAACCCTGTGCGGTATGACCCTTGAAAATCGGCGTATACTCGTTTATGATAGGTCTGGGCAGTTCCCGGAAGCCAAGCCATAAAAAAACTGATGAGGATGGCGATCGGCATCGTCACCGCAGCGCCATTTGTTCTGTACGTCGTTTTCATAGTGGGGCGGATATTATTGGTTTAGAGATAATGGTTCGTAGATCCTATATAAGATGCCTCGTATACCTTTCAGGCTATATTTCGTTTGTAGTATACTGGTAGTGGTCTATAATATTCAAAATTATCATATAATTTATCTGCTCGCTATCTCGAAAAAACCATTTGATGCCGGAAAAAGTTCAATTACATCGTAATCACAGGTTACTAACTCATTATTACATTCTTTATATAGATATTTATATACTTTCGTTTTTGCCATTATGTTGATTCCTACAATAGTTGTCCCTCATGTCGAAAAGGACGAAGACTTTGATGCGTTCCGCAGAATGGTTAATAGCAGTTCGGTATCCGGTAATACCCTGCTGTTCGATGCCCGCTGGGCCTCGGGTCGGCTGGCGCGGTTTACCGTATCGGACGGGCTCAATATCTGTGTATGGGATTTTAACCTGCGCATACCCACGCAGCTCACCAACCTTCCGGTAAAGAATGCAGTCAACAAAGAAGTGTCCCTGATATTTGTGTTGCAACCTCAGGCGTGTCAACTGAGAAGGATCGGAAACCATTCACAGTTTTACCGGGCCGATCATCCGTTTCAATTGTCCATTCCAAGATCAACCGTCCTGCAATTCCAGGTGACTCCGCAGCAGGGCACCAGAATAGTTGAAATGCATATCGGGGAGCAGTATCTGGAAACAACACCGGGTAACTCTCTTTGCAACCTGGCAGAAACCTTATTCAGCGATGCCCACCCTTTCATTGAATTCCGGCTGTGCTCGCAGCATACCTTATCGCGGCTGGAAACCCTCGCCGACATGATCAGGATTGAAAATGGTTCATTCCAGAAGATCAGCTCCCTTTGTGCCGACCTGATCCTGAATACGTTCGGCAACATGCCGATCAGCGAACAGCCACACCTCCCCTCGATCTATGAAGAAAGGATGCTGATGCTGGAAGACCTTATCAACACACGCCTCTGCGGCCGTCTTCCGCCGCAGGCAACCATAGCCAGCCAGGTAGGAATGAGCCTGTCTACCATGAAGCGCCACTTTAAAATGCAGTATGGTAGTAATATCTACGAATATTACCTGGCCCGGAAGATGTCGCTTGCCAAAAAACTTTTACAGGAGCAGCAGCTCTCCGTAAATGCGATAGCGGAAATGCTTAACTACGAAAGCGTGAGTAACTTCATTGAATCCTTCAAAAAACACCATGGTTTCTCCCCCGGCCGGATGAAGAAACGCTGAGCCGGTACCGGATCGGGCGGGCTGCCCGGGAAAGCCGGATTAAAATACCTTTATTTTTCATGTGTTTCGGCAAGTTTTTATGAACTTACACGCCGGATCGCTGTTATGCAGTGCGGCTGATTATCTGTGGGCGAACGGTTATTGTACGGCACCGGTCCACAGGTAAGTGTTCAGATTACCAACCCAGACCCGGCCGGTTATGAAACAATGTATCGCGCTGCTACTAGGATGCCTGATCTGCTGGGAGGCAGTGCCTGCCCAACAACCGGATTCGCTCCGAGCGGAGTTGGCTGCGCATACCCGCGAAGATACAACCCGGCTTAGCCTACTGAACGCACTCGCCTATCTGTACTACCAGACCGATCCGGATGAAGGTGTCCGCACAGCCACCGATGCGCTGCTCCTGGCCAACAAGCTGAACCATCTGGAAGGCAGGGCAAGAGCCCGCCGCAATCGTGCGGTTAACTACTGGGCAAAAGGAATGGATTCACTGGCATTGCTCGACTATGTGGCGTCCCTTGCCCTGTATTCCCAATCCGGGAACCAGCAGGAACAAGCCAAGGTGTACAACGGCCTCGCCCTGATCTATTATAATCTCGCCGACCTGCCTGCCGCACTCGCTTACCATGAAAAAGCGCTGGACGTCTTCAAGACCCTGCAAGACACCGCTTCCATCGCCAGAAGTTATAATAATATGGGCGTGGTGTACCTCTATCTCTCCGACTACCCCCGGGCGCTGGACGCTTTCCTGCAAACGCTGAACCTTGCAGCAGAAGGCCAGGGGGACGCAGACGCACTGGCCAATATCGGGCTGGTATATAAGAACATGCAGAACTATCCACAGTCGCTCAACTACCATCGGCAGGCGGTCGCTATTTATCGCAAGACCGGCAATATACAGGGAGAAGCCAACACCCTGGGAAATATCGGTACTGTGCTGGACCTGATGGGCCGGTCGGCAGAATCCCTGGATTCCTACAGAGAAGCCCTGTTGCTCAACAAAAAAATAGGCAACGAGCGGCGCATTGCCGCCGATCTCACCAATATAGGCGTGGTGTACACGGGCACGGGCGACTATAAACATGCCACGGATTTTCTGACCCGGGCCGTTGCCATGTACGAACAAGTCAACGATCCCGCCAATCAATCTATCGCTCTGCTGTACCTGGCGGAAGTGACCGAAAAAAACAGTCTTGCCGGCAGCCGGCAGCAGGGTCTGCACAAAACATTGCAACTGCAACAAAGGGCGCTCGGGCTGGCCCAGAGGGCGAATGCTCCAGAGCGCGAAAGCGAAGCATGGTTGTCGCTCAGCAATACCTATGAGAAAACCGGCCGCCCCTCCGACGCACTCGACGCCTACCGGCGGCATATCGTATTGCGAGACAGTATCTATAACGCCGAGAAAAAGCAGGAGATCACCCGCAAGCAGCTTCAGTTCGACTTCGACAAAAAAGAAGCGATCATGAAAACCGAATTTGCAGGCCAACAGGCGCTGGCTCACCAGGAGATCCGCCGACAAAAGGAACGCCGTAACGCCCTGGCCGCCGGCTCAGGAATGCTGGTGCTGTTCGCTGCCGGCGGCTACATATTATATAAAAAACGACGCGATGCCGCGCAGCACCATAAAGAGGCAGAGTTCAAGGCACAGGTGGCAGAAACGGAAATGAAGGCCCTGCGGGCGCAGATGAACCCCCATTTTATTTTTAATTCACTGAATGCCATCAGCAACTTTATCGGCCGCAATAACCTGCAGGCGGCAGACGATTACCTGGCCCGCTTCGCAAGTATGATGCGCATGATCCTGGAAAATTCAGAGCACAGGGAGGTCAGTCTCGCAGACGATCTCAAGGCACTGGAGTGTTATATGGAGCTTGAGACCCTGCGACTGGGGAATAGTTTTCGGTACGAGATCCATATCGACAGTGGCCTCGACCCCGAAAACACCATGGTTCCCCCGCTGATCCTGCAGCCCTTCGTAGAGAATAGTATCTGGCATGGGCTGTCTGGAAAAAAAGAAGGAGGAAAAATATCGATCCGCATCCGCGGCGAGGGCGACCTGCTGTGCTGCACCGTGGAAGATAACGGGACCGGGTATCTGCTGGCAGAAAAGAAAACGGACATCGGTTCCCGGCAAAAACGATCCATGGGTACCCGGATCACGGAATCCCGTATCGCAATAGCCAGCAGATCGGCCAATAAAGAAGGCGGCATATCATTTACCAATCTGCAACAAGGTCTACGCGTCGACGTTAGATTACCGTTGGAACTAAGTTATTAAGCGTATGATCAGGGCAATTATTGTTGACGACGAGATACATTGTATGGAGCGGCTGCAGCGGCTGCTGGAGGAGCACTACGCCGGCACAGTAGCGGTGGAGGGTCAATACCACGCCGTCAATGACGCCTACAACGCAATCCTCTCCGCTAAACCGGACCTGGTGTTCCTGGACATCCAGTTGAAGGAAGAAAGCGGGTTCGACCTGCTGAAGCGTTTCCGGGAAATTCCGTTCAAAGTGATCTTCACCACAGCTCACGCCCAATACGCCATCCAGGCGTTCAAGTTCAGCGCCGTCGATTACCTCCTTAAACCAATAGTTACCGGAGACCTGATCCCTGCGGTAGATAAGATCATCGACGGCCACTCAAAAAACGATATGCTGAAAAGACTGGAAGCACTTTTTTTTAACCTTCAGTACCAGCAGGCCGCACTTCGCAAAATCAGCATCCCTACACAGGAGGGGCTGGAGTTTGTTGAGGTATCAGAGATCGTACGCTGCCAGGCCGATGTGAACTATACAGTGATCCACCTGCAGTCGGGACGAACCATCGTGGTTTCAAGAACGCTCAAGGAATTTGAAACCCTGCTGGAAGACAGTAATTTTTTCCGCCTGCATCACTCCCATCTTGTCAATCTTCACTACGTAAAAAGATACCACAAGGGGAAGGGTGGCTATGTAACACTTCACGACAACACCGAATTGGATGTGTCGGTAAGAAGGAAAGAAGCCCTGCTGAAAAGAATGCGACCGCAACCCTGAAGCTGCCCTCCGGTCCTGACAAGGACATGAGCCCCCTCCGCAGCGCCAATTACAACCCCGGGTTGAACTTACGTGACCTGCGATCAGGCCCCTCCCTGCCACACCGATAACCCCGTAAATATCTACAGATAATAAAGCGGCGGCAGCACTCAATAATTCTTCTCCCTTAGCGCCTGCCCTTCATCTATTTTTGAAGTGTTATCGATTTGTAACCTGAACAATTAAATGATATTACGATGAACAGATCCCTGCTTGTACTGATAGGTCTGAGCTTTCTCGGACTCCAGGCTGCCGCCCAACAGAGTTTCAACAAGGGCGACAATGTGTTGAACCTGACGATAGGGTTTGGTAACGCACTGTACCACGGATCAGGGTTCACGAATAATTTCCCGCCGATGGGATTTTCTTACGAGCATGGTATCAAAGACGATCTGATCGATGAAAACGGCCATCTGGGCATCGGCGGCTATATAGGTTATGTAGGTGCAAAATATCGCTACGACTATATGGGCCAGCACTGGGGACACAACTATAGCAGCATCATCATCGGCCCCCGCGCTTCTTTTCATTACCAATTCGCACCCAAACTGGACACTTATGCGGGCCTCACCCTGGCCTATAACGTTGTAAGCGTCAAAAATGTGGGGACGATCCTGGAAGGAATGGGCTCTTCCGCTAAATCCAGCGGAATCGTGCTGGCCGGGCATATCGGCGGGAGATACTACTTCTCGGAAAACCTCGGGGCACTTGCCGAACTGGGCTTTGGAGTGGCCAATATTAATGTAGGCCTGGCCCTCAAAATACCGTAGCATAACTGCTGAACTTCGGGCGTAACCCGGAGAAATAAATTACCCCCTTACCCGTTACAAAAGGCTGCCCAACACTGGCAGCCTTTTTATTGTGGCACCGATTAACTCCGGCGATATCTCTATTACAGACATAAAAAAAAGCCGTCTCAATTTAGTTTGAGACGACCTTTTGCGGGGGTGACTGATGGGACTCGAACCCACGACCCTCAGAACCACAATCTGATGCTCTAACCAAACTGAGCTACAATCACCGTGCGGGGCAGCAAAATTAGGAGAAAAACCCGTTCTTCTCAAAAGAAACCACTTATTTTTTCCCGCCCGATATTATTATTATTTCAGGTTTCTTTGCAGCATAAAATTAAAGAATGAACGGATGGCTATGGCTGACACCGGTGATTGCCGCTGCCGGCGGGTGGTTGGCGGGTAAAATAGTAAAGAAAACGATGTTAGGGAGCCTGCCCCGGCTTCTCGGGGAATTTGCCGGCTCGTTGGAGACAGCCGCGCAATTCCCGGCACTTTCCGCCCTGCCGGCCGGCTCAGGATCACACTACGAACAGATCAAACCCTTTATAGAGGAACAGGCCGAGGCCTTTTTCCGGTACCGCCTGACGGCGGCCATGCCCATGCTTGCCATGCTGATCGGCGATAAAACCATTTTGCAGATGAAAACAGTGCTGATGAAGGAACTGGAGGAACTGTTTCCAATAGTGATAGAAAAATATCTTCGTATTACCGAAGCGGCGACCGGCACTCCCGCCCCCCTGCCCAACAGTCATTGGCAGGAAACTGCCCGCGTACTGGCCCGTCGGTTTCGTCGCCTGCCCGCCTGGGGGTTGCTGGCCGGCCTGGCCATTGGGATACTGCAACTGATCTATTTAGCCATTATTTTGTGAATTTTTCTATCCCATGCAAGTTTATCCCCTCATTTAGCATCTTATTGAGTCAAACTTCAAAATTCTAAACCGAGGGCCGGGCGAACCGGCAGCACAGACGTATTATGAAAAGATTAATGGCAGTAGCAGGTGTTCTTCTTTCCTTTGTGGCATTTGGTCAGCAGCCTGCGAGAGGCGGAGCCCGACCCGAGATGAATACCGGGAGGTTCTTTGGACGGATCGTTGACAGTAAAACCGAAAAAGGAGTGGACGCCGCATCGGTGTTATTGACGATGTCGAAAGTCGACCCCACCACAAAGGCAAAAACCGATACCGTGGTGGGCGGCATGCTTACCCGCAAATCCGGCGAGTTTAGCTTGGAAAACCTTCCCGTTATGGGGCAGTTCACCCTCTCGGTGACGGCAATCGGCTATGAGCTCTTCGAAATCCCCCTCGTTTTCGACAGGAAAAGCGGAGCCGATCAGGACCTGGGCAATCTCCGGCTCGAACTGGCTGCCGAGCTCCTGGAAGCGGTAACGATCTCCGGCGAAAAACCCCTGATGCAGATGGGCATCGATCGAAAGATATTTAATGTAGACAAGAATATCAACTCCGCTGGTGGAACAGCGGTGGACGTCATGCGCAACATCCCTGCCCTGAACGTGGACATCGATGGAAACGTGACCCTCCGTAACTCCGCCCCGCAGATATTCGTAGACGGCAGGCCGTCCACGCTGACGCTGGAGCAGATCCCTTCCGATGCAATTGAGAGTGTGGAAATGATCACAAACCCGTCAGCCAAGTTCGACGCTAGTACAGGACAGGCGGGCATCCTGAACATTGTGCTGAAAAAGAACAGAAAGATCGGTTACAATGGTGGTGTCCGGGCAGGAGTCGATTCGCGGGGGCGGCTGAACGCCGGAGGTGACATCAATGTTCGCCAGGGGAAGGTCAACGTGTTCGCCAGCGCCTTTCTGAACCAACGTAAGTCTAAAAGCTGGGGCGAAACAGATCGGGTGAACCTTGCTGATGATCCGCACACCAGCACTTTTCAGCGCAATGACGGAATTTCGAGCGGCAGCTTCGGTTTCACACGTTTCGGACTCGACTTCTTCGCCAATAACCGCAATACTTTTTCCATCACGCAGAGTATCATGGGCGGAAATTTTAAATCGGATAACCTCAACAACCTTATATATCGTACCGCCGGGGCGCCGGATCTTGAATCGCAATACCGTAATACACTGGGCGACCGTAATTTCCGAAATTACACCACCACCCTGGGCTATAAGCATGTTTTCCCGCAGACGGGAAGGGAGCTGACGGCAGACGTCAACTATAGCCACTCTCCCAACTCCGGCTTTTCCGATATCTATATCCGGTCGTTCAGCGATCTGGAACAGCAGGACCCTAAATTTCCCGAACAATTGCAGCAGATCACCAATGGCGGCAGCAATGAGTATATTGTGGTGCAGGCCGATTACGTGCATCCCCTGAATGAAAAGATGAAATGGGAAGCGGGGCTGCGCTCACAAACCCGCACCTCATCCAGTAACCAGCGTAACTACCTGAACGGTATTTCCAGGCCCTCGCTGGATAACGATTTTCAGTACACCGACAATGTATATGCGGCCTACGGCATTTTTTCGCAGAAAATAAACGACGGACTAAGCTACCAGGTGGGTTTACGGGCGGAAAGCTCTAACTATACAGGGGAGCAGGTCGGCAAGGCCGCTTACCAGAATGATTTCCCCCTGAGCCTCTTTCCCAGCGTTTTCTTTACCAAAAACATCGGCGAAAACCAGGACCTGCAACTCAACTACAGCCGGAAGATCAACCGGCCGAACTTTTTCCAACTGATGCCGAATACGGATTTCTCCGATACCCTGAACCTGCAAACGGGTAACCCGGGGCTGCGTCCGGAATTTACCCATTCGCTCGAACTATCCTACCAGAAGATCTATGGAGAGCGGAACAACACGTTCCTGGTGAACCTGTTCGGGAAGGCCACCACGGATCTGATCGCGCGATACCAAAGCCTCGAACCCATCGGAGACACCAGCGCCTTTGTGTCTACCTGGATCAATGCCAACACTGCTTACGCCGCAGGGGTAGAGCTGATCTTCAATAACAAGCTGACCGACTGGTGGGAGCTGAATTTCAACACCAATATCTATTATTCGAAAATAAACGGAAGCAATGTTGTTCCCGATCTGGAAAACGAGCGAATCAGCTCCTTCTCCAAGATCAACAACACATTCAAAATAAACAAAACCTGGAGTGTGCAACTCAGTGGCAACTACCAGTCGCGCAGCGCGCTGCCCGTGTCTACAAGCAATAGCGGCGGTGGTGGCGGCAGGGGCGGCGGCTACATGGGAGGCCCCCCGTCCAGCACCCAGGGTTATATTGAGGCCAACTACAGCATCGACCTCGGCGTGCGGAAAGATTTTAAGATCCGGAAGAACCAGGCTTCGCTTTCCCTCAACGTCAGCGACCTGCTGCGCAGCCGGATATATTCCGTACACTCGGCTTCTTCGATTTTCCTGCAGGACGAATGGAGAAGAAGAGACGCACAGATGGTCCGGCTGAATTTCAGCTACCGGTTTGGCAAATTCGACGCCAGCCTGTTCAAACGCCGGAACACGCGGAGCGAGGGCGGAAACATGCAGGGAATGGACGGCATGTAGCACCGGGAGAGCCGCTCAAATGATAAAAAAAACTTATAATTCGATCAAATAAAGCCGGGGCAAGGGGCCATTGCGACCTTGCCCCGGTTGTGGATAAAGATGGGCCAGGAGCCGGCCCGGGGGCTTTCAAACCCCACTCCTCTACGCTAATAACCCGCCGTAATACGCACGTATACTGCCTTGCCGGCGCTGTTGTGAATTTTTTATTTTCGCCGTTATACACTAAACTTGCACGCCAAGAGGGTCTATTTTAAACAGTTATCACACAGTATGGCAAAGAATCTATTGATAGTGGAGTCGCCCGCAAAAGCCAAAACCATAGAAAAGATACTTGGCGAGGAATTCGAGGTGAAAAGTTGCTATGGTCATATCCGCGACCTGAAAAAGGAAGAAATGGGTATCGACCTGAAGAACCATTATCAGCCTTCTTATATCGTTCCGGAAGACAAGGAAAAAATAGTGAAGGAGCTCAAACAAATTTCCAAAAAGTCCAAGGAAGTCTGGCTTGCCACGGATGAGGATCGCGAAGGAGAAGCCATAAGCTGGCACCTTTGCGAGGTGCTGGGGCTCGACCCCGCCACCACTAAACGGATCGTTTTCCATGAGATCACCAAACCTGCTATACAGGCGGCCATCCAGCGGCCCAGGATGGTAGATATGAACCTGGTGCACGCGCAGCAGGCCCGCCGGGTGCTCGACCGGATTGTGGGTTTTGAGCTGTCACCCGTGCTCTGGCGCAAGATGAGCATGAAGAACAATCTCAGTGCGGGGCGCGTACAAAGCGTGGCGGTGCGTATCATTGCCGAGCGGGAACGGGAGATCAATGCCTTTGTGCCCGTCAGCACCTTCCGCGTGGAAGCCCTGTTCACAGCCAGGGATCTTTCGGATAAAGCGGTGAATTTCACTGCAGAAGGAAAAAAATATCAGGACGGCCCCTCCGCAGAGGCCTTTTTGCAATCCTGCGTGGACGCACTATACACTGTTTCAGACATACAGGTAAAGCCTGCTAAAAAGACGCCGGCCGCTCCTTTCACCACCTCTACCCTGCAACAGGAAGCCAGCCGTAAACTCGGCTATTCCGTGGCAAGGACCATGATTCTGGCCCAGAAACTATACGAAAGCGGGAAGATCACCTACATGCGTACCGACAGTGTCAACCTGAGCGAAACTGCAATGGACGGGATCCGCGGACAAATTGGCCAGCAATACGGGGATCGTTATTTTCAAGCCCGGAAGTTCAAGAATAAGAACGAATCTGCCCAGGAGGCGCACGAAGCCATTCGCCCCACTTATATGGAGAATGCTACCGTGGAAGACTCGGACACGAGAAGATTGTATGAGCTGATCTGGAAAAGGACCATGGCAAGCCAGATGGCCGATGCCGAATTGGAGCGAACCATTGCGAAGATCAGCATCTCTACCAATAAAGAAGAGCTGACCGCGCAGGGCGAAGTGCTGAAATTCGACGGCTTCCTGAAAGTGTACCGGGAAGACCGGGATGAAGGGGATCAGTCCGAGGAAGACCGCAACGAAGGCATGCTGCCACCACTGTCCGTGCAGCAGCAACTCCCCCTCAAAGAAATGCGGGCAACCGAACGGTACAGCCGGCCGCAGCCACGATACACCGAAGCATCACTGGTAAAAAAGCTGGAAGAGCTGGGCATCGGCCGGCCCTCCACCTATGCGCCTACTATCTCCACCATCCTGAAAAGAGGATACGTGGAAAAAAGAGATAAAGAAGGGGTGAAAAGAATGTTCAGTGTACTGCGGCTCAAAGACGGAAAGATCAGCACAGAAAAAGAGGAAGAAACGACCGGCGCGGAAAAATCAAAACTATTTCCTACCGACCTGGGGCTGGTGGTAACCGATTTTCTGAAAATCCACTTCGATAATATAATGGACTACCACTTCACGGCGCGTATTGAAGAGGATTTCGATGAAGTAGCAGCGGGAAAGCTGAAGTGGAACAAAATGATCGACGATTTCTACAATCCGTTCAAGACCGATGTGGAGCACACCATTGAGAATGCAGAACGCATAAAAGGGGAGCGAGAACTAGGGGTAGACCCGGAGAGCGGGAAAAAAGTGATCGCCCGGATGGGCCGGTACGGCCCAATGGTCCAGATCGGCGACGTAAGCGACGAAGAAAAGCCCAAATTCGCCAAACTGAAGAATACGCAGAGCATCGAAACGATCTCTTTCGACGAAGCCATGGAGTTGTTTAAGCTGCCCCGCAACCTGGGCCAGTTCGAGGAAACGGATGTAACGGTGAGCATCGGCCGGTTCGGCCCTTATATCGCACACGATAAAAAGTTCTACTCGCTTGGCAAGGAGTTGGATCCCTATACTATTACCCTGGAAGAGGCGACTCCTATCATCGTGGAAAAACGAAAAGCCAAAGAAGAGCGCACCATCAAAATATTCGAGAAGGAAAAGATCCAACTGCTCCGCGGTCCGTACGGCCCTTACATCAAGCAGGGCCTGCGCAATTACAAGATCCCCAAGGAGGCCCAGGAGCGTGTGAACGAACTGGAAATCGAAGAAGTGAAAAAGCTGATCGAAGAAGCCAAGGCCAATCCCCCCAAAAAATCGTTCAGGAAGAAAAAAAAATAGCTGAGCGTGCTGTGCTTTGAATCCGGTCATTTATGCGCTATTTTGCAGCCATAAACAGCCCCATGATCCGATTCGGCTTCCAGCTCACCCGGGAAGAATATTTCCGGTTCAATTATTATACAGCCTGGGCTTCGCCGCAGCGCAGACCCTACCGGCTGCGCTATTTTGCTCGGGTGATATTTTTTTATTCTGCCGTCGCGCTGTTGTATTTGATCTCCAGGCAGTCTCCCCTCTTTTGGATCGATATCACGGTGTTTGCCGTAGTGGGGTTAATCTATCTGCTGCTCACGCCGATACTCATCCGCTGGTCGGTACGAAGAAAAGTGGCAGAGATCCTTTCCCGGAAAGAAAATCAGCATGTGCTCGAGAATGCCGAGATCATTCTTTCTGAGTCCGGCATCATCGACCGCGACGCGGTTTCCGAAAGCAAATACTCCTGGGACGCCATCGTCCGCTACGCCGAGACCGAAGACAGTCACTATCTGTATACGAACAGCTACTATGCAATCGTTATACCCAAGCGAGTGATCCCGACGGAGACCGATCGCCGGGAGATGGAGCAGTTGCTGGCAGTTCATCTGCCCTTGCAGGCATAGTTTTATCAGTTGTATTATATGAACATTCCGGAGGAGGTTGTGGAAAAGATTATACCGCCCTTTTCTAAAGTTCAGCGATATTGATAGTTCATTTATCCAACCATTGATTATGGAAGAAAACAGGGAAATAAATGCCTTACTCCACCTGATCGATGATCCTGACGAAGAAGTGTTTGGTGTGGTATCGAACCGGATCATAGACTTTGGCAAGGGGATTATTCCCAACCTGGAAAATCTCTGGGAGAACACCATCAGTGAAGACGTGCAGGGAAGGATCGAACTGCTGATTCACCGGCTACACTACCGCGACCTGTCGGATGAGCTGGGGGAATGGAGCCGCAATATCCATCAGGACCTGCTCACCGGAGCCTTGCTGGTGGCAAGATTCCAATACCCGGAACTATCGGTTTCCCAGGTGTATCAGGACATTGAAAAATTGCGGAGAAATATATGGCTGGAGCTGAACACCTATCTTACCCCGCTCGAGCAGGTGAACGTAGTGACCAGCATCCTGTACAATTATTTCAATATTAAAGGAACGGAGGTGGGTTATCATCAGCCGGAAGAGTTCCTGATCAACCGCCAACTAGAATCGAAACGCGGGAATGCCATCGCCAATGGCATCCTTTACCTGGTGCTGAGCGAACTCCTGGACATTCCGGTAAAAGCGATCAACATTCCACGGCAGTTTGTCCTCAGCTATTTTAAACCGGACTACGATTTCACCCGGCATGCAGAAGACCAGATGTACACATCCGAATTCTTCATCGATCCGATCAGCGGGCAGGTGTTTACGCATCAGGATATCGAAACCTATTTCTCCAGGATCAACACACAGCCCACCCCTGCCTATTTTAAGCCCATTGACAATAAACGTATCATCCAACTGCTGCTGGAAGAGTTCAGTAAGTGTTTCATGGAAGAAAAAGACCAATACAAGAAGGATGAACTTCTTGCATTGGCCGCATTATTAGACTGATCTCGAACAGATTTATCTTGAACCCTATAAAACAAGCTTCCAGCCGTCGCGATATTCACGCTTTACATACTGGTTAGCCGGATCAAAATTGGTGATCTTCAGGTTCTTGGTATCCCAGAGTAATTTTTTCCTTCCGGGATAGCCTTTGGAATCCCTGATCTGCCAGCTTCGGATAGCCAGGTTGCTGATCAGAAGACTTTCTGTGAACGGTCCAGCAAATTCGAAAGGCGAGCTGGTCTTTCCTTTTCCATAACCCGCTACACAGGCATTCACCCATTGCAGCCAATGCCCTTCCGGAACACGCTGGATCTTTTGGGGAACGGATTTCACATCGTTCTGCTCATTCCTGGTGAGGGGCAGCAGGCGGGGATTGGCCCCGTAACAGTCTGCAAGCAGCTTGCCCTTTGTACCGATAAACAGCACGCCTCCGTCGGAATTTCCAAAAGCTTCTCCCGGCTGAAGCTCTTCAGGACGCTCAGGCAGGATACCACCATCGTACCAGCTTACCTTGATATGTCCCTTACCATCGGTACGGGGATATTTCAGGTGAATGGTAGAAGCCGCCGGGGCGCTATCGGAGGTATCTGCGGCCTGAAATACACCGGTCCAGGTTGTAGAAGCACTGCACTCTACCGATTCGGGATAATCTATAGGCAGTATCCGGTAAATCGGATCCATAATATGGCAGGCCATATCGCCCAGTGCGCCGGTACCGAAATTCCACCATCCTCGCCAGTTAAACGGCAGGTAGGCCGGGTTATAATCGATATAAGGAGCGGTGCCCAGCCAGAGATTCCAGTCAAGCTCTTTGGGAGCGTCATACTTGCCAGTGGGAGTGGCAATACCCTGTGGCCAGACAGGCCGGTTCGTCCAGGACTGTACGGTATGCACTTCACCGATCAGTCCCGCATCGTAAAGTTCCTGCATTCTGCGAACGCCGTCGCCGGAGCCACCCTGATTACCCATCTGGGTGATCACCTTGTATTTTTTCGCCGCCTGCGTCAACACCCGCGCCTCATAAATATCATGGGTAAGAGGCTTTTGGGTGTACACGTGCTTGCCCAACTGCATGGCGGCCAGCGTTGCCACCGCATGCGTATGATCGGGCGTAGAGATCGTACAGGCGTCTACGTTCTTATTTTCTTTTTCAAGCATCTCACGGAAATCCTTGTAGTATTTCGCCTTGGGGAACGAGGCGCGGGATTTGACCGATTGCCTGTCGTCCACATCCACCAACGCCACAATATTGACGTTCGGGCTCTTGGCTACGGTTGCGACATCGTTTCCGCCCATGCCACCTACACCGATACCGGCTATATTGAGTTTGTCACTGGGCGCAACATACCCTCGTCCCAATACGTGCCGGGGCACGATCATCATCCCGGCACCAGCCAATGCAGTGTTTTTCAGGAAATTCCTTCGAGAAGCTCTGTTTTTTTTCATTTGTTTAATTTTTATTTTTTAAGGCTGGCAACAGCTATCCCTACCCAGACGAAAAAAAATTGTCAGAGGAGGTATTGGTGCATAAAACTCTGATCACCGACTGTTTTAATTAGTAGCCGTTATTATTGGAGTAAAGCTGCGTCCAGGGTGATATTGATGCCGAGCGCCTTGCTCACGGGGCAGTTCTCTTTTGCATCCGCTGCCGCTTCCTGGAATTTATCGGCGCTGATACCCGAAACTTTTACCTTAACCGTAAGATGTGAAGAGGTGATCACCCCCCCAGCCAGTTCCACTGCCGAAGTAGCTTCTATTGATTCAGGTGTTACACCCGCCTCCCCCAATACAAAGCTCAGCTTCATCGCGTAGCAGCCCGCATGTGCAGCGGCTATCAATTCCTCCGGATTGGTGCCGGTGCCCTCTTCGAACCTCGACTTATAAGAATATTGTACATTGCTGAGCGTGGTGCTTTGGGTACTGAGGTTTCCTTTTCCTTCCTTCCCGGAACCATTCCAAACTGCGGTCGCCGTTCTTTTCATATCATAAAATATTTAATGGTAAATAAAAATTGAACTAAAAATACGAAATACGCCTCATCCAATTCCAATTAATTCAAATACTTTTAGCGTCCGATATATTTTCAATGTAGAAACGGCCTGATTCCCGGGAACAGGAGCGCAAGCCGGATCTTATAGCAATAGTAAAAAATACCAACGCATGTTGTTTAAAGCACTGCGGGTTACAGAAACTCCGTCCGGCGTGTTCGACCGTTCCGTTGCAAAACTGAACATAGATGATCTTCCCCCGGGTGAATTGCTGGTGAGGGTGCATTATTCAGCGCTTAACTATAAGGATGCGCTTTCCGCAACAGGCAATAAAGGTATTACCCGGCACTATCCCCATACTCCCGGCATCGACGCTGCCGGCATCGTTGAGCTGAGTAGAAATGAAATGTTTTCAGCAGGGGAAGAAGTGATCGTGATGGGCCACGACCTCGGCATGAATACACCGGGTGGCTTTGCCGAATACATACGGGTACCCGCACAATGGGCGTTTCTCAAACCCGATGAACTTTCCCTCGCCGAATGTATGACCATCGGAACAGCGGGATTCACGGCAGCACTGGCCCTGCATAAAATGGAGCGGATGGGGCAGCACCCTTCCATGGGTCCCATTGTAGTCACGGGAGCCACGGGGGGGGTGGGTAGCATGGCTGTGGCCCTGCTTACCAGGGCCGGTTACCAGGTAACCGCTGTAACCGGAAAACAAAATGCCCGGGAGTATCTCGAATTTCTCGGGGCAACGAGTATTGAAGACCGCGAATTTGTGAACGACCAGTCGGGCAAATCGCTGTTGCGCAGCCGGTGGGGCGGCGCGGTCGATACCGTGGGCGGGAATACGCTGCATACATTACTGAAGGGCTGCGCCGCCACGGGGAGCGTTGTCAGCACCGGAATGGTCGGCGATCCTACCCTGCAAGCAACGGTTTTTCCTTTTATCCTGAATGGTATTAACCTGCTGGGGGTTGGTTCTGCAGACACACCTGCGGAAACGCGGAAACTGATATGGAGCCGTCTCACGGGCGACTGGAATATCAAAGAGAAGTTCCAGGCCATCGCCAGGGAGGTGAGCCTGGAAGAGGTCAGTAACACCTATATCGATGCCATGCTGCAGGGGAAAATCATGGGTAGGATAGTGATCAAAATGTAAATGAAAGGGGCATCAAAGCAGATGCATCCGGGATCACCCAGATCCTGCCTTCCATACCTCCCAGTACCAGCCTGACAGGTAACCCGCTGCGTTGCTGTACTTCCTGTAGCGACTGGCGGCAGACGCCACAGGGAGTGACGGGATGGTCACTGGCATGCCGGAGGGAGCGATAGCTGATGGCGAGCGCCGCAACGGGCACGCCGGGGTACAGGGAGGCTGCCGCTGAGAGCGCTACCCTTTCGGCACAGAGTCCCGCGGGAAAAGAAACATTCTCCTGGTTGCCCGCAGTAACCACCGCACCGTTCAACAATCTCGCCGCAGCACCCACGCTGAATCCCGAATACCGGGCATCAGCCTTGGCAGTTGCCGCCTGCGCTTCCTGCAGTAACCGGAGATCTTCTGTGTCCAGTTCGGAGGCCCCGGAATACACCAGGTAGCTAAACTGGTAGGACTGTTGCTGCACTGGTCTATTTTATGATGTTGAACAATCGTTTCCACCGGATACCGTTTTCCGTGCTCATCCAGATCATCCAGGCAGATCCCACGATATGGTCTTCCGGTACAAATCCCCAATAGCGGCTGTCCTGCGAACGATGCCGGTTATCGCCCATCATCCAATAATAATTCATTTTAAACGTGTAGCTGTCCGCTTCCTCACCATTCAGGAATATCCTGCCGTCGCGTTCCTCCCAACGATTGTTTTCATATACAAATATCAACCGTTTATAAAGGGTAATGTTTTCCGGAGTGAGCGGGATAGTAGCGCCTTTTTTCGGTATCCAGAGCGGCCCGAAATTATCGATCGACCAGTTGAACTGCTTGTCGAAGGGAAACACACCACCATAGTTATTAATGATCTCCCGGTGCACCGAGTCCACACCCGGTATTTTTCTTAAGATATCCGCCTCGCCGGCAGTGAGATTGATATGGTATGCATTGCCCCCTCCGATACTAAAGTCGGGAGACTGATCGTCCCGGTTCAGTTGAATACCCGCATCCCGGAGCTCATCCTCACTCAGGATCCGCCTTGTTGTAACATAGTAGTCCGTTGCAGAATACGGTGGCACAAAAGCCGGCTCATGGTTGATGAACAGGATGCCGCCCCTGATCTCAAGACTATCGCCGGGTATGGCTACACAACGTTTGATATAGTTCTCCCTTTTGTCTACCGGCCTGGTGGTCACCGTGTACTGGTTCCAGACATTCTGCCGCGCAATACGCCGGCTCTCCGACCTTAGCTGTGTTTCGTTCTGGATGGTGGCGCGCAGACTATTATAGACCTGGTTTTCTTCTCTTCTTAAAATATCATAGTAAGGATCCTGGGAATCCATTTCCCTGGTAAGGGTATCACCCGCAGGAAAATTGAATACTACCACATCGTTCCGTTTCACCGGTTTCTCGAACCATCGTGTATAGGGTATCGTGATAGCCTCGGAATAAGATTTCGTATTGAACACAGGAACCGTATGATGCACAAAAGGAACGGCAAAAGGCGTATTGGGAATCCTCGGACCATAGGTGAGTTTGCTCACAAACAGGTAGTCGTTCACCAGCAAGGTTTTCTCCATGGAGCCGGTGGGGATCACATACGCCTCAAAGATAAAAGTGCGTATAAGCGTAGCAGCAACAATGGCAAAGACTGCAGCATCTATCCATTCCCGCGTGGCCGATTTTTTATGTTTTTTAACAGCAACGGGGCCGATGTATTTTTCTTTGTCGTTCGAGGCCAGATAAGGCAGGTAGAGAAAGGGCACAAAAACCACCAGTATGTGCTGAAGCAGGCTGAACTTTCCGAACAGCTTCACAAATTCGATCAGCAACCAGAGGGAAATGAACCAGCCCGCAATGGGGATAAACTGCCAGAAGAACCAATGTTTCCGCAACTCCGCCAGCTTCACTATCTCCCAGGTGTTCAGGAATGGCACCCAGGCTTTCCAGGAAGCCACCCCGGCTTTCCGGAACAGCTTCGACAGACCGGGTGCGGGAAGTATTAGTATAATAAGAGAGATCAGTACAAGAACGAAAATATCGTGGGCACTCATTCCAGGGTTTTTAAATTTCGGGCCAAAATTAGTATAATCATTTACTAAAGAACAGAAAATAAGGATAAACCGCTATTTGCGGGGAAGCACATAGGTATTGACGTCTTCCGCTGTGATGGCTTTGCCGGAAAGAATCACCAGCCGCTCCACCACATTCCGCAGCTCGCGTATATTGCCGGTCCAGTTATGCCCTTCCAATTCGGTCATCGCTTCGGGATTGATGTTTTTCCGGGCCATCCCATAGTCGGCGCACACATCCGTTAGAAATCGCTCAACAAGGAGCGGAATATCATCGCGCCGCTCATTGAGAGAGGGCACATGAATAATGATCACACTTAAACGGTGGTATAGGTCGAGGCGGAATTTTTTCTCCTCCACTTCCCTGAGCAGGTCTTTGTTCGTGGCTGCTATCACACGCACATCCACGGTTATGTCCTTATCTCCACCCACCCGCGTGATCCGCCCTTCCTGGAGGGCGCGTAATACTTTTGCCTGGGCGTTCAGGCTCATATCGCCTATTTCGTCCAGGAATAAAGTACCTGAACTGGCCTGTTCAAACTTGCCGATGCGCTGTTTTACCGCCGAGGTGAATGAGCCCTTCTCGTGCCCGAACAACTCACTTTCGATCAGTTCACCCGGGATGGCAGCACAATTTACTTCCACCAGCGGCCCCCCCGCCCTGCTGCTCTTTTCATGCACCCACCGGGCCACCAGTTCCTTGCCCACCCCGTTTTCGCCGGTGATCAGGAGCCTGGCATCGGTCGGAGCCACTTTGTCAATCGTTTCCCGGATCTTCAGGATGGGCTCGGACTCCCCGATCATTTCCTGCACCTTGCTCACTTTCCGCTTCAGCACACGCGCCTCCGCCACCAGATTGGTCTTATCCATCGCATTGCGGATAGTGATGAGTAGCCTGTTCAGGTCAGGCGGCTTGGCGATATAGTCGTATGCCCCCTTTTTCACCGCTTCCACGGCCGTCTCGATAGTGCCGTGCCCGGAGATCATGATCACCGGCACATCGGGGTTCAGCTCTTTTACTTTGTCTAAAAATTCAATTCCATCCAGCTTGGGCATCTTGATATCACAGAGTACTACGTCGAAAGTCTTCTCCCGGAATTTCCTGAGACCCTCTTCACCATCACCGGCCTCTTCGATTTTATACCCCTCGTACGACAGAATTTCGGAAAGCGTTTTCCTTATCGCCTTCTCGTCATCAATAATCAGAATATTTGACATCTCCGGGAAAAAACTTTAAAAATTCGTAAAAGAAGGCAGAACGGACCCGCCATCTTTCAAAAATAACAATTTACAGCTTTTCGCCTGCCGAGGAGAAACAAATGCGGCAGTATTATGACAAAATTATGATTGGCAAGCAGTTATCAGAGACCAAAACCCGGTTTTCCTGTAAACACAGAACTATTGTTGCGGAAAATACTGTTTCCCCACGTCTATTTCCCAGTCAAATTACTTTGCCCGATTCCCTGGTTAGCTGTAATTTCGCTTTATTAATTATCCAATATTTTAACCAAATAGATCATGAAAAACGAAGTCCATCTACACAATCTACACAAAGGCGTTCCCACTTATAGTACGGTAATGAAGTTGGCGCTGGTGAGCGGAGTACTGTTAACCTGTATGTTTGGGATTCTGTTCGTATTTGCCAGTGCTTTCAAAGTTCTGGGGTAAGAACTTTTAAGAGGCTACCTCAACGGGGGTGGCCTCTTTTTTTAGATTTGTCGATCCCTTCGGGACTATCGATATAATTGTAAGCGGCTGGCTGCTAATTACCTCTTTCCCTAGATTGCGTTCCTGCAAATCCAGGCGGTTTTCTCCCGTCTTTCCACGGCAGTGTTTTTCCATTCCGGTCACATGAGCAGGATGAATAACTCGAACCGGGTTATTTGTTCAGGTACATTACGTCTTTCACCAATTTTATGGTCCGGGCAACATCCGGAAGTGCCGCAGCAACCAGGTTGGGTGCATAATGCAGGGGAGCATCGGCGGCGGTGATACGCAATACAGGAGCGTCCAGGTAATCGAAGCCTTCTTTCTGAATGCGGTAAGCAAGTTCCGAGGAGATGCTGCACATCGGCCATTGTTCTTCCACGATCACCATGCGGTTGGTTTTCTTAACACTTTCCAGGACGGTCTTCCAATCGAGCGGTCGCACCGTGCGGAGATCTACCACCTCGGCGCTGATCGATTCCTTTTCGAGTTCGGCGGCCGCGCCGAGCGCTACCTTCATCATTTTATTGTAAGAAACGATCGTCACGTCGCTACCCTCTCGCTTAATATCGGCCTTGCCGATAGGAATGAGGTATTCTTCTTCCGGCACCTCCGCCTTTTCGCCATACATCACTTCGCTCTCCATAAACATCACCGGATCGTTATCCCGGATAGCGGCTTTCAACAACCCTTTGGCGTCGTATGGATTGGAGGGGGAGATCACTTTGATGCCCGGGATATTTGCCAGGAAACTTTCAAAAGCGGTGGAATGTTGTGCACCCAACTGACCGGCGGAACCATTTGGGCCGCGGAACACGATGGGGCAGCCTAACTGACCGCCGCTCATGGCAAGCATTTTCGAGGCGGTATTCAATATCTGGTCCATGGCAAGCACGGCAAAATTCCAGGTCATATATTCCACGATAGGGCGCAGGCCGTTCTGGGCCGCGCCCACGGCCACCGCCGTAAAACCCAATTCCGAGATCGGAGTATCGATCACCCGTTTAGGGCCAAATTCGTCCAGCATGCCCTGGCTCACTTTGTAAGCGCCATTGTATTCCGCTACTTCTTCTCCCATCAGAAAAACGGTCTCATCCCTGCGCATCTCTTCGTTCATTGCTTCTCTGAGTGCTTCCCTGAATGCTATTGATCTGGCCATGCTTATTCTTTATTTTGATGCGGCACAAAATTATCGAAAAATACCCCGCTGAATCAAAAATTTTTGCCCGGCTGAACAGTGGGCCAGAAGCGTTGTCTGGCAGTGCTTACATCCTTTCTATGACTATTGCGGAAGCGCCTCCGCCCCCGTTGCAGATGCCTGCCAGTCCATAGCGCCCCTTCAATTGCCGCAGGATCGAACAGAGGGTAACGGTGATCCTCGCCCCACTACAACCGATAGGGTGCCCCAGGGATACCGCGCCTCCCCATACATTGACTTTGTCGGGCGAAAACTTCATTTCCCTGGCGTTGACAATGGGGACGCAGCTAAAAGCTTCATTGATTTCCACGTAGTCGATCTCGTCGGCACCCAATCCGGCAAGTTCCAGCGCGCGGGTCATAGCGAGTATCGGCGTGGTGGTGAACCATTCAGGTGGCTGGCTGGCATCGGCGAATGCGACAATCCTTGCCACCGGTGTGAGACCCAGCGATTGCATCATTTTTTCATCCACCAGTACCACCGCCGCGGCGCCGTCGTTGATCTTAGAAGCATTGGCGGCCGTGATAGTGCCGTCTTTTGCGAATGCAGGCCGGAGCGATGGCATTTTCCCGAAATTGGCTTTCCGGAACTCCTCGTCCTCTGCTACGGTCACCGGGTTACGGCCCTCGGTTTGAACCGGAACAAGTTCGGGCTGGAAAAAGTCCTGTTCATAGGCTTTTGCCGTCCGGGTATAGCTTTCCTGCGCATATTGATCCTGCTCCTCGCGGCTGATCCCATATTTTGTATTGCATAGTTCCCCCGCCTGGCCCATATGATAGTCGTGGTACGGATCCCAGAGCCCATCCCTGATAATCCCGTCGACCACCTGTGCATGACCCAGGCGCAGTCCGGTACGGGCCTGCGGCAGATAATACGGTATATTGCTCATGCTTTCCATTCCGCCGGCCACCACCACCCGGTTATCGCCTGAGCGGATACTGGCGGCGCCCAGCATGATGGCTTTCATGCCGCTGGCGCAGACCTTGTTGACAGTGGTACAGGGTATGGAAGTAGGCAGTCCCGCGTAGATGCTGGCCTGCTGGGCAGGAGCCTGCCCCACGCCGGCGCTGACCACATTGCCCATTAGTACCTCATCCACCGAGCCGGGGGGGATCCCGCTTCTCTCCAGGGCGGCCCGGATGGCCACAGCACCCAGCTTCGGGGCAGAAAGAGAGCCCAAAGCTCCGTTAAGACTTCCAATGGGGGTACGGGCGATAGCCGCTATATATACCTGATTGTTCATGCCGCGAATATCAAACAAAATTCGCACCTGACACAGAGCCGGGAATTGGGTAAACCCACGAAACTGTTCCGGTTTGCCTCCCGGGACAACGGAAAATGCCGGGGAACCGTCGCCGCAAATCAGTTCAGAAGCGCCCGTTCATGGAATTTTTCCCTTGAAAGCACAAAAACATTGGATACAGTGCAGAAGAATGAGTTTCGGATCAGGTTATCAAACTGATCCTGGTAGTGCAGTTCTGCGTCTTCGCTGATCCGGAAGGAGGTCTTCCAGTTGCGGATCTTCTTATACGCTTTCCTGCTGCTGTGCCGGATGCGGCTGTCGCTGATGAAGAACTCGCCGGTGATCGCTTTACGTCGGTCGGGGAATAATAGGGCCATAGGTAGTAGGGATTGGAGCGGTTTAATTCAAAGGAGAAAAATAGTAACCCTCCTCACTCAGCACAAAGCTGTTGGGAACAAAACTGCCGAACGACTGCCGGATCAGTTCCTGGGCCTCGTCGCGGTAACGTTTACCAATATTCGGTGTGCGAAAGACAAATTTCCAACTCTGAATTTTCAGAAAGGCGAGGTGACTGGCCTGCGCGATATGGCTGTCCTGGATATGGAACCTGGCCGCTAAATAGTCCTGTTCGTTTTCAAGAAACTGGTTCATTGGGCTATCGGGATTTTCGATTAGGTACGGTGTCTTTCATTAAACGCCCGCCGCCCGAAATAAATTGTGCAGGCCCGTGCCCCCCGCCCAAACACGGCTGGGGAAAATGAGAAGCGGCATCTACAAGCCTGGAAATCAGATGATAATCCGGTTCTTCCCAGGCTCCGCCAGAAACGCCAGGGAGGCTGGCGGATGGAAATCAATGATAATCCGGTTCTTCCCTCCGTTTTGCTTAGGAGCTGATAAGCAGAACCACTTAGGAGCCTTTAATTTATTTTG
>CAZUWX010000008.1:74708-82935 GCA_964624205.1 uncultured Chitinophagaceae bacterium
CGTTTTGCTTAGGAGCTGATAAGCAGAACCACTTAGGAGCCTTTAATTTATTTTGGCCACACATAAAAACGATTTTTATTTGTTCATAATATAGCGCTCATGTTCAAGCACGACCAAAAGAGCACGCATATCCTGTTTTCAGATGATGACACGGACGATGCACTTCTGTTCACCCAGGCTGCCGATCTGCTCAGATCACCCATCCTCCTGTCTTTCGCCGAAGACGGAGAACAACTGATGAAATATCTCAACAAGGACAACCTGCCCGATATGATATTCCTCGACCTCAACATGCCGGTTAAAAACGGCGTGGAATGTTTACGGGAGATCAGGAGCAATAAAAAACTCGACTGGCTGCCGGTGATCGTCTATACCACCTCCGACAATACGCGGGACATCGATACATGCTACGAACTTGGCGCCAACCTGTACGTCGTAAAACCCACTTCTTTCGAGAGTATCATCAAAACACTGAAAAAAATCCTGGTGATCGATTTCAAGAAGGCCGAGCTGCGTTCCCGGAAAAAATTTTTGTTGGAAAACGCCTGAGAGTTTTGTAAATAGCACTCATGGATGTGAAAATGGAAGAAAGCTGGAAGAACGTGCTGAAGAACGAGTTCGGCAAGCCATATTTTCTTGAAATTGCTAGTTTTCTAAAAGCTGAAAAAGCCCTGGGCAAAGCCATTTTTCCACCAGGCCCGCTTATCTTCAATGCTTTTAACACCACCCCTTTCAATAAAGTTAAAGTGGTGCTGCTGGGCCAGGATCCCTATCACGGTCAGGGGCAAGCGCATGGCCTTAGCTTTTCGGTACTTAATGGTGTACGTCCCCCTCCTTCGCTGATGAATATATTCCGGGAAATGCAGGCCGATGTCGGCACTCCCATCCCTGCTCACGGAAATTTGACGCGTTGGGCGGAACAGGGTGTGCTGCTGCTCAATGCCTGCCTTTCGGTGAGGGCCAACGAACCCCTTAGCCACTCCAAGATCGGTTGGACCACCTTCACCGACACGGTTATCGGGAAGGTATCTGCGGAGAAAAAGAACGTTGTATTTCTGCTTTGGGGCCGCTATGCGCAGGAGAAGCAAGTTCTCATTGACGAAACGAAACATCTTGTGCTTAAGGCCGCGCATCCCTCGCCGTATGCAGCCCATAACGGCTTTTTTGGCTGCCGGCATTTTTCCCGGACCAATGAATATCTGGTGCAGCACGGCCTGGATCCGATCGACTGGTCGCTCGCCTAACACAGCAATTGAAACGAAACACGATGACCCCTTGCCGCACGATATAGAGATGAAACCCTTCAAAGAAATATTCGGAAGAATCTGGGCACTGTGGATGCTGATCGTATTCACCGGCACCATGCTGATTTTTCTGATCCCCTTTTTCCTGTTCATTTATTTTAAAAAGGACCCGTTTAAGACCCTGCGTTTCATTTCCTGGTCCAGACGCTGGATGGGCACTTTTCTCACGCTCTCGGGATGCCCGCTAACAATAACCGGGCGGCAGCATTTTGTCCACGGCCGGTCGTATATCGTGCTCTGCAATCACAATTCCTTTATGGATATTCCCGTGTCTTCCCCTTCCATCCCAGGTGGCAATAAAACCATCGCGAAAGCGGAGTTGGCGAAGATCCCGCTTTTTGGAACCATTTACCGGACGGGCAGCGTGCTGGTCGACCGCCGTAGCGACAGCAGTAGAAAAGAAAGTTTCCACAAGATGAAGAAAGTACTGGACATGGGATTACACATGTGTATCTATCCTGAAGGCACCCGCAACCGGACAATGCAGCCGCTGAAGGATTTTCATAGCGGCGCCTTCAGGCTCGCGGTGGATACCGGCACACAGATCATCCCGGCAGTCATCTTCAATACCCGGAAAGTGCTGCCGGCCGATAAAATATTCTACGCCCTCCCCCACCGCCTATCCATTCACTTCCTGCCCCCCGTTGCGGTAGAAAGCACAGACACGGTGGACAGCCTGCGGCGGCGGGTACACGCAATAATGGAGCAGTATTATTCAGCACACAGCAGGTAAAAGAAAAGTCTGACGGCTACCTGCCCGGGGTAAAAACTAATAGGAGTTGATCTTAAACCGGTGAGCCCTAACCTCCATAAAAACTCCGGGTGCGGTTAATGCGCAGGTCGCGCAGGATACCGGATTTCGGGCTGACTGTTATATTGAACGAGCGGAAAATGCCCACGGGCGTAACATTGATAGAAAGCTGCCAGCAGTGCATTTCGCGCGAAATAAACATGGTGAGGGTTTGTATGGAAGACGACTTAAAATCGTAGTAGGTGTTCACCCCCATTTTCCAGCGGGGGGTAAGATTAAAATCGCCGTTCACGCTGATATTGGAATTGATATCGGTCTCAAATCCCGAATAGTCGTATTTCAGCCGCCGGTAAAAACTTAGCGAATAAGACAGGTTCACCGACCACGGGATATTGAAATCAGCAAACTCCGCAGGATTCTGTTGAACGTATGCCAACTGGGCCATTTGTTCCTCCATGGTCATGGGCATCTGCTCCTGGATCGTATTTTCTTCCTCGGCAGCCTTTTTTTCGTCCTTCGGCTTACTCTTGAAACTGGTGGATATGGCGATATTCCCGTTAGTGATCCTTCCGGGGTTGAAGGATCCGTCTGACCAGGTGAATTTATCTACTTTGTCGCCGAATGCATCGATCTGGTACGGATCAAGCGTGGCGCCCGCAGTGATGTTTATCTTCTCGAAAAGGGTGCTTCGCACGTACATCGACAACGGCGACAGTTGGAACGAGTCTGCCATCAGGTTGTAGGAACCGTTGATCCCAAACCCTTCGAGCAAACGCACTTTCCTGATCTGTGCTTCTCCCGTGTCTGTCTTGGACCGGACCTTCATTTCAATATTATTATCGAGCCCGAAGCTGATGCCGCCGAAACGGCCTTCGCTGAATGCCGAGTAAATGGCGCCTTCATATTTGGAAAACCGCTGGGTGCGGTGATCGGCATTGATCGTATCGGTATAGTAGTTCCCCGCAGAAAGATCGGGGCGGTAGCTGATGGAGGCGGTAGGGCGGATCACATGCCGGATCGCACGAACCGCACTGTTTTTTCCGAAACGTTCGAATTTCCCGAACACGGCAGTGCTGAAACTCAGGCTGAATGAAATATCCCGCGCCGTAAAAAAGCCTTTCTGGAATGTGGTGTCCACCTTTTTTGCGTCCTCGTTCCAGTCGCGGATGAACTGCCGCGAAAACCATCTCTCACCGTAGTTGATACCAGGCGAGATTTGGATGGGCCCCAGCGGGGGCAGCGACAACTGGATGGGAATACTGTGCTGCGCTCCCCATTGCAGCGTATCGAGTATATTCCGGAAGCTGACCGACGAATCATTGAAGTTGATCTGGTTAGCGAAATTAGTGTTCAACCCCACCCCCAGTTTCTCATACCATTTCGGGGTGCCCGAAAATTCTTTATTTTGGAACGGATATACGGTGCTTGCCGTGAACGCCAAATTGGGAAGATTCATACTTATTCCTCCCGTATTGTTGTTCTGACTGTGGTTGGCGCTGAGCGTCATATTGTAACGGGTGTCCCAGGTTTTGGAATAGGTTACCGAGGAATTCATGTGGTTATTATAATTCAGCATCGGATTGTTCTGCACCAGGCGATTGAACTTGGTGGAACCTGCGTTCACATTCGCAGAAAAGCTGGTTCCCGGCCGCGCCTTGCCATCAACGCTATGACTCCAGTTGATGTTAAAGGTCCTGGTGTCGGTGAAATCCTGCTTTGGATCGCTGCTGATAATGCGGGTACGCTGCAGGGTGAACAGCATCCTGCCATTGTATTTGTATCTTTTTCTGTACTGCGGCTCAAAATAAGTGGCCCAGCCGCCATAAGTATAAACGTCCCCCCGGAGGAGCACGTCAAAATTATCATTCACCACCTTGTAGTATCCCAGCCCCTGCAGACCCAGGCCAAACTGTTCGCTGGCGGTGAATTGCGGAGGCAGGAAACCCGAATGCCGGCCCTGGGAGATCGGGAAGATGCCAAACGGAAGATAGATGGGCACCGGCACCCCTTCAAACTCCGGATGAATAGGCCCCGTAACCGCCAGCTTTTTGTTGACAAGCTTCATCTTTGCCGTTCGAAATGCAAAGTGGGGCACATCGAGGTTACAGGTGGTGAACTGTCCGCGAAAAGCGTAAAAATCATTCTCCGTGACCTTTTTGATCTTTTCACCCTGTATATATATTTCGCCCTGTTGGGTGAACGTATTCCGGGTAATCCCTTTCTGCGTTTTGGTATTATACTGGATCTCGTCCGACTCTGTGGTCATGTCGCCCTGCACCATCTTGGGCCGCCTGACCAGGTTGCCCGAAGAATCGCGGGTGGCGAGGGCGGTGACAAGATTAGTTGCCTGGTTGATCTCGATGCTGTCGCCCGAGAGGTCGGTAGTTCCTTTTTTCATGGAACCGTTGGTGTACAGGATGATCTTTTTTTCGGGCACTTCAAAGACAATGGAATCGGCCGCGGAATATTGAATGGCTTCGTCCAGCGAGTCTTTGGAGAGCGGTATGTGCAGTGTATCTGTAATCGTCCGGAGGGAATCCGGGGGTAGATCCAGGGTGTCCCCAACTACAGGCAATGAATCCGCTAGCGCCGGAATGGTGTCGGCGACTGCCGGATCGAAGATCGGCGCTACGGGAATTTCGCTTTGCGGAAGCGGAACGGGAACAGTATCGACCAGGCTAACAGTTAAAGGGATGTAAAATTTTCCTAAAGGAGCATCGTTAGCAATGGTATTAGCCGTTATGTACATGAATGCCACACACAAAATCCACGCAGAACTATATTTTAATCTATTTTTGCGTCCGTCACTCATAAGTAGGTAGGGGGCAAAAATAACCAATTAATAGTTAAACGGTATGTGAAGATTACCCGCCTAAAATGATTTCATAACTATGGTCAGAAAACTGTATATCGCCTGTCTTTATTGCATCCCGGCAGTATTGATTTCGTTTGCAGCATTATCGTCTGCCGCCCAGCCGAAGGCTGCCCTGCGGACGATCATCATTGATGCGGGGCACGGAGGGAAAGATGTTGGTGCCAGGGGAGCTTATTCACTGGAAAAAGACATTTGTCTCGATATCGCGTTGAAGCTGGGCAAAAAACTGGAGACTGCTTTCCCCGAGATGAAGATACTCTACACCCGGAAAACGGATGTTTATCCTGAGCTGAGAGCACGGGCAGATTTTGCCAACGCAAATAAAGGAGATCTGTTCATTTCCATCCACGGCAATGCCGCTCCCCGGATCCGGCACAGTAAACTGGAGGGCTACCGGACCCAGGTGTACTATAAGGGTACGGGCAAAAACAGGAAAAAACACACCCGGAAAGTGCCCCGGTACTCGGTGTATTACACACCCAACCCCTCGCACGGCACGGAAACCTTTATATGGGCTGCCGACCGGTCCGATGAAAAGGAGAAGTTTATCGGCGAAGACGTGGTTTCCGAGCATATCTACGATTCCACCGAATACACCCCAGACATCAACGATCCTGCTTTTAAGGCACAGGCGCTGCTCTGGACCAAACGCTTTTTTGATAAAAGCTATATGCTGGCCTCTTTTGTAGAAGAAGCTTTTGTTGGAGCAGGAAGGTTCAGCAGAGGGGTGAAACAGCGGAATGAAAAAGGCATCTGGGTGCTGCAGGCCACTTCCATGCCCAGCATACTGGTTGAAACCGGCTTTCTCACAAATAAAGCCGATGAAGATTACCTCAACAGCGAAAAAGGACAGGATGAAGTGGCTGAAAATATATTAGTGGCTATCAAGAAATACAGGTCGATGACCGAAGCAAAATAGCCTGTTTGGCGGAATGGTTTTTTATATACAATTTTATCCTTTCTTAACCGGACAGGTTACACCAAAAACCTTTGCATGAAGATATCTAATGAAACAAAAGTAGGTGCCATTACAGCCGTTGCGATCGTAATTCTTATCCTGGGCTTTAACTTCCTCAAGGGGAAAAGCATGTCAGGAAAAAATGACAAGATATACACCATTTTCCCGGATATAAAAGGGCTCCAGGTATCCAACGCCGTATTCATCAAAGGGCTTCAGGTAGGCAAAATCACCGAAATGCAGGAAAAGGACAGCAATCTCTCCGGCATCATCGTGGGGTTTACACTTAATAAAAACATCAATATCCCCGATAATTCACTGGCCTTCATCAACAGCGACCTGCTGGGTACCACTTCCCTGGAGGTGGTAATGGGCAATAGCGACCGGAATGTAAAAAACGGCGACACGCTGCAGACCTCCGAAAAAGTAGGGATAGTCACCGAGATCACGCAAAGGCTGAATCCGGCGCTTAACAATGTGAATCAAACCCTTAATTCGCTCGATGTACTCATCCAGCAGTTGAACGCCACACTCGACTCGAAAACACAGGGTAACCTCCAAAGTGTCATCGCCTCGTTAGCGGCCACCTCCCGGCAGTTGGAGCACCTTATCTCCGCACAAAGCGCCGTGGTGGGCAAAACCATCCATAACGTGGAGCAGATCACCGACGCATTTGCACGGAACAGCGGGAAGATCGACACCACGCTTAATAATCTGGAAAAAACCACGGCCAACCTTTCGCAGGCAGATATTCAGGGCACCGTAGAATCGGTCACCGCAACCATGCGCGAACTGCAAAACACCCTGGACGCGGTCAATAACCAGGAGGGTTCCCTGGGCCTGCTGTTGAAAGACCCAAAATTGTATAACGAGATCCGCATGACCAACCGTAGCTTAACCACGCTGCTCGACGATATACGCGTGAATCCCAAACGATATGTGAATGTGTCCGTGTTCGGGAAAAAAGCCAGGACAGGCCCGATCCTGCAACCTATTATATACGATACTATTCCGTATAAATAGCGCCCGCACCGGCCCCTGGCCTTCAAAAGACCTGCAAAACGGATGAACAAGGTATTTATTTTTATTCTTTTACTCGCGAGTACGTCCGCTTTTGCCCAAACACCGGCAGACACTGCAATAAACGGTGCCGACACATTGAAAGTGGTGGAAATCCTGAGCGCCGACCGCTACGGATACCAGAAACTGGATAGTTTGCAGGAAAGGTTGCTCCTGGTAGGAAATGTGGCCCTCAAACAGGAAACCACCCTGTTCTATGCCGACAGTGCCGTGTACAACAGAAACAAAAAGCAGGTGGAGGCGTTCGGAAATGTACACATCAACGACAACGACAGCCTGGATACCTATTCCGACTACCTCCTCTACCATACTGATACCAAGATCGCCATCCTCAAAAAAAACGTGCGCCTCACCGATGGAAAAAGCAACCTGTTTACAGAAGAGCTGGAATACGATATTAACCAACGCGTAGGCATCTACCGGAAGGGGGGAAGGGTTTTGAATAATACCTCGGTGCTGACCAGCGGCGAAGGCACCTATTATGCAGACCTGAAAGACGTGTACTTTCGGCAGGATGTAAAACTGAAAGACCCTCAATACAGGCTCGAAGCAGATTCGCTGTTATATAACACCGATTCCGAGATCGCGACTTTCCTCACCAGGACCTACATCGAAGACAGCGCCGGCAGAACCGTGGTCACCCGCAGCGGGTACTACGACCTGAAAAATAAAAACGCTTCCTTTCGCGACAGGCCCGTGATCAAAGACGAGGGCGTGACTATCGTGGCCAACACCGTCGATGCCGATGACCAGACCGGCGTGAGCGTGCTCACGGGAAACGCAGTCTTCACCGATTCCGCACAGGGCATCTCCGTACTCGCCAATTCCATTGTCAGCAACCGGCAGACCGGAGACATGCTGGCCACCCAACGCCCCCTGCTGATCATCCGGCAGGATAACGATAGCGTGTTTGTTACCGGCGACACCCTTGAATCCGGCCGGCTCAGCCAACTGACAACCCGGCCCCGTAACATTTTAGCGGACGAGACTTTCACGGCCGCTTTTACAGCAAGGGAGGATACGCGTCCGGTCGCCAGCGACACCTCCGTCACCCGGCCCTTCCCCCGTCCGGGCGACCCCGACGGCCCGGAGCCGGCAGCGCACCCCGCAGTTCCCGCCGATGACGGTCTCCCCCATCACCATCCACACACAGACACGGTCGCGTCCAAATCCGATACCACACAAGCAGCAGATCCGGTAGGGATCCCGTCCGACACAACGCAGGGTATTGCAGATACAGTCCCCACGAAATCCGATAC
>CAZUWX010000008.1:83035-90754 GCA_964624205.1 uncultured Chitinophagaceae bacterium
GCTATCCCCGGAAACATCGCCATCACGGCAGTCGACTCAATGCCTTCGGCGGCACAAAACCAGGAAGATACCGCGCAACGGTTTTTTCGCGTGTACCGCAACGTCCGTATCTTCTCCGATTCCATGCAGGCCGTATGCGATAGCCTTTTTTATTCCGGAGAGGATTCTACCTTCCGCATGTTCTACTCCCCCATCCTGTGGGCCAGCAACAGCCAGGTGACGGGCGACACGGTTTACCTGTCGACCCGGAATAAAAAGCCCGACAGGCTATTTGTGTTTGAAGACGGTATCATGATCAACCAGACTGGGGAAGATATGTTCAATCAACTGCGGGGCACCCGCTTGCTGGGACATTTTCGTAACGGGGAGATCGATAATTTACGGGCAAAGGGCAATGCGGAAAGCGTGTACTATGCAAAGGACGAAGAAGAAAAACTGGTAGGCATCAATAAGGCTACGGCCAATATTATTGAAATGCGGTTCAAAGACAAAGAGCTGAACCGCGTGGTGTTCATCAATGAAGTGAATGGAAGCATGATTCCAGTAAGGCAGGCCACAGAAGAAGACAAGCGGTTGCGGGGATTCAACTGGCACGAAGAAAAAAGGCCAAAATCAAAATTTGAATTGTTTGGAGATTAAATTTTAAATAAACTGCAAAACGGGTTCGTATTTACAGCCATCTGGCATATTATTAGTGACTATTACCAATTCCAACATGCATCCTATTATAATAAAAAACATATCACCCCCACCCCAGCCTGCCAGCCGGCACGGCCTGATCCTTGCAGCCACTTTTGTTTGTATGCTATTGTACGCGCTCCCTACCAGCGCCCAGGACTATCGTTTTGGTATTGGCGTGAGATTGAGTAATTCCACGCCTACGCTTAGTAATTCCATCACGGGAAAATATTTTGTTACCGAACGAAGCGCGGTGGAAGGCATTGTTTCTTTCGGATCCCGTTTTGGCGTAGGAGCATTGATCGGCATACATAAACCGTTCTCGGTTGAAGGCCTTAGCTGGATGTACGGTGCCGGAGCCTATATTGGTTTCCAGGATCACCGTACCTATGCCGGCCCTACCGGCATGCTGGGACTTGATTATAAATTTACGAACGTCCCCATCAACCTTTCGCTGGACTGGAAGCCGGAACTCGATATCAGTCCGGAAATCAATTTTGTTCCCGACGCCATCGCACTCTCGGTGCGATTTACGCTGAAATAAGCGGGCTTCGCAGGACGGGCCTGTTGCTGGCGTCCTATATCCACAATTACCAATTGCCAGATCTTTGGGGTTAGCCATTTGCCGGGATTGGATGGAATGGCTGTATGATAGGATCCATAATAACCGCCTGATCAGTGGAAAAACAGGTAGGCCACCAATATGGCCGTGATCACCCCAACCAGGTCGGCCAGCAGCATTGCAGGGATCGAATAGCGCGTGTTCCTCACCGCTACGGAACCGAAGTACACCGCCACCACGTAAAAAGTAGTATCGCTGGTACCCTGGAAAATGCTGGAGAGCCTGCCCACAAAAGAATCTGCTCCATAAGTGTTCATCGCATCAACCATCATTCCCCTGGCCCCGCTGCCGCTGAGCGGCTTCATCAGGGCGGTGGGGAGCGAAGCGACAAAATCAGTGTTGAGCCCCATCGCCGCAAACAAGCTGGTCAGGCCCTCTATCAGGTAGTCAAACACGCCGGAGTTCCGCAGCACACTGATAGCTACCAGCATGGCGATCAGGTAGGGAATGATACGAATGGCAATCTCGAACCCGCCCTTGGCGCCGTCGACGAAGGCGTCGAAAATATTCACCTTCTTCCACAACGCGCCTGCCAGGAACACGAGAAATATCAGCAGGATCAGGCCGTTGCTCAACATCACCGAGAAATGTTGCAGACTTTCCTGATCCAGCGCAACCAGGTACATCATCAGCAACCCGATCAATAGCGAGATCCCCGCCACCCATGCCAGGATCACCGGCTGCAGCAACCGGATCTTTTGTTTCAGGGAAACCGTGACCATAGCAGCCATGGTCGCCACAAAGGTCACGATCATACAGGGAACAAAGATATCGGTTGGATTGGCGGCCGGTGGATTGGCAGCAGCGCGCAATGCAATTATACTCACGGGTATGAGGGTCAGTCCGCTGGCGTGTAAACAAAGGAACATGATCTGGGAATTGCTGGCCCGGTCCTTATCAGGATTCAATTCCTGCAGACTTTCCATCGCCTTGATGCCGAACGGCGTCGCGGCGTTATCGAGCCCCAGCAGGTTAGCAGAAAAATTCATCATCATGTGCCCCACCGCCGGATGATTACGGGGGAGATCGGGGAATAGCCTGGAGAAGAACGGCCCCACGATCCTGGATAAAAAGTTGATCGCACCCGCCTTCTCCCCGATCTTCATAAAACCCAGAAAAAGCGCCATGATGCCCACCAGCTTCAAAGAAATATCAAATCCGTCGTTGGCTGCCTTGAAAATGCCATCCACCAGGGTTGCGAATATCTGCTGATCGTGGTAAAAAGCCCATCGTACAAAGGCAATGATAAACCCTATGAGAAAAAAAGAAACCCATATATAGCTTAATACCATACGACAAAGAAATGGCAAATCCTATTCAAAACCTATCTTTGCAGCCACTAAAAAAACAAGGAACCGACATGGCACTACAGGCTGGAATTGTAGGACTACCCAATGTGGGGAAGTCAACTCTATTTAATGCTGTTAGCAACAGCGCAAAGGCGCAGGCCAGTAATTATCGTTTTTGTACGATAGAGCCGAACGTGGGGTTGGTGGATGTGCCCGATCCCCGGTTAGACAAGCTCGCGGAGCTGGTAAAACCCAATCGTACGGTACCCACGCAGATCGAGATCGTCGATATCGCAGGCCTGGTACGCGGTGCCAGCAAGGGAGAAGGGCTCGGCAATAAATTTCTCGCCAATATCCGCGAAGTGGATGCTATCATCCACGTGATCCGTTGCTTCGAAGACGAGAACATCCTACGCGAAGAAGGGGCGATCAATCCGGTGAGCGACAAGGAGATCATCGATATCGAACTGCAGTTGAAGGACCTGGAAAGTGTAGAAAAGAAAATTGCAAGAACCGAAAAGCAGGCCCGTGTAGACCCAAAAATGAAGGCTGAGCTCGACGTGCTGCAACGTTGCAAAGAGCACCTGGAAAAGGGCCGGAATATCCGCGAGCTGGATATCCCCAAAGAAGAGCGCTCCGCAGTTGCCGATATTTTCCTGCTTACTGAAAAGCCCGTGCTTTACGTAGCCAATGTTGACGAAGCTTCGATGCATACAGGCAACGATTTTTCCCGGCAACTGCAGGAAGCCGTGAAAAGTGAAAACGCCGAAGTGATCATCATGAATAATTCCATCGAAGCCCAGATCGCCGAGATGGAGGACCCTGCCGACCAGGCTTTGTTTATGGAAGAGTACCAGATGAAGGAGCCGGCCCTGAACCGGCTGATCACCTCCACTTACCGGTTGCTGAAACTATTCACGTATTTTACGGCCGGTGTACAGGAAGTAAGGGCCTGGACCATCCAAAACGGATGGAAAGCCCCGCAGGCCGCCAGCGTGATCCATACCGATTTCGAGAAAGGATTCATCAAGGCAGAAGTGATCGCCTACGATGATTTTATTCACTATGGCTCTGAATCTGCCTGCCGCGACAACGGTAAACTACGGATAGAGGGTAAAGAATATGTTGTAAAGGATGGCGACGTGATGCATTTCCGGTTCAATGTCTAAAACACATTGTATCCAAGACTCACATAGTACACGCCGCCGATCTCGGGATTTCCAAAGGCGGTCTTGTAATAACGGTTGAGGATATTGGTGCCGCCCACTTTCACCAGGCAACGTTGTTTGGGGAATTTATAGCTCACCTGCGCGTCTATAGTGGTGAAGCCGGACACATCGCCCTGCCGGAAATCGCTTTCATTAAAATAACCGTCCTGGTTACGCATGTTTATGTTGAAGCCGATCCGCTTCTCGTATCCGAACCCTGTGTTCGATAAGCCCAGGATCAGGCGATAAGAAGGCGAGTTAAAGAAGGAGATCAGCCCCGGCTCCACATCGCCGATCCTGTCGCTGGTGATATTTGCCGTTGCGACAAAACTGAAGGGAAGCAAATAGTCGATACCGGCTCCAAAGCCATAGGTGGAAACGCTGCCCTTGCTGTTCACCGCTACAGAAATAGAGCGCCTCGTGGAGGAACTGAACAACATACTGGGATCGCCGGGTTCCAGCGCCTGCAATACAACTACCCGGCCGAGAAAATTCTCATACCTGCCGAGATAGCCGTACACATCCACCAGCAGTTTCCGGTCGATCAATCCCTTATAGCCTATCTCAAAGGAGCGGAGGGTTTCGGGTTTGTATTCGTCGAAATGCTGCTCTCGCAGGAGCGCCATAGCTTCCGGAGCGGGCGTCCCCGACTGCAGGGCTGCACCAGCAGCCACCACGCTGTTGACGGTATAAGCGGTGTTTCCCTTGAAATTATAGAAGTCGCGCAACTCAGGCAGACCGCCCAGCAATACAGTGCCTCCCCCGATCACCAGGTTGATCCATTGGTTCTGGGTAGTAGGGAACCGGTAAGCGGTCTGATAAGACGCCCGGATATTATGATCCTCCGCCACCTTAAACACCGCAGTGAACCGCGGGGTGAACCTCCCGGCAAAATTTTCATTCTTGTCGTACCGCCCCGAAGCGGTCAGTTTAAGCCGGTCGTTTAGAAAGGCGCGCGACAATTGCGCGTAAGCCCCCAGTTCATTTATCTTAATGGCCCCTGCCGTGTCGGCAAACAGGGTGCCCTGCGAGTTCAGCACGTACTGCTTAAAGCTGGCGCCTACCAACAGATCGGCCGCCTGCAGCAGATTCTCGAAATTGTATTGCCCCTCTACCAGGTACAGGTCGGATTTATCGAGGAACAGTCCGCCCCCTTCCGAAATGGGCGTGGCGCGCACGTTGTTGAATAAGGTGTTGAAATCCGCTGACCCTGGCACCGGCTTTCCTTCGTCTGCAAACGACCTTGCGCCCGCGTGAGCAGCCGGGTCGCCGGTGGGCGTATAGGCGCCCTCCGTAACAAGGGAAGTAACGTACGGGGTGATCTTGGAGGTAAGAAAGGCCTGTGCATATTCCTGGTACCAGGCGGCACTGGGTTTCCATGCCTCATTGAATAAACGGGTGGTGATCGTGGCATTGTAAGATTCGCCGGCATTCTCCTGGGTGGTGTAAGCCCTCAGGAACCAGTTATTGTGTTTGAGCTCCAGCTTGTATTGCCCGATCCTGAGGTCTTTCAGCGAATAGCGGTCGCTGCCCGTGTAAACGGTGTTGCCCGTACCCCAGTAACCCACGAGGGAGGCTTCGATGCTTTCGGTGAGCTTATAGTACAAGCCGCCGGACAGTTTCAGGTTCACCGTGTTGTTATTGACCACGTCCCGCTCGTCATAGCCGGTACGCGAAACGGGAAATCCCGCATAGGAACCCACGGTGGAATCAAGATAAGCGGCGGCGGCATCATAGAGCGGGCCAGGCAGTTCCGTCTGCATCACCTGCTTCATCCCGGCCGATACCAGGCCCAGAACGGGCAGTGTGGGGTCGCTCAGGTTGAGTGTGGTTTCATCTCCATATACGTTCACGCCATCGTAATTGGGATCGGAATCCCGGCTTCCGGGTTTCACGTTGCCGTATTGATTTTGCGATACGTCGCCGGCCTGATAATTAGTACGGTCCATCCCTATCCAGTCTTTTGCCTGAATGTACTGGGCGCCTATTTTGAAAGCGAACCGGTCGTTCACTTTATGTCCCCACCGCAGGCTCCAATCGTGGTAGCCCCCCGGCCGGTCGCGCTGCTTTTTATCCACGTGCATAACGCCGGTTTTCACCTGCACACTCAGCCCCTGGTAGCGGAACGGATTTTTACTGTTGATCAGCAGGGTACCGTTCATGCCCCCGGGGCCATACAATGCCGACGATGCACCCGGCAAGAGCTCCATGGACTCCACATCGAGTTCCGTAACCCCGATCACCGAGCCGACGGAGAAATTCAGGCCGGGCGCCTGATTGTCCATCCCATCCACCAGTTGGTTAAACCTTGCGTTCCCGCTGCCGTTAAACCCGCGGGTACTGAGTGTGGCGAAAGTGAGGCTGGAATACACCAGGTCCACACCTTTAATATATCGCAACATATCGTAGTAGCTGGTAGCCGGAGTATTACGCACATCGGAGACACTGATCCGCTCAATGGAAACGGGAGATTCCAGTATTTTCTCGGGCACCCTGCTGGCTGACACCACCACTTCCACTCCGAGAGAGGAACCCTGGACAAGACGGATACGAATATCAGCAGCCCCCGCGGCATCGCCCACGGTGAGTTCCTGGGAATCGAACCCGATGGAAGTGAAGATCAGGGTAAGGGGAAGGGCGTGCCCGGTCGCCATCCGGAATATACCCTTTTCATTGGAAAAAGTCCCCACGTGGGTGCCTTTGACCGTTACCGAAACTGCCGGCACCGGCTCACCCGATACACTGTTTGTAATAGTCCCCGATAATATTGTTTCCTGGGAAAAACCAACGGCTGCAAAAAGACAACAGCTCATCGTCAGCAACCAAGCACCTTTCTTCTTCATAGCGGTAAGTTTTTATTAAGAATATTAGGAGCAAAATACAGATTGTCACCTAGCTGTAAAAATTTATGTTATTATATTCGGGGCATGAAAAATCAGCGGATGAAACAACCCAGGTTTTCCGGCCAGACAAATGTATACCAGGGCAAGGTACGTGACGTCTATACGATACACGACCGGCTGTTGGTAATGATCGCCTCCGACCGCATTTCTGCCTTTGACGTTATCCTGCCGCGAACCATCCCTTATAAAGGACAGGTATTAAACCAAATCGCTGCATACATGCTGAACCGGACAAGGGATATCTGTCCCAATTGGCTGATCGATACCCCCGCGCCTCATGTGGCGATCGGCAAAAAGTGTACCCCACTCAAGATCGAACTGGTGATCCGCGGCAATCTGACCGGGCATGCATGGAGAGTCTATTCCTCAGGATCGCGGGTGTTGTGCGGGAGGCCGATGCCCGACGGAATGAAAGAAAACGACTTTTTCCCCACCCCGCTTATCACACCGTCTACAAAAGCGGCAGAAGGTCATGATGAGGATATTTCGAAGGAAGAAATTATCTCACGGGGACTGGCCTCCACCCGCGAGTGGGATCTTATTGAGCAATACACTTATCAGCTATTCGAGCGGGGTAAAAAAATCGCCGCGGAAAGAGGACTGCTGTTGGTCGATACCAAATATGAATTCGGCAAGATCGGGGAGGATATTTACCTGATGGACGAAATCCATACCCCCGACTCGTCCCGTTACTTTTATACAGATGGTTTCGAGGCCAGACAAGCGGCGGGAGAACGCCAGCCGCAACTCAGCAAAGAGTTTGTAAGAGAATGGCTGATCGCCAATAATTTTATGGGCAGGGAGGGGCAAACGGTTCCGCCCATGAGCGACGAATGGCTCACGATCATCAGTAACCGTTATATCGAGTTGTATGAAAAGCTGATCGGCCAGCCGTTCCTGCCCGAACCGCTGAGTGAGGAAGAGACCACGGCCCGTGTCAATGCGGCGCTGAGCCACCTCTCGTGAAACCATCGTCGAATCATCCGGGGCACCTACTCAACACATCCTGATAGTCTGAG
>CAZUWX010000009.1:0-24008 GCA_964624205.1 uncultured Chitinophagaceae bacterium
GCTTCAGCAAGATTGAACTGCTCCTCCGAATAAGAGATGATGATGCCCTGGGCGGAACCGTGCTTTCCCTGCGATGATGTATTTATATTCGAAAGCTTCCGTGCTGACCATAGGTCTTTTGGCTTTTTCTTCCAATTCAAGTAAAACGATATCGATCGTTGAACTTTTTATAGAGCGTGTAAATATCCGGTGGTAATGAAACCCGATCGCGTGTTCTTTTTCGAACGCCTCATACTCTCCCCGCCGTTTCACCAATACAGGATTACGGTTCTCAGACAGCCGGATATCACCGAAAAACTGGCCAAGATCTACGTCCAGGGATTTGACAATGTCGACCAGCACCGTCAGGGAAGGAACCGTCCTGCCGTTCTCGATCTGCGATATCCAGCCCTTGCTCACCTCCGCCCTGTCGGCCAGTTCCTGAATCGTAATACGCTTCTCACGACGGAGGCTTTTTATACGATTACTGATCTGAATAAGAATGTCTTCCTGCATATAAAAGAATTAAGATATGATAAAATCTGCGATCCACAGTATAAAAGATAAAATGCAGATTTTCATCACGCTAACCAGCAGCTTATCCGCTGCATTGCAAAAGCATGGCCCCGAATGTTTAATTTCGCAACTTAACCTACAGCTATGCGTCTGACGACAGAGAACAAATTCAAGAAACTGATTGTAATTGGCGACCGGGTATTGATCCGGCTGACAAAGCCGAACGAGCGCACAGAAAGCGGGCTGTTCCTGCCACCGGGTGTACAGGAGCGGGAAAAAGTCCAGCAGGGTTATGTAATTAAAACGGGACCGGGTTATGTCATTCCGATGCCCGTGGAAGAGGAGTCGTGGAAGAGCGCCGACGAGCAGGTCCGGTATGTACCCCTTCAGGCTAAGGAGGGAGATCTTGCGATCTTTCTGCTTAGTGGAGCAACAGAAGTGATGTACGAAGCGGAAAAATACTACATCGTTCCGCAAAGCGCTATTCTGATGCTGGAACGGGAAGAAGATATCTGAAAGGGTAGCATTTATTCCAACGCCACCTCATCGATAAACAACCAGGCTTCCTTTCCTTTTGCCGGATGCCATGACGGCAGTTTGCCGGTATTTTTAATCAACAGTTTAATGTACCGTGCGTCCACCGGAGAAAATCGGGCACGCAACAACTGCCGTTTCTGCCCCCTCACCATGGAATCGGCGGCGCCCACGCTCAGCTCTCTCAATTTGGAGAGCCGCGTCTCCGATTCGCCGCCCCATACCTCGATCCCGAGGGGTGGCATGATATGGCCGCCCATATTCACCAGATAACTTACACTGACAGCCGAAATACTGCGACTGGCACCCAAATCCATTACCGCCCCAAAATCATTGCCCTTGTATCCCAAGTATTTACCGTCCGACTGCGAGGTTGAGCCGGCAACAAGATCGAATAAAGTAGTGTCTTTACGGGCCAGGTACTGCGAATCGGGTAATGCAGCCAGCTTTACGCCGGAGGGCCGGATGGCGGAGCGAAGCAGACTGTAATCGCCGACCGGACTCTCCTCCCACCCTTCCAGTGCGCTCATTACCCGCAGCACAGCGGTGCTGTCTATCGTCAACGGCGAGGTATATACGCGTGATTGAGCGGTGGGAACAGTGCCGTCTGTGGTGTAATAGATCTTTGTGCCTTTCAGGCGGCCGTCTATCGTAACGGTAGCTTTACCGGAAAACACAATGCTGTCGATATCCACTTCAGGAGCACGCAGTTTGGCGTGATACATCGAATCATTCAGCAGGGCCACAAAGCCGATCCCCAGGCCCGGCAATGCTTTACGCAGATCGGGAAGATCAACGGCAGCGATGGCTGTCTGATAAACGTAGACCCTGCTGAGTGCGGGAAATTTCTTCAGGGATGCCGTCGCTTCCCTGGTAATCTGAGTGCCCGACAAGTTAAGATATTCCAGGAATTTCAGTCCCGTCAGCAGGCTGACTCCCGCATCAGAGACCTGTGTGTTTTCAAGATAAAGCCGCTGGAGATGCGGAAATTTCGCGACCTCCCGAAGCAACTCATCGTTTGTATTGGTGTTGGACAGGTTGAGCGATACCACCTGCCTGCGGATGGCCTCCAGTTCGGTGAGCGTGGTGGCGCTGAGATCCTGCCGGTTAGCCAGATAGACATTGAGATAAGGCTTGTCGGCCGAAACCTGTCGTACGCCACGGTGTGGGTCGTTCAGTGCAGCGATCTTATCCTCTCCTACAAAACCGACATTGAGCTTATCCAAAGGAGAGATGGGCGCGTACAGCACATTTACGATGGCCCGGATAGAGTCGGGATGTCCACCCTGCCCGAACTTCCTTTCAAAATCGGCTCCGGAAGCAATCCACCAGTGTATCAGCTTAATTTCTTCGGGCTCAAGCTGGACTTTCCCATCGGGGGGCATATGTTTATCGTCGTCCATCGGCAGGAGCAAATAAGAATATAACCGGGAAGAGTCTGGACTGCCCGGCACCAGCACAATGCCGTCTTCCCCACCCTTCAGTATGTTTTCCTGATCTGTCAGCAGCAGCTCGCCTTTGATTTTATTCGGGTTATGACAACCAACACATTTTGTCTCCAGCACAGGCTGAATAAGATCCTTAAATACTACGGCGCTGTCGATATTTTCAACCCTGTGCGATTTCGACTTCAGCGGGGCCGTAACAAAACCCGAACCATGGGTCAGGGAGGCTCCATAGTGTCCCGCAACGGAAACGGTAATCACACTTAACATCAGTCCTATACGGTAAAACAACCGGCTGGCCGATCTTACCCATGCCAGAATACCGGCAAGAAAAGCCACGCTTACACCGGTCCATTTATGCCACAACATATCGCTGCCTTCGTAGCCGCCATTATGCGAAAGCAGGAAACCCATCAGGGCCACCAGCGCCGAGCTGGCAGCCGTCAGCGCAATAAAAAACCTGTTCAGCTCTTCAAGATGCTGGGCCCGGGCATTGCTAAGGGAAGAAAAAGCCTCCATCACGAGCAAGAGAAAAAACAGCGTGACAGGAAAATGCAGCACCATTGGATGCAATCGGCCCACCACCTGCATAAAAGGAGAAAGCTCCTGGATACGCTGCTCAAAGGCCAGGACAAAAATAAGCAGTACATTGGCTGCAAAGGCAATGTTCAGGAGAACCCGGTTCAAGGTATTCACTGTTATACGGGAATTAATTTATAGGGATATACCTGCCCGGAGTTCCACTGTGCCACATAGATATTCCCTTCCTCATCAACAGATACATCATGCGGATACTGGAATACCTGATCGGCTTGCGAGAGCTCATTCAGTTTTCCGTTGACATATTCGGGAGACGTGCCTCCCGGATTGGAGACCACTTTATTATTCTTGTCAAGTATGGTGATAAACCCGGATTTTGCATCGGACTGGGAAGAGGATTTCAGCACTGCGGCATACAGGTATTCGTCTTTTACCACAGGACGGCAGACCCAGGCTCCGGGAATCGGAATTGTTCCGAGGTATTTCCCCTCCATGGTATAACGTTTGAACGCGTTTTGCTGACGGGATGAAACGATGAGGCAGGGATTGTTTTTATCCCGCGCGTCCACACATATACCGTGTGCGTTCAGCAGATTTTCTTCTTTGTCACCGCGCCCCCCGAAATGCCGGATATAGTTTCCCTTGTGGTCGTACTGGATGATAAAGTCTTTTCCATAGCCGTCTGCAACATAAATATCACCGTTGGGTGCAATCGCCGTTTCGGTGGGAACATATTGCTCGGCTTTTTCGTATTGCCCGGTTTCTACGGGGTAGTTCAGCGTCATCAGCACTTTTCCGTCGAGGTCGGTCTTGATCATCTGATGCCGGTTATTGTCGCATATGAACAGTACCTCGGTGCCATTTTCATCAAAAAGGGTGAGACCATGCCCGCCAGGGAAATCGTGTCCCCAGGTTTTGACCAGCTTTCCTCTCCGGTTGTAGATGATCACATTGTTCCTGGTTTCGTTCGTAAGAAGAATAATACGGCCCTTTTTATCCTGGACCATCTCATGGCAGTCTTTCACTGGGTAACGGGTAGCATCAAGCGCGCCCCATTTTGTGTCGACCTTATAGCGTTTATTATTCTGTCCTATAACAATTCCATCGGCCACGCCGGCGTGTAAAAAAGAGGGAGCGGCCAATATTCCGGTAGACATCAGAGCACCTTTTTTTAAGAACTTTCTTCTGTGCATATAGCAGCAATTAAGGTTGGGTTTTAAATTATTGATTTATTGATTATTGTTTGTTACGGTCATGCCAGAATTCCTTTCACCACCTTTCCGCTTACGTCCGTCAGCCGGTATCTTCTTCCCTGGTGTTTGTATAGGAACTTCTCGTGGTCAACCCCCATTAAATGCAGCATGGTGGCCTGGAAATCGTGCACGTGCACCGGGTCTTTCACGATGTTGTATCCGAATTCATCAGTCTCACCATACACCAGCCCGGATTTGACGCCTCCACCGGCCATCCAGATAGTAAAGGAGCGTGGGTGATGGTCGCGGCCGTAGTTTTCAGCAGTAAGGGTGCCCTGACAATAATTCGTCCGGCCAAATTCGCCGCCCCATACCACGAGGGTGTCTTCCAGCAAACCCCGTTGCTTAAGGTCCGTTACCAATGCAGCAGATGCCTGGTCCACGTCTTTTGCGAGGTTTTTGATGTCGTTGGGCAGGTTGCCGTGCTGATCCCAGCCCATGTGGTACAACTGCACAAAACGTACGCCACGTTCGGAAAGCCGGCGGGCCAGCAGGCAGTTGGCGGCGAAGGTTCCCGGTACCATGGCATCGGGGCCATAGAGCTTATAGGTGCTTTCCGGCTCATCTGAAAGATCCATCACCTCGGGTACGGAAGTCTGCATCCGGTAAGCCATTTCATACTGGGCGATCCGGGCGGTGATCTCCGGGTCGTTGAATTCATTTTCCTGCACCTGGTTCAGTACGGTCAACTGGTCGAGCATTTTGCGCCGCTCCGCCCGGGTCAATCCTTCCTGGTCTTTCAGATAAAGCACCGGATCCTTTCCGGATCTGAATTGTACCCCCTGGTGGATAGAGCTCAGGAAACCATTGCCCCATAATCTTGACGTAAGCGGCTGAATATTACCCTGGCCACGAGACAGGAACACACAAAAATCCGGCAGATTTTTGTTTTCGCTCCCCAGACCGTAGCTCAGCCAGGAACCCATGCTCGGCCGGCCGGGCTGCTGGTTACCGGTTTGAAAAAAAGTAACGGCAGGATCGTGGTTGATGGCTTCGGTGAACATCGACTTAACGATACAGATATCGTCAACAATACGCGAGGTGAAGGGCAACAATTCGCTGATCTCGGCACGGCTCTCCCCATAGTGGTCAAAATTAAAATAAGAGCCTACCAGCGGGAAATTCTTCTGGTTGGCCGTCATACCGGTGAGCCGTTGGCCGCCGCGTATGGATTCCGGCAGGTCCTGACCCATCATGTTGCGCAGCAGCGGCTTATTGTCGAACAGTTCCAGTTGCGAAGGCGCGCCGCTCTGGAAAAGATAGATTACACGTTTCGCTTTGGGTGCAAAATGCGGCAGTGCCTGGTTAATCAGGTCTACATCGCTGTCAGTTCCCCCCGATTTAAAAATGTCGGGGATCAATAGTCCTCCCAGCGCGATGCTTCCCAGGCCAATACTCATTTTAGACAAGAAGGTGCGACGATTCACATTCAAATGGTATTTCAGTACCTCGTCCTCCATAAGAAAAATTTTATACCGGAATATTATTCCTGCAGTGATAAAATATAGCTGACCATTTTTTTTGCGTGATCGAGCGGGATATCCTTATGCGACGGCATAACTGCCTGCCCCCAGGCCCCGCTCCCTCCTATCAGTACTTTCTGAGCCAGCATATTAATATAGGTTTCGTTCGAGGGATACCTCCTTGCCACCGCCTTAAAGGGAGGGCCGATCGATCGCCTGTCTTCCTTATGGCAGGTGTAGCAGTCGGAATAAGCAATGTACACTTCACCAAGCTGGGTCACCTCCACGGGAATGTCTTCATTTGCGCCGGGCAGCCGCTGTATATTCTGCAGCCTCGAACCGGTAAGTTTGGCCGTCGGCCCGGCAGCAGCTTTTTTGTCCTCTATTCCCCCCTCTCCACATCCTGCGACGCCAAGTACTATCAAAAAAATTACAATCGTTTTATATCCGTGACCTTTCATTTTTTCCCAACAATTCACCGCGCTTTCACCACGTGCACAATGTCTGAAAAACGGAGCCTCTCAGCTCTTACTGATCGTTTCATCGAGATTGTATATTGTGGTGATCACTTGCATCATGGCGGCGCATTTCGCCTGATCAAGCTGTCTATTCTGCGGATAATACCCTACATGAAGTAGTTTTTCTGCGCCTTTTTTATCCTTATTAAAAATCTCAAGCTGGTCATGATAATAATCCTCCAGCGTCTTTTTCTCCACCTCTCCCGGATACCGGGTTAAAATCGTTCTGAATGCTTCCGTCACTCTTTGGTCGTCTGTAAGCCCTGGCTTGGCAACGATCCTGTATGCCAATACACGAGCTGCTTCCAGCACCTGGGGGTCGTTCATCAGCGTGAGCGCCTGCAAAGGGGTGCTGGTACGCGATCGGCGCACCTCGCACAACTCACGCGAAGGTTCATCGAACGTGAGCATCGAAGGTGGCGGCATGGTTTTCCGCCAGTAGGTGTACAGGCTTCTCCGATACAGGCCGTCCAGGGTATCGATCACGTAAGTGCTTTCTCCCCGGATAAGACCGCCACCCACGGAAACGGCTTCCCAGAGCCCCGGCGGCTGATACGGTTTCACACTGGGCCCTCCGATTTCGGGGTTCAGCAGTCCGCTCGTTGCCAGCACATTGTCGCGGATCATCTCCGCGTTCAGACGGTAGCGGGAACTACGTGCCAGCCAGTCGTTTGCCGGATCCCGCTCGCGGCTTTTCTCGTCCGAGGCGGACGACTGCCGGTAAGTGGCAGTCATGGCTATTTCTTTCAGCATTTTTTTGATATCCCATCCGCTTTCCTGAAACTCAACCGCCAGCCAGTCGAGCAATTCAGGGTGAGTGGGTAGCTTGCCCTGGTTGCCAAAATCCTCTGCCGTTTCAACCAATCCCTTTCCAAAGAGTTCCTGCCAGAGACGGTTCACCATGACCCGGGCGGGCAGGGGATTTTTCTCATCGAAAAGCCAGGTAGCCAGCCCCAGGCGGTCCGGCTCAAACCGGGTGGTATCGAAAGGCATAATAGACGCCGGCGTGCCGACCGTGACCACTTCCGCATGCTTATCATATTCACCGCGATCCAGCACATAGGTTTTGCGTATTCCGGGAACGTCCTGCATCACCATCTGCTCAATGGTATCGTCTTCATTCTTCAATTCCTCTTTTGCATTCAGGAAGCTCAGCACCCCGTCCAGGTCTTCCTTTGTAATCTTCATAAACGGCTTGGGGGTGGTAAGGTTTCGCACAAAACCGGTCTCGGGTACCCTGTTAAAAAAATCCGATACCTCGAAATATTCTTTCTGCAGGTAAGGGTCGTATTTGTGGTCGTGGCAACGCGAGCATTCAAAAGAAGCTGCCAGAAAGGCTTTGCCGAATGTATTAACCCGGTCTAACACATATTCTACCCGGTATTCCTCGTCGATGATCCCCCCTTCCTGGCTGATCTTGTGGTTACGATTGAACGCAGAAGCCAGTATCTGTTCGCGGGTGGCGTCGGGAAGCAGGTCACCCGCCAACTGCCAGGTTACAAACCGGTCGTACGGCATATTCTCGTTAAATGCTTTGATCACCCAGTCTCGCCAGGGCCACATGGTACGGGGCAGATCATCCTGATAACCGTGGGAATCGCCATACCGGGCAATGTCCAGCCAGTAAGCCGCCATCCGTTCGCCATAACCTGCGGAAGCCAGCAGGGTATCTACCAGCTTTTCATAAGCGTCCGGAGACTCATTGGACAGGAACCAGTCTGCCAGCTCCAGGGTGGGCGGTAGTCCCGTAAGATCGAAAGAAAGGCGGCGGATAAGCCGCTCTTTATCTGCTTCGGGCGACGGTTTAAAACCTTTTTCCGCCATTTTGGTCAGCACAAAATGATCGATCTCGTTTTTAGGCCATTTTTTGTTATCTACCTCAGGAACCGGTGATTTTTCAGGGGGGATGAATGCCCAGTGTTTTTTAAAAGGTGCACCCTGCGCAATCCATTTTCTCAGCACGATCTTTTCATAATCTGTGAGAGAAAGATGCGAATCGGGAGGCGGCATCATGTAAGCAGGATCCTGCGAAAAGATCCGGGCAACAAGATCACTTTTTTCCACATTTCCCTTGACAATGACAAAGGCTTCCGGATTGTCTTCCAGCGCCTTAAAAGCCCCTTCCTCCGTGTCCAGCCGCAGGCCCGCTTCGCGGTGATTGGGATCGGGGCCATGGCATTTGAAGCATTTGTCCGAAAGAATGGGCTTCACATTATAATTAAAATCCACCTTATCCGGAACAACAGCCACCTCCTCCCCTGACCGGTTTCCGGTACAGGTAGCGAATAAAGCAACAACAAAAATCATTGCCCAAAGAATGAGATATTTTCTGCGCTTCATTAGCATAAATTTACTGAATATCCCCCACCACTGGTAAAATTACTTTACCAGATGAGAGATTTGTCCCCCCTTCCTTCACCTAAAGCATTCTTAAAATATTGTGAAATATTGCATTACGGTTCTGTAAAGTTAACATCGATTCAAAATCGCCGCTTCCAATATTTTGACTGAAGCCTATAGTATGTTGGCCGTTTCGAGCCCAAGTCCCTCGTCGTATTCAATTCCTGAGGTCTATCGGTACCGGACCCTGCAGTTCATCCGGCAGGCTACCTGGCGGCGGCCGGCAGCAGCCTGATTTATTTTCGGGTGCTCATCTGGCTTCTGATCCGGCTGAGCGTTTCGCGTGTGATGCCAAGGTAAGACGCGATCATATGCTGGGGAACGCGCTGTACAAAGTCCGGAAATACCTGAATCAGATTCAGATATTTTTGTTCTGCAGTTTCGCTCAAGGACCCGATCAGCCTTCGCTGGGTAGCGATCAGATTGTTCTGTAGCAGGATCCGGAAATAGCGCTCAAAAGCGGGTATTTTTTCCAGGAGGAGATCCCAGGAGGGCTGTGTGATCAGCAGGAGCTCACATTCCTCTACAGCCTCGGTATTAAAGACGGAAGGCTCTTTTGTGAAAAAACTATACAGGTCGGCCGACCACCACCCTTCCATTCCGAATTGAAGAATATGCTCCGCGCCCTTGTCGTCAACCGTATAGGTGCGTAGAATCCCCTTCTCTACAAAAGCCGTGTATTTGCAAACGTCCCCTTCCTGTAGCAGATAATGTTTTTTTCTTAGCTTCTTGGGCAGGAATAACGTCTTGCAATACTCGAACTCATCGTCTGTGACCGCAATGATCTCGTCTACTTTTTTTCGGAGCAACTCAAACATACATCAGAATATTATAAACAGATATACTTCCCTGCCCCTTCTTATAAAGTCAGGGAACCACCTCAGTTCCCGCTGCGCTTACCTGCCTCGATACACCAGATCAATTCGCCGATGAATCGCTTTGCTTTTTTATCGGATGAGGTTTTGTCGACCGGCCGGCCTTGTTCGTCATAATTGTCCTGTACGCTTGCAGCAGGAAACATAGCGGGAACCACCCACGCGCCTATTTTCCAAAAGGAAAACAATATCGACATGATCACCTGCGTGCCGCCGAACTGTCCGTCCGAAACAGTGGCAATGGCCACCGGCTTCCTCTTCCATTCCGGGTAAAGCAGGTCCAGCACGTTCTTCAGACTCGCCGGATAGCCGCCATTATACTCCGGCGTCACCACTACGATGCCATCAGCCGATTTCACCTTACCCGCAAATTCGAGCACCCTGTCGGGGGGATCTTCCGTGTGCTGCAGGCGCTCGTGAAACAGAGGAAAATCATATTCCTTCAGGTCCAGTATCTCTACCTCAGCAGCATGATTATCCGCGATGTATTGTTGGAAATAAAGAGCCAGCCGATGGCTATTCCGTCCGTTCCGAACGCTTGCTGAAATTATTTTGATATCCATCATTATAGCGGTTTAATACCGGTCGATCGCCTGCGCCCGGCTCAGGAAAGCGTGAAATCAGGGAGGCGGACGATCTCCCCACCCTTCATAGCCGATTCGTGCGCCAGGATACCTACGCAAGTGATATTGGCAGACTGCCTTGCATTCGGAAAAGGATCGCGGTTGGCCGCCAGCGCTTGCAGGAATTCGTTCACCAGGTGCGGATGCGAGCCGCCATGTCCCGCCCCCTGTATGAACGACAAATGCTGGTGGTCGTCTGCATCATACACCCCTGCTGTGGTGAACGACTGAATCTCTTCCGGGAGCAGGTGCGCATAATCAGGTGCTTTTACCTTTGAGGGCGTTTCACCCGTATGCACCACACTTTCTTCGTGCTCAACCAGCGTCCATTCAAAGGATTTTTTTGATCCGTACACGTCGAAGCTTTCGCGGTACTGACGGGCCGTGTCGAACAAAGAACGGGTGACTTCCGCCGCGAGATCGGAATTTCTGAGCTTGATATGACAGGTTTCAATGGCGAATGGCGATCCGTATTTTTGGATCAGTTGCCTGTCGATCGTTCCCGATCCAAAGCATGATACATATTCCGCCTCGCCATTTGGCAGCGAGAGCACCGGGGCCACACAATGCGTTGCGTAGTGCATCGGCGGAAGACCCTCCCAATAGCCGGGCCAGCCCGACATGTCTTGCTGATGGGAACCCCGCAGGAACTGAATCTTTCCCAGCTCTCCTTTTTCATACATTTCTTTCACAAAAAGATATTCCCGGCTGTAGATCACGGTTTCCATCATCATATAATGCAGGCCCGTTTCCCGGGTCGCATCGACGATCCTTTTACAGTCTTCCACACTGGTTGCCATCGGCACCGTACAGGCAACGTGCTTACCGGCGCGCAATGCCCGGATAGAATGTTCTGCGTGGTCAGGAATAGGCGTATTGATGTGTATTGCATCGATATCCGGATCTTTCAGCAGGTCTTCGTAGTCGGCATACATTTTTTCCACTCCAAAAGCCTTACCTATCTCGGCAAGTTTAGCGGGATTACGCTGACAGATCGCAGCCATGTTCGACAAAGGGTGTTTCTGATAAATGGGAATGAATTCGGCTCCAAAACCCAGGCCCACAATTGCAATGTTGATCTTTTTGTTCGCCATGATATCAAAATATATTTTCGATTTTAATAATGATTTAATTGTTTTGGGCCAAAAGATACGAAAGCAAAGCATAAAAATCCTTTTCCTCGATCGTATTTCTGAACTGATCCGGCATCAGGGAATATTTGGACGCTGTACGTTCCGCAATCTCCTTTTTAGCTACCGCAAATTCCTGACCCGCAGCATCCGCGAAAATGATCACCTCACCTTCATCACGACGATATAATCCGGAGAGAATTTTGCCGTCTTTCATCTTGATTGTATAATTCCTGAAATTCTCCGAAACATTCCGGTTGGGGTCGATGATCTTCTCCACAATGGGCTTTATCCCCCATTTGCCCAGGCCATCAAGCTGGGGGCCGATGGCTCCCCCTTCGTTTTTGATGGCGTGGCAGGGGGAGCAGTTCTTTACAAAAACAGCATGACCGGCTTCAGGACTGGGGCGCTCTTTCAGGTTATTGAACCCGACAATCCTGGTGAAGATCACGATCTCCATCCCCTTATCCACCGCTTCAAGCCCGGCAGTGAGCTCTTCCAGCGTTTTTTTCTGCGCAGGGGAGATGTTCAGCAGCAGCCGCTCCTGCACCTTGGGTTCGGCCAGCGCGCGCGGAAATATCTCCCCGCTTTTCACCTTTCCGAAAAGAAGATCGCGTCCGTCCTTCGAGCCGGCCAGCGCCAGCACAATACCGTGCTGTAGATCCGGTGTTACGTTCTGTACCGCCGCCAGCGCCCTGTTCACTGCCGCCCCGGGGAACTCCGACAACACGGTAACAACACCCCTCTTCGCTTCCGGAGATGAAACATTGTTTTGGAGCAGCTCTCCTGCCAACGCAGCACCGGCAAGGGGGTCAACCTTCATTAATGCCCGGAGCGAGGCCGTACGTATGGGCTCCGCCATGGCCGTGTCTCGGACTATTTCCGTTACCTGCGGCACCACTTGTTTTACTTTGTATTCACCCGCAAGATCAACCGAAAATTTCAGTCGATCGGAGACACCCCCGTCGACCGGCTTTTTCCTGTAATTTTCATTGATCAGCTTTGTCAACATCCCGGAGCCCCATTCCCTGAAGGCGGGCGTCTCCTGGCCACCCCGGCGGGCAATGCCCTCCCGGAGATTTTTGAATATCTGGTACTCCTGATCTACCTCGCCCGCATTTTCACGCGCAGTGGCAATCACATTATTTACCTGCGCTTGTGGAACAAACCGGATAATATGCCGGTATGCCTTGGGCAGCTCTTCCCTGGCAGGATTATCATTTTTTACGTAGCTGTACAGGAACATGCCGGACGCAGGTGTCTCCACACCGGGCAGCACCGTTGCAATGACCTGCGCGTCTTCGCGGCTCCACTTTTCAGCAGCCACGGCTTCCATCAACCATTCCTCTCTCAGCAGGTTCCGGAGTTTAAGCCGCACCGTGTAGATCAGGTGCGAATCATATTCAGGAATAGTTTTACGGAAGCCGAGCAGGGTTTTTACAGCGTCCATGCCCGGATACCGGCCCATTAACTCCGAAGCCGCTCTGCGTACATGGGGATCCTTATCTTCCAGTGCCTGCACGATCAACGGATAAAGAGCAGCGGAGCTGTCCGGTTGTTCAGCGATCGTACGCATGGTGTGCACCCTGATCATGGGGTCGTCCTTGCCGGCCGCAGTCCGGATTATATCATCGCTGAGTGCGCCCAGGCGTTGCAGCACCCATAGTGTATGAATATATTCCCGCGCCGTGGTGTTGGGTTGGTCCAGCAAGGTTTTCGACGGAGCGATCGCCGCTTCGCCGAAACGATCCACCAGTTGATTGGCGGCCATCATCCGCACCGGCAGGTTTTCGGATTGAAACGCCTTCAGCAGCTCATCAACTGAATCTTTACTGAGGTCTGTCTTTTGGTTTGTTTTTCCTTTATACGTAACACGCCATATCCTTCCCCTGATCTTGTCCCGCTTGGGATGATCCAGCGGCACTTCATAGTGACCGATGATGCTGTTGTAGAAATCCGCAATATAAATTGCACCGTCGGGTCCGATCTGCACACTCACGGGCCGGAACCAGGGATCGGCGCTCAATATAAAATCTTCTTCCTTTTTCCCGATAGGGGTCGAGCCTTCCCACGTGAAGGAGTTCCGGTAGACCCGGGATGAAACCGCGTCGCCGATATAAAGGTTCCCCTGGTACTCCTTGGGGAATTTTGTGTCCGAATAGTAGGTTATCCCCGCCAGCGCGGTGGCTTCATTCTCAAAAGGTTTCATGTCCGGCGCAAAGCCCATTCCTTCGTCCTTTCCCCACTGGGTATAGTCCCCGCCACGGATCAATTGATAAATCGGCGAGGTATGGCAGTCCGTGGAATAAAGGTATCCCAGCTCATCGTAGGTAAGGCCGAACGGATTGATCCGCCCGTCGGTCATATGTTCTACCCGGCTGCCGTCGGGCCGGAAACGGAAAGTATTGCCGGATACCATAAATATGGAGTCCCCATCCGCCCCGGCCACCCGGGAGCGATTGGTAAAACCGTGGCAGGCATGTATCCATCCGTCGTAACCGATCATAAAATTATTCACCATGCCGTGTGTATCCCGCACCTCAAAAGGCCCGAGCAGCTTTTTAGTACTTTCCGGCTTCCCGTCGCCATCGGCGTCGGTGTATTTGTAAACGTTGGGAACACTCCATCCCACCGCGCCATCTTTCACCGGCATAATGCCGATGGGTATGTTGAGGGTGTCTTCAAAATGCGTGAATTTATCCGCTTTGCCATCGTTGTCCGTGTCCTCGAGGATCGTGATCCGGTCTCTTCCTTTTCCGGGCTCCGCAGGAAAAGGATATTCGAAAGACTGGGTTACCCACATTCTGCCCTGTGCATCAAAAGCAAAATTGATCGGCTTGCCGATATCGGGTTCCGAAGCATAAAGACTGATCTCAAAACCTTCGGGAAGTTTAAAGCCTGCTTTTTCTTCCGCAGGAGTGCGGGCTTCGGTGGAGCGGATATGTTCGTTAAATTTTTCTCCGCTGTATAGCGTATCGTTGGTATTTTCCATGTTCTTGCTTCCACTACCCGCGCATCCGCAGAGCATCACTACCACAGGAACGGTTAACAGCAAGAAACGGCGAAACATCTCGTTCATTGAAAATTTTTTAAAAAAAATTACATTTGTTGATACTCAGAAACGTTTGAGCGGTTGTAAATATAGAGCTTATGATTTAAATGCTTCAGCCGTTCAATTTATTCATAATATGTACAAGCTGAGCCGAAGGGATTTTTTATTGATAAGCACAGGCGCGTTGGCCATTTCTCTCGACCGGCCTACAGGGAAAGTGATGACCGTAACCGGGTTGATCGACAACCGCCGGCTGGGTAACACACTTGTGCATGAACACGTACTTGTCGACTTCATCGGCGCTGCGTTCATCAACGAGAATCGTTGGGACAAGCTTGCCGTCGCCAACACATTACTGCCCTACCTGGCCGAAGCCAAACAACAGGGTTTACAAACGCTGGTGGAATGCACCCCCGCTTTTCTGGGCCGTGACGTGCGGCTGCTAAAAATACTCTGCGATAAAACGGGCCTCCAGATCATTACGAACACGGGTTATTATGGTGCACTGAACAATAAATTCCTGCCCGCCTGGGCATTCACCGAAACGGCTGAACAACTGGCAACGCGTTGGACCGACGACTTTAATTACGGGATCGACGGCACCATTATAAGACCCGGCATAATCAAAATAGGCGTGGATGCCACAGATACCGGGCTATCAGCCCTGCATCAAAAACTGGTGAGAGCTGCTGCATTGACGCATCTCAAAACTGGCCTGACCATTTACTCCCATACGGGACCCGGCCAGGCCGCTTTGGAACAGATCGAAATACTGAAAAAAGAAGGAGTGTCTCCGGATGCTTTTGTATGGGTGCACGCCCAGGCAGAGCACGATAAAAGCCTGCAGACCCGCGTTGCGCGCATGGGGAGTTGGGTAAGCTTTGATGGGATCACCGGCAACTATGAAACATACGCCGATTCAATCGCTTCCTTGAAAGAACAGGGCCTCCTGCACCGGGTGCTGATATCCCAGGACGCCGGTTACTACCGTCCCGGCGAGCCCGGCGGAGGAAAGATCAGCGGCTACACCGCCATCTTCACCGAATTGTTTCCGCTACTCTTCCACAGGGGATTCAGCAAAAAAGATATCCGCCGCCTGCTGCAGAGGAACCCTGCCGGCGCCTTACAGTTGCAGGTAAGAAAAGGCCGGTATTAGACCGACCCCCGGCAACGAAAAATACCGGCCGAAAATGTGTCTTTCCAGCAGATTATCTTAGATTTGCCGCCACCACAAGCAAAGTCTATGAAGGTATTCTAAGGTTCGCCCCCATTGTAAATAAAGAACCTACTTACTAACGCCTATCGACCGGTCTTTACTGAACCGGATCACTGTACACTTATTTTTTACTGATCTATATATTTACGATGTCGTCAAAGACTGAATCAAATAGAGTGTCTGCTGCACTCACGCTTATCAAGCAAGCGATCCGCGGAGAAGAAATGGACTACACATCGGGCAGTCTTCGCAAAGCTGTATTTATGCTGGCCATCCCGATGATGCTGGAAATGATGATGGAATCGGTGTTTGCCGTGGTAGATCTGTATTTCGTGGGGCATCTCGAGAATAGCAGCCAGGCCGTACAGGTGGTAGGGCTCACGGAATCCGTGCTTACCATCATCTACTCGCTCGCCATGGGCATGAGTATGGCGGCCACTGCCGTGGTAGCGCGGCGCGTGGGTGAAAAAAATCCTGAAGGAGCGGCCCGGGCAGGCGTGCAAGCGATGATCCTTTCGATCGCGCTAACCGTGGCATTGAGTATTCCCGGATTCATTTATGCCGCCGAAATCCTCCTGTTGATGGGCGCCACCCCGGAAACGGCCGCGCTAGGAACACCCTTCGTCCGCATCATGATGGGGAGCAGTATCGTGATCATGTTGCTATTTCTTATCAACGGCATTTTTCGCGGAGCAGGCAATGCAGCAATTGCCATGAAAAGCCTCTGGCTCGCCAACATTTGCAATATCCTGCTCTGCCCCCTGTTCATCAATGGTCTGGGACCGTTCCCCGCCCTGGGACTCACCGGCGCTGCAGTTGCAACCACTGTGGGCAGAACCATCGGTGTGCTGTATCAGTTGTATCATCTTATCCGGGGAGACGGCATACTAAAAACCCGGCCGGCGTACTGGAGGCCCGATCTGGCGGTGATCCGATCCATCGCAACGATCGCCACCCCTGCGGTGCTTCAGTTTATCATCGCATCTTGTAGCTGGATATTCCTGGCCAATCTTGTGGCAGTTACAGGCCACGATGAAGGTTCGGCAGGATACCAGACGGCACTGCGACTGATGATGTTCTTTATCCTGCCCGCCTGGGGCCTGAGCAATGCCGCCGCCACACTTGTAGGGCAGCATCTCGGAGCAGACAAAGCAGCACGTGCGGCGGAATCGGTGATGAAAACCGCCAGGTACAACGTGGTATTCATGGCCGTGATCACCGTGATCACTTTTACAATGGGTCACTGGGTAATCGGCTTTTTTACCAATGATGCAGGCGTGAAGGCCGTGGCTGTCTCCGCCATACAGATCATGAGCGTGGGTTATGTGTTCTACGGCATCGGCATGGTCATGATGAACGCCTTCAACGGGGCCGGCGACACCTGGACGCCTACCTGGATCAACCTTATCGGATTCTGGCTGTTCCAGATACCGCTGGCCTATCTGCTCGCTATGTACTTCCGGATGGGACCCACCGGTGTGTTCATCGCAGTTCCGGTGGCAGAAACTGGAATCGCCATTGCGGCTTTCCTTCTTTTCAGAAAAGGAAAGTGGAAGCTGAAAAAAGTGTGAGCTCAGGTTTACCGGTTCACGGAGAACTTGTACACACTGGTAGTGCGGTAGGTTTCGCCGGGGCGCAGCACCGTCGTGGGAAATGCAGGCTGATTAGGCGAATCCGGGAAATGCTGCGTTTCCAGGCAAAAAGCCGTGCGGAAATCATCCTTACCCACCCGCAGGCTATTTTTGCCCTGCATAAAATTGCCGGAATAGAACTGGAGGCCAGGCTCCTCGGTGTACACTTCCATAACAATGCCCGACCGGTCGCCAATAGCCGTGGCCGCTTTTTTCATGTCCTTTCCATCTAACACATAGTTGTGGTCGTATCCATGGCCGAATTGCAATTGCTCATTTTTTTCGGAAATACGCTTGCCGATGGTCACCAGCTCCGTGAAATCAAAAGGCGTTCCCTTCACCGGAGCGGGTTTCCCGGTGGGAATCAGCGTGGAATCCACCGGCAGATAATGTTCGGCATTGATCTGCAGCAAATGCTGTTCGATGGAGCCTGAGCCTTCTCCGTTAAGATTAAAAAAGGCGTGGTTGGTGAGATTCACCACAGTGGGCTGGTCAGTAGTGGCTTCGTAATGCATCCGCAGCTCGTTGCTGTCGGTGAGCGTATAGGTGACTTTTGTCTGCAGGTTCCCGGGAAACCCTTCTTCACCATCCTTCGATAAATAGGTGAATACCACGGTATGTGCATCCGGTTGCTCTGCATGCCACTTCCTGTATTGAAATCCGTTCGGCCCCCCATGGAGCGCGTTCGGGCCGTTGTTGAGGGGCACCTGGTAAGCTTTTTCCCCGATCACGAATTTCCCTTTCGCGATGCGGTTGCCATAGCGGCCGATGGTGGCTCCAAAATAAGGCTCGGTTGCCCCGGCATACGCGTCGGCACTATCGAAGCCGATCACGACTCCCGTTGGGTTGCCATTTTTGTCGGGCACTTGCAGGCTCATCAGCCTGGCGCCCTCCGGGGTAAACCGGGCTTTCATGCCACCCTTATTCTGAATGACAATAATTTCCTCCTGCTGGATGAGCACGGGCACCCCGTTCGTTTGGGCTTGTTCGGTAGCATCGTCCGCGCCTCCCGCACAACCTGCGGCGAGGGTGATCATCACTGCTGCAAAAAATCTGTTCATATATTTAAATGATTATTGTTTCGGCGAGCCGGCCGGTTCCGTCGGCGGTTGTGGCAATATACACGCTGAGGGATTTGCCCATATCTCTCCGGTAGGATGCCTCCAGTTCCGGAATCAGTTCGTTTAATGTATCCTCTTTGATAAGGTTGATCGTACATCCTCCAAAGCCCCCTCCCATCATACGGGCTCCCGCCACCGCAGGATAGCCGGCAACCGCATTCACCAGGTAGTCGAGTTCGGCACAGCTCACCTCATATTGAACGCTGAGGCCCCGGTGGCTTTCGTACATCAGCTTACCCAGTGCACCGATGTCTCCAAGGCGCATCTGTTCTACCGCTGCGCCCACACGCATATTTTCTTCTACTACGTAACGGCAGCGTTGATAAATCAGCGGGTCTTTCACGTGCTCATTCAGCATTTCAATGGTGGTATCGCGCAGACTGGCAACATGCCCGTAGTGCCGGGCCACTGCTGTTACCCCATCGGCGCATTGCTGGCGTCGCTCGTTATACGCAGAAGAAGCCAGGGAGTGTTTTACATTGCTATTCAGCAGTACAATTTTGTAATCACCAAGCTGCAGCGGCACTTCTTCGTAATCGAGCGAGCGGCAATCCAACTTCAGGGCATGATCCTTTTTGCCAAAAACGCTGGCGAACTGATCCATGATCCCACACTGGACGCCCGGAAACCGGTGTTCCGCCGCCTGCCCGATCCTGGCCAGCTCGAGCCGGGAAATATCCAGTCCAAATAACTCGCTCAAAGCAAAGCCTACCGCACACTCGATAGCTGCCGAAGAAGAAAGCCCCGCGCCCACAGGTACCTCACCGGAAACCACCATGTTGAATCCCCCAATAGAATACCCACGCTCCACCAACTGGTCGGCCACGCCGAGCACGTAGTCGGTCCAACTCCCCGGAATGGGCTTTATAGCATCCAAGTCCTCTTCATACCATTCGTCAAACTGCACCGCATAGAGCACCACCCGGGAGTCGTTACGGCGGCCGGCGGCCACTGTCGCAAACCTGTCGATAGCAGCCGGCAAAACAAAACCTTCGTTATAATCGGTGTGCTCTCCAATGAGGTTGATCCGGCCCGGGGAACGGAAAGCACCTTCCGGCTCCGTCTCAAAACATTTTTTGAATACGCTATAGATACCCATTCCGGCAAGTTAATACAGAATTCAGATATGGATAACATAGAGTTCATATTGATTCCCCAGTTTTGTGTATGCCAAATGCTCCATCCGGCGCACCACGCTCCAACAAACAGGAAAAAAGAAAGATCGACCTCCTTGTTCTGTCTGATGTACACCTCGGCACATACGGCTGCAACGCAAAAGAGCTGCTACATTACCTGAAAAGCATCGACCCGAAAACGGTTGTCCTAAACGGGGATATCATCGATATCTGGCAGTTCAGCAAACGGTATTGGCCCAAGAGCCACATGAAGGTGGTCAAACAGCTTATGGATTGGATAACCAGGGGGAAAAAGACCTATTACATCACCGGCAATCACGACGAGATGCTGCGCCGGTTCGCCGGCTTCCACATGGGCCCTTTCAGTATCGTCAACAAACTGGTACTGAAACTGGATGACGGTAAAAAAGCATGGATCTTCCATGGAGATGTTTTTGATGTAATCATGGAACATTCAAAATGGCTGGCAAAACTCGGGGCGATCGGCTACGATGCGCTGATCCTCCTTAACCGGTTAGTGAACTTTATTTCCGAAAAAATATTCAGGAGAGGTCGGATCTCCCTTTCGAAACGAATCAAGAACGGTGTAAAATCCGCCATAAAATTCATCCACAACTTCGAACAAACCAGCGCCTATATCGGCATAAGCAATCATTACGATTACGTGGTGTGCGGCCATATCCATCAGCCCGAAATGCGGCGCATTTCCAATGCAACAGGGTCGATCATGTACCTGAATTCGGGCGACTGGATAGAGAATCTCACCGCACTGGAATACAATCGCGGCGAATGGAGCATCTACAGGTTTTCAGAAAGCGGACTCATCGATATGATCCTGGATACGGACGAAGAGGATGATCTTTCCAATAACGAATTGTTCAGTAACCTCCTGAAAGAATTCAAGATGATGAAAATATGAATATACTATATGCAATACAGGGAACAGGGAACGGCCATCTCTGCCGCGCTATGGAGATCATACCTTTCCTGCAGGAAAAAGGCAGGGTCGATATCCTGGTAAGCGGCATGCAACATAATATTTCCCTGCCCTATCCGGTGACTTATCGTTTCGGCGGCCTTGGGTTTGTTTTTGGAAAAAAGGGGGGCGTCGACCTCCTGGCCACATACCGAAAAACACGTATCCGCAGGTTTCTGGAAGAGATCAGAAGTCTGCCCGTTGAGAATTACGATATGGTGATCAGCGACTTTGAGCCGGTTTCCTCCTGGGCATGTTATCTAAAGGGCAAGCCCTGTGTGGCGCTGAGCCACCAGGCAGCCCTTACCTATAAAATGAGTCCGCGGCCCCGCAGCAAAGACCCGCTGGGCAGGACCATCCTGAAATTCTACGCACCCGCTGCCATCCGTTACGGGTTTCATTTCCAGGAATATGGCAAAAACATATTCCCGCCGGTGATCAGACAACAGGTACGGGAAGCAACGGTAGAGAACAAAGGGCACTATACGGTTTATCTGCCTGCCTACAACGATCAGCGTATCGTCAAGGTGCTCGGCAAATATAAGGAAGTGCGATGGCAGGTATTCTCGGGCCATGCCAAACAGCGATACTATATTGGAGGAATCGAGATATGTCCGGTTGACAATGAAGCTTTCATCAGCAGCATGGCTTCAGCGGCAGGCATCATCTGTGGCGCTGGATTCGAAACACCGGCCGAAGCGCTGTTCCTCCGCAAGAAACTACTGGTAGTTCCAATGAAAAACCAATATGAACAACAATGCAATGCAGCCGCTCTGGATGCCCTGGGTATTACGGTGATGAAAAACCTCAAACCCAGGCATCTTCACCGGCTCAACGCCTGGCTGCTTTCAGACGATACGGTCACTGTTGATTATCCCAACCGGACCGGAGAGATTATCAGCAAACTGTTCGCAGCGTACACACAGATGACCAATAAAACGATGGCTAGCAACGATACCCTGCCTGCAGAAGATGATCAAACGGCTGACAACAGTGATACGCTGTCTGTGAAAAATGATCGAACAACCGGCAGCAGCGAAATGCTATCTGCAAAACCTGATATAAGTTCCAAAAAATTCAGATCAATCTTACTACGGAAGATCTTCAGCCGCTAGTTACCTGATAAACCGCTGCCCCGAACGCAAACATGTTCTATCGCCGCCGCGTACACCGGCAGCGGCTTACAGATCCTGCAGGTCTGCTCCCAGCAGTCTGAGCGCAATCTGCCGGAGCTGTTCCTTTCCGCCCTCAAAATGCAGCACGGTTTGTTCATGCGTCAATTTCTCTCCAGCTTTTAAGGGTATTGCCGGAGATGAGGTCTCGAGTTCGTAAAACTCCCCTAACTGGGAGCCCGAGTCGTTGGGCCCGTCGTTATACGCATTCACCACGTCGCCTTTGTAAGGATGTTCCTGTATTTCCCACTGCGAGTTCACATAGTTCGTATCGCCCTTGTACTCGAAGCCGATCACCGTCAACACCCCCCTGCCCGCATCATAGCTGCCGGCGTATGGCTGCACAATAGAAGGAGGAATGCCGATCTTTCCCCGGCTGGCGGCATCCCCTTTAAACAATAAAAAACTATCTTTTTTTATCAGCCGCCGCTCGTCTATCCTGCCAAAATAGGCGTCGTTCACTAAATCCCCTCCTCCCGGTTTGTAAGGAACGATCATATTGTTGTCCGGAGAAGACTTCAGCATACAAAGTAACCATATAGAAGGCACACCATCCTGTAGATTCCAGTCTCGCTTATCCAGGTTAGTGATCGAGTTGACGGAGCGGTACCCCACCCACTTCAAACCATCTGCCGGCCCGCCGAGAATGGTTTCAATCGCGTCATCTTCCAGGAGCTTTATTTCGCGGTTGATCGCTACCGTAAATTGTGTGCCGGAATAATTCCGGAGCGTAGCTATTTTTGAGAACCCCGCTGCTGCCGCCTGCACGTATTCTGTGTTGAAAACTGCCGTATCCAGTACACCCGGCGTTTGCCAGTTGGCAAAGGTGAAAGGTTTCCCTTTTTCAAAGAACAGTCCGAACTGACCTCCTTCGGGGCCCATCCAGAAACGCTCTTCCCCTCCGTAGGCGTTGATATGCGGTTCGTAGCCGCCCGATTCAATGAGTGAATGATTGATCCACCCGTAGCTGCGCCCGGAGAGACCGGAAGCGGAGCTGGTCATCACCCGGGCCTGGTAGCCGGGAACGATGAGCACCTGCATGCTGTCGCGCTTCAGTACCACCACGTCCCCGTGTTGCTGAAGGAGGTCGAGGTCGTATCCGAAAGTTTCATTAGCGGGCAGGGTTTCCTGGCTACCGTTCAGCGGTTCTTTCTCCGACGGGGTTCCGCAGGCGGTTACTATCAAAAACGGGATGACGGCGATAAAAATGAGTACCCGGGTAATCAGTGGAGAGGGGGCGGCGACCGGAGTCAGTAGCATAGTATTTTGTTTTTCAAAAAGGAAGATAAGGAAACGGCCTGTAAATATTCACCTGTCCGGCTCATAAATGCAGTGGATTAGGATTATTGTCTGATGCACTAAAAATACCGTTCGGCCGTCAACCCGTAATTCAGCAAAAAATTCTCGCTCCGGGTGAGGTTCATTTTGTTGTAAGTAAGCCCCACCGTAACCCCCAGCCATTTATACACTTTCATAGTGAATGCAGTGTTGGAGCGGAGAATATAATCTTTTCCGTCCGTTAAGGATTGCTGCAAAAAATCGGTGCCTTCCACCGTGAACGCGTCTTTGACCGTAAACCGGAATTTTAGCCTGAACGAATTCCGGACGGTCTGATAGGCCGTCCTCCCGTACTGGTCTGCCTCGGGCAGGCCGGTGGTCTCATATAATATGCCGTCCGTTAGCACCAGTGAGGCATTTTCCCTGTCGAGCAGTTTGTATCCCACGCCGGCCCCGGTCTGCAGCCGGTCGTCGATCTTCAGAGAAAAACTTCGCTCATAACCGGCAAACCCCCAGTAGTAGAATCTTCTGATATTCTTAAAAAGGTCAACGTCTACCGTGGAGGTGAAGTCATTATTCGTTTTGTTCTTGTTGTTTTCGCCATACACCCATCCGTTAAAAGTATTGACGGAAACGTGCTTCTTGCTGACATTGAACTTCACAGCATTGTTGAATATATAGGCCGTGCCTGCATTGGTCCGGTTGATATTGCCGGTGCCTGAAAACCCGAAATAGTGAAACACCGAATCGCTGAACTGTGAAAACCCGTCAGCACCTGTACACAACAAAACAAACAATAAGAAGGGTCTACCACAACCCTTTAAGACCTTTCTCCTCATCTGAAAAAACGCTTTATAACACCGCAATACAAAACGGCAAAAGTACAAATTAGCAGACAATCGCCCGCTTGCCCCCTGAAACCGGCCACAGCGCAGGTGCACAAAGGCATAGAATTACCCGAGGGGCACCCTAGACTGTGCCATCCTGCCTTGTTACAAATGCAAACTGATTGAATATGCCGAAGGCGAAGCGGCACGAAAAAAACGGCTGTTCCGTTCCAGGTGACGCTGGGATTCAGAACAGCCGCTTACATTTAATGATCCGGGAGGCCTCAGGCCGAAACCCCCAGCAGGGTCGAAAGGTCAAGGTG
>CAZUWX010000009.1:24108-33413 GCA_964624205.1 uncultured Chitinophagaceae bacterium
AATGATCCGGGAGGCCTCAGGCCGAAACCCCCAGCAGGGTCGAAAGGTCAAGGTGATCGCCCATTTGCCGTTGTTGTTGCTGGAGTCTTCGTTTCATGTCGTCCAGCACTTTTTGGAATTTGGGATTATCCGAGAGGTCTTTCATCTCCCGGGGATCTTTTTTAAGGTCGAACAGCAACAATTTTTTAGCTTCGGGATAAACGATCAGCTTGTAGCGGTCGGTACGCACCATCCGTTGGAGGTCCATATAGCAGCCGTATATCTCAGCGTACGAGCCTTCGGATTTTTTATCACGGATCACCGGCATCAGGCTGTTAAAAAAGACGGTGGAAGGTTTCTGAAGGCCCGCCAGATCAAGTGTTGTGGCCATGATATCCTGCAGATACACCTGCTGGTCTCTTTTAGCAGCTTTGGGAACATCCGGACCGTACACGATCAGCGGAGGCCGCACACTATGATCAAAAAGGTTCTGTTTACCTAATAGTCCGTGTTGCCCCACCGCCAGGCCGTGGTCGGCGGTGAAGAAGATATAGGTGTTCTCTATCTTGCCGCTCGAACGTAGCGCATCCAGGATCTTACCGATCTGAACATCGAGATGGGTGATCAGGGCATAATATTCCTGGATGTGTTTCTGAACGGAGTAGCGCGTCCGTGGAAACGGGGCCAAAGCCTCATCGCGGAGCTTCTCGCTACAGCCGATCTCATCTTTATAAGGGTACTCGGGCAGAAAATTTTCCGGCACCCGGATCTTATCTACCGGATACATATCCACGTATTCCTTGGGCGACTGCCGCGGATCGTGCGGTGCATTGAAAGCCAGGTACATAAAAAACGGGTTATCGTTTTTTGCAGCCTGCCCGATATATCCGATCGCATCGTCGGCTACTACCTCGCTCCAGTGTTTTCCTCCTTTCCAGAATCCACCGCGACTGGTATCCCAGGGCTGCCAAACGGTATCCGTAACCGATTGCGGGCGATTGTACGACTGGGGGTCGTCATTGGGCATACCCGGACGGATATGCGCCGTATGATCGAACACCTTGTTGGCGTCGACGGCAACGTGCCACTTACCAGTCATATAGGTATCATAGCCGGCTTTCTTCATTTGCTGGCCCCAAAGCAGTCCCTGCGATGAGAGGCTGTCGAGCGACTTCACATGGTCGCGGGCCTGCCAGACCGACATTCCTGTGATAATCATAGTACGGCTGGCGACGCAGATAGCGCCGTGCCAGCCGCCCATATTATACGCATGAGTAAAGCTGGTGCCATTGTTCGCCAGAAAGTCCATATTCGGCGTGATGATCTGCTTGTTGCCCAATGCACGGATCGTGTTGTAGGTCTGGTCGTCCGTGTAAATAAAAACGATATTGGGCTTATCCGGTGGCTGCGGCTTTGCAGCCGTGCTACGGAAGACCCCGCTCATAGCGGTCAGCAGGAAACCGGCACCAAGGAGAGCCGACAAAACAATAGTTCTACGCATGCTGTTAAATTGATTTGCAGAAATAAAATATGCAATAAATATACGGTGTTATCCTTACCAGTTCGGATTTTGTACCAGATTGTTGTTCAGCACCAACTCCTGGGTAGGGATGGGGAAATAATAATGTTTCGTTTCGTCAAAAACGCGACCTCCCGGCAAAGTGCTCCTATAGGGCCAGATAAAACCGTCGGTATCCAGAAAGATGTCTTTCCCTACTTCCACGCCCGGGTAAACACTTTGCACAAACTTCATTCCCAGCAATCGTTGCGTTAACAGCAGACCCGCTTTCCACCGCATCAGGTCGTCATACCTAAATCCTTCCACAGCGAGTTCCACCCTTCTTTCCCTTCTTATTTCGTTGATCAGCGGCGAACTTATACCGGGGTAGTCAAATGTATAGCCGGGCTGGGCGGCCCAGGATTCTATTTCCGACAACAACATCGGTGGCATACCTGCGCGGCTGCGTAGCAGGTTAATGGTCTGATCCAGCACATCCTGCGTTCCCTGGCCCAGCTCAGCAGCAGCTTCTGCGTGAATGAGCAGTGTTTCTGCATAGCGCAGCACCGGAGCATCCAGTATACCGTTTTGTATACGCAGGTATTCTTCCTGGTCATCACGCCAGTACTTCAACACCTGGTAGCCGGTAGGGCAAACCCCGGCATTCAGCGAGCTCGAAGCAAAGTCGGTGCCCGGTATAGCCGGGGCCGGGAAACCTGCCTGCATAGCGGTTCGGGGATATACAACGGTCTGCGACAACCGCGGATCACGGTTTTTCATTTCCGCTTCTATGCTGTCGTGGCCCTGAAAATCGGGGCTAAGCGATATCGGCAGGCCGTCGTCGCAGAGATAAGTGTCCATCAGGGATTTTGACACGCCCGTATTGAAGGCGTTGTCGTGCATAAACTGCACGGTACGGTTACCTACCAGGTTCTCCTCATATCTCCTGTATAAGATAACCTCGCGGTTGCCCGCCAGATCGAGCATGTTGAACAGGGTGGCATAGTCGGTGGCGGGATTGCCGGTATTATGGATCAGGAACCGGCCTTCCTGCATCAGTGTTTGAGATGCATTAAAGGCTGCTTCCAGGAATTTTTCGCTGCCGGTAATACCGTGGTATTTCCGGAATGTGCCTTCGTGCAGCGTGATCCGGGCTTTGACGGCGAGCGCTACTTCGCGGTTAATCCTTCCCTGTGCAACGTCTTCCTGAGACGGAAGATGAGTGATCGCCCAGTCGAGGTCTGCCAGTACGCTGTCCATCACCAGCACGCGGGAGTCGCGGGGAGCGTACAACTCTTCTTCCGAGTTGGTCTGCAGGTCTATTGAAAGCCAGGGCACATCTCCAAATCTTTTCACCAGCCGGAAATACTCTAATGCTTTAAACACGCGCACCTCCGCAGCATACCGGTCTTTGACCTCATCCAGTATGGGCGTCTGCGTGTAGCGATTGAGAAAATAGTTGCAGTTCCTGACAATACCCCAGGTCCATCCGCCCCCATCCGGGGGAACCACGTACTGCCCTGCGGCCACCACGTTGAAAGTTACGGGCACAAGGTTATCACTCTGGTAGTCGTCCGTAACCATGGGGCTGAGCGTATGGAAGGTGCCATGGCCGTCAAAAAACGACGTGTTATGATAAAGATTATTTACATATAGTTCCAATTCAGTGGCATTGTGCCAAAAATTCAATTCATTGATAGAATCGGTCGGATACCTGTCGAGGAATCCCTTTTTGCATCCGGGGAGGATCAGTATGGCGAGTAGGAAGAATAGTATATTTTTCATCCGTATAATATTTTGTTTTTTCAATGGTCGGATGGAGCTCCGCATATACACTCCGCTGTGGATAGCATTGATGATGCGTCGGTTCATCCGTATAATCTTTTGTTTTTATTGCATATTGTTTGCACCGATCAGAAGGTAGCCTGTATGCCGAGAGAATAGGTTCGCTGCAGCGGATAGGTCTGGCCGAAACGTCCCAGGTGTCCCTGGTCGCTGTTCACGATCTCCGGATCAAATTCTCCGCGCAACCCCGAAAATTCCAGCACATTTTCGCCGGAGAAATACACCCGGATCTTCTGGGATCCGATCTTGCGGCTGATGTTCAGCGGCAACGCATAGCCGAGGGTCAGGTTCTTGAGTCGTATATAAGCCGCATTCTCCAGGTATCGCGTTTGTTCCAGGATGTTATAGCCTGAATTGGCTTTGTAGATCGGATATAATCCGTCCGGATTTTCTTCGCTCCAGGTATTCCTGTACATTCCGTAAGTTCCCACAGCACCCGCGCTGTTGATCTGCCCCCAGTAATAGTTGCCTGTCGGGTACATATCGCGTTTGCCTATACCCTGGAAGAACAGCCGCAGGTCGATCCCTTTCCAGGAAAGATTTCCATTAATATTAAACTGGTACCGCGGCGTGGAATTGCCGATGATACGTTTATCGCCCGGATTGGTGACGGTATTGTCGCCGAAATCGATCTTGCCGTCGCCATTCAGATCCGCATACTGGATATCGCCTGCGGTTCTGGCCCGGCCGTTCAGTGGGCTGTGATCCGCGGCCTTGGCTACGTCCTCATCCGTCTGAAATATTCCTACGGTCTGATAGCCCCATATTTCTCCGAGCTTCCGGCCCGGGTACATCTGGTCGTTCCCCGACTGGATATACAGGAGGGTCGGGTTACGGTATTCCAGTATCGTAGCCTGGTAGTCGCTAACGCCAATGCCCACGCTGTAGCGCAATCCGTTTTGGAGCTGGTCGCGCCAGGTAACGGAAAGTTCACCTCCAACAGTTTTCAATCGCGCGCTGTTTTCCGGTGGCACTCCGGTGCCGAGCACTGCCGGGAGCACCCGTCCTACCACCAGCATATCCTTGGTTTCGCGCTTGTACCAGTCGAAGCTCAGGTCGAGCCGGTTAAACACGGTCAGGTCTACGCCAAAGTCGATGGTGCTGGCCGATTCCCAGGTAAGATCGGCACTCACAAGGCCTGGCGGCGTGAGCCCCACGGGCAGCATGCCGTCGATCAGATAGCCGATCATATTGTTCCCGTTGAACTGAACAATTCCAAACCGGCTCACAAAAGGATAAGCATCGTTAATAAGCTGATTGCCCAGGCTACCGTAGGAGGCGCGGATTTTCAGATCACTCAGTACACCCCTGGTACCCTCCATAAAATTCTCTTCGGAGATCCGCCAGGCCGCTGCAACAGAGGGGAAAAACCCAAAGCGGCTGGTTGAGGGGAAACGTGAGGTGCCATCGTACCTGGCGTTCATCTCAAAAAGGTATTTATTCCGGAAATCGTATTTGAGTCGCGAGAATACCCCGCGGATCGCCCATTCCTCTTCACTGTCATCTACCAATATCTCCCCGGTGCTCAGCCTCAGTACCGGAATATCGTTAGACACCAATGCGTTTCCGGTCACTTCAAAGCCATCCTGTTTCGACCATTCCTGGTTATACCCCAGGAGTGCGCTGATAGTATGATCGCTGTTTATGGTTTTGTTGTAGGTCAGATAGGCATTGCCCGCAAAGTAATTCTCGCTGCTGAGCGACCGTTGCGCAAAGGAGGGCGTGGTGTGTCCGTACTGGTACTCCCACCGATCGCGTATGTATCCGAATTCCATCCGGGTTTCCTTGTGTTTCGAGGAGTAATTCCTGTACGAAAAATCTCCTTTGAACTGAAGGCCTTCCAGCAGGTCGACTGTTGCGTTGATCGAGAACACCGCCACACCGGTGTTCCTTACCGATCTTGCGCCGCTGGTGAGAAAATTATAAAAATGCTCGGTGGGTGCATTAGGAACGGGAGCGTCAGCCGGGGTTTTGATGGGGAACAGGATCTGAGGCACGCCGCGGGTCATCTGTTCCCACCAACTCCCCTTTCCGGTGTGCTGATGAGGAGCGTCGAATGTTTTATTTGTATAGTTGGCGCTGAAGCCGATGTTAACACGATCAGTGACCTGCGACGAAAGTTTCAGCAGATAATTATAACGGTCCAGTATATCCGTGGCGTCGCGGAACATACCCTCCTGCCTCCGGAAAGCCAGGGAGGTGTAATAGGTCAGTTTGTCGCTTTGCCCCTGTAGGCTGAGTGAATGGTTTTGAGCAGGAGCTACCGGTTGGAGCATCTCTCCGAAATTGTCCACATTGGCATGCCAGAACACGGCCCCGTTAGGTTGGGTGTGATACACCGGGTTGTTCACCGGGTCTGCAATATAATCCTTGAGCCATTGTATCTGCTGGTCGCTGTACGGCGTAGTGCCATTATTTCTTTTGGTGGCAATATTGAGCGACTCCATATAATCCAGCGAGCTCAACATGTCGGGAATGGAAGTCGGCTTACTGAACTCCATGGCGCCGTTATAGGTGATCACCGATTTAGACCTCCTTTTTGCACCGCTCTTCAGGGTCACCAGTATCACGCCGAAAGCCCCGCGGGCTCCGTAGATTGCTGCGGAAGCAGCGTCTTTCAATACGGAGACGCTCTCAATATCCAGCGGATTGAGCAGGTTCAGGTCCATCTGGATGCCATCCACCAGCACCAGGGGGCCTCCCCCGGTGAGGGAAGTATTGCCGCGAACGTTCAGGTTGGGGTTTTCATTGGGGTTTCCTCCGTTATTAGTGACCACCAGGTTCGGGATCAAGCCCTGCAGCGCTCTGGCCACGTTGGTGACCGGCCGGCTTTCCAGGGCTTCGGAACCGATCTGTGCTACGGCACCGGTCAGGCTTTCCTTTTTCACGCTGCCATATCCTATCACCACCACTTCATCTCCCAATGAGGCGGCTACTTCCAACAGTACCCGTTGAAATCCGGAGGCGGAGACAGCAACCTCTTTATCTGTGTGCCCAATATAGGAAATCACCAGCACCGCCCTCTGCCCGGGTATCCGAAGCCGGAAACTGCCGTCGGCGCCCGTGCTGGCGCCAATTTCAGCGCCCTTTACTTTTACCGAAGCCCCCGCCAGCGGCTGTTCATCGCCGGCTGAAAGCACGACCCCGGTAATTTCGAGGTCAACTACCACTTCTGTCTGTTCGGCGGGATGCTCTACAACAACCCGGGCCGGGGAGATCACTACGGTTCTTTTCTCTATGGAAAAGCTGAGGGGCTGATCCTTCAGACAGACATCCAGGGCATCGTTTACCGGAACATCGCGGAGATGAAGCGTTACCGGCTTGGCTTTATTAAGCAGTTCCAGGTCGTAGAAAAATACATACCCCGTTTGCCTTTCAATTTCCCGGAACACCTCCTTGAGAGGAGTGTTCCTGTACTTAAAAGACACATTCTGGGAAATGCCGTTTGCGGAAACCTGTAGAAAGGCAGCAGTCATCAGGAAAAAAACGATCCTCATACCCTTTCTTAGTGTTTGGTTGTCAATGCAAAGCTGTAGCGTTTGCAAAATTTGTTTCATACTTTTGCAGTGTTTGGGTTATAGAATAGATGTTACTCGACGTTATATTTATTCGGCCAACCTGAATTTACCGGGTAGTGCTTCCAACACTCCCGGTTCTTTTTTGGTCAGACTATTACCGGTTCTTTTTTTCCATAATAATTGCGGTTTTAAGTGCTAAGGAGAAACAAGCAGTTTATTTCCATCCACCGTAAAATTCACTTCGCTCTTCTCCAATATTTTCAATACCTGCGACAAAAGCAGGTCTTTCTCCATCTTTCCTCCGAATCTTCGTTTGGGTATATCCGATGTATAGACCACATCCACATCATACCAGCGTGCCAACTGCCGCATCACGGTGGGCAGGTCGGCATCATTAAAATGAAAATAGCCATCTTTCCAGGCAACCGCTGCCGCGGGGTCAATGCTGTTCACCACCCCGGGTACGGCCGACCGCCGCTGCTCCATTCCCCCCCCCACCCGGGCCTGCTCGCCGGGCAGAAGATGCACGCTATGCTTTTCATTAAAGATCTTCACGCTCCCCTCCAGCAGGGTGATTGCTGTCCGTGTCTCGTCCGGATAGGCATTCACATTAAATTTTGTCCCCAGCACTTCCGTTACCACTCCACCGGCGTCCACCAAAAACCTCTTTTGCTCGTTCTTTGCCACCTCAAAATAAGCTTCCCCGGTAACCGCCACCTCCCGATAGGCAGCACCAAATGACACGGGGAAACGGATCGAGGACGCAGAATTCAGCCAAACCCTGGTTCCGTCAGACAGTGTCAGAGAATATATCTCACCCTTTGCCGTGGTCAGGGTGTGGTATAGCTGCTCAGCAGCCGAACCGGATGGTTCGTTGTGGTATTGCAGTTGGTCGCCATTCTTCAGCACCACGGCACTGCCGGCAATGTCGATCCTGCCCGGCGCTGCACTGTCCAGCGCTATTCTCCTTCCGTCTGAGAGAGTCAGTACCGCGCCATATTTTCCGGGCAGCGCATCATGCACTGCTTCGGTCCGGGCGACGGGTGGCTGCGACGGTGCTGCGGGGGTATTAAAAAAATAATACAGCAAACCAGCAACACATATGACCGTTGCAGCGGCTGCCGGAAGGCGCCACTTGAACAGCTTCCTTATTTTTCCAGGTGCCCCCGTCCATTCATCTTCCCTGTTACCACGATCCGCCTGCTCCGCAGTGCGGGGATACTTTTTCCCTGCCGCTGTTGCCGCGTGATCATATTCTTTTTCTGCCACATCTTTTCTTATTGTGTTGAGATGGGCGTAAATAGCATGAAACCGGTTTTCGTCCCTGCTGTTTAGGTATATTCCTTCGGCAAACTCCCTGTCGATGATCTGCTCCAGCGCTTTCCTTCCTGCCGGTGTCTCCAGCATGCGCGATAGTCGGCGGCGTTCCACGTCGGTGATAGTTTCAGCAATGTATTTATCCAGTAATGTTCTTACCTCATCAACGTTCATGTCCGTATTGTTAGTGGAGCAGGCACTTCAACAGCAGCAATCCATTAGTCTACCTATCAAGTAGACAAATGTAAAGTAGTTTTTAAACCCGCCAAATTATTTTCCTCAGCATCTTTCAAGTTTTACTGAAATGGGAGGTTGCCTGTCAGATCCTTGGGGACGCAGCAGCGCACTCCTGCTTATAATGACGGATAAGCGGAGCGGTCGGACTTGTTTTTCAAAAGTTTTTTTACATAACAACAAGCAGGATCAGCAGGTAGGCCATATGATCGGTGTTCAGGGCGAGGTATTCGCGGATAAAATTGAGGGACTTGGCAATATGACCCTTCACGGAAGCGTGGCTCAGCTTGAGCCGGTCGGCGATTTCTTCATAAGTGAGTCCATCGTTTCTGCTAAGCAGGAAAATCTCTTTGCGTGTGGGAGGCAGCAGTTCGATCGCTTCCTGTATCGAACGTTTCACCTGCTTCTGTTCGCAGAGGTGGAGGGGCGACAGCGACTCGGATTCGGGAATATCGGTGTATTGTTCAGGGAGGGGGAGCGCGATTTTTTTCCGGAAATTGTCGATGATATGATTCCGGGCCACGGTAAAGAGCCATGCTTCCGGCTTTTCGACCCCGCTGAGTTGCATCCGTTTATCCCACAATTTCATGAATACATCCTGTACGATATCCTGGGCCTGCTGGGGTGATTTGAGATAAGTTACAGCCATCGAATAAATGGGATTCCAGTATTTTCGGAGCAGTAGGGTGTAGGCTTCCTCATCACTGTTCGCAAGCCGGGCAAGCAGTTCTGCCCCATTGTATATGTGATATATTGGCGCCAATAAGGTGATTAGTTTTGCCGGACAGTCGGATTTTCCGCTTAATTCAAATTTAAAGATAGGGTTTATCTGGATGGGTTCAATTACGCTGTGAACCCTGCTATGCTAATTTTCCTGAACCGGCGCTGAAGGAGTATAGGGGAGCGCATGAGAC
>CAZUWX010000009.1:33513-42672 GCA_964624205.1 uncultured Chitinophagaceae bacterium
CAGTAGGCACTTGTCTCGTCCAGGCAGGCTGCAGATTGCCTCATCCTGCCAGATTGCTGCAGAACCCATAAGCGCCGGTTAACCGGGCTCGTTTGCCACCGGCTCCGCCAGGAGAGCGGGCCGGCCGAGAAGGGTTTGTTAGGGACATAAAGCCCAAAGCCATTTATTATCAATCACTTAGCGTAAAAAACTCCTTCCAAGGGGTCTTATTATTTATAATGTGCTTAACAATAGCATTGGCATAAACTATGAAAGCTATTTTGAAAGTAAAATCTCCGCTCCCGCCGACTTCTTCCTCGCATGTGTAAGATATAACGCAAGAGCCGTGAACACTACTCCTCCCACTATATTGCCTAACGTTGCGGGAATCTGATTAGATACCCACCAATCGCCGAAACTAACCTTCGCCCCAAGAAGCATACCGGCAGGAATAACAAACATATTCACAACCGCATGTTCAAAACCCTGCGCAAAAAATATAAATACCGGCAACCACGCGGCAAGAATTTTACCAAGCGTAGAAGTAGAAGTGAGTGACATCACAACCCCCATCGTCACCATCCAGTTACAAAGAATACCCTTTGTAAAAACAGTGATCGTTCCGTCCATACCAAACTGTGAATAACCAATCGTTTTATTCTCAGCTATCTTAATTATTGCGGCGCCAAGCTGGCCGTTTGTAGTATGGCCAAAATTAGTAACAGATATCCAGAATAATAAAGCATACAATAACGCGCCCAACAGATTCGCAATAAAAACAATGAGTAAATTTTTCAGCATAGCCGGCATGGTGATCTTTCCGTCGAAATACGCCGCCGGAAGAACCGCAAAACTTCCGGTTACCAACTCAAAACCCATCAATACTACAATAACAAAACAAGCCGGAAAAATCAGCGCTCCAACAATTCCCAGGTTAGTCTGAACGGTGGCGGTGATCGCCAACGTGGTACCAAATCCCAGTATAGCTCCTGACAACACACCTCTTATCAGCAGATCCATCGGAGATAGTTTAACTTTATCAATTCCAGATTGAATAATTAGTTCCACAACTTCTGTCGGCTTTCTGTAATCCATAAACGTTCTTTTGGTTGGTTACTTAAATAAAAATTCAGGTCTAATATTGACCATTACATAGGCCCAATTGGCGCCTCTCCGCGAATTGGCAATATTTTTAGAAAAGGCAAGCGCATCGGTTGCAAAAAAATGCCCAAAACCTGCTTCAAGATTTATCAGTTGTGTAAACGTGTAGTTTCCAACTACATCAATTTCCTGCCCGTAGATCCTGCTATGCCCGGGTATGCCGATCGCCGAATTAAAATGATGACAATCGGCTGAAAAGGATAATTTCTGAGACGCTTTCCATTTCGATCTAATAAAATAATCAACAAGTCCATAATTACCAGTGCCGCTTGCTGCGTAAAAATAATCCATCAGCCCCCAGAACTTATGAGGTGTTCCGTATAACGGATCGAAATCTGCAGAGGTGTAATCTGCACCCGTACCAATACTGAATTTTCCGAAAACGTATTGTGTGCTTAAGGTTAACAATTGCCCGCCCGATTTACCACCCTCCGCATTTTTTCCAAATTGATGATAAGCCGAAGCAGTAACACTCAAATCATCTATCTCTTTGTTGATAAAAAATCCGGCGGTTGCCCTCGACCAGGATTTTTCAGTGAACACTTTTTGAATATTCCCATTACTAGAATCAATACGGTACGCATTGAACTGATCTGAGAAAAAAAGGAATGAGATATTTCCCCTATCTATTTTTTTACCCGCATATAAAAACTCCATGCTTTTATACATTGTTCCTCCATTGGTAGTGGCGGTATAATTACCGGGATAAACACTACTGTATATCGTCCCGGAATTCTTTTCCCGATCCTGATTAAATGCGCCACCCAAATGAAGTGTCCATTTCTCATTTTCAAATTTTAACACTGCAGCGTCGTGCCGTCTACCCTGCTGTAGCCAGTCGAGGTTCCCGATCAACCGCTGGTCATCATAAGCCAATTCCTGCCTTCCAATCTTCAGGTTAAGCGACTTATTTTTAATTGTTGTATCTGTTAACTGAATCTGTGCCCAGGATTCGTGAAACATCAGGCCGTTATTATCGGCGGCAGTTGTGCGGTTTATGGTAGACACATCCTGCCCCCATACCCTTACGTCCTGCAGGGATATCCCCAGTGTTAACCGGTGTAGAGTAAATCCTGTCATCAACCTGGTTCTTTGCGAAGTAAACAGTCCCGGCTTCAACCCTTTAACCAATGGCGCGCCCTGTCCATCCCGAAATTCGGCTCTTGTACGTAACTGTGCCGAAATAGATAACTGCGAATACACTTCATTATTCAGGATCATAAACAGGAGGCAGCATATTAAAACAGCAGTTAGTCTTTTCATACATTGATATAAACGAGGTTGTTGTCTATTTTCACCTGGTACGTTTTGATATGTCCGCAGTCGTCGCTGTTGAGGCACCTGCCATCTACCAGAGAAAATGTTTTTTTATGAAAGGGGCAGGCCACTTTTGGTTCGTCATGCTGAGATCCGAGCATTCCCCTGCTAATGGCCATTTGTTTTTTGTGCGGGCACATATTCTGTGTGGCGAACCATTCGTTCCGTCGCGCGAAGTAAAAAAGTGCGATCTGTTCAGAACCATGTTTTACACACACTCCTCCGTTTTCAGGAACGTCCTCCACACTGCACACTGCTATCCATTTACGCTGCGTAATAGTTTTTGAATCCATATAAAAATATTTTGATTGGAATTAATTACCAGCCGGCTGCTTTTTTCTGATCCCGTAATATTTCGAATTTCACTTCAGGGTCTTTTTCTTCAGGGGCATTTACAAAATGGGTAAACCGTTTTCTTAGCTCCGGAGATTCAACAACATTTTTCCACTCGCATTCATAATTATCAACCAGCGCCTGCATTTCTTTTTCAAGCTGATCTCCTATTCCGAGACTGTCGTTAACCACTACATTTTTAAGATATTCTATTCCACCTTCCATTTTATTCAGCCATGTGGCTGTACGGGTTAACGGATCTGCAGTTTTAATATAGAACATCAGGAAACGGTCGATATATTTTATACAAGTATCCGAATCCAGATCACTAGCCAGCAGCAAGGCATGCTGTGGTTTGGATCCTCCGTTTCCGCACACAAAAAGATTCCATCCTTTTTCCGTTGCAATAATTCCGAAATCTTTCGATTGCGCTTCGGCGCATTCACGGATACATCCCGACACAGCAGATTTAATTTTATGAGGTGCGCGTAAACCACGATATCGTTCTTCAATTCGTATGGCATAACTTACGCTGTCATGCAAGCCAAACCTGCACCAGGTTGACCCTACGCAGCTTTTTACTGTGCGCAAAGCTTTTCCATATGCATGCCCACTTTCGAAACCTGCCGCAATAAGTTCTTCCCATATCAGGGGCAGGTCATTTACGTGTGCCCCGAACATATCAATTCGCTGACCACCTGTAATTTTTGTGTACAGGTTATATTTTTTTGCCACCTGCGCAATCACCAGTAATTTATCAGGAGTAATTTCTCCTCCGGGAATTCTCGGAACGACTGAATAGGTTCCGCCTTTTTGGATATTGGCAAGAAAACGATCGTTAGTATCCTGTGAGGTGGCATTTTCTTTTTTAAGAATCAGTTCGTTCCATAAACTGGCGAGGATGGAACTAACAAGGGGCCTGCATATTTCGCACCCATCACCTTTCCCCAGCGTATCAACTACTTCATCAAATCCACGAAGATTCTTTAATTTAACCAGGTCATACAATTCCTGTCTTGAATAATTAAAATGTTCGCAAATATCATTGCGTACATATTTGCCCTGCTGCTTCATTGTATGAAGCATAATATCTTTTATCAAAGGCGTACATCCGGCACATCCCGTTCCTGCTTTCGTACATTTTTTAATAGCATCAACACTTTCACAGTTATTGTTTATGACGGCTGCAACAATATCTCCCTTGCTAATATTTTCACAACTACAGATGAGTGCATGATCCGGCAAGGAAACAACCCCTGTATTATTTTCTCCTCCACCTATTTTTGCTTTAATGATCAATTCACCAGGATCTGCCGGCAGTGCGAGCTTATTTTTACATATCTGCAGCAGCATATTATATGCATCTGCGTCGCCTACCAGTATTCCACCCAGCAATTGTTTTCCATCAGCGGAGAAATTAATTTTTTTATAAATACCCTGGTAAGCGTCTTCCACAACAATTGATCTTGCCCCTTCACCTGCAATGAACGGATCCCCAAAACTGGCCACATCTATTCCAATTAATTTGAGCTTGGTGCTCATATCAAACCCGGTAAATGCTTTATTGCCACCGGCCAGTTTATTGACTACCACGTCGGCCATTTCGTATCCGGGAGCCACGAGTCCGTATATGGTACCATTATGCAGCGCACATTCACCGATGGCAAAAATTGCCTGATCGTTTGTCTGCATTTCGTCGTTTACTATTATGCCACCACGGTGGCCCGTTGCAAGGCCGCAGTCTTTAGCCAGTTCATCCCTTGGTTGAATGCCTGCGGAGATAACCAGCATATCAACGTTCAGGATATTGCCATCGGCGAAGATCAATCCGCGTATGGACTCATTACCAAGTATAGCTGCGGTGTTTTTGCCAGTGTGAACGGTTATGCCCAGTTCAGTTAGTTTTTGTTGTAAAATTACCGAGGCATTATTATCAATCTGGCGAGGCATCAGGCGGGGGGCGAATTCTATTACATGTGTATTGGTGATACCAAGATCGAGCATCGCTTTCGCCGCCTCCAGGCCCAGCAGGCCGCCACCCAGTACTGCGGCACATCTGGTAATAGGCGCATGGCGACGGATCAGGTTGAGGTCCTCAATATTGCGGTAGACATATACTCCTTCCTTATCCGTTCCAGGCAATGAAGGAACATAGGCAGAGGAGCCGGTCGCAAAAATGAGATAATCGTACTGAAGCTCTATCCCCTTAAAGGAGAGAACTGTTTTCTTTTCCCTGTCTACCTGGTGAATAGGATCGCCGAGATGAAGGGTAATATTGTTCTCCGCATACCAGTCTAATGGGGCGAGGCAAAGGTCATAGGCCGATTTTCCCGAAAAGTACTCGCTGAGGTGAACCCTGTCGTATGCAGGTAGTATTTCTTCCCCGAATACCGTAATCTCAATACCTATTATTTTTTTGTATATAAGTTTTTGGCAAAACTTATAACCTACCATTCCATTCCCAATTACTATGATTTTCATCAGCCTATCAAATTAATAGTGATTAAAATGAAGGCAGACAATCGTTGAATCAATTACATTAATAAAATGTATATACAATAAAGGTAGTCGATTATTTGTAAATTCGCATCACAAAACATGATTCTGATCATATATTTTAATTAACAATGTACGTATATGGCTTTATTATCATTAGTTGGAGCAGGCCCGGGCGACCCGGAAATGATCACGTTAAAGGCGATTAAGGCATTGAAGGCTGCCGACGTAATAGTGTATGATGCACTCGCTAATGAGGAATTGCTGCGGTATGCGTCTCCCGCGACTATTCTTCATTTTGCCGGTAAACGAATGGGATGCCACTCCTTGTCGCAGGAGGAGATCAACACGCTGATTCTTGATTACGCTTCGAGGTATGAGAGGGTGGTCAGACTCAAAGGTGGCGATCCGTTTGTATTTGGCCGTGCCCAGGAGGAGATAGATACGGCAAGGTCTGCAGGCATTGAAGTGGAGATAATACCCGGGATATCCAGTTGTATTGCCGCACCAGCCTCGCAAATGATTCCCCTTACCTGCAGAGGCATTAATGAAAGTTTCTGGGTAGTCACGGGAACCACGCGCGCCGGGGATATATCACCCGATATTTACCTGGCCGCACAATCGAGCGCCACAGTAGTGATACTGATGGCAATGAGCAAGCTGGAGAAGATCGTCGACATTTTTACATCATGCGGAAAAGGATGTACTGCAGCGGCGATTATCCAGGATGCGACAACAACGAAAGAAAAAATGACGCTTGGCAAGGTGAAGGATATTGTCTTCAAATCGGAGTACTTGGGTCTCACCAACCCTGCAGTCATCATTATTGGAGATGTAGTAAACCTTCATCCTTCCTTGATAAAACAGGAGGTTCGTAAAAACTCATTGACGTCTGCCTACATATAAATAGTTTGAAAAGGGCCGCATTACGACTCCGGAAAAAAAATAATTATAACGAACGAGACAAAACTAAAACGCAATAAATCTATCATCCAATTACCCGCTCAATTTCCTCCAACTCGTCAGGCGTGAATACAATGTTTTCCAATGTACCCAGGTTGGTTTCCAACTGCTCGATCGAACTAACCCCTACCAGCACAGAACTAACAGCGGGTTTCCGCATCAGCCAGGCAATAGCCATTTGAGAAAGGGTTTGTCCACGGCCCCGGGCAAGCGCATTTAATTGCCCGATGGTCTGCAGACGATCCTCGGTGATCTCCGTCGACTGCAGGAATCCGTGCGGCTTTCCAGCCCTTGAATCGGAAGGGATACCCCCCAGGTAACGATCGGTGAGCATGCCCTGCGCCAACGGCGAGAACGGGATACAGCCCACACCATGCCGGTCCAGCACCTTCAGCAACCCCTTCTCCACCCAGCGTTCGAACATTGAGTATTTAGGCTGATGGATCAGACAGGGTGTGCCCAGTTGCTGCAACACCTCCAGGGCTGTCTCAGTCTGGGATGCCGAATAATTCGACAGCCCCACATACAACGCTTTGCCGGAACGTACCGCATGATCCAACGCCATCATGGTCTCATGCACGGGAGTGAGCGGATCCGGCCGGTGCGAATAAAAAATGTCCACGTAATCCACCCCCATCCGCTTCAGGCTCTGGTCGAGGCTCGACAGCAGGTATTTCCGCGATCCCCAGTCGCCATACGGGCCCTCCCACATGGTATAGCCCGCTTTTGTGCTGATCACAATATGATCGCGCAGAAAACCCGGGAAGTCCTTTTTTAATATCATTCCGAAATTTTCCTCCGCAGAGCCGGGAGGCGGCCCGTAGTTATTGGCCAGATCAAAATGGGTGACCCCTTTTTCAAACGCACGACGAATGATCTTCCTGCCGTTTTCAAATGTGTCGACTCCCCCGAAGTTATGCCAGAGCCCTAGTGATATAGCCGGTAACAGCAGGCCGGATCGCCCGCAGCGGTTGTATTGCATGTGTAAACGGAATTTTCTGTTATCAATAAATCGAATACAAAATAGGAAAAAAAACCGGCTGTGGCATTTTCTACCCAGTCCCTGCCCGGCACGATTTTTAGAGAAAGCGCACGAAGCTGTCCATCGGGAAATATTTCGAATAATATTGCAGCCTGCCGCCACTGCACGCCCTGCTTCCCTCGCTGATACCTTATATTTGGAGACAAAAAATTGCAGATGCCTACGAAAAAAGCGACAACGCCAAAAGCTCCCGCCAGTTCCGCCGCCGCAGCACCCGCAAAACGCAGCAAAAAGAAACCCGCCGGCATGGCGGCTGTGTTGGAAAATGGTAAAACCATTTATATCACAAATCCCGAATTTATGTACACCTCCCACAACGAGGTGGACGAACAGGGATTGCTAAAAGTGCTCAACGAAGTGAAGAACGGAAACTTCACCGCACGCATGCCCATCAACCAGATAGGCATCAATGGAAAAATCTGCGACACACTCAATGATATCATTGCCCTGAACGAAAAAATGATGCAGGAGTTCACACGTGCGGGTACTATTATCGGCAAACAGGGTAAACTCATGCAGCGGATTGAGGCCCCGGTGGCAAAGGGTGCCTGGAGCACCGGCGTGGAATCGCTGAACGTGCTGATCTCCGATCTCGTTCATCCCACCATCGAGATCGCGCACGTGATCAGCTCAGTGGCGAAAGGTAACCTGCTGATAAAAATGCCGGAAGAGGTCGGCGGCCACACCCTGCAGGGAGAATTCGGACGGATCGCAAAAGAAGTGAACGATATGGTGAAACAACTCAACCTGTTCTCCATGGAAGTGACCCGCGTGGCCAAAGAAGTGGGATCGGAAGGGAAGCTAGGCGGACAGGCCAAAGTGAAAGGCGTTGCAGGTGTTTGGAAAGACCTCACCGATTCGGTGAACCAGATGGGTTCCAACCTCACCGCCCAGGTGCGTAATATCGCCGAAGTGACCACCGCCGTGGCAAAGGGCGACCTCTCCAAGAAGATCACGGTAGACGTAAAGGGAGAGATCCTCGAATTGAAGAACACCATCAACACCATGGTAGACCAGCTCAATTCCTTCTCCTCGGAAGTAACCCGCGTAGCCCTGGAAGTGGGCACAGAAGGAAAGCTAGGCGGACAGGCACAGGTGCGCGGCGTGGCCGGCACCTGGAAAGACCTTACCGACTCGGTGAACCAGATGGCCAGCAACCTCACCGGTCAGGTACGTAACATCGCCGAAGTGACCACCGCCGTGGCCAAAGGTGATCTCTCCCGAAAGATCACCGTAGACGTAAAGGGAGAGATCCTCGAATTGAAAGATACGATCAACACCATGGTAGACCAGCTCAACTCCTTCTCCGCCGAAGTGACCCGCGTGGCCCGCGAAGTGGGATCGGAAGGGAAGCTAGGCGGACAGGCCACCGTAAAAGGTGTGGGCGGCGTATGGAAAGACCTCACCGACTCGGTGAACCAGATGGCCAGCAACCTCACCGGACAGGTACGCAATATCGCCGAAGTGACCACCGCCGTGGCTAAAGGTGACCTCTCCCGCAAGATCACCGTAGACGTGAAGGGAGAGATCTCCGAGCTCAAAAAGACCGTCAACACCATGGTGGATCAGCTTAATTCTTTTGCTTCGGAAGTGACCCGCGTGGCGCTGGAAGTGGGCACCGAAGGAAAACTCGGCGGACAGGCCCGGGTGACCGGCGTGGACGGCACCTGGAAGGACCTCACCGATTCAGTGAATAAAATGGGCTCCAACCTCACCTCACAGGTGCGCAATATCGCCGAAGTGACCACCGCCGTGGCTAATGGCGACCTGTCCCGGAAGATCACCGTGGACGTAAAAGGGGAGATCCTGGAGCTGAAAAATACCATCAACACCATGGTGGACCAGCTCAATTCCTTCGGCTCCGAAGT
>CAZUWX010000009.1:42772-90134 GCA_964624205.1 uncultured Chitinophagaceae bacterium
TGAAAAATACCATCAACACCATGGTGGACCAGCTCAATTCCTTCGGCTCCGAAGTGACCCGCGTGGCCCGCGAAGTGGGATCGGAAGGAAAGCTAGGCGGACAGGCCACCGTAAAAGGCGTGGGAGGGGTATGGAAAGACCTCACCGACTCGGTGAACCAGATGGCCAGCAACCTCACTGCCCAGGTGCGCAACATCGCCGAAGTAACCACCGCCGTGGCAAAAGGCGACCTGTCCAGGAAGATCACCGTAGACGTAAAAGGAGAGATCCTCGAATTGAAAAATACCATCAACACCATGGTGGACCAGCTCAATTCCTTCGGCTCCGAAGTAACCCGCGTGGCCCGCGAAGTGGGGTCGGAAGGAAAACTCGGCGGACAGGCCGACGTGCCCGGCGTGGCCGGTACCTGGAAAGATCTTACCGATTCTGTGAACAAGATGGCCAGCAACCTCACCTCACAGGTGCGCAATATCGCCGAAGTGACCACCGCCGTGGCTAATGGCGACCTGTCCAGGAAGATCGGAGTGGACGTAAAAGGCGAGATCCTCGAACTGAAAAACACCATCAACACCATGGTGGACCAGCTCCGGGGATTCGCTTCGGAAGTGACCCGCGTGGCCCGCGAAGTAGGAACGGAAGGAAAACTCGGCGGACAGGCAAACGTGCCCGGCGTGGCCGGCACCTGGAAAGACCTCACCGATTCGGTGAATCAGATGGCGGGTAATCTCACCGCCCAGGTGCGTAATATCGCCGAAGTGGCCATCGCCGTGGCCAATGGCGATATGTCCAAGAAGATCATGGTGGACGTACGCGGCGAAATACTGCAGCTCAAAGAAACCCTCAATACTATGGTGGACCAGCTCCGCGCCTTTGCCTCGGAAGTAACGCGGGTGGCGCGGGAGGTGGGCACCGACGGCAAACTGGGTGGATACGCGTTTGTACCCGGCGTGGCCGGCACCTGGAAAGACCTTACCGACTCGGTGAACCAGATGACAGGCAACCTCACTTCACAGGTGAGAAATATTGCCGAAGTGACCAAGGCTGTGGCGAGTGGTGACCTCTCCAAAACAGTGGCCATCGACGTAAAGGGCGAGATCCTCGACCTGAAAAATACTATCAACACGATGGTGGAGCAGCTCAATTCCTTCGCCTACGAAGTGACCCGTGTGGCCCGCGAGGTAGGCACCGAAGGGAAACTCGGCGGGCAGGCCGAAGTGAAAGGCGTCGGCGGCACCTGGAAAGACCTCACCGATTCGGTGAATATGATGGCCAGCAACCTCACCGGGCAGGTACGGGGAATTGCCAAAGTAGTGACCTCCGTGGCCACCGGCAACCTGCGGCAGAAACTGTCTATCAACGCCAAAGGTGAAGTGGCCCAACTTACCGAAACGATTAATGAGATGATCGAAACCCTGGCCCTCTTCGCCGACCAGGTGACCACGGTGGCCCGGGAAGTGGGCGTGAACGGAAAGCTCGGCGGACAGGCCAGCGTGCCCGGCGCCTCCGGCATCTGGAAAAACCTTACGGAAAACGTAAACCAGCTCGCGCAAAACCTCACCACCCAGGTACGCTCCATCTCAGAAGTGGCTTCCGCGGTAACAAAAGGCGATCTCACCCGGAGTATCGGGGTGGAAGCCAAGGGAGAAGTGGAAGCATTGAAAGACACCATCAACCAGATGATCGCTAATCTCCGCGAGACCACCCTGCGCAACCAGGAACAGGACTGGCTGAAATCGAACCTGGCGCAGTTCACCCAGATGCTGCAGGGGCAAAAAGACCTCAACACGGTGACCAAACGTATCCTCTCCGAGCTCGCCCAGGTAGTGACCGCCCACTACGGCGCCTTTTATATCCTGAAACAGGACGAAGAAACCCAGCACCCGAAACTGAAGCTATATGCGACCTACGCCTACCGGTCGGACAAACATATCCCCAAAGAATTTGCCATCGGTGAAGGCATGGTCGGACAGTGCGCCTTTGAAAAAGAAAGGATCATTCTCTCCAACGTGCCCGATAATTATATCAAGGTCAGCTCCGCACTCGGGTACGTGAAGCCCAATAACCTGATCGTACTTCCGGTGCTGTTTGAAAACAACGTTAAGGCCGTTATCGAACTGGCTTCCATCGAAACCTTCAGCCAAACGCATCTGGACTTTCTCAGTCAATTGACCGAAAGTATCGGGATCGTATTGAATACCATCGAAACCAATACCCGTACCGAAGAATTGCTGGCGCAGTCGCAATCGTTAGCCGGTGAATTGAAGATCCAGCAGGAAGAGCTTCGCAGGACCAACGACGAACTGCAGGATAAGGCCCTGCTGCTGGTAAAGCAAAAAAACGAAGTGGAAGCAAAAAACAAGGAGGTGGAGGAAGCCCGTAAATCGCTGGAAGAGAAAGCGGAGCAGCTCACACTCACCTCCAAATACAAATCGGAATTCCTTGCGAACATGTCGCACGAACTCCGTACCCCGCTGAACAGCCTGCTCATCCTCGCACAGCAATTGTATGAGAACGCGGAAGGCAACCTGAACGAAAAACAGATCCGCTATGCCAAAACCATTCATTCGTGCGGGGACGATCTTATCAATCTGATCAACGATATTCTGGATCTTTCCAAGATAGAATCCGGGTTCATCTCCGCCAATTTCTCCAGGGTACGCTTTTCAGAGATCGCCTCCTTTGTGGAAACCACCTTTAAACCCATCTCCGAAGCGCGGCATCTGCGGTTCAATATCCAGATCGACAAACAGCTACCCGAGGCTATGGAGACCGACCAGCAGCGGCTCAACCAGATCCTGAAAAACCTCCTGTCCAACGCCTTCAAGTTCACGGAGAAAGGCGAAGTGCGACTTAAAATATATGAGGCAAAGAAAACCTGGAAACAAAATATTCCTGTACTGGACGAAGCCTCCCGTGTGATCGCTTTTGCCATCAGCGACACGGGTATCGGGATTCCCCAGGAAAAACAGAACATCATCTTCGAGGCGTTCCAGCAGGCCGAAGGCTCTACAAGCCGAAAATACGGCGGCACAGGCCTGGGACTGTCGATCAGCCGCGGCTTGGCCGAGCTGTTGGGGGGAAGCATCGAACTGGAAAGCAATCCCGGCAGCGGCAGCACGTTCACCCTCTACGTTCCACTTGAAAATGCGGCCTCCGGGAGCGCTGAAGAATCCGGCGTTTTCGGCTCCCTGCGCGTGAAAGCTGACGGCAACAATGAAGACATTGATAACCTGCTCAATTCCTTCCGCACCAAAAACGAGAAAATCGACACCCACGGCCTCGAGATCGTGAACGAAATGATCAACGACACGGGCGACGATCGCAGCCATGCCAGTCCTTCCGATAAGATCGTACTGATCGTGGAGGACGATCTCCGGTTCGGAAAGATCCTGATCGAAAAAGCGCACCAGGAAGGGCTGAAAGCAATAGTGGCCACCAATTACCTGGAAGTATTCGACTTCATCAACCGGTTCCAGCCCATCGCTGTTACGCTTGATGTAAAGCTGCCCGACACCAGCGGCTGGAAGGTGCTGGATCTGCTGCGTAACGACCTTAACTACCGCCATATTCCGATCCACCTGATCTCGGGTGAGGAAAACGAGCACCTGGCGCTGAAGCGTGGGGCCCGCAGCTTTCACCTCAAACCGCTCGACAACGATTCCATGGGCGAGCTGTTCCACGATATTGTAGCCTTTCACAATAAAGAAAAAAAACAGGTGCTGGTGGTGGAAGACAACGAATTGGAGTCGTCCCAGATCGCCAAAATGCTCGAAGGCGAACAAACCGAGCTGGTGATAGCCGACACAGGAGAACAAGCTTTTCATCTCCTCAACACCAGGGAATTCGACTGTATTACGCTCGACTACACCCTTCCGGACATTTCCGGCACAGACCTTGTGAAAAAAATCGGCCGGCACAAAAAAAAGCATACGCCGGTGATCATTTATTCCGCCAGGGATTTTAACAAGGGCGAGCTGAAGATGCTGGGCAACAATTCCAATACCATACTCCTGAAGGGCGTAAATTCATTGGAGCGTTTACTGGAGGAGACGGTGCTCCATCTTCATATCAACCATGCGAAGCTGGCACCTGAAAAAAGGCGCATTGTGGAAAACATCCGGCGGAAAGAAGACATATTAACGGGGAAGAGCATCCTGGTGGTGGACGACGACGTGAGAAATCTTTTCGCTTTGACCACTGTGTTCGAAAGGTTTAATATCAACGTGATCACTGCAGAAAGCGGGCAGGAAGCCGTAAATATATTGATGAGCGACCTGCAACAGGTGGATATGGTACTGATGGATATTATGATGCCGGAGATGGATGGTTATGAAACCACCCAGAAGATCCGCAGAGAACACAAGAACAGTTCTTTGCCCATCATTGCCGTAACGGCAAAGGCGATGAAGGGCGACCGGCAAAAGTGTATCGAGGCCGGTGCTTCGGATTATATCACCAAACCGTTAAAAATAGACCAGTTGCTGTCTTTGATGAGGATGTGGTTTTATAAATAAATAACCTCCATCCATGGGGCGGGCTTTAAATTACACAGCATGCAACAGAAAATTCTATTGGTAGACGACCGGGAGGACAACCTCCTATCGATTGAAACCATACTGGCTCCGGCGGGCTATACTTTTGTAAAAGCCAATTCGGGGAAGGAGGCGCTGAAGATACTGCTAAAAGAATTTGACTTTGCCCTCATCCTGATGGACGTGAAGATGCCGAGCCTGAACGGCTTTGAAACCGCCTCGCTGATCTACGAGCGGGACAGGCTCCGCCATATCCCCATCATTTTTATCACCGCCAATAGTTATGGTGAAGAACACATTTTCAAAGGCTACCGGTCGGGCGCTGTAGATTATATCTACAAACCCATCAACCCCGACCTGCTACGCGCAAAAGTGGGAGTGTTCATCGATCTCTACAAAAAGAACCACCGGCTGCTGGCCCAGGAGCAAAAACTGGTGGCCATCAACAGGAGCCTGGAGCTGGAAGTGCACGAGAGAAAGGTCTCGGAGCAAAAGGTCAAAGACCTGAATCATAAGCTGATCGAAAATATCGAGCGACTCGAATCCGCCAACCGGGATCTCGACCGGTTTGCTTTTATGGCTTCGCACGACCTGCAGGAGCCCCTGAGAAAGATGCTGGTGTTCAGCGACCGTCTGGGCCATAAATACCGCGATGTGCTGGACGATGAGGCCAGGATGTATATCAGCCGGATCCAGCGGGCGGGAGAACGGATGCAGGCGCTGATCAAGGACATCCTGCTGTTCTCCAAAACTTCGATGGAGAAGCCGGAGTTTGTGATCACTGATCTGAACGGCGTTGTCAGAGACGTATTACAGGAGATGGATGCTGCCATCGCGGAAAAAAAGGCCTGCATGGAGGTCGGGGAACTGCCTTCGCAGGCAGTCAATCCCGTGCTGATCCGGCTGCTGTTCCACAACCTGCTGAGCAATGCGCTGAAATACTCGAGAAAAGGGGTGCAGCCGGTGGTGCGAGTATATTCCGAACTCAGCAACAATAACATCAGCAACGGAGACAGCAACGACAGCGGCAGTGGCAACAACAAGGAAGGGCATGGCGGCTACTACAGGATCTATATCCAGGACAATGGTATCGGCTTCGAGCAAAAATATTCCGAGCAGATCTTCGGGATGTTCAAACGCCTGCACCTTCACAGCGAATTTGAAGGCACGGGTATCGGGCTGGCGCTCTGCAAAAAGATCGTGGAAGAACACAATGGATTCATCACCGCACAGAGCCGGGTAAATGAGGGTTCATTATTCATCATTTCCCTCCCCGTGAACCAGCCGGTAGAAAGCCTGGTCGAGGCCAACTAGCGGGAAGCAGCTAGCGTAGCAGACCTGCGGTAAAGAGAGGATGCTAGTTGGCGGCAGCAGGAAAAATTGAACCGGTAAGTCATCGTTCACCGAACAGTGTGTACGAAAAACCGATAAATCTTCGCTGTCAAAAAAACTTGCCGTCCCATCGTTTTTACGTATATTCCATTAGTGAAATCCAATCATCGCCATATCCAAGAGAAGCCTGGCGAAACCACCTTGCTCCTGCAACGTCTGCAGGAAGAAAAGGAAGCCATGGTATCCATGTTCCTGGCCAATGTGCCGCAGGAAGAACTCTCTGCGCAATTCGAGCTCATCGAAGTGCTTTGCAAGCGGGTAAGGGAGGAATAACCGCCAGAATGAAAGAGCGTTTTTACAGTCTGGGGACCGATGACGTAGGACGAAAAACAAAACGAATTATTCAATCCAGAATTTCTCCGTGATGCGCCATCCCTTCTTATTGACGAGCTGAATGAAATACATGCCTGGGCGCATGTTCCCACCTATATATATGATCGCTTCACCGCTAAAATGCCCATTCCTTAGCGCTACACCATTCACCGACCTGATGACATAATCAACATCTCCCAGTTCCGCTGAAAGCCGTACCGTGAGCTGAGTTTTTGCCGGATTCGGATATAGCCGGAAACCATGGAGGTAGGGGTCAGACATCACACTCGTGCAGTTGCCCGAAGAGACTTGAACCGAGTAAAGGCCGTCCCTATCGACGTCGATGGCTTGACCAACGGCATTGCTGATAGGGCGGCCATTGTAATACCACTGATTCCCATCCATATACGACGACATGAGTTTTCTACCAGAGTGAGTGATCACCGGTTTCTGAAAAATCAGACGCTGCCTGACAAAAATACTGTCTGTATTTACCACTGCACCGGAAAGATTGGTGAGGCGGGCATAGTACCAACCCTCGCCCGCCGTAAAAATTTCCGCTTCACCGTTCCTGCCGAGGTTGAGTGAATCGCGGAACCACTCGATAGCGTTAGCCTCTCTATTTCCTAACCATAATTTCAGACTATCATTGTCACAGATAATATTGTCCGTCCTGTCGCTCTGCAAAGGATTAGCTTTCCGAAGTATATCTTCAGCAAGTTCCTTATTGATATGAAACAGCATGCTATCGACGGCCACAGCAGATATCTTATGATATTGGGCAACGGTATCATAAAAAAACTCATACCTACCCTTAAGGCCGCTTGTTTGCAATGTTTCTTTTAGATACCCGCTCCAATACTCCTCTCCGTTAAATGCAAAACAACAATGATCCTTTTGATTCAGCACCTGGTACTGCAGGCGATTATCGCCCGCCGCGCCGAGAAAATATAACGTGCTATAGTTGTATGTTTCATAAAACGGAGGGTAGTACTGTTCCTTGTCTCCGAAGTCCCTCGGGTCCGTACGTAAGGGTATAGGAATGGAGCCCGCGACTGGAAAACTCTGTACAACCCGGGTATCTATTGCGCTATAAAGAGTAGTTGTCCACCCGCCGCCTGACAAGCCGGTCATAACAAAATACGGATAAGACATTTTATCCTGAAAATAGTCGATCGTCGCTCTGACGGGGGCCAAAAAATAATAAAAGGGGTTTTTGAGATTAAACAGGTCATCATGACCATACATGAGATGGGTCACCCCCTCCTCCGTCGCCTGCTCAGGCCAGGTATTCTCCCCGAAAAAGGGCATATCTATCCCGATGACGTCGAACCCTTTTGATAGGAAGTAGTCGATCACCCTGACGCTATGTTCTTGTCCGTTGTTATAGTTTACCACCTCATCTTCTAAAAAAACACCCCACCCATGACCGGAATGATAGATGATCGGGATATTCAAACCATTATTTTCTTTCGGATGAAAAAGAAAGGCCCGGCTCGTAAAACCATGTTCAAGTTCCATTTTTATCCGGTCTATTCTCTTTAGGTTTGGCGTCGAGTAAATAGTAGCGGAATCGGCTGGCGGATATGGGTCTTCCCGAGGTTCCGGCAGCGCATAATCACCTAGAAGATAGTCCTCTATGACGCCCCGGACGGAATCAATATTTTCGGCATCGATCGGTAAAACTAGCTCGGGAACCTGTTGGCCCCGGACCTGCGCAAACGCCAAAAGCAAGAAAAAGAACAAAAAATTGCGCATTACGTGGGATATACGGACGATCAAAGTGGGCAATATACCAAAATATGTAAAAAATTCAAATACTTGTGCTCTATACAGATAAACTTTATATTACATTTGCAAACATTAAGATATGAAAAACAAAGCATTAGTTATCGCTAGTGCAGATGAAAAACCTTTTATAACTTATGGATTCAACAAGAACATCCAACCGTCCAGATCAACCGTCTTCCGAAGCAGATATCAACCTCTTGCTATATAAAACCGGCAAAACTGTAAAAAATGGCCTGCTAGTCCTTGGAGGTGTTTTTACCCGATTAGTCCGAATTGTCTCTGCTTTAGCCATTTTTTTGATCCACAATGGCTTCTGGCTTTTAACAGGAGCTGTAGCCGGCGCGGGCTATGGAATATATCAGATTACGATGAATGGCGCAGTATATCATTCCGAAATGGTAGTCAGGGCAAACTTTAGTAGCGCCAGCGCATTATATGGGACAATCGACTATTTCAATGCTCTTATCGATGGTGGAAGAAAAGAGACTCTGTCTGAAATCTTCGACATTTCCTCGGCCGACGCGGCACAGTTAGTAAACTTTACAGTTAAGCCCGTCAAATCCGACCTCACAGTTGCGCGAATATACCGCAACGAGTTCCTGGAATATGACCGGACGAGCAAAATTCGTCAGGATACGTTTTGGACACGCACGATCAAATACCCCGAATTCAAAGAATCTCTAAGTAACTACGATTATCCCGATCACACTATCTCCGTTGTAACGCGGGATCCTCAGCTCTTTGTTAACCTACAACACGGAATAACATCCCATCTTTCCGAGAATAAAATACTCCAGGAAATAAAAAAACAACAGGCTGTCACTGCCAAAGAAAACGAAAAAGCTATTGTCCTCGCCCTGGAGGACCTAGATTCCCTGAGGCAAGCTTATGCCTACAGAATACGCAACAGTCCATCATCCGAGCCCAATAATCAACTTTCAGTACTTCAGCCCACTGCTACACAGCGGATGTTTCCAGAACTCGAAGTATATGAAAAGATGCTAGAACTACAAGAAGTATTGAAGCAAACGAGAATGCAGGCAACATTAGAAAACAACGTCATCGAAATATTAGCCCCATTCAACCCGATGGGGAAGAAACTATCGTTCGCCAGGAGTATATCCGAGCGGCTTTTGCAAGGGTTATGCATAGCTGCAATTATACTTGTCTGCTTTTGGCTCTATCGATCACTCGGTCAGCTAGGAAAACCAAGCCGCAAAACGATTGAAGCAGTTTCATAGTTGCCAGCATCATTTACATACTACTTCCAACCCAACAATAAAGACGCTTGTTCAAGGTAGAGTCATATAAAAAAGGCATAGTTCTTTCAACCGCTTTCAATATACTTAACAAGGGGTTGTTTTTTTTGAACGGAATTCTTGTAGTCAATTTCTTCGGAGCTGGCACGGAAGCAGACTTCTTTTTTTACATATACAGTTCAGTCCTGCTGGTCGCCGTTCTCTTCACAAGCATGAATGCAAGCGTGGTAATACCCGAATCAATGAGAATCCGGGCAGAGGAGGGCGAAGAAAACTCAAAGAAATTTATAAATTTCTTTCTATTTCTATACGCATCTATATCCCTGTTATCGATCATTATAGTAATTATACTTAACCCCACATCTGTATTTGCTGTTTTTTCAAATTTCGACCAAAAAGACATCCTCAACAACGATTTACTCCTCTATTTGTCCCTACCACTCTTTGCTTCGATCAGCGTCATAAATCTTTTATCCGATGTTCTGGTCTCCTATAAATTTTTCACTATTCCCATGTTCGTCGGAATAATCAATGCGAGCCTTTCAATACTATTCGTGCTTCTATTTCACGATTTCTTCGGCATCAGCATTGCGCTAATCGGATTAACCGTATCTTATACGGTTAATTTACTGCTGCTAGCACATATCCTAAAAAAGAAGCTCAAATGGCGTTTCTCTTCAATAAGCTTTGTCAGAGACCGAAGAATATGGAAAAATTTCGCATATGCTAATCTCGGAAACTTTACAGGAACAGCAGCTAGTTACGCACCGCTGTTCATACTGAGCGGGTTTAACGCTGGAATCATCACCGCGCTCACTTTTGCCCAACAGATATCTTCATTGCCAACAACTCTAATCACCTATCAATTTTCGTCAGTAGCAGGCATTAAATTCAATGAACTTTACGCGAAGAGAGAATTCAGTGAAATAAAAAAAACATTTTCTGAATCATCAAAATTCCTCCATTATGCGATGATACCCATAAGTTGTTTCGTTTTCTTTTTCGCTGATCCGATAGCAAATATATTTTCATCGTTTATCTCTCTCGATCAGAATGCTTCCGAATATTTTCATCTGTTCCTAAAATATCTTATCCTTCTGCTGCCCCTTCACATCTTAAATACATTGATAGCCCGTCTACTGATGGCCAGCCATCGGATAGGCGAATCATTTTGGTATCAGGCCTTGTCCAATCTAGTCTTGATCATATTGCTGGCTACCGGAGTGCAACTCTTCGGCATAATTGGGTATCCACTAGCAATGTTAGCCACGTATATCGCTAACCTCGGAGGATGCTATATATTTAAAAAAAGATACTTCGATTTCCTGGACTACAAGGGCGCGATAAAAGACTTATCAAACCTTGCTATCGTCAATTCAATGATCGGCCTTCTTACATTCTATATCATACATTCTATCAATATAATTAACCCCTGGTATACGGTTACCCTTGCTGGATCATCCTATATACTCTTGCTAGCAATCATCTCTACAGCGTTTGGAATAGGAAAACCAATTCTATCCACATTCAATACACTCTTTAAAAATAGACGACCAATATGAATTCACAGGCAACAGACGAAAAACTATCGAGCCAAGATTATTGGGACGAAGTACTTAGTGATGCAAAGCTGCCTCGGATAAATACCTCCGATGCTTATCTCTACAGCGTAACTATGAAATACGTAAATAATATTTTAACGAAGTCTTCCTACCGAAGCTTCTTTGAGGTTGGATGCGGATCCTCAGGATGGCTACCCTACTTCGCAAAAAAATACGACTATCTCGTATCTGGTTTGGATTATTCAGAGGTGGGATGTATGCTAGCCAGAAAAAACCTAGAACTACTCAATATACCTTATCATAACATTTTTTGTAAGGACATTTTTCATCCTAATCCCACAAACGGCGAAAAATTCGATGTTGTATTCAGCTATGGAGTTATTGAACATTTCAGTGAACCCCAAAAGGTCATACAAATATTTAAAACTTTTGCTTCTGAGAATGGTGTACTTATCACGCTTATCCCCAATTTTACCGGACTGGCTGGCAGACTAACAAAGTATTTCATAAAAGACGTTTACGATATCCACAACGTAATAAATTCCAGGCAGCTTGCTTCTTACCACGAAAACAATGGGCTTGAGATAATAAAGAACGGATATGCCGGTGCTTTCGCGTTCGGCGTAATTCCTTGGATCCGAAGCAATCACTGGCTTTTTAGAAAAAACACGGTCAGAAGAAAGGTAACCTTATTCATTCTAAGAGCGTGCGATCGAATAACAGGGGCAATATTCAAGGCACTTCCGTTTGATCTATCTACTCAATTTTTTTCACCATACGTCATTTGCATAGCAAAAAAAAATGAGTACAGATAATATACAAATTATCGGAGAGAAAATCGTACGTCGCATTCTCAGCATGATCATAGGATTCGACAGATGGCATGTCTCACCTTTAAAAGAGCGCCCTTACGCAACGGATATTATTGCCCATTGCAATCAGTTAAGCGACAAAGTGCAATACGCAGAGATAGGGTGCGGTTTAGGAGATATTCTCCGTAACGTATTCTTTCTAAACAGAATCGGATACGATATGGATGTCAGAGTTTTAAAAGGCGCAAAATTCCTTCCCGTCAAGGGAGAAATAAATAGAATAATGTTTAGAAGATTCCTATTCCCCGACGACGTTATCGAAGAAAAGGTCAACGTACTTGTGATGGTCAATTGGATACATCATATAGAACCAGATACTTTACGGAGTAAGATAGCTCATTACTTGGCCGAAAATGTCTTACCAGGAGGAAGAATTATTGTGGACACTGTTCAGGATCCTGCCTACAGGTTTAACCATAACATCGAATTTCTAACAAACCATCTAGCCTGTTCTGTGAAATTAATTGGAAATTACGTCCGGCAGCGACAGGTATGGGCCATCATAAAAACAACTTGAGATATGTGTGGATTTGGAGGAGTAGTTAATCATTTCGAGCCGCTAAATCATGCCAGAATCGGTCAAATAGCCTCAAAAGTAAATTTCAGAGGGCCTGACAATTGTGGCATCTGTATACTGGATCCATTGCTGAACCACACGGAAGCAGGAAATACGGCAGTTTTCTTTAACCGATTGGCCATCATGGATCTGGACACCCGGTCGAACCAGCCGTTTGAAGACGAAAACCATCTGCTCGCTTTTAATGGTGAAATCTACAACTATCTAGAACTTAAAGCGGAACTCCAACAAGAAGGAATAAATTTCCGGACAACCTCCGACACAGAAGTATTATTTTTTGCAATCAAGTGTTGGGGCAAAAGGGCATTTGGCAAGCTAAATGGCATGTTTTCTTTCTTTTGGTTAGATAAAAAGGAAAGAAAATTTATTGTCTGCCGCGATCGCCTCGGAATAAAACCCCTATATTATCACTTCAATAATGGAGCCTTTTACTTCAGCTCGGAATTGCATTCTATCATCAGGATCATTCGCAGGCAACCGACCATATCGGTTGAGGCCGTAGAAATGTACCTATGGATGCAGTTTATTCCCACGCCAAACACAATATTCGACAACATATACAAACTACCGCCGGGAACCTATATCGAATCATCCATTGACAACCTACAGATGGCATCTTCCCCAACAACTTATTGGGACGCCTATGAGTTTGTCCGGGAAACCGATTTTATAACTTATAAGAATCTGGAAGAAATATTGAAGGATAGCCTTCAAAGACAACTTCATGCGGATGTACCATTGGGGCTATTCCTTAGCTCAGGCGTCGATTCATCGCTGCTTGCCGCAATGGTAAACAAGCACTTTTCGTCCACCCAAACAATGAATTTTTTTACCGTAGCATTTAATGAGTCGACTTTCAGTGATGAAAGCCACGATGCATCGTCTTTCATAAAGGGATTTAAAAACCCCAATATGCAAATACACACCCTCGGGATTGATGCTTCCTATTTGCAACAGCACCTATTGGATCTCTACCAGTATTTTGATGAGCCATTCGGAGACTATGCGTCGATCCTAAACTGGGCTATCTCCAAAAAAGCGAAAGATTATGTGACCGTGGCAATCTCTGGGGACGGCGCCGACGAATTGTTTTGGGGCTATTCCCGATACAATAAATGGCAAGACATCGGAAAATTAAGCTCTTTACCGCTAGCCACGAAAACGACCCTTACGGCCGCAAAATTGCTGCCACGAGCGTCCCGGTGGAGGTCGACACTCGAAAAGCTAGATGCAGATCCTGTACAACGACATTTCGAACTTTTCCTGATGCCAGGGTTCAGACAGATCCTGCAAAAGCCGATTACTACCCACCGGCTATGGGCACTGGAAAATATAGAACCGCTGATTCATAGAAAAGATCTACCTGGAATTCTGGATCTGAAAACATATCTTTCAGATGCGATGCTTTATAAAGTAGATCGATCCAGTATGGCTACCAGTCTGGAAGTGAGAGTACCTTACCTTGACAACACCGTGCTGGAATACGCACTAAAACTAAAGTTTGACAGCAAATCCAATAAACATTTTCGAAATAAGGCAATACTAAAAGAGCTCCTCCAGCAGCTTGCTCCACACTATCAGTCACATAAAATTAAAAAGGGATTTAGCTTCCCACTTAAGAAATGGCTAAAGGAGCACTGGAAAGACCAGGTGATGAACTCCGTCACAAGCGAGGTGCTGTCGGATATAGGGCTCGATCCCCAACCTTACCTCTCTATCGTCAAAGACTTCTATCAAACGGATAGAAATTACGAAGTAGAAGTATGGTATCTTCTAAATCTATGCCTTTGGAAAGAAAGTTTTGATCGTTTAGTCGGAGAAACCATACAATGAAAAAGTTTTTAGTCATAACAATAGACGTTGAGCCAGACTGCACACCAAATTGGAAATACTCCAGTCCATTAACTTTCGATGGTGTCAAGGAAGGAATCGGCAAAAGGCTTCAACCGCTATTCGATAAATACGGGATTCATCCAACTTACCTGATCAATAACGTAGTTCTGGAAGATCAACACAGTATAGAAGTGTTCAAAAACATGCCGGGAAAATTCGAGCTCGGTACGCATTTGCATCCCGAATTTATCGAGCCAGAAAAAAAATATTCCGATTACTCAGGGAAAAAGGGAGAGGCCAATTGCTGCTTCTATCCACCCGATATAGAATTTGAAAAAATAAAAAACATCACAGATCTTTTTTCCGAAAAATTCGGATACCAGCCGACATCCTTCAGAGCAGGTAGATTCAGCGCAGGAATAAATACCATAGCCAGTTTAAAGAAATTGAACTATAAGATCGATACCAGCGTGACACCCAATATACGGTGGGACGATAGCACCCGCGAAAGACCAGTCGATTTTCGGTCCGCTTCCGATCAACCATACTGGATCGGAAACGAATCAATGACTTCTATAACGGAAATCAACCAACTGCTGGAAGTGCCCGTGAGCATCGTAAGAAAACCAATGTCTTTGGGCGAATATTTCAAACATCTAATAAAAAATAAAAGAGTACCTTATAAAGCCGCGAAACCAGTATGGTTGAGGCCGGTTTTCTCGAACGTGGCCGAATTCCAATACGTACTGGACCAACTGAACCGGGAACACAACGAAAAGGAAATTATCGTTTACAATATGATGTTTCATAATGTAGAAGTGATGCCCGGACTAAGCCCTTATTCTCAGACAGAGGCAGACTGCCAACACTATTTGCAATTATTGGAGTGGTTATTTACCTACAGCAATAAGAATCACATAAAAAGTATCGGATTATCTGTTCTCCATGACGTATTCAGCAAAAAATAAGCCCCGTATAGTAATGATATTTGCCAGCCTTCCTCCTATGCCAATTGGTGGGTCGGAAATACAAGGCTTTCGCTTGTGCAAGGCTTTACATGAGTCAGGTGTCGAAACCCAAATAATTACATACGGAAAAATATGGCATAAGCGAAAAGGAGAACTGAGCGGTGTCAAATATACCCGAATCAGTTCCCCAATAAATATTCTCACTGATATCCTTTCGATATTTAAAAGACGGAAGAAAAGACTAGACAAAAGCACCCAAATTATATACAACAGCGACCGCAATCATCAGGAAATGACAGGAAAAGTATGGATCGGAATGCGGTTACGATATTTGACGTTCTATCTAAATGCATTCCTCTACCTCTGGTTCAGAAAAAACAAATTTGATATAATTCACACGCATACGATGGAGTGGCCAGCATTTATAGCCGTCCGACTTGGAAAAGCACTCAACAAGCCTGTGCTGATCAAGGATTCCACGATGAATGGAATTTCAAATATCTTACGGTATCCGAAGGGGAAAGAAAAACAGCAGGAAATATCTTCCTATGCTCATTTTGTCGCTATGACCCGGGTAATTAAAGAGAACTACCTTAAATCGAACATACCTGAACAAAAAATAGCCCTTATTCCTAATGGTATACAGGTTACACCAGCCCCCGTAAAAACGCAACCCTGGACAGGAAAAGTGGTCTTTGTAGGCAACCTCACCCAACAACCCGCAAAAGGAGTCGACACTTTGCTGCTGGCCTGGAAAATGGTGTTAGCCGCATATCCGTCGGCCACGCTTTCCATTATCGGATCGGGGGACATAGATGCCTACAAATTATTTTGCGAAGAACAGGGTATCCTCCCGGCCGTTCAGTTTTATGGCAAGCAAGACCGCGTAAAGAACTTTTTACTTACATCGGATATTTTTGTTTTGCCCTCAAGAAGGGAAGGGATGTCAAACGCACTGATGGAAGCTATGCTATGCGCTATGCCGATTGTTGCAACAGATATTTCAGGCAATCAGGACCTGGTCGACGATCACATATCGGGCATCCTGGTTCCTCCTTCGGATATCGAAAGGCTCTCTAAAGCGCTGCTCTACATGCTGCAGCACCCAGAGAAAGCGAAGTCGATGGGAAAAAAAGCCTATGAAAGCGTCGTAAAGAAATGCGATATAAATAATGTTGCAGCAAATTACACTAGTCTTTACCAAAAAATACTGGGACAATCTTGAGTAAAAAAAACATTCTGTTACTAGTCAATCAACTTCACGGAGGTGGCGCCCAAAAGGTAATGGCCAACCTCAGCTTATCACTTTCTCCGCTGTACAATGTAACACTGGCAATTTTTACAGATCTCGACAAAATTGACTTCGATTTTGGAGGAGAGTTGGTACGAATTGCACTACCCTTTTCAACGAATACCCATAACAACAATATATACAAAAGAACAATCCGCTTTATTTCGCTCCTGAAACAGATAAAGAAACTAAAAAAAGAAAAAGGGATCGATGTCGCAATCAGCTTCATGGAGGTATCCAATATAGTCAACATACTTTCCGCAAGAGGAGAAAAACTGATCCTGAGCGTACGAAGCTATCTTAGCCACGAATTCAAGGATAATTCCCGAATCAGCATATTCGGAAATTTCGTCAGGTTGCTGTACAGGAAATCTGATCATATTGTGGTACCCGCTACGTTAATAAAGGAGGATCTGACAAAAGAGTTTGGCGTTCCGGAGAAAAATATCCGGGTCATCTATAATTATATCGATGGGGAACGGATACAAGATCTAAAAAAAGAGCCTGTTGAGCCGCATATAACCGATCTGCTTGCCCATCATCGGGTTCTAATCAATGTTGGTCGGATCTCATCTCCCAAAGCCCAATGGCTGCTGATCCCGACACTCAAAAAAGTAAGGACCGGCGTTCCCGATGCAAAGCTCATGATCCTGGGGGATGGCCCCCTGAGAAACGATTTTATCGCGAGGGCAGAAGGGGAGGGACTACTGGTATATGAAGAGGGCATCACTCCCACACTGAACAATAACCCGCTCTCATCATATGACATTTTTCTGCTCGGATTCCGTAAAAATCCTTTTCCTTATCTTGCCAGCAGTCAACTGTTTATCATGTCCTCGATCTACGAAGGTTTCCCCAACGTGCTCATTGAAGCGATGGCTAGCGGACTTCCGGTCATCTCTTCGGACTGCGAATCTGGACCCAGGGAGATTTTAAGCCCGGATTCAGATGCCCGGCTTCGGGCCGAACGACCAGAATATGCAACATTCGGAGTCCTGGTTCCAGGATGTGTGCACCAGGATACCAACGGGGAGACCTACAGCACTCCGGCTGCGCAAGCAGCTATTGAGCTACTGAATAATACCGAGAAAAAAAGCTACTACCGCGAACAGTCAAAAAAACGAGCCGGCGACTTTGAAAAGCACCATATTCTGCAGCAATGGATCCAACTGATAGAAAATTGAGACTCTTATTTGTTCATAACAGATACCTGCAAAGTACAGGCGGGGAGGATACCGCTGTTGAGGCGGAGACCGCCTTGCTGCGTCAAAAAGGGCACGAGGTCCGAACGCTCCTGTTCGACAATGCCGATATGGAGCAGGGGACATGGGGGAAAGTCAAAGCCGGCATAAGTGCCGTCTACAACGCTCACTCCCGAAAGCTGCTAGGACAAGCTATAAGCGAGTTTCAGCCAGATCTGATCCACGTGCACAACTTTTTTTTTACCGCCTCACCCTCCGTCCTGATCGAAGCACACGGACGGAAGATCCCGGTGGCAGTGACCCTTCACAATTTCAGACTCGTCTGCACCAATGCCCTGCTACTTCGCAATAATAATATTTGCGAGTTGTGCCTCCATCACAGTTTCCCCTGGTATGGGGTGAAATACAAATGCTATCACAACTCTTCCACACAGAGCGCAATGGTAGGTATTATGAGCGCCATCCACAAATGGATCGGCACCTGGAAACAGAAAGTAGATACTTTTATCACTCCAGCTAATTTCATCAGAAAAAAACTTGCCCATTCTTCTCTCGGCGTACCGGAGCATAAAATCAGAGTAAAACGGAACTTCATCTACGATCCGGGCATGGCCAATCCCTATGAGAGAAAATCTTATTACCTTTTCGTAGGCAGGTTATCGGCGGAGAAAGGAGTGAATATACTGCTCGACGCATGGAGTCAAAAAAAAGAAGAAAAACTGATAATAGTAGGAGACGGCCCGGAAAGGCCGGAACTGCAGGAAAAATACGGAGGGCTCAAAAACGTGGAATTTGTGGGGAAAAAGGACAGGAGCGAGGTGCTCGCCCTGATGAAAGCGTGCAGAGCGTTGTTATTCCCGTCCATCTGGTATGAAGGTTTACCGGTTACCATCGTAGAGGCTTTTGCCACGGGCACCCCAGTGATCGGATCGGCTATCGGAGCCATGCAGGAGATGATCCAGGACGAAAAAAACGGCCTTTTGTTTAAACCGGCCGACCCGGCCAGCCTTATCCATGCAATCACCGGACTGAATGCATACATTTCCAGAGAGGATTACTCCCTGTACAGAAATGCCAGGGAAAGCTATCTGCAGTTGTATCATCCCGATAGATGCTATGAATCGGTCATGCAGATTTACCACGAACTGATCAAACAAAAACAAGGCAGGCTGCAGACATGAGCTACCCAATGACCATACCGGGAAACGGGGCAAACGCAATACGAAGAACCAATTCGTTCATCGTGCTGGCCATCGTTTCCCTACTCATCGGCACATTTCTAAGAATATCCTTACTGTTTCTTTACCCTTTCCTGGCCCTTTTTATTGCCTCCTTTTACAAATTCCGGATCACTGCCTCTCTTATATGGCTCCTGGCACTATCAGGGCTCAGCCTTTCACTGTCGTTCTTTAAAGGAGGTTTCCTTAGCTACAAACTCTTGTCCCTCTATCATATACTGCCGTTCTTACTCCTATTATTTGCCAGGCCCTGTATTGAAAAGGAAACCGGCGCCGGACACTTGAGAATATTCCTTAGCTGCCTTACGGCTGTCGCCATCCTTAACAACCTGATAGGACTTGTTCAGATATTCGTCAATCCCCACTCAGACGACAGCTTTACAGGGTTGTATTCAATGTATTCCGTTTCGTTGAATGGCCTCTCCATACTGAATATGGTATTGTTCTTTTATTATGCAGCCCTCTTTACCTACAGCGGAAAAAGACTGGACCTGGCGGCAGCCGTCTTCTTTCTCGCCTGTTCTGTCCTTGGTTTTTACGGCGCCGGTCTGATTATTGGAATCGCCACCTTTATACTTGGATTTTTCCGTTTTAGAATAAAAGCATTCCTAAGAACGGCAATCATCGCCATCGTATCCCTGGCGACGATATATTTCTCCATGCTACTCATCAAACCACAGGTACTGGACTACAATATGGCCAATATTAAAAAAATAGCCAGCTTCGACGTCCAAAACGGCCCGCGTAAACTCATTTCCTTTTACAATTACACAATCTCCTATCCCCACAACATAAAAGACTTCCTGTTCGGTTCCGGGCCGGGCACCTTCAACAGCAGAAGCGCGTTCATGGTTGGCAGCCCCAGTTATTTTACTAAACTAGACTTTATAAAAAGTGACGAGCAGCCTTATTATTTCCGCAATTATGCATACCCCCTGTGGAACGAGACCAACACCTCACAGGCACTTTATCTGGATGGTTTCCGAAATCAACCATTCTCCTCTCTGCTTGCGTTTTTAGGAGAATATGGAGCGGTCTTTACCCTGGCCTTTTTCGTATTATACTATTTATATTACAGGCAGGTGGCCAATATCCACCACCATCTTAAAACAATTCGTCAGGCCCGTGCATATTTCAGGTTTTTTAAGTACAATATCATCCTGCTTCCGATGTTGCTGTTGATCGATAACTATTTTGAATATCCGGAGATCATGCTACTCGTCATTCTAAGCATAAAATTCTCCCATATGGCACTTCTATCCATATCCAAAAACGTTGCTGTTCATGAGCCTTAAATCCAACATTACCGCATTCCTCAAAAAACAAAGCTTTCAGCCGGGAATCGCCGGATTATTCGTAAATCCGTTCTTTTTTATACGAAGGAGTCTTTTCCTGCACATCAGACGAATGGTGCCCGAATTGAACGGAAAGCTCCTGGATTTCGGATGCGGCCGGAAACCGTATGAGTCCCTCTTCAAAGTCGATGAGTATATTGGAATTGACATGGAACAGACAGGCCACGAACATACCTCATCCAAAATCGACGTGTTTTACGACGGAAAACGCATTCCATTTGAGGACGGCTCATTTGACAGTGTATTCTGCAGCGAAGTATTTGAGCACGTATTTAATCTGGACGAGATAGTACCGGAAATAAAAAGAGTGATGAAGAAAAATGGTAAAATACTAATCACCGTTCCTTTTTGCTGGAATGAGCATGAAGTGCCATATGACTTTGGAAGATACACTTCATTTGGCATCCGGCATATTTTTGAGAAGCACGGTTTCGAAGTGATCAGCTTACGCAAGAGTGGGAATTTTGCCAGGGTGAATTTCCAGCTATGGGCGCTTTATTTCTACAGCACCATCAATACCAATTCCCGCGTCGTCAATTACCTCCTAAGAATGCTGGTGATTATTCCTATCAATGTTATCGGCAGTTTGTTACTTCCATTATTCCCCCGAAACAGTTCGCTTTATTTCAATAACATTGTATTGGCTAAAAAGCTTTAGCCAATCTATATGTGCACAGATTCCACCCGCTCGCGCAGACTATGATACATCTCCACAAGAGTTTCGCGGATGCCGTAGCTGAACTGCCAGGAGGGGAAATGCGACTGGAATTTGCTGACGTCGCTGATATACCAGATATGATCGCCGATACGGTTGGTTTCGGAATAAGAATGAGATAGTTTGTTGCCTGTGATCTCCTCACACAGGGTGATCGCCTCAAGCATGGAGCAGTTGGAGAAACGGCTTCCACCGGCATTGTACACTTCGCCGAAGCGGGGCGACTGATAGTAGTGCCAGAACATATTCACCAAATCGTAGCTGTGGATGTTATCGCGCACCTGCTTGCCTTTATAACCGAATATCGTGTAATGGTTCCCGGTGATGGCGCACTTCATCAGGTAAGCCAGGAAACCATGCAACTGCGCACCCGAATGATTAGGTCCCGTTAAACAACCCCCGCGGAACACCCCCGTACGAATACCAAAGTATTTTCCGTACTCCTGCACCATGATATCAGCGGCCACTTTGGAAGCGCCGAATACCGAATGCTTGGAATGGTCAATGCTCATCTGCTCGTCAATGCCTCTCTCAAAATAAGGATGGTTACTGTCCACCTCCCATCTTGTTTCCAGTTCCACCAGGGGCAGGATGTTGGGATTGTCGCCGTACACCTTGTTGGTGGACGTGAATATAAAAACAGCTTCGGGACTGTAGAGCCGTGTCAGCTCCAGCATGTTCACAGTACCGGTGGCATTCACACTAAAATCGGTCAACGGCTCCTTCGCCGCCCAGTCGTGGCTGGGTTGAGCGGCCGTATGAACGATCAGCGCAATATCACTGCCGTATTTTTTGAATAATGTTTCCAACTCCGCGTAGTTGCGGATGTCTACCGAATAGTCTTTGTAATTGGGATACCGGTCCGTCAGCCGGTCGCGGTTCCATTTCGTGGAGGCTTCCTGTCCAAAAAAGTACTGGCGCAGGTTGTTATCAATTCCTAGAACAAGGTCGAATTTGTCCGAGAAGAAAGATACGGCTTCGCTGCCGATCAATCCACCCGAACCAGTTATCAGGGCTATTTTCATCGTCTCTTATTTGTCTTCTCAATGGTACGATGGAACTACGCTAACCTCATCCCTGGTAAGGGTGGGATTTCCTGGCTTCGTTTCATCATATATTGTTTGTCTTCTCAATGGGATAACGGCACGATGGCGCGCTATACGAAGGCTACTTTACGCAGCCGGAACTTACAAAGCAGGAACAAAAATATGAAATGTGGGTTGGTAGTGAAATATCTTTTCCACAGCTTGCCAGGTTCCTGGATCAGTCGGTAGAACCACTCCAGACCTGCCTGCTGCATCCATTGCGGGGCCTGGCAGATATTACCCGCATGAAAGTCAAAGGCTGCACCCACAGCCATCATCGCTGCATTGATCTTGCCCAGGTGGCCGGCCACCCATTTTTCCTGACGTGGACATCCCCTGCCCACCAGCACGATGTGCGCACCGCTGGCATTGATCTTCTCTATGTCTTGCCGGTCTTCTTCAGGAGTGGCTTCCCGGAACCGGTCGGCGTGCATACCCGCAATCTTTACACCCGGATAGTTGATCTCTATAAATGCCTGGAACTTTTCAAGGGTTTCAGCCGTGCTACCGTACAGGTAAACACTTAGCTTCTCTTCGCTGGCGCGCGCCAGTACATATTTGGTCAGGATGGGGCCGGTGACCCGGTCTTCCAATCCAGCATTATAAAAACTGTTCAGCGCCCATCTGATCGGCTGCCCGTCGGGCACCACCATGTCGAGCTTATTAACCATGTTCCGGAACGCCTTGTCCTTCACCGTTTCGATCAGTCCGTGAACGGCCAATGCAGAAACCCCGAAACTCTTACGCACCCTTGCATTCGCAATGATCCTTTCCGAAGCGCGCAGATAGTCCGTGACAGTATAATTAGCTGTGAACAATTGCAGCTTCAGATCCGGTGTAGTGTCCAGCACCGAAAGGGGCGGAACCGGCATCCGCTTGCGCAGCAGCGCATAAGCCACCTGGCCGGTCGTCTGCCGGATAATGCGCAGATCCAGACCAAAGCCGGCATTCCGCACGTAAAAAGCATCGTATTCGAACCGCCGGAAAATGGTGGGAAAATCCCTAGCAGGACCCCTAAGCCCTTTTACCTGCGACAGACCGGTGATGCCGGGTTTTACCATATTACGAAACTTGTAACCCTCTACCACCTTCGCAAAACGGCTGCAGTCGGTAAGCATGTGCGGACGTGGGCCTACAATACTCATGTCGCCGACGAGAACGTTAAAAAACTGGGGAAATTCATCCAGGTTAGTGAACCGCAGGAACTTTCCTACCCGCGTGATGCGATAATCATCCAATTCCGCCTGACGGCGGTTGGCGTCAGGGTTGCGGACCATTGTCCTGAACTTGATACAACGGAAAATCCTTCCGCCTTTCCCAACCCTGCGCTGGATAAAAAATACACCCCCCCGGGAATCCAGGAGGATACAAGCCGCTAAAATAGGGACTAACCATGTCAGTACCCCCACTATCACCAAAAGAGAAAACACAATATCAAACAGCCGCTTAAAAAAGAAGTACCTGGGTTTTTCATCCACATAATGCCTAAGTGAAACTTTTTCCGCCATCGACCGGGTGCCGGCCAGATGAGCTAAGGTTAATGCCGTTTTCATAATCTTTTTCTATGGAGGCTCTCCCCCGATTGGATTTAAAAAATTTTCAAGCGCTTGTTTCTCAGTAATTTGTTAAAGAAAAACAAACGTTTTTGATAAGGCTTCCAGGACATCGTCATATCTTAACTCTGACCGTGGACGGAAATGAAACGTTGCACTTTGCGCAAAATTGCCCAAATTGCCTTTTTTTAATTCATTAATTACCAATCAGTCATACACACAAGCCAGTGTTTAAACTTTATTCGGTCTCACCCGGACTCGGGATAAAAGTCCGAAAAGGCTGCAGTCAGGTATTTCAAAAGCTTTGGCGGGATAGCGGGGAGAAGGGATATATGCATATTTGACAATATTGATACCAATTCTATAGTTTTGCTTTCCTTTTAACAGATTTACAGACCTATTATGTACGAAGAAAATTATCATACCGATACCCTTGCCGGCGATCGTTTCCTTATCACCGGGGGTGCCGGCTTTATCGGATCCCACCTGACAGAATATCTCCTAACAAAAGGTGCTGGCCACGTGCGGGTACTGGACAACTTCAGCACAGGGTCCAGGGATAATATCGCGCCCTTTCTCGATAACCCCCGTTTTGAGCTGATAGAAGGAGATATACGCGACCTGAGGGTCTGCCAAAACGCCATGGAAGGCGTGGACTACTTGCTGCACGAAGCGGCACTGGGCTCGGTGCCTCGCTCCATCAACGACCCTATAACTACTAATGAGGTGAATATCAACGGATTCCTGAATGTGCTGGTCGCGGCCCGGGACGCCGGAATCAAAAGAATGGTGTATGCCGCAAGTTCCAGCACCTATGGCGACCACGCAGGCCTTCCCAAAGTGGAAGCGGTTATCGGCAACCCCCTTTCGCCTTACGCAGTCACTAAATACGTAAACGAGCTGTATGCCAGCGTGTTCTCGCTGACCTACGGTTTCCACAGTATCGGACTGAGGTATTTCAACGTTTTCGGCCCCCGGCAAAACCCCAAAGGGCCCTATGCGGCGGTAATCCCCCTGTTTATTCAGGCCGCCCTTCAAAACAAACCCGCTTCTATTAACGGCGATGGCGAGACCAGCCGCGATTTCACTTTTGTGGAGAATGTGGTACAGGCTAATATCAAGGCAGTGTACGCACCGCTTGAAAAACACGAGGTGGTGAATGTGGCCTGTGGCGGCGGTACCACGCTGAACGAATTGTGGAAAATGATCGCCGAAAATATAGGCGTACAACTGGATCCCGTGTACGCCCCGCCCCGGAAAGGGGATATCAAACATAGCCTTGCCTCTATAGAAAAAGCGAGCACCCTTTTCGGGTATACACCCTCGATCCGGATGAAAGAGGGGCTAAAAGCTACCATCGCCTGGGGCACGGAAAATGCCAGGCTACACGTAAAGCCGGCACACAGCTAAACCAAACTGGCGTCCCGGCATATTATCGCTAACGCATGGGGTTGGTAAACTCCGTCAATAGCTGATATCCACACTGAACTTACCGTTAACGGCACCCAGTTCTCCGGCTGCTGAATCGCTGATACGGATCCGCAACCCGGCGCTTTCCTTCATGTCCGGTAGTTCACCCAGCACCTTGGCATACACGGTTTTATTCGTCTGCGGATAGGTGATCCGGATGATAGTGCCCACCGTAACATTACTGATCAGCGCATAATACTTTCCATCCTGCCACCCGCTGGTGCTTTTGAATATACCGGTTACCCCGGAAAATTTTTGACTCCCCTGGCCGGTGTACAGGCTTTTAAAGAACCCGCCCGCACCGAGAGCGGGACTGCCCGCAGGTGGTTGGCGGCTGGTTGCAGGCTCATTGCGGGCTGCAGTTCCGGAAGAAGAACCGGCCACAGGACGCGGTGTCGTAGCCACCGGCTCGCTGCGGGAAACAGCGGGAACTGTAGGAGCAGCGGGACGCGATGCGGGCGCAACTCCCTGGGCAACATTGCCATCCTTTACCTTCAGATAGCCCACAATAAGTTTTGTGCCGGCACCAGCGTTATCACGCGATATGTTATTCCATTCCTCCAGCTTCTCTATCGGAACTTTATTATGATTTACGCTGATCCGGTACATCCATTCACGGGGTTGCACAATATGATAGACGGGAACCAGCACTTCGTCTGCCCCTTTCCGACCGTCCTGAGAAAAATTCGATGCCGTTAACGGTATATTCACTAGTTGGCCGATATCCAGCGGCCTGCTCAACGGTAGCTTATTATAGCTGGCCAGTTCCGCCGGAGGCAGATTATACGTCCTGCCGAGACTGTACCAGGTTTCTTTCGGCGCGATCGTATGCTGTAGATGAAGATCAGGGCTTGCTCCTCTCGTGAGGTAATCCTGCGCAAAAGCGGTGTGGACAACAAGTACAAAAACCGATAAAAAAACAATCTTCCGTCTGTGCATAGGCTATTCAATTTCGATCTGTAAAGATGAGTAATTTACTCAATTGAATTCACTCTTCAGTATTCTCCATTCCCTGGGATAATAGTTATTTATCCTGTTTGGCAATATTTTAACCCAGCCAAGGTTCAGACCTGCATGCCGGACTAGCGCCCAGCCTCTGTTCCCGGTCGCTAAGTTAACTTCCTCCCTTCGTAAATACTGCAGCGCCATTTCCTTTTTTAACGAAATTGTAAGTAGTTCTCCGCTCACCAAACCCGACAATGCCAGTTCGTGGGCCGGCACCATCTCGCTGCCCATCAGCCGGCCGGCAAGCACCCCCGCTTTTTTCGCATAAAGGTTCGCGTTGAGCTGCAGGATCGTTTCTTCTATCGCCCGCGGCCAAAGAAATACCTCCTTCCCCAGGTGATAATGGCACAGGTCTCCCGCGCACGTCAACCAGGGAGCGACCTGCTTTTTTTCTGCATGCGTGAGCGGGGCCAGCCTGCTGCTTTTATTGTTTTTTCGCGAACGCGTTTCGCCCTCATTTTTACGGAAGCAGGCGAGGAAAAAACCTTCTCCCTTCAGTTTATATGGAAAAAACCGATAGCCGTGCGCCTTACTGCGATTGCCCGATTCCACAATGCCCCAATCGCTGGTCTGCACGTGCAGCGGCGTGAGATCATAGCGGCTGCATAACCAGTCGCAGATGTCCTCATCCTCTTCCACTGAGTAGGAGCAGGTGGCGTACACCAGCATCCCGCCCGGCTTCAGCGCAGGATACACGTCGGTCAGTATTTTTTGCTGCCTGCGACTGCACATCGACACGGCAGCGGGACTCCACTCCCCCAAAGCCGCCGCATCCCGCCGGAAAAGCCCCGAGCCCGAGCATGGAGCGTCTACCACGACCACATCAAAATAGTGCGGCAACCGGCCGAAATCTGCAGGCTGGTTGCTCGTGACGACCGTATTCGCCCCACCCCATTTGGTCATATTCTCTACCAGCACGTTCGCCCGGGCAGGCACCAGCTCATTGCTCACCAGGATGCTGTCCGGAGAGAGGAGCGACTGGATAAGCGTTGATTTTCCTCCCGGGGCAGCACAGAGGTCCAGCACCTTGAGAGGGCGCGAAAGATCGTAGAACTGCTCCAGGCATTGTTCAACAAACATGCTCGAGGCCTCCTGTACATAGTAGGCCCCTGCATGCCAGAGCGGATCAGCAATGAAAGAAGGTCTTTCAGGAAGATAGTACCCGAACCGGCACCAGGGCACCGGCTCGCAGTTTTTAAAAGTCGGGGAATATGATAACGGTGTGTGGGTAGCAAAACTTGTCGGCGCAGTGCCGGAACTTGCTGATGGGGGATCGGTGCCTTCTGCCTGCAACAGCGGCATTTTAGAAGGATTCACCCGAACCGAAACTACCCGCTCGTTGCCTGCATGCAGCTCCACAAACGCCTGCTCGTCAAACCCCGGTGCTTTGTGGAGCGACTCCAGCAGGGTTTGAGGAAGCGCTACACCCATATAACTACAGGGCTTTGATTTCAGTAATCAATTGCTGCAATACTGCTTTGGCATCGCCGAATAACATGGAGGTACGGGGTTGGAAGAATAAATCATTCTCGATGCCGGCATAACCGGGTTTCATGCTCCGCTTGTTGACGATCACCAATTTGGCCTGCTCCACATCCAGGATCGGCATGCCATAAATGGGCGAAGCAGGATCCGTTTTGGCAGCCGGATTCACCACATCATTGGCACCCAGTACCAGCACCACATCGGTGGTGGCAAATTCTTCATTGGCCTGCTCCATCTCCAGCAGCTTTTCATAGCTGACATCGGCCTCTGCAAGTAATACGTTCATATGACCGGGCATCCGGCCCGCCACCGGATGGATGGCGTATTTCACGTCCACCCCTTTTTCCGTCAGTAATTTCTCCAGCTCATGGCAGGCGTGCTGGGCCTGCGCAACAGCCAGGCCATACCCCGGCACGATCATCACTTTCGAAGCGTAATTCACCACCACGGCGGTATCGGTTATATTGATTTCGCGATAGTTGCCCTGCTCCTTTTTTTCTCCTCCCCCACCGCTTGCCGTAGCGCCAAAGGAACCGATTAGCACATTCTTCAGCGAGCGATTCATCGCCTTACACATCAGGATAGTAAGCAAGGTGCCCGCAGCCCCCACCAGGATGCCGCCCGTGAGCATCACTTTGTTATCATAGAGGAAACCGCCGCAGGCAGCAGCCACGCCCGTAAAGGAATTCAACAGGGAGATCACCACCGGCATATCCGCTCCACCGATGGGCATCACGAACAACACTCCGTACAACAGGGCCAGCAGTAGCAGGAAATAGAAAAAATGTGCTGGCAGGCCATGCTCAATCGTCGCCAGCATATACATGCTGATGCCCAGCATCAGCGCCAGGAAAAACAGGTTCACTAGGTGCTGTCCCCTGAAAGAAAAATCCTTGACCCGGCCGTTCAGCTTGCCCCAGGCGATCATGCTGCCCGCAAAAGAAACGGAACCGATGATCAGCCCGGCAAGTATGATCAGCAGGTGGCCGGTTCCCACGATCGTGGGCGTGCGCAATACATGATCGAACTCGACGATCGAGATCAAGGCAGCGCAGGCTCCGCCCATACCATTGAAAAGGCTCACCATCTCCGGCATAGCCGTCATCTTCACCTTCCGGGCCACGAGGGTTCCGATCACGCCGCCGATTGCGAGGCCGCCGAATATCCAGCCAAAATTGTGCAGCTTCTCCCCGTCGGACTCATAGAGGAAAATAGTGCCGACAATCGCCAGGGTCATACCCCCGGCAGCCAACAGGTTGCCCGTTCTGGCTTTAGCAGGATCGGACAACATTTTTAATCCAATAATAAAGGTGACCGAACCGATCAGGTAACAAATGGTGAGTACACTCAGCTCCATGAATTTGTTTATTTACTTCTTCTTTTTGAACATTTCCAACATGCGGTCCGTCACCACAAATCCGCCCACCACATTCAGGGTACCGAGGATCACGGCCAAAAACCCCAGGGTGAGCGCCAGGTAATTATCCGGCTCAGCCTGCCCCATCACGATGATAGCCCCGATGATCACAACGCCGTGAATAGCATTGGCCCCGCTCATCAGCGGCGTATGCAATACGCTCGGCACCCTGCCGATCACCTCGATTCCGAGGAATATCATCAGCGCTACCACATAGATCATTTCCTCGTGCGCCGTTACCCACATCAAAATATTTTCCATACCCGATAAGTTAGTTATTAGGTTAAATTGATTTTAGTCTTTCATTGACAATTTCCTGCTGGTGTACAATACAGGCACCCTTCACCAGGTCGTCCTCAAAATTCAGTACCAACCCGCCCTCCTTATCCGTCAGCAGCGCCATAAAATTCAAAATATTCTTTCCGTACAATTTACTGGCATCGGCCGGCATAGCGGAAGGCAGAGAAGAATTACCGATCACCGTTATACCGTCTTTCACCACAGTCTCCTGGTCGCGGGTGTATTCCGTGTTACCGCCTGTGGCAGCAGCAATGTCTACAATCACGGAGCCCCTTTTCATAGCCGCGATCATCTCGCCGGTTACCAGCACGGGCGCTTTTTTACCGAAGATCATCGCAGTAGTAATCACGATATCGGCTTTTGCAATGCTTGCCGCGATCTTATCTTTTTGCCGCTGCATAAAATCCTGCGACTGTTCAACCGCATATCCGCCGGCCGAAGAAGCGTCTGCAGCACCTTCCACTTCAACGAACTTTGCCCCGAGGCTCATCACTTCTTCCTTGACCGCGGGGCGGGTGTCGAACACTTCTACAACAGCACCCAGGCGCCTGGCGGTGGCGATCGCCTGAAGGCCCGCCACTCCTGCACCGAGTATCAGCACTTTCGCAGGAGCAATGCTTCCTGCCGCTGTCATGAACATGGGAAAGTAACGGCTGTAGGTATTCGCCGCCAGCAATACGGCCTTATAACCCGCGATATTCGCTTGCGAACTCAGCACATCCATGGTCTGGGCACGACTGGTACGGGGCAGCATATCCATGCTGAAGACGGTTAAACCGGCCGCGGCCCATTGCTGTACCCGCCCCTGATCATAAAGGGGCTGGTATACCCCGATCAGTGTTTTTCCCCTCAGCGCGGGCCATAGCGCCTCCTCAGGAGGATGGATAGAAAGCACCACATCGGCCGCTTCGATCACACCGGCCCTGGTCTTCAATTCTGCGCCCACTGCCCGGTACTGTTCATCACTGCTGAATGCGCGGCCACCGGCACCTTCTTCAAGACAGACGGTGATATTCTTCTTTACAAGCGCCGATACTCCTTCGGGGAGCAGGGAAACGCGGTTCTCAAAGCCGGGCTCCTTCAGTACGCCAACAACCATATACGGGAATTAAGATAATCTGATCCAAAAATAAACGCAATATAAACGACGGGAAGATAAAAACTTTTCATGGACTTCAAAATCTTATCCTGAAATCCTGCTTTATTTTAAATTCCGGCCGCAGTACTACCAGGCCGAAAACAAAAAGGTCGATGGTAAGCAACACCGAGGGATGTTTTTTTATTTTCCCCCAGGCAGCCTCCATTCCCCGACTCCAGTGAATATCGTCGAATACGATCATCGAGGCGGGCGACATGCGCGGCAACAAGGTATCGAAATAGCGCAGGGTCGGCGCTTCGCGGTGATTGCCGTCGATAAAAGCGAGGTCAATATGCGGCACCGAGGCAGCCATCTCTGGCAGGGTATTGTCGAAGTTACCGGTGACCACCCGTATATTCGGAAGGTCGAGCAGCCGAAAATTATCCCTTGCCATGGAAGCAACGGCGTAGTTGCCTTCGCCCGTCAGCAGCATCGCGTGCCTGTCTGCCAGTGCCAGCGAAGCAGCAGAAATGCCAAAGGAAGTGCCCAGCTCCAGGATATATTTCGGCCGGTAGTATCGTGCGATCCGGAATAGCAATTGGGTGTATTTGGGCGACTTTGCACTATTGACCGTAATCGCGGCAACGCTTCTGGAGCCGGGGCTGGCGGCGGAGCGGGAACCTGCAGTAGAGCCGGCCCCGTAGTCTTCTATCGGAACGGGTGTATGGTTATTCAATAGTTTCCGTCTGAAACGCTCCACCTCTCCGTAGGATTCATATTTTGTTTTGTCGTTCAGCACCTGGCGGATAAAATCGAAAACAAAGGGAGAATGCACACCGTGCCCCTGACCGTTAGCGGCTTTGAGGTAGTAACTGATATATTTTAACGTCAGTATTAAGGGAGAATGCATGCCGATTATTCTATCATTTTCATTCGTTTATTAATTTATTTCAATGATAGGCCCTGCGTTGCCAAAGGCTTTGCCGGCCTTGCCCCCCAAAGCGCGGCATTGGCCCGGCTTTGCGAAGGTGCAGCGCCACGATGGAACTCCAGACAAATATTCTCCTTTGTCATCAAGCGCATCATGCTCCGTTTCTCTGCCAGATTTCGAAGCGGTAAGGATAGGTGTGCTTAGCGTCGGCCGGAAACGAGCGGCAGGAGCTCAGCTCCCAGTCTTCTTCCCGCATCTCCGGAAAAAAAGTGTCTCCTTCGAGGGTGGTCATCACCCTTGTCAGATACACCCTGCCCGCCATAGGCATGGCTGCTTTGTATATCTGTCCCCCGCCTATTACAAAACACTCCCGGACATCCAGGGCGGCGGCTTCCCGCACCCCCTCTTCCAAACTGTGCACAGCAACCACTCCCTCCTTCTGCCAGTCGCCCTGCCGGGTGATCACGATGTTGGTCCTGCCCGCCAGCGGCTTGCCGAGGGAATCGAAGGTTTTGCGCCCCATGATCACCGGCATGCCCCAGGTGAGGTTCTTAAAAAAGGAGAGGTCGTTCGGCAACCGCCATAACAACCGGTTATCTTTTCCAATCACATTGTTCTGCGTCGCCGCAACCACTAAGCTGAGGGTCATTTATCTTTAGTTGTGGAGGGTGAACAAATTACCAGGATCAATTATATAGCTTTTCATTCGCGATTGTTTGCTATTGTGATGATGAACGACTCGGCACGTGGATCCATCCGGTTGTAAAGATGGATCATCACACCGCTACCGGCGCTTTTATCGCAGGGTGGGATTGGTAGTGCTCCAGGGTGAAGTCTTCATACCGGAATAAAAAAAGGTCTTTCTTTTCCGGGTTCAGCCGCATTACTGGCAGGGGAAAGGGTTGCCTGCTGAGCTGTAGCCTGGCCTGCTCCACATGGTTGTTGTACAGGTGTACGTCACCAAACGTGTGCACAAATGTGCCGGGCTGGAAGCCTGCAACCTGAGCCACCATCAGGGTAAGCAGTGCATAGGATGCAATGTTGAAGGGCACGCCGAGGAACACGTCAGCGCTCCGCTGGTACAACTGACAACTCAGCTTTCCTTCTGCCACATAAAACTGGAACATCGTATGACAGGGCATCAGGGCCATTTCAGAAAGATCCGCCACGTTCCAGGCGCTGACAATCATCCGTCGGCTGTCGGGATTTTGTTTTAGCTGATGAAGCACGTCCTTCAACTGGTCGTGCACCCGCCCGTCGGGTCCCTGCCAGGATCGCCATTGTTTGCCGTACACCGGCCCCAGCTCCCCGTTCACATCCGCCCATTCGTCCCAGATACGCACGCCGTGCTCTTTCAGGTAACCAATATTGGTGTCGCCTCTCAGGAACCAGAGCAGCTCGTAAATAATACTTTTCAGGTGAACCTTCTTGGTGGTCACCAGGGGGAAACCCTCTCCAAGATCAAATCGCATCTGGTAGCCAAAACAACTCCTGGTACCGGTACCCGTGCGATCGGTCTTGCTTACGCCTTCATCAAAAATATGCTGCAATAAGCGGAGATATTGTTGCATGGCTGCAAGGTAGGACAAAATGCAATTGTGAGGGGTTAATTGTAAAGGGAAACAGGGATCCCGTAGTCGCAAATCCCCGGTCAGGAAACTAATCACCTACCATCGTCACCTGACAACCGACCATTGATAATTAACCGTTCACAACTAAATTTCCTGTAGCTTCGCGCTATAGCTGCCTTTACCTTGGCGACCGGCCGCCAACCGTTGAAAGGCAGAAAATATACCGATGAAAATTTTTTACTTTGACATTCCAAGATCACTTTGAACCCGAACTCCTGGAAGGACTAGACGCAATGGGCTTTGAAAAGCCAACCCCCATCCAGGAAAAAGCCATACCCATTATTCTCGCCGGCCACGACCTGATCGCCTGTGCCCAGACCGGCACCGGCAAAACAGCAGCTTTCCTGCTGCCGGTGATGAACAAGATCATCCAGGCACCCTCGGAGAACGTCAATACCCTGGTGATTGTGCCTACCCGCGAACTGGCCATCCAGATCGATGAAGCGCTGCAAGGCTTCGCCTATTTTACCCCCATCAGCTCAATCGCAATTTATGGCGGCAACAATGGCAGCTCCTACGAACAGGAGAAAAAAGCGTTGACCCAGGGAGCCAATATTATTATTGCCACTCCGGGGCGACTGATTGCCCACCTGAACCAGGGCTATGTGAAGTTTGGCACGGTGAAACATCTCATCCTGGACGAGGCCGACCGGATGCTGGATATGGGCTTCAGTGAGGACCTCAGCCGGATCGTGAGCTATCTGCCTACCGAACGCCAGACGCTGATGTTCTCGGCCACGATGCCTCCGAAGATCCGCACGCTCGCCAAAAAGATCCTGAAAAATCCCGAAGAGATCAATATTGCCGTCTCCCGCCCTGCCGAAAAAGTGATACAGGGCGTTTACATGGTACATAACACCCAGAAAATAGCGCTGATCAAATCCCTGCTCACAGGTAAAAACCTGAAAAGTATCCTGATCTTCTCGTCCACCAAAAGCAAAGTGAAGGAGTTGGAAAAAGAACTGCTGAAGCTTCACTTCAATGTGGCAGCGATCCATTCCGACCTGCTACAGGACCAGCGTAACGAGGTACTGCGTAGTTTCAAGAACCGGAAACTGCAGATCCTCGTAGCCACCGATATTTTATCCCGGGGCATAGACATCGACTCCATTGAGCTGGTGATCAACTTCGACGTTCCCGGCGATGCGGAGGACTATGTGCATCGTGTCGGCAGAACCGCACGCGCCGAAGCCACCGGTGTGGCCCTCACCTTCGTAAACCCGACTGATCAGCGGAAGTTCCGCAACATCGAGGAACTGATCGGCGGCGAAGTAAAAAGGCTGCCGCTTCCCCCTACGCTGGGGCCCGCACCCGAGCCTGGTACAGCCGGCCCCCGCCCACACCGTCAAGGCCAGAGCCAGGGCAGGTGGAAGCACAAAAAGCAGAGAAGCAAGGGATAAATTTGTTGCAACGGCAACTATAATGTACAGAAAATATTAATGCTCATTCGTTCCGAACCCAGGTTTCTTTGATGGGATCACCTTTGGAGCTCAGGCCTGAATGCAACCAGGTATTACCCTCCACCTCGCCATCAAACCCAAGAGAGGCACCGACCCTCGACCCGTCGCGGGAGAAGAATTCAATGTTCTCCGTGTATTTACCGTCGCGGAAGGTATAAGTGCCGCCGCCGGTTCCAAAAAATTCACCGGTCTCCGTGTTGATGGCTGCCCACTGGAACCGGGTGCCGGAAAGTATCTTGATCGTCTTGCGGGGTCGCAGTGGAATAGGATGCATCGCGTCGTCCTGCGCCCTGCCGTTGATACGCCAGTAGCCGGCCAGGCCGCCCTTTCCGTCGTCGACCTTTGTCCAGGTCTGTTTACCCTTTCCGTCCTTCCAGTCGAGTTCCAGCTTACCATTTTTGAAACGGACGGCCGCAGTGACTTTTGTGCCCACGGCTGCTTTATTTTCGGTATGAAACTCGAGGTTGACCGTAAGGGTGCTCTTATCCACGGAGTACGTGCCGCCGCGTGTATAATGAAACGTTTTAGCCGGTATGCTGTAGTCCGTCTGGGAAAAATATCCGTCAACGAATACCACCACCTGTTCCGAGTTGTTTTGTTTTAACTGCCAGGCCCCATTCAGGCTTTCGCGGCTGGGTTGCTGGGCTTGTGTCATTCCGGCGCACAACAGCAGGGCGGTTGCGGGCAACATCAAATTTGGTATTGTCAGCATCTTTCGCATGATCGTCGGTTTTTAATAAAGATAGCGGATTTGCACAAGACCGCTGCCGGAATCCAGACGATAAAACGCCCGCTACGACCCGTGTTTCGTAAGGATTTGTTAAAAGTTGACAGCAGGTATCCCATCTCCCAATTCTTCAAATTCCAGGACTAAAAATGTTTGAAACAGCTGCTTTTATTTTGCTGCTATCGAATTTGAAAAATTGACTCCTGGAATCAAAACTCCACCTCAATAAATTTCACTTCAAAGGGCTTTAAACGGACGTCCTGCACAGCAGCTCCGAGTTGCTGACCCGTGACGCTTACCTCGCGCAGGGTTTTAACAGGCCGTCCTTCCACCGCCGAAGACAGCGAAATGGTTGCAGGCCTACCCCCCAACTCGCGGAAATGAAGCAGGATCGCCTCCTTGTTGTTCCTAAAAACGGGTCGCGCATTTACCAGCATTGCGTTCGGATCTCCGGAGAGCTGCAGTGTTCTCTTTACGGCAGCATCCAGTTTCTCGTTCCCCGCCGGAAGCGCACGGGAAAGGAAAGGTGTGCGTTGGCCCCATGCATATTGCGTGGCATAGGTGTTAGAAGTATCCGCAACAGAAGTGAGTTGATAGCTCCAACTGAAATCCCCCTCCTGGAAAGCCCTGAAATTAGTGAACCAGTAGTTGTTCATCACCCAGGAAAACAGCCAGGGTTTACCCGGCTTCGGATACCTTTCGAACTTACCGATATTGAGTCCGCCAAACTGCCACAGGGGCAGCTCATTGCTTACCATGATGACCTGAGCTTCTCCACTCCTCACCGCCACAAAGTTCTGCGCCACATTCCAGTCCGAAGAGGAGCCGGGTAACTGCTCACCGAAGGAAAGGATGCCGCCTATGGTTTCAAATACGATCCGCGACCCGGGAAGCTGAAACGGGAAAGCGATATACAGTGCTTCGGGATCCGTGAGCATCTCCTTGCTGGCGGTATATAAAAATTCGATCTTTTTTTCGTTATGATACAACCGGATCTCCGTCCGGATGCCACCGGGAATTTCTTTCGTAGCTGGTCTGTATCCCTGCATTTCCGACTGCAGGCTGATGCTTTTCCATACCGGCCCTTCTTTTTTCTCGCCGATCGTCACCGCCTGTACCGTAGTATGAGAAGGCTCCAGCTTATTCCTTGCAGGTAGGGTTTCCCGCACCGGCTGGCCGATCTTCCAGGGCTGCTGCGGATCGGCAAGCTCCTGCCGCAGCTCTTTGTCGAACAGGCTCGTGATACCACCCGTGGCCTTGTCGATCTGGACCCTGTAATATTTGTTTTCCAGGATCCCCGCATCCGTGGGCCTTGACATGCTCGCAGAGGTTTGCGCAGTGCCTGAGGTTTGTGTAGCAGCCGATGGTTGCTCAGCGCCCGGCGACTCATCGCTCACCTCGATGCGTAGGGCCTTATATCCCATGGCCGGGATGTCTTTCACCTCCAGTATCCAGTAAGCGCCCTCTCTTCGTTTATGGAGCAATTGCACCGGCACCTCTTCCCCTGTCACCTGGTCGATCATTTTTGCCTTCCTGTCTATCGGGAACACTTCGTAATCGATAAAGACTTCGGCAGTGCCCGAACGATCCCATCCCATCGAATTGAGGATATACACCACAGGGAAAGCCGGCTTTTTCAGGAAGGGCTGGAACCGTGCCAGCGCCTCTTCATTGAGCAGGGTGACCTTCTTCAGGGCTTCCCAGGCATAAGCCCCTTTCTGTAGCCATTGCCGGGTGGTGTTCTCGGAATACGGCCGGGAAATGCTTTCGTCCGCGCCAACTGTATGCTCGTCAAAGAACAACGCGTTCTCGCTGATATGATCGCTTTGTTCTTCGAGTTTCGGGTTCAGCTCGCCTCCCATGGCTGAGATCATCGCAAAAAGTCCCTCTCCAGCCTGTTTGAGGTTCTGGGTCTTTCTCACTTCAGCGGTTTCCCGCGATATAGATGCAAAGCCGTCCGTCCACCAGTCGAGCCAGGCGGTCCTGTAAACCGGTAGCGAAGTGCCGTGTTCCCTTTCCAGGTATTCAAAGAACTCGCTGATCACCGAAAGGCGGAGTTTGGGAGATTCGTATTTTTTATTCCAGTCGCGCACCAGGGCAGAGGCAACCGTGGAAGGGGGCGCGTTGTCGGTGAAATAGCCCGAGTATTGGACAGCCACTTTGTTGAGCGGATATTTTTTCGATTGCAGATCCGCGAGATACCACATCATCCGTGCACCGAAGTCGGGCGCTGCCGACTCGATGCCAAAAAAATTCCCGGTCATATAATGTTCCGCGCGAAATGCAAGTAGCCTGGCGCCGGAGGGTGCCTCCCACCAGAAGGCCGTGGGTTTATCGAACGGAAGGATCGAACGGGTTTCATTGATGCCCATGTTCAGGTACTTTACTCCTGTGTGTTTAAAATAGTCGGGCATACACCAGGCAATACCGTTCACGTCGTTCTGCATGGCCGTCGTCACAGGGATCCGCGCCCGGTCAAACTCTTTCAGGGGCTGGAGGAAATCGTACATGATGTTCTCGTCTGCCACTTCGGCCATATTGAAAAACATCCCCGTCACCTCGATCCTGCCTTCTGCAATCCTTTTTTTCAGGCGCGCGATCTGCTCCTGGGGGCGTGAACGAAGGTATTCCCGGGTAACCCACGCCGACTCGCAGGTCCAGCGAAATTTGGCATCATCGGGAAGACCATCGGTCTGGTCGCAGAAGTCGAGTGCATAATCTATATACCGCATCTGCTCCGCCAGCACTTCAGATTGGGGTCGCGTATAACCGATATCCGTATGCGTGTGCTGGATCAGCAATACCTCAAGCTGCTGCACAGGCAGGAGGGTAAAAGGATATTTTTGCGATGGCTGATCATCCACTTTCACACTGATGCTGATCTTTTTCGGGCGACTGGTTGCCGGCACCGTAAGCAGCAACCGATTATTTCCTTTTTTCAATGGTACCGAAAGCAGCATTTTTCCATTCATGGAGAAAGATATCTTACCCGAATCGGCAGCCGTATAAGCAGCAAGGATCTGCTGAAACTGCCGCGCGTTTTCCCTGAAAAGCACGGGTGTGTTAGCAAGCTCAACAATAGCAGGCGATGTCTGTTGCCGATATAGTTCAACCAATGTGTTCTGTGCTTTCAGCAAGTCCACCTGTATCAGCAGCAACCCCAATAACAATATTCTCATCTCAACAATTTAATTTACTACGGAGATACCCATTAATTTTCCGGCAGGCGGACAACTTCCACGTCATTTTTTTGCCGCGACCCGGGTGTGCTCCGGCCGTTCTCTATCATCTTCTCCCTGGCCGCCAGGATACGATCCACAACCTTGGGGTATTCGGCAGCCAGATTGCTGGTCTCGCCAATATCCTCTCCGAGATTGTACAGTTCGGGCTGTTCAGCACAGATAAGTTTCCACTGATCATGCCGAACGCTTTGCAGGCCGTCCCACCGCGTACTCACCGATATACGACGCACGGCTTTCCGCCCGCCTTTCAACAGCGGAACGATGCTGTAACTGTCTTCCCCTGCATTGGAAGGCAACCGTTGACCCGTAATCGCTGCAAGAGTAGCCATTACGTCTGCCAGTGATACGAGCTCGTGGGAAACGGTCCCCGCCTTCACAAGGGGCGGATACCGCACGATGAATGGGACGCGGTGCCCGCCTTCCCAGATATCACCCTTATACCCTTTTAGCGGGCCGCTCACATAATGCCCCTGCGCCTGAAGCTCTTTACTTCCGATATAAGAGCCACACCCATTATCGCTGGTGAAGATCACGATCGTATTATCTGCGATACCGGCGCGATCGATCGCATCCAGCACACGACCTACTACGGCGTCCGTTTCCATAACAAAATCCGCGTACTCGTTGTTCAGCCCGCTTTTGTTTTTCCATTCCTCGTTCACTGCCAGCGGTGTATGGGGTGAAGTAAGGGGGAAATAAAGGAGAAAGGGCTGTTTGTTATTGCCATTCACCATGATGAAAGAATCTGCATGTGCGGCGAGCGCCGGAAGAATGCCCTCAAGCTTCCAGTTGTCCAGGGCCGGTCCCTGGAAACTCGCCTGGTTAACCGAAACCTGCTCCGCTTTCAGCAATTCAGTGGGCATCCCCACGGTTTTGTTGTTGCTGATAAAACAGAAGGGAGGCCAGTTGGGGACATCCGTTCCGAAATAGCTGTTGAATCCCAATTCCGTAGGGCCGCCGCCGATAGGCCGCGCAAAGGTTCTTGCCCAGGCCTGCCGGTCTTCCTGGCTGGCCTGGGTTCTTCTCGGCATATCCGGCTTCCTGTATATGCCTTCAAAAGGACCGATGTTGGTAAAATGCCGCATGTCCTGCGCCTCAATGGGCCAGTTCCAACCCAGGTGCCATTTCCCCACTACCGCAGTCGTGTAGCCCACCCGCTGCATCAGTCCCCCGATGGTGAGGCGATCCGGCGTGATCAGCGGCTTCTCCCACATGCTCACAATTCCCTTCTGCAAACGCGATCGCCAGTGGTATCTGCCGGTCAGCAGGGTATATCGCGAAGGGGAACATATCGCCGAGGAAGTGTGGGCATCCGTAAAGCGCATTCCACCTGCTGCCAGCCGGTCGATATTCGGGGTGGCTATTTTTCCCCGCATGGGATCGTAACACTGCACATCTCCGTATCCAAGGTCATCGGCCAGGATCACAATAATATTGGGGCGGGGTTGCGCATCGGCCGACAGCCACCCGAGGCAACATAACATGCATAATAATGGCAGACCGGTGTGCCGGAAAGCAGACCAAAAGTTTTTATAGAATTTGCTCGTCATGATTAAATGTTTTAACGGGATATCATACGGTCTACCGCACTTGTTCTGGTTAAGACGCTACGCCAAACTAATATGACTTCAGGGTGCACTCAACTGTTTAGATTCTAAAATGACCCTCACCAGTCGGGGTTTTGAGAAAGATTGCCGTTCAGGTTGATCTCGGTAAGCGGTATAGGCCACAGATAATGCCTTCGTTTGTCGAACGACCGGTTCACTCCAGCTACCACCACGGTCTTGAGCTCGCCATTATCGAGATAATCCATTCCCAGCACCGGGCCGGGCATCACCAGTTCAGCAGTTTTCCAGCGGCGTATGTCGAAAAGGTGCAATCCTTCAAAAGCCAGCTCTACGGTGCGTTCCTGCCGCACGATCTCACGCAGCTCTTCCTGGGTCAGTTCGTTTCCTATTGAAGGCATCTTCACATCAGTCCTCCCGTTGCGCACCGTATTGATCGCATCATAGACCGACGCATCGAGCTGGTTCAGTTCGATCTTTGCTTCCGCCAGAGTCAGCAGCACTTCCGCGTATCGCAGTAGTATGATATTGATGCCGGAATTAGAGGGCGTCGCATAGTCTTCCGGGTTGATATACTTACGGATATTAAACCCGGTGGTGGAATTCACGAAGGTAGCGCCGATCGCATCGGGTCCGCCGCTATTAGGCGCCGGCTCAAAGACGATGCCGCTTGGAAGTATGTCCCCATCCACATAGATCGAAAAGCGAAGCCGGGGATCCCGGTTGTTATAAGGCTGCAGTGGATCATATCCGCTTCCCGGGTCCGTGATTTTTTTGCCGTCTGCGGTTTCGTATGCGTCGACCATCGCCCGGGTGGGCACATACATGCTCGCTCCGTTGAGCTGGCTAAAGGGCGACAACACAGCGAAGACGTTGTTCTGGTAGTTATTCTTGATAAACTGTTTGTCGAGCACTACTTCGACGTTGTTTTCGGCCACGTATTTGAACAGGTCGGCATACGAAGGATACAGGCTGTAGCCCTGCACCATTTCAGCGGCGTCTATCGCCAGTTGGTACCTGCCTGCCCAGAGATCGGCCCTTGCCTTGAGGGCCCAGGCAGCACCGCTGGTTATGCGTCCGCGGTCGGCCGCCGGATAGGAAGGTGGAAGCACTTGTGCCGCAGCCGCAAGCTCCGTATCCACAAAATCCCAGATCTGCTCTACGGGGGTTCTTGTCAGTTTGCCGGCTTCCTCCAGGCTGACGGTGGCAGTAAGCAGGGGCACATCTCCGAAAAATCCCGCCAACTTAATATACTGGTAGGCGCGCAGCACTCTTGCCTCAGCTTTGAAGCGGGCTATATTATCCGGGTTGGCGCCGGTTACCTTGTCTACATTCTCCAGAAAATAATTGGCGGCACGAATGCCATTGAAGCCTGCCGACCATTCGGCAAGCACCTTCGCATTGGCAATATCGTAAGTGCCCAGTTCCACAAAGGTCAGAGAGTTGGCCAACTGGTTACTGTGTGCGATCTCAGTGGCCGCATCCCAGCTCAGTGCACTCACGCCGTCGAGAAAAGTGTAAAGCGAATTCACGGCAAGTTTTGCGTCGTTCTCTGTTTTCCAGTAAATGTCTTCCGAAAGGCGATCGTTTGGCAATGTCTCCAGCAGTTCCTTACTGCATGAGGATAACATCATCATTGCCACGCTTATTCCGATTATATATCGATTTATATACTTCTTCATCCTTTTCATAATGTTTTTTTTAACAGCCCGAAATTAAAATTGCACGTTCACGCCAAATGTGTACAGTGAAACCTGGGGATAATAAACCGCCACACCGGGCTCCACTTCAGGATCCAGGTTCCATTTATTGAGCTCGGAGAAGGTGATCAGGTTGGTGCCCGATACATACAACTTCACCGCGTTCAGGCCGCTGCTACGCAGCCAGGAAGCGGGAAGGCGGTAACCCAACTGGATGTTCTTCAGCCGCACATAAGAGCCATCCAGGATGGTTCGGTCAGACGTGATGCCATTCCGGAAGTCGAACTTTCTGGGTTTCGGAAACTCGGCACCCGGATTTTCCGGAGTCCAGTAGTTATTAGTGAGTATCTCGTGCGCAAAGGCTTCGAAATTGCCATGGTCTGACATGGCGCCTCCGAGTCGGGTGTCGATGTCGGCTGCTCCCTGGATCAGCAGATTCAGGTCGAAATTGCCATAGCTGAGGTCGGCATTCAGGCCGTAAGTGTATTTAGGAAACACATTCCCGATCATGGTCATGTCGTTTGCGTCGATCTTGCCGTCTTCGTTCAGGTCCACGTATTTCACGTCGCCGGGGGTCGAATTGGGTGAATAGGTGGGATAGTTATCCACTTCCTGCTGGCTCCGGAACAATCCATCGGTTCTATATCCCCAAAGGGCATTGATCGGGAATCCGGTTGCGATGATATAACGGGGATAGTTATCCGATCCGATGATATAGGGGCCGGTTCCTTTCAGATCCACCACTTTGTTATCGTTGATGCTGAAGTTGGCACCCACATTGTAGCGGAATGCCGATCCCGTTTTACTGCCACGATAACTCAGAGAGAACTCGAATCCCTCATTCTCCACCGAGCCTGCATTCTGGGGAGGTGCGGCAAGCCCCACCGTTGCCGGTATGGCCAGGTTCAGCAGGATATCATCCGTGATCTTTTTGTAATAGTCCGCCGTAAAAATTACCCGATTGTTCAGTAATCCAAGGTCGATGCCCAGGTTAGTTTGTGTGGTGGTTTCCCAACCCAGGTCTTTATTGGCCAGGGTAGCCTGCGTGTACCCCTGCACGGGCAGCCCGCCGAAGGTATAAGGGATAAGGTTCAGAGACGCATAATAGCTGTAGAGGTCGACCGACTGGTTACCCGTCTTTCCCCAGGAGGCTCTTAGTTTTGCCTCGTTAACAACCTCACCGATGCCTGCCCAGAAGCTCTCCTGTGAGACCCTCCATCCTGCTGAAAAGGAGGGAAAAAAGCTATAGCGTTTATTTTCCGTAAACTTGGAGGAGCCGTCGTATCGTCCGTTCGCCTCGAAAAAATATTTCCCGGCAAAGGCATAGTTGAGCCTGCCGAAAAAGGACCGCAGTCCAAACTCCGCGTCCCCCCCGGAATTGCTCTTGGTGCCGTCGTTGGTGCCCTGCCCGATCGACTGGATGTCGTTATTGAAGAAGCGTTCCCGGTAAGCGTTCAGCAGCGACTGGGAATTATCTATTTCCGAGTAACCCGCCAGCGCCTTCAAGTCGTGATCGCTCAACCGCTTTTCATAGGTGAGGATATTGTTCCAGGTGTATTCCCGCATGATATTCCTGACCTCGGAAAGACTGTTGTTGGCCACGATCTTAGTGACGTTGGTATTCTTATCGATATTCGTATAGGCGTTCGCGAAATTTTTGCTTTGCACCATGTTGCCGCGGGCGCCGAACTGACTGGAAAATCGAAGTCCTTTCATAATTTCCCATTCGCCCTTCAGGTTAGCAATGATATTCTCATTGTACTGCTGTGAAAGGCCGCTGATCTCGGAATACATCAGTGGGTTATTCCCCTGTGAACTCAGGCCATAGGTGCCGTCGGCATATTTAGGCACTGCCCAAAGAGAGCCGTGTAGAATATTCTGAAAAGGCTCTACTGCGGGCACTGTGGAATAATTATAGCGATAGTTGACGTCGAAGCTGAACGACAGGTTCCCGGCCGGCTTGAAGTCTGTATTCAATTTGATCTCCCGGAGCCTGTCGCTGTAATTTGGTGCGATCCCGTCCTGATCCATATATCGGCCGCTAAAGCGCGCCTTCAGCATATCATTCCCGCCGGCAACTGCAAAACTATGATTGTGTTGCGGAGCCGTGCTGAAAACAGTCTGGTACCAGGTATTGGGCAGGGGATATTTTTCACGGTCGGTGGCGTTCACCCATTCATTGATGGACTGCTCCGTAAAACGGGCAGGGAGGGCCGCTCCGGAATTGGTATAAGCAGCCACCTGCATACGCATGTACGACTCGAGGTCCATCATCTTCGGATTATTGATGCTTTTCTGCAACGCATAATACCCATGGTAATCAACGGCGACCTTATTTCCCTTTGCGCGTTTGGTGGTGATGAGTATTACACCGTTAGTGGCCCTTGATCCGTATATGGCCGTGGAAGAAGCATCTTTCAGTACCGTGATCGTCTCTATGTCGTCGGGATTAAAATCGGTCAGCCGTTGTTCAATTCCGTCAATGATAACCAGCGCATCATTTTTACCGAGATCATATCCGCCATAAGTGCCGCTTGGATTATTGATATTAAATGTAGTAATGCCGCGCACCCTGATCGTGGCTGCCGACCGCCCGGGAGCGCCTCCCAGGTCCAGTACGGTTACGCCGGGGGCAAGACCCTGGAGGGACTGCTGCACATTGGACACCGGGCGTTTTGTAAGTTCTTCGCCTTTTATTTCACTGATGGCGCTGGTAACGCTTTCTTTCCGCTGTGTGCCGTAAGCGACCACCACCACGCCCTGCAACTTATCTTCCTCTTTCTCCAGTATTACAGTAAGGCTTCGCCGGCCCTGCACCGCCACCTCTTTGGGCTGATAGCCCACAAAAGAAAAAATCAGAACGGCATCCGGCTCAACGGTGATGCTGAAGTTGCCCGAATTTCCTGCAGACACGGTGCGCCCCTCACCTTTCACGGTAATGCTGGCTCCCGCCAGGGGACTGCCATCGTCGCTCATCACTACACCCTGCACTTCAATAGGCTGTTGTACGGCCATCTCCGCGGCCGCTGAAACCGGGGTTGCAGGCAGCGGTGGCGCGACCCTGTTGATCACAATGATCTTATCGGTGATCGTATAGGTCAGGCCGGTATTGCGAAAGCAGGCCTCCAACGTTTCGGTCAGTGAGCCGCCTTTTATGTTAAGGGAAACCCTGCCCGCGCGCTCAAGCGTCCGGCTATTGTAAAAAAAATCGTATCCCGACTGCTGTTTTATCTTTTCGAGCACCTTCCTAACGGGAACATTTCGTTCCGACAGCGTGATCCGCTGAGCGTAAGAATTGGCGCTGACCTGCAGGCAGACCGTCAGAAGAATGAATGCAGTTAACTTCATAATTAACAGCAGTTTTTTCCCTGCCGGGCCTAAGGGGAAGACAGGGTTTGTTCTGGTAAATAGTTTCCGGCACAAAGACCAGGTACAAAGAACACCCGCCAAAGCGGATCCAAATAACCTGAAATACATAACTTTGGTTGTTTAGGTTAATAAATAAGCAGTCTCTCGCATGGATTGTTTTAATGGCTAACCTGAATTTCTGCCGTCCCGATTGCCGTCGGGACGGTTTTTTTGGCCGATCAGCCGCAATATTCAAGTGATCATAATCGCTAAATTTAAAGTGTATCGCGGCCCCTCCGGCGCCGCAATTGTTTATTTTGTATACTGATGTTTTAATAAGGTTTTACCGTAATCTTTTTATCTTCTATTGAGAACCGCACCGTTCGTGTCAGCTCAAGCACTTCCAGCAGCTTTGAAGCTGCAACGGATCTGGGAACGGATCCCGAGAACCGCTCATCCCGGATATTCCCCTCGTAAATGATCTCTGCATCATACCACCGTGTCACCTGACGCATGATGGCCTCAATCCCTGCGTCGCTAAATGTGAAATAACCATTCTTCCACGCCACCGCTTCTCCCGTATTCACATTATCCAGCACCTGCAATTCTGCTCCGAACTGTGCCTGCTGGCCGGGCCGCAGCACCGAATGCCCATGGTTCTGAAAATTATCCACCCGAACGCTTCCCTCCAGCAGGGTCGTCTTAACTATCGGCTCATCCGCGTATGCATTAACGTTAAAATGAGTACCCAACACCTCTACCCTGCCCTTTCCCTGTATATCCACGCGAAAAGGTCTTTTTTTATCAGGCATTACCTCAAAATAAGCTTCACCCGAAACAGTCACCACCCTTTCCTCCCCCGGGAAAGAAATGGGATAAGTAATAGATGAAGCCGCATTTAACCAGACCGCTGTGCCATCGGAAAGCGTTAGCTGATACTGTCTTCCTTTGGGTGTGCGCATCGTGTTATACATCAGCGGGCCATCGGACTCCGGCTGAGCACGGTATTGCAGCTTGCCGTCGGAATTCACCACTTCGGTTTGGCCCTGCCGGGTCACCACACCTTCCCCGGTGTCTTCCAGCGATATCTGTCTGCCGTCGGCCAGTGTAAGCACCGCACCCTGATGGCCGGGCACCAGGTCGTTTGGTGTAAGAAGCCCGATCACCGGCACCCCTGTCTTTTTCTCCGGCAGGTAGAAATAAGAAGCGGCGGCCAGGAAGAACAATCCCGCAGCTACCGCTGCATACTTCCACCAGTTGATGTTTTTACCGACACGGGCCGGTTGAATTATCTCGGACGGTTGGATAGCTCTATCCGGCTGGACTACGAGGTTTGTCTGATCTGCATGATCCGGTAGAAGACTCCCGTCCGGTTGAACCGTTCTATCCAACACCGTTGTGTTCTCGATAAAAAGCTCCTCCCGCTGTTGCTCCTTCGCCGGTATACTTGGGTTTTCATTCGTTTCCTCGTTCAATTTCCCCAGTATGCGCTGCAGGATCCGGTTAGTCTCCCTCGCCGGGATCACCGGCTCTGCAGCCCCCAGCTTTTCCCAGGAGAAGGCCAGGAGTTCCGATAGGGTCTCAGGAGGGAGATCTTCGATCATTCGGGCCAGGCGCACCTCTTCTTCAGGGGTAGAAACCCCCGAAAAATACTTTTCGAATAATTCCTTCAGACGGTTGGGATGATCCATATATTTTTTATGCTGCTGTTCTAAAAATCAGGGCTGCTTATAATAAGACAATCTCTCTTGCAAAAATGGGGGAGGCCTTTCCTGAAAAACTAAAAGAAAGATAACTGAGAACTACAAAAAGAAGATAAACAGAGCGGGAAGGGAAGCCTTCCGCCCGCTGAGGTATTTGGTAATCGCCTTGCTGGCAAGCGCCAGATGGCTTTTTACCGATTCCATTCCGATGCCCAGCCGTTCCGCGATCTCGCGATAACTAAGCAACTGATGATTACGCAAGAGGTAAACCTGCCGCTGCCGTGGAGAAAGCTGTTCGATCGCCTCGTCAAGCATGGCGGGTAGGTCGGCCTTTTCCGAAGTATCCGGCAAAGAATGCAGGCTATCGGCGGCGAGCTTCCGTAACTCCGCCAGGCGGTTGTTTTCCCGCAACGCCTTTTTCAGTGCGTTGATGGCATGGTTCCGGGAGGCGACAAACAAGTAAGACTTAAAGTTTTCCACGGACCGAAGCGTAGCGCGCCGGTGCCAGATAGCAAGAAATACGTCGTGGACTATTTCGGCGGCTGATTCCCGGCATCGTGTGATCCGGAAAATATAGGTAGCCAGGGCAGGCTGCCATTTTTCAAAAAGAAGGGTAAAAGCCGCTTCATCGCCCTCGCTCACCCTCAACATAAGGGCCTTTTCATCATATAGCAGTTTGTTCGTCACGGCGGCCTTATTCTGTGGACTGCACTGGGCTCGAACCAGTGACCCCTACTCTGTCAAAGTAGTGCTCTAAACCAAC
>CAZUWX010000010.1:0-9689 GCA_964624205.1 uncultured Chitinophagaceae bacterium
TTAAATTAAGACATATTATTGGTATATATTAGCGGGCTATTCCCGTATTTTAGCATAAACGGACGCTTTGCATCAGCACTGCTTTTTCCCGCGGCCCACCACCTCCTAATACATCGTCTGCTCAGTGATATTCAGGCATTTTTTCTTGTACTCGAGAGGGCTCTGCCGGATCACTTTTTTAAACTGGGAATAAAAATTGGAGAGATTATCATACCCGCAGCAATATCCGATTTCTTTAATCGATTTATGATTTTCAACCAGCATTCGGCAGGCCTGGTTGATGCGGTATTCGATCAGGAATTCAAAATAGGTTTTGCCGGTATGTGATTTGAAGAAACGGCAGAACGACTCTTTGGTGAGATTCACGATACTCGCGATTGATTCGATCCTGATATTCTGGTGGTAGTTCTGGGCCGTATAATCGATTATTTTTTTTATCCGGCCATCCTCGTCTTTTGCGGAATCATAAATAAACCCCTCTTCCACCAACACAGCATAGGCGTTCCGGTCGAGCAGCACCCGGAGTATCTCCAGCAGTAACAATATACGATCGAAGGAAGAGGCCTGCAGCATCTTTTCCATCAGGGGGATGATCTGTTGTCTCGCGGGCGAAAGGATACTCAGCCCCTGCCGGGCGGCAACAAAAACGTCCTGAATGCCGCGCAGCTCCGGAAGGTTCATGAATTCACGGCCCAGAAAGGTCTCATAAAACTGGATCACCACTGCCTCGGGCGAGGCACTACCCGTAAGGTACTGCTCTTCATGAACAAAGGCATGCGGCACATTTTTACCAATACATAGAAGATCGTTATGGCCGAACCGGTCGATGCTGTTGCCAATGATCCGGGTGCCGGCGGAACGTTTCAGCAATATCAACTCAACTTCCGGATGATAGTGCCAGTTATTGAGCAGGTTCTCGCCCGCATCCACTTTCACCGAGAAAGAACAATGCGCGCTCGAGGGCAGCTTACGGAGAGATGGCTTCATGTAGTTGATCATAGCAGCAATGTTCAAACAAAAATAAGGAATGGGAAATCGATTTCCAAATTTAATATAAAGCTTGCTATCGGATACCATGCAGCACACAACCTGTTGATTTTAAATACAGTATTGGCGCGATTCAAGCTAATATCTGCAACAAGGCTCTGTTTGGGGTTAACCTAGAAGCAACCTTGGGCGAACCCAGAGGCTGGAAAAATCGGCAGCCAAACCACCTTCTTTACAAAATCGATTTCTACACATGAAGAGATTATTCTACTTTCGCCCGAAATTTGGCTCATCGCCGCAGACCACTATGAACGAGAATCAAAAGAAAAACAAACGGATCACGATATACGATATCGCACGTGAATTGGGCATTGCTCCCTCATCGGTTTCGAAAGCACTGAACGACCTGCCTTCTATAAGTGACAAGATCAAACTGCTGGTAAAATCCAAAGCCGCAGAACTTAATTACAAACACAATGTAAATGCAGCCAACCTGAGGAAGGGTTCTTCCCGGACCATCGGAGTGGTAGTACCCAAGATCAACGTCGCTTTTTTTTCCAGTGCAATCTCCGGCATGGAAGAGGCCTGTTATGAAAACAATTACAGGCTGATCATTTGCCAGTCCGACGAATCGTACGTGAAAGAGGTGCAGGCTGTGGAAACCCTGATTCGGCAGAATGTGGACTGCATCATTATTTCCCTCTCGATGGAAACGCGCATGACACGGCACCTGCAGGATATTTCAAGCCATAAGATCGAGCTGATCCAGTTCGATCGTGTTGACCATGGATTTCCCAGCCATATTATCATCAACGACAATCAGAACGGCGCCTATAAAGCCGTGAAACACCTGATAGAACAGGGCTACAAAAAGATCGCGCTGCTCGGCGGGCCCGACCATCTGTCGATCTACCGCGATCGTAAGGAAGGCTACCTGCAGGCGATCCGCGAAGCCGATCTTACTATCCCATATAATTATATTCTCGAGAACGCGCTTACCACAGAGGCTGCCATGAAAAGCGCAGAGGAGTTGTTGCGTTACCGCCAGCCTCCGGACGCCTTTTTCACTATTACCGACTATTCAGCACTGGGTGTGCTGAAGACCGCCACCGCGATGGGACTGAAAGTACCCGAGGAGGTGGGCATTATTGGTTTCGCCAATGAAACCTTTACAGAAGTCACCAGCCCCACGCTTTCTTCCGTAGACCAGCAAAGCCGCCAACTGGGAAAAGAGGCGGCCAGCGCCTATTTTAACTATGTACTGCAGCAAAAGACACAGCCGGCCACTGCAAAAGAAATTTTCAAAAAGAAAATAATTGAATGCAATCTGGCCATACGCAGCTCTTCTTTGAAACAACAGAGCAGGAAAAAAAACCTGCCGGCGTCCGCGCCGCTAACGCCTGAACCGCAGACATAACCACCCGTCCTGTTCCAGCTTTTTTTCCATGTGCAGGCCCGCTTTCGTTGCCTCCGCAAGTATCGCAGCTTCGTCTTCTGCCAGCAGGCCACTCAGCAATAAGAACCCTCCCTGCGCCAGCCCCTCAATAAAAAACGGAAAATTGTCAACGATTACCTGCCGCACGATATTGGCAAGTATGATATCCACCGTTGTTCCCGTGCGCGCATGATCGGCCTGCCGGAGCGTGACACTGGCAACACCATTGCGCTGAAAATTTTCTTCCGCATTCTGTATGCTCCACTCGTCGTTATCGATGGCAATAACCCGGGCGGCCCCCAGCTTTTCCGCGAGTATGGCCAGCACACCGGTTCCCGTTCCGAAGTCGAGCACATTTCTACCGGCAAACACCACCTCTTCCATCTGCCGGATCATCATATGGGTGGTGGCATGGTGCCCCGTGCCGAAACTCATTTTGGGCGTGATCACGATCTCGTGGGTAATTCCCTGGAGCGGTTCATGAAAATCGGCCCGGATACGGCAAAACACACCAACGGTAACGGGCTGAAAATTGGATTCCCAAACCTGGTTCCAGTTGGTTTCGGGCAAACTGGTAACCGAGTAGCTCACCCGTAGTTCGCGGCCCAGGATATGAAGCCGCTCAGAATCGAATTGTATTTCAGGTATAAACGCTTTGAGAATATCTCCTTCTTCTTCAAATCCTTCGTATCCGATATCGGTAAGCAGGGCAATCAATACCTCTCTCAGCACCTCGGTTGTATCGCTAAAATAAACTGCTGTGTAGATCATGTGAAAAAATAGGGAATTTATTGCCCGCAGCAGGCACAGCTGCGGATGTGTCTGCAAAAAGAAACAGTCATCTATAGTCTGGAATTCTGCTCGCGCAGCAGCTCTACCAGCGGGCTGCATAAAAAAACAAATATCCATCATCTATCGTTCAGAAAATCAGGGCACAATTATTTTTTAGCAGATGTACTATAACCTGACAATAGCTTCCAGCAATACTTCATCCGGCGCACAAACCCCGCATATGGAACGATGGTACACACTTACGGCCGAAGCAGTACTGAAAAAGCTCGACACACACGCCACCGGCCTGTCTGCCGGGATGGTGGCACAGCGGCAATCCACTTACGGCAAAAATGTCCTCAAAGAGGGGAAAAAGAAAACCAGGCTGGCCATTCTGCTGGCCCAGTTCCGCGATATTATGATCATCATTCTTTTTATAGCTGCGGGGATTTCTTTTGCTGTGGGGGAGCACACAGATGCCTACGTGATCCTCGCGATCATCCTCGGCAATGCCCTTATTGGATTTATACAGGAGAACAATGCTGAGCACGCTGTGCAGATGTTACAGCAGATGGCGGCGCAAACCGCCCTGGTGGTAAGGGAGGATAACCCCGGGAAGATAGATGCGGGTGAATTGGTGCCCGGCGACATTATACTGCTGGAAGCCGGCGATATTGTGCCGGCGGACGCGCGTCTGATAGAATTAAGCGCCTTCAAAACGGAGGAAGCTGCCCTGACCGGGGAAAGTCATCCCATAGAGAAACAGAAAACTCCGCTTGAGGGCGAAGATCTAGGGGCGGGAGACCAGCTCAATATGGTTTTTAAGGGAACCACAGTCGGCAGCGGTTCCGCACGCGCGGTGGTCACCGCTACGGGCATGGATACCGAAATAGGAAAGATCGCCGGCATGCTGCATCCAGATGAAGAGAAAACGCCCCTTCAGAAACGCCTTGCCGTTTTCAGCAAACAACTGGCGCTGATCGTTATCGGCATTTGTATAGTGGTGTTCGGTGCAGGCCTCTGGCGTGGCGAACCGCCGTTCATCATGTTCCTCACCGCCCTGTCGCTGGCCGTAGCAGCACTTCCTGAAGCCCTGCCGGCGGTCGTCACCATCGCACTTTCGCAGGGTGCCAGACGCATGGCCGGTCAAAAGGCGCTGATACGGAGACTGCCTGCGGTTGAAACGCTGGGATCGGTGACCTATATCTGCAGCGATAAAACGGGTACGCTCACCCAAAACCGGATGACCGTGGAAAAGATTCAATCCGCCCCCGACAGGGAAGAGTTGCTGATACAGGCGATGATGCTGGACAACGAGGTCAAATTCTCCGACAACGGTGAAATACTGGGAGATTCCACCGAAACGGCATTGGTTCACTACGCCGGCGAAAAGGGTGCCGTAAAAGAAGATTCAGACCAGCGCTTTCCACTGCAGGAAACAATTCCTTTCGATTCCGAAAGAATGCGGATGAGCACGCTGCACCGAGATCAGGATAAGTGGATATTGTTTGTGAAGGGTGCGCCCGGAAAAATGGCGGAGCTGCTATCGCCAAAATACAGGGACCAAGCTGCGGAATGGCTCGACCTGAACCGGGAGTGGGCGGCTGATGGACTGCGGGTGCTGTTCTTCGCTTATAAAGAACTCGATACGCTGCCCGATAAGGTCGACGAAAGCCTGGAGCGGGAACTCGACTTTCTGGGTCTGGTAGCCATGATCGATCCGCCCCGGGAAGAAGTGATCGAAGCGATCCGCCAGTGTAACACCGCAGGTATCAAGACGGTGATGATCACGGGCGATCAGCCCCTTACCGCAACAGCCATTGCGGAACGCCTGCAGATGTCGCAGGACGATCAGCCGCAGGTTAGAACCGGCGCCGAGCTTTCGAAGATGGACGCTGCAGCCTTCGAACAGGAAGTGGCCGGGATATCGGTGTATGCCCGGGTTTCGCCGGAACAAAAGCTGAATATCGTCAAGGCTCTTCAGCACAACGGCCAGTTCGTGGCAATGACCGGCGACGGCGTGAACGATGCGCCTTCCCTCAAGCAGGCAGACATTGGGGTGGCGATGGGCATAACGGGCACGGGTGTGTCCAAGGAATCTGCCGATATGATCCTGCTGGATGATAATTTCGCCACCATCGTAAAAGCGGTGAAGGAAGGCAGGAGGATCTACGATAATATCCGGAAGTTCATTTTGTACGTACTCTCCTGCAACCTCGCCGAAATCCTCACGATCTTCTTCGCCCCGGTTTTCGGGCTCGCGATACCGCTGTTGCCCATACATATCCTATGGATCAACCTGGTGACGGACGGGCTGCCGGGTCTGGCGCTCAGTGCGGAGCCGGCTGAAAAAGGCATCATGAACCGTCCACCCCGGCCGCCACGCGAAAACCTTTTTGCCGGCGGTACAGGAAGAAGGATCATCTACACCGGCTCGTTTATGGCCGCTACGGTGTTGCTGGCCCAGGCCTGGGCAGCGAACCAGGGCTATGATGTGAACACCCAGCAAACACTGGTGTTCACCCTGCTCTGTTTTGTCCAGCTCGGCAACGCCTTGTCGGTACGGTCTACCTATCATTCGATTTTCAGCCGCCATTTCTTTACAAACCGGGGTATGTGGCTGGCAGTCCTTTCCACCATCATCCTGCAAATACTGATCGTCTACCTACCCGGCCTGCACCCCATTTTCAAAACCACGTCGCTCTCCACCACGCTCATGGGGCCCGTGCTGCTGATTACCCTGCTGAGCCTGTTGGGTATTGAACTGATCAAATACCTCGCCGGCCGGTCTACTCAAAAATATTCAGCTCGGCAACAGTGACGATCTTCGGGTCGGCATTGCCGGCAATTGCCAGCGCTTTTAATCTGACATAGCGCGCCGGCACCGGCGATGCCAACGCTACATACTGCGCCACCGGGTTAGCCTGAATGTTAGCAAATTCGCCTGTGGCCTGCCGGGCCCACGCAAGGCCGTCGGCACTCGTTTCGAACTCGTATTTGCTGACGAGACCGGCTGGCTGTCCGTCCTGACGGGGCAGATAGGAGAATGCCTTTATCCGCTTCGTGCCGCCGAGGTCGATTGTCATACTGGCCGGGAAAGCCGTTGGGGCAACTTCCCAGAAAGTCTCTTTGTTATTATCAAATGCGGCCCGTGCGTCTCCCCTGGCCTCACCTGCGGAAGCATCGTACAATTTCCATTGTGTCTTGTCAATGCCTGCCTGCTCCACCTGCATAAAGCTTTCGGCTGTGGGTGCTTCGGCAAACAAGCTTACCTCGCTGATGGCGGGGCAGACGGGCGCAAAGAATCGGATGCGCAGTTTGCGGGTAGTGAGGAATTCGGGGAAACGGATGATCCTTGCGGACCCCACGCTGGTCGCCATAGCAGCTCTTCTCCATTCATCATTTTCCCAGACATCTACCACTATGCTGTCGAGTCGCTGCCCCAGCTTGATATTTTCGCGCACGCGCAACAGATTGAACCGCTGCGGGGTTTTCAGCTCGATCGAAAGTTCGGGATTGGTTTCCGTATCATCGGTAGCCCAATAACTATACCGGTCGCCATCAACAAGGTTCGAAGTGCCGTAGGCGGAATTGCCGTTGCGGATATTCGAGGCAGTGAAGGTGGCCTCCGCAGCAAGATTTTGTGTAAATGTGCTCCTCAGCTTATCCCCGAACGCTTTCAGCGAGTTCACGTCGTTCTGATGCAGGAGTCCGTCGGTATCGGGTGCGAGGCCCAGGTTGAGGCCTGCGCCGCGGCCCACACTTTTCAGGTATAGATCAAACAACTGGTCGGGGGTTTTCACCTTGCTGTCCTGATCGGGATGATAAAACCATCCCGGCCGCAGGGGCACGTCGCATTCCGCCGGGATCCAGAACTTACCGTCGCGCTGCCCGGTAGTAAGAAATTCTGCTTCTACCAGGCCGGGAGCCGCCTCCTGACCCTCGGGGCCCACCGGTGTAAAGGTTGCCCAGCAGGTTTCTCCCGCAACTCCCCGTTCATTTCCCACCCATCGGGTATCGGGGCCGATATCGCTGAATATCACAGCTCCGGGTTGCATTTTGCGGGTGATCTCCCATATCGAATTCCAGTTATAGTAGGTACTGCGGTCTATATTTCTTTTTTCGTTTGCACCACCATAATAGCCGTCACCCCCATTGGCTCCGTCGTGCCAACTAGTGAACAGTTCGCCATAGTTGCTATAAAGTTCAGTCAACTCCTGGCGATAGTGCTCCACATAAAGCGGAGAACCGTAAGCCGGGTCGTTGCGATCCCAGGCGGAACAATACACCCCGAACTGCATGTCGTGGTTGTGTGTTGCTTCCATGAATTCCTTCACCATATCCCCTTTGCCGTCACGCCAGGGGCTTTTGCTAATATTATAGTCGGTAGCTTCTGTAGGCCACAGACAGAATCCGTCGTGGTGCTTGGCCACGGAAATGAGTCCGTTAAATCCTGCCGCCCTTGCTGCTGCCGCGATTTGATCGGCATCAAACTTCTTCGGGTTGAATATGGCAGGCGAGGCGTCGCCATAACCCCACTCTTTATTCTCAAAGGTGGTGGGGGTGAAGTGGATCAGGCAATACATTTCCATCTCGTGCCAATTAAGCTGGGCAGACGATGGCAGTGGTCCGTAGGGTGCCGGCGGGTCTACCGGTTCAACAGCGCCGGAGCGTGTTCCGCTGCAACCCAAATGTATGCAGGTATAGACGAGAACGAAAAAAATCAGTTGCGGGGAATAATACTTCATAAAACAAATAATACGTGACAATATACAATGTGGGACGCACAAATATAAACCATATTCGCCTGCGACTTCAATTAGATAGCTGCAGCAACAACGGGATCAGACGACCCGCCATCGATCCGAGCAGACGCAGGGACGCTACAACGGGGGATCAGGCGCGCTGCCTCCATCGAGCCAGGCAGACGCCGAATTCTAGAGCAGGGGGGAGATCAGGCGGGCGGTTTTTTCGATCAGTTGCCGGTACACCGGACGGGCATTCCATCTGGAGGTAGTGATCTGTTCGGCATCCTTGATATCCTCATAAAAAATATGGCAGAGCTCGCCCGCCAGCTCGCCGTCATATACAATGGCATTCACTTCAAAATTGAGGTCGAAACTGCGATAGTCCATGTTTGCCGTTCCCACCACCGCAAGATTACGATCGGCTACCAGTGTTTTGGCATGCAGAAAACCCTTCCTGTAAAGATAGATCTCAACGCCGGCGTTCAGCAGTTCGCCGTAATAGGATCTTGCCGCCGCATCCACGATCCTGGAGTCCGACTTCCCCGGCACAAGCAGTTTTACGGAAACTCCACCCAGCGAGGCAACAATCAGGGCGTCCATCAGACTTTCGCCGGGAATAAAATAGGGTGTGGAGATCAGCACTTCCCGGGAAGCCAGATTGATGGCCTGCAGTAGTGAGAACAGGATAGTCGGCGTTCCCGAATCGGGCCCGCTGGCGGCTATCTGCACCACCTTGTTGCCCTTTGCAGGGAGGGAGGCCGGATCAGGGAAAAAGCTCCGTTCGGGCTTTATCTGCTCCCCGGCGCAGAAATTCCAGTCGCACAGGAACAGGTATTGCAGGTATTGCACGCCGGGACCCTCAATTCGCAAATGCGTGTCTCTCCAGAATAACTTTGTGTTTTTCCGGTTGATATACCTGTCGCTCACGTTGATGCCGCCGACAAAAGCCGTTGTACCGTCCACGATGATGATCTTGCGATGATTCCGGTAGTTCAGCCGGTTGGCAAAAGCGATAAAAAGCACCTCGTAAAACGGGAAAGTCTGCACTCCCCCCGCCCGTAACCGGCGAACCAACTTCCTGCGGATTGAGCGGCTGCCGAAAGCGTCATAGATAAACCGGACAGTTACTCCCTCCTGCGCTTTGCGGATCAATATCTCTTCAATGGCCCGGCCGATCTCTCCGTCTTCATAAATGTAGTATTCAATATGAATATGTTCTCTGGCAGACTCAAGTGCTTTTATTACTTCGGGAAATTTCTTTTCTCCGTTCACCAGCAGTTTTACGTCGTTCCCTGAGGTGAGGGTGCTACCAGTATCTTTGGCCAGCATGTACGCCAATTCCCGGTTAGTTCTTGCGATGTCGCTGTGTTGAAGGGTATGGCGGGAACGGCTGATTATTGCGTCGTTCATCACTCCTGCCATCACGGTATCCGTGATCAGTTTTTTGCTGTATATTTTGCGCTTGCGGTAGTTGATGCCAAAGGAGAAGTAGAATACAATTCCGGCAACCGGAATAAAAATAGCAAGCAGGAGATAGGCCAGCGTCTTTGTGTTGCTGCGGGTATCATAAATAATGCGGATGCATACCACGATCAGTATCACCAGGTAAACAATCTCCGCTATCAGCAGCCAGTTCATACCCCCATGTTTTAGGTGCCAATTTCTGCATTATTTCCTTCTCCCCAAAACATCCGGCTTATAACGGCGTAATCCGAACGATTTATGGCAGGGTGCTATAGTCATACGCT
>CAZUWX010000010.1:9789-80258 GCA_964624205.1 uncultured Chitinophagaceae bacterium
CGACTATTTAGCCGGCTATGACCCGTCTGCAACAAGCGGCTGTTTAAGACTGGAGGCGCCCACGGCTTTCCGCACCGCGGGAGCCACCTGGGTACCAAACAACTCAATAGCACGAAGGATCTTATCGTGTGGCATGCTACCGACACTCATTTGGGCCAGGAAGCGGGTGTTACCGAACAGCTCGTGCTCATATAATATCTTATCCGTCACCTCCTGGGGACTTCCCACAAGTAGTGTTCCAGAAGGTGAGCGCATGTATTCGAACTGTTCGCGGGTCAGGGGCGACCAGCCTCTTTCACGGCCTATCCGGTTCATCATCCCGGCATAGGGAGCATAGAATTCATTTGCCGCCCGCTGTGAATCATCGGCAACATACACGTGGGAATTGATCCCCAGCTGCAGTGTTTCCGGTAGGCTGCCGGCTTTTATTGCCGTATCGCGGTATAACTTCACAAAGGGCACAAATTGTTCGGGCCTGCCGCCGATAATTGCCAGGGCCATGGGAAGGCCGAGATTGGCGGCGCGTACCGCCGAGGCGGGGGTACCTCCTGCAGCCAGCCATATGGGCAGAGAGCCGTTATGCGGGCGCGGATAGACGCCGAGATTTTCAAATGAGGGACGGTGTACACCCTTCCAGCTCAGCACCTCTTTCTCATTCAGTCTGAGCAGCAGCTCCAGCTTTTCGGTAAAAAGCGTGTCGTAGTCCTCCAAATCATAGCCAAATAAAGGGAAAGACTCGATAAACGAGCCGCGCCCGGCCATGATCTCTGCACGACCGCCCGATAAAAGATCGACGGTGGCAAAGTCCTGGAATACGCGAACAGGATCGTCCGAGCTGAGTACCGTGACGGCGCTTGTCAGACGGATGTTCCGGGTAATCGCTGCGGCGGCGCCCAGCACAACTGCCGGCGACGACACCGCATAATCGGGCCGGTGATGCTCGCCGACCCCGAAAATGTCGAGGCCCACTTCATCGGCCAGCTTTATCTCCTCCATCAGATCCCTGATGCGTTGGCTCGCATTAGCCGTTTTGCCGGTCTGGCTATCCGGTCTTACGTCCGCAAATGTATATAATCCCAGTTCCATAATCAGTGTTATAATAGTTAGATATCCGTGCACTATTCTGCCGACCACAGCGCGCACCTGCTGTCCGCCGCAATACTGGCTGACTCAAACAAAACGCGCACCCTGACTCAACAGACCCTCAAAGTGCCGAAAAATCGGGGCCGGGTATTTGCCCGGCCCCGATCATCAGAAAGCATTCATAAGGTTCGGATTTTCCGATATTAAATAATCAATATTGCGGTCACAGTTAACCGTTAATGATAAGAGGGAAACCTATTGTTTCAAAAACTCCCCGTCTGCTTTGATGCTCACTTCATCGCTGATCATAGGAGCGGGAAACTTAGGCCCAATCCCGAAATCCGAACGTTTTAGGGTACCGGTCAACTGGAATCCCGCAGTTGGCACTTTGTTTTGGGGATTCTCTATGGTTCCACGATACCAGAGGTTCAGGGTAAGGGGCTTGGTTACGCCATGCAGGGTGAGATCGCCTGTGAGTTTGTACCGGTTCTTACCTGCTTTTTTGATCTGGGTGCTTTTGAACGTCATAGTGGGATGGGTAGCAACATCAAAAAAGTCAGGGCTTCTCAGGTGGTCGTCTCTCATGCCCACTTCTGTGTCGATAGAAGCAAGATCAGTTGAGAGCGCAAATACAGCGTCGCTGAAATCCGGCTGGTTGGCAGTGATGGTCACATCGAATGTCTTAAATAAACCGGCAACATCGGAAATACCCAGGTGGACGGTGCTGAATGTCAGCTTTGAATGCATGGGATCGGATTTCCATGTCGCCTGACCGAATAAGGTTGCACTGAATAGCGCAATGACGAATAAAAAAAATAGCCTTTTCATGTGTGTGTGTTTGTTTTATCGTTAACGATTAATTAAGAGACGAAGACGAGAGGCCTTCGCAGGGAGCGGCTGCTATCAGCGGCTCAAATCCTGCTGCCCGGAAAATGGTTGAGATATCCTCCGCTGCGCTGCTATCTTCCCCACAGATATGCATGCCGGACGTATTTTTATCGTGGAGGGCCGAGATTATCTTTGAATAAGGTAGCCACTGCTGTAATTTTCTGATCGCCTGGTAATGGAATTCCGTATCGTTATTTCCGGAAATCAGCAGCACAATTTTCTGGGTAGCCACCTCTTTCAGTTCTGAAACGGCTTCTTCAAGTTCCGGCGAGACTGTAAGCAGGATGATATCCGCTTCCCAACAACCCTCCCGGGCACAATCTACCAGGCGAATGGACGATTGTTGCCCCGATTCCTCAACACTACGAAGCCCTTCCTGCTGCCGGGAAATGAGCAGCACCTCGAAACCCGCATTGGAGAGTCCGGGTATAAGATCGCCTGCAACCTCTCCTGCTGTTCCTACTATGGCAATTGTTCTTTTCACGATTACGCTGTTTGTGCTACAAAGTTAACGGGGGTAAAGGAGCTAAAAATTGAGGCATGATAATAAATAATATTGACCTGGGTCACATCAAATCGCCCAACCGCCGGTCCGCAGCGGCTGATGGCTGCATTTTTTATGGATTGCCGTTTCTGTACCTTTGCACAGATCTGAAATCAAATGTAAAATCATGCGAAAAGGATTTATTGTCTCTGCTGTCATTGCAATCCTCCTTACCCTGTTCCTTAGTCTCTATGTCAATTCCTGGTGGATCGTCGCCCTGACCGTCGTCATTTTTGTGACGGCAATGGGCATCAACGATATGTTGCAGAAGAAGCATGCCATCATGCGTACCTATCCTGTATTCGGCCGTATGCGCTATTGGATGGAAGCATTGCGGCCGAAACTATACCAGTATTTTGTAGAATCTGATATTGACGGGCGGCCGGTAAACCGGATCGACCGGTCCACGATCTACCAGCGTGCCAAGCGGGAGTTGAACACCATGCCTTTTGGCACCCAGCTCGACGTATACGAAGGAGGATACGAATGGCTGAGCCATTCCATTGCCCCGCAGGACTTTAACAGGCTGGATCACAGCCCGCGGGTATTGATTGCCGGCAAAGACTGCAAACAACCTTATTCTGCAAGTGTGCTGAACGTGTCGGGAATGAGCTTCGGATCCCTCAGCGCCAACGCCGTGGAAGCTCTCAGCGCCGGGGCCAAGATCGGTGGCTTTGCATTGAATACCGGGGAGGGAGGAGTCAGTGCTTACCATATTAAGGGAGGTGGCGACCTGATCTGGCAGATCGGCACAGGGTATTTCGGGTGCCGGGACGACGACGGAAATTTTTCACCGGACCTTTTTGCTGAAAAAAGCGCCAATCCCCAGATTAAGATGATCGAGCTGAAACTTTCGCAGGGCGCCAAACCCGGGCACGGGGGGATCCTGCCTGCAAAAAAGAACACGCCTGAAATTGCGGCTATACGGCACGTTAAGCCTTATACCGCTGTCTATTCTCCTCCCTTCCACAGCGCCTTCAGCACGCCGCGGGAGCTGATCCTTTTTATACAGCGGCTGCGTGAACTTTCCGGAGGAAAACCAGTCGGCTTCAAACTATGTGTTGGGCGTAAAAGTGAATTTATCGGGATCTGTAAAGCCATGGTGGATCTGAATATTTATCCCGACTTCATCACAGTTGACGGTGCAGAAGGAGGAACCGGCGCGGCCCCGCAGGAATTCTCAAACCATGTTGGAGTGCCGTTGCTGGACGGACTCGCCTTTGTACACAATATGCTCAACGGCTACAACATCCGCGAACACATCAAGATTGCGGCCGCCGGAAAAATACTGACGGGATTTCATCTGGTCCGGGCTTTTGCACTGGGCGCCGATTATTGTAACAGCGCCCGCGCCATGATGATGGCTATTGGCTGTATACAGGCCCTGCAGTGCAATACCAACAAGTGCCCCACCGGAGTTGCTACCCAGGACCCGGCGCTGACCGTTGGCCTGGTGGTATCCGACAAAAAGCTGAGGGTCGCCAATTATCATGAGGATACCGTTAAATCCTTTGTGGAACTCATGGGCGCCGCCGGCCTTCTCAATCACAAAAACATCACACGTTCCCATATTTACAGACGGGTATTTATGAATGAAGTGCGAACCTTTGAAGACATTTTCCCCTCCTTATCACCGGGTTGTATACTGGCCAATAATATCCCTGAAAAATATATACAGGACGTTGAAACGGCATCGGCCGACAGTTGGAATTAAGCGGAGCCGAACACCTATACACTAAATGAAGCCAATCAGGCGGATGATGACTGCGAATTAAGTAGCGCCGAACACAAGTGCATCTGCTATCCTGATCTCGTCTGCACTGATCGTGTGTGGACGCCCGGCATATATCTTTTCGGTTACTGATGCGTTCATCTTCCTGAATATTTCGCTGCTCGCATGCACTCGTTCGACCGGCACATGCAAATCCGGATCTCCGCTACCGATAAAAACGGGCGTCTGCTGAAAATCGCCGCGGTAGTTTTCCATACGGATGGTTTCCCCGATCAATCCTCCGGTAAAAGCGGCAATACCCCCAAAAGCGGTGGCATACCGCGCGGCAAATTCGAGGGTAAGACAGGCCCCTTGCGAAAAACCCAGCAGGTAGATGTTCTGTGCAGGTATTCCCCCGGCCACTACCTCGTCTACCAGCTCTTTAAGTAAGGCAATGGCCGAAGAGAGCCAGGGCTCGTTTTGTGGTGCCGGCGCCATAAAAGAGTAGGGGTACCAGGTATCATTGGTTGCCTGCGGAGCCAGTAGTGCGAAGCCGTCGACAGACAGATGACCTGCCAGCGAAAGAATATCCTCCGCATTGCTCCCCCTGCCGTGCAGCATCACCAGCGCTTTATCGGCTGCCGCCAGCGCGGTGCCCGCTGCAACAATATTTTTCGAATGAATGTTCCTGTTAGTATGCATAATCCTATATATTTTACCCGATCGTTGGCAGGTGCTGTTCCAGTGTAGCACGCATCGCCTCGTAACGACGCGGCAATTTCAGATGCGTACCCAGTTCTTTAAGGGTTTCATCCTTTGTGAAGCCGGGATTATCCGTTGCCAACTCAAACAACACTCCTCCCGGTTCACGGAAATAAAGCGAGAAAAAATAATCCCGATCTATTTTAGGAGTGATATGCAACCCGCGGTCCACGATCTTTTGACGGAATTCCATCAACAGTTCATCGTCTTTCACCCGAAAAGCCACATGGTGATTAGTTCCGCCGGCATTCAGCCCCTCGGGGGCAGTCGGTTCCTCCAGCAGGTCTACAATCGCCGCCCCATCTATGGCATCGGTGCGGAAACGGTAGCGGTTGCCCTCCTGTTGCACAAACTGATACCCAAATACTTCGGTGAGCACGCGGGAAGTGGCTTCAGTTTGACGTAAAGTGAGTGTGACACTATGAAACCCTTTGATAGCTGCCGCTTCCTGCACGGCCGGCGAAGCCCAGCCTTCCCGAAGATCAGGTTCCGCAGACACAACGAGGTGCTGACTCAGTCCGTCGGGGTCCTGGAAGGCCAGTATCTTTTCCCCGAAACGCTCCACCACGTCCGTATGCCGTATCCCCAGAGCGCTAAAACGATCGGACCAGAACCCGACCGAATCCGCCGATATTGAATAACCGATATCGGTGGCCATACCCGCCCCGTTGTGGCCCTGCCGCACCCGCTCCCAAGGAAAAAAGGTGAGGATGGTGCCCGGAGCGCCTGTTTTATCTCCATAGTAGAGATGATAGGTCTGGGGATCATCGAAATTAACCGTCTTTTTTACCATCCGCAGTCCGAGCGTGTTTGTATAAAATGCATGGTTTCTTATCGCATTACCCGCAATGGCAGTTATGTGATGTAGCCCGAGTATTCTGTTTTTCATAACAAATAATTTAATTGTCTTTATTCTCCCGGCGTTTCCTGCCTCTGACATTCCAAAAGCGATCTCATGTAACCTTTTAAAGCTGCCTGCAACTCCCCCCGGAAGAGCTATTTTATTTCAAAGATACCTTGCATACCGGCGGCAGGAAATGAGATGCGATAACAAAAAGCATTGACCTATATCACCCCGCCCCGGCCTTAAATCCAGCCGAAAAGTTATATATTGCCAGTTACGCCGGATAGCACTTATTTGAATAAATTTGTGGGCGGGTACGATCCGGATTGTATCCTTTTTAGAAATATAAAACAAACCATATGGCAAACGAAAACGAAAAGAAGAACAGACTGACGACCGCCACCGGCACCCCCGTTCCGGACAATCAAAACATCATGACTGCAGGGCCCCGGGGACCGGCGCTGCTACAGGATTTCTGGTTCCTGGAAAAAATGGCGCATTTTGACCGGGAAGTGATCCCGGAAAGAAGAATGCACGCCAAGGGATCCGGCGCTTTTGGCGCTTTTACCGTAACGCATGATATCACCCAATATACAAAGGCCGACCTGTTCTCTGAGATCGGAAAAAAGACGGACATGTTCGTACGCTTTTCCACTGTAGCCGGCGAACGCGGGGCGGCGGATGCAGAAAGGGATATCCGGGGTTTCGCAATGAAATTCTATACCCAGCAGGGTAACTGGGACCTTGTGGGAAATAACACGCCCGTGTTTTTCTTTCGCGACCCGATGAAATTTCCCGATCTGAACCATGCGGTGAAGCGCGATCCGAAAACGAACCTGAGGAGTGCCGACAATAACTGGGATTTCTGGACCCTGCTTCCGGAAGCCCTGCACCAGGTCACCATTGTGATGAGCGACAGAGGAATTCCAAAATCGTACCGCCACATGCACGGGTTCGGCAGCCATACTTTCAGCATGATCAACGCACAGAATGTAAGGCACTGGGTTAAATTCCATTTCAAAACCCAGCAGGGCATTGAGAATCTGGCGAATGAGGAAGCCATTAAAGCTATCGGAACGGACCGGGAGACTCACCAGCGCGATCTGTTTGAGAACATCGAGAAAGGGAATTTCCCCCGTTGGAAAATGTATATCCAGGTGATGACGGAAGAAGAAGCGAACAACTATCATATCCATCCCTTTGATCTCACCAAAGTATGGCCCAAAGGCGACTATCCGCTGATTCCTGTAGGAGAGTTCGAGCTTAACCGCAACCCCGAAAACTATTTCGCAGAAGTAGAGCAGGCCGCGTTTAATCCGGCTAATATCGTTCCCGGCATCGGCTTTTCTCCGGACAAGATGTTACAGGGAAGATTGTTCTCTTATGGCGACGCGCAGCGCTACAGGCTTGGGGTAAACAATTACCAGATCCCTGTGAACGCTTCGAAATGCCCCTACCACAGTTTTCATCGCGACGGTGCGATGCGTGTGGATGGTAATTTCGGCTCCAGGAAACATTACGAACCCAACAGCTTTAACGAATGGAACGAACAACCTGAACACAAAGAGCCGCCGCTGGCCATCCATGGCGACGCCACCGCCTGGGACCACCGCGTGGATGAAGACTATTACTCCCAGCCAGGCAATCTTTTCCGGCTGATGACGGACGACAAAAAAGAACTGCTATTCAAAAATACCGCTGCAGAAGTGGGACAGGCCCAGCAATTTATCCAGATCCGCCACATCCGGAACTGCTACAAAGCGGATCCGGCCTATGGAGAAGGGGTCGCCAGGGCGTTGGGACTGACCATGGAGGAAGTAAACAGTTTTAAACTGGAACGATAAGCTGATCCAGATCCGATTGCACAACCCTTTCGCTAAACCCGAAAGGGTTTTTTCTTTCCCAAAGGCGGGACGAGCGCTATGTGGCTGATCTGCATATGGCCCTTCCAGCAGCACTTTGTGATTTTGCTGCGTTTTCCTCTCTACCCTAATCTGCCGGCAGTCCGGTCTGGCATGATCTTTTAAACGATCAGGGAAACATACATTATTATGAAATCGTGTTTCCTTGTATTATTCATGGTGCTGTTCCTGTCCGCCTGCGGGCCCGACGATCAGCGCATTGTTACCGAAGTGAACACCAGTCTTGCCGCATCCGGCGGAGCTATATCCGCCACGGTAGACAAGGGGGTAGTAACCCTCGTCGGCATCTGTCCCGACGAACCCTGCAAGTCCAGCAGCGAAGCTGCTGTGATGAAGGTAAAAGGAGTGAATCAGGTGATCAACAATATAACGGTCAGCCCCCCACCCCCACCTCCGGTGGAGATAAATGCTGCCGATGATTCTCTAAGCACAGCTCTCAGCGCTATAGCAAGTTCATATAAAACCGTCAAAGCAACTGTAAAGGACGGCGTCGTAACGCTCACCGGTGAACTCAAAAGATCTGAACTGGCCGACCTGATGCAGAAAGTCACTGCCACCAAACCCAAAAGGATAGACAATCAGTTGCAACTGAAATAGATTATAGATTAATCAAACTGTCGTTCAAATTAAATAAAACCATCGTTCACTAGACGATTATTACCGATCAAATATTTTTTTATGTCACTGCAGGACAAATATGCCTCGCTGCTCAGCGCCGCGAAACAAAAGGTATCAGAAGCATTGAAAATTAATGAACAGGACAACGTCCTTTATATTGATGGGAAGGTGGCATCCCAGCAGATCAAAGACGAGCTGTGGAGCATCTACAACTCAATTGATCCCGATTACCGGTCCGGAGATCTCCGTCTCAATCTTGAGCTCGACCCGGCAACCGCAGGTGCGATTGCAGAATACACAGTCCAACCCGGCGATAGCCTGAGCAAGATAGGCGCAAAGTATGGCCTGGGCTGGAAACAGCTATTTGAGGCAAATAAAGACCGGATCAAAAACCCCGATCTCATTCAGCCGGGCTGGAAGCTGAAGATCCCGGCAAAGAGCTAGTACGTTTTGCAGGGCTTAGCAGCTCCCGCACATCTACGTCCAGGGCTTCTGCGATCTCATACAAAGATTCCATCGTGGGCTGCATCTTGTTGGTGCACCACTTTGAAACCGTGTGAATATTACGATCCAGTTTCTCCGCCAGCCAGTTATTCGTTTTCCCTTTTTCTGCCAGTACCGCTTTTATTCTATTCAAAGCGCGTTTGCCCATGCCGCGATTTAGACTATCCACTATTAGAGCGTTTTATTTAGACAAAAATAGTACTAATTAGACCAATATTATGCTTAAAAGGCATAATATTGTGCTCCTTTTTCAACTATTAAACTGCTTACCATGAAAACCGGTCTAAAAAAACAGACTCCAGTCAAAAAAGAAGCGGGTACGCTTCAACCGCGGTTAAAATGGCAAACCGGCGCTTACCGGAGGGATGCGGATTTCCGCTTTCTCCTGCCCTATCAGTTCCTGTTGTTGTGTAAACTGGCCGAAACTCCACCCGAAACGATCCTTAACGATTTTATCGCAAACCTGGCCTGCGGAAGTCCCGGTACAAGAGGATCAGCGGCTGCACAACAAGCCCTGACCGAATATTTCGTTCAATGCGGTTACGGGCAGGCCCGGTATTCCATTGCTGATATCCGGCAGATATTTCGTGAGATGGATGCTATGGGTATGCTCTTCCCCAAAGACGCTTCTGACAAAATGCTCGCTCTTCACTCCCGCTGGCGCGGCAAATACCAGCGCTATTGGTTCCGGAAATGGCGAAACAAACCGTGTCACCAAAAAAAGACAGAAAACTCTTTTATTATCGAGCACCAGTAATTATCTTTGCGGCAACGAGATGATGTTTTCAAAAACGTGCGAGTATGCCCTTCGTTCACTAATTTTTGTAGCACAGAAATCAAAGGACGGAAAAAAAATCGGGATCAAGGAGATCGCCCGGGGCATTGACTCGCCCCAGTCTTTTATCGCCAAAATCCTTCAGGATCTGAGCCGCAAAGGCCTGGTACAATCCTTAAAGGGGCCTGGCGGGGGATTTTATCTCGACGATGCATCGCTTGATCACACACTGGCCGATATTGTGATGGCCATTGACGGAGACAGGCTGTTCTCTGCATGTGCTCTCGGATTGCAGGAATGCACCGAATCCCAGCCCTGCCCAATACATCATCAGTTCAAGAAGGTGAAACGCGACATTATGGAGGCGTTGCAACATTCGACGCTTCGCAGCCTGGATAAGTCGCTGTCGAATAACGGTGAGTACCTGCTACCCCGGTAGTTTTTTTAGGGGAAAAAAGGATAAAAAGGTTTTAATATATTTTATATGTCTATCATTTTTCTTCTGTTGACAGTTCTCATTTTATTATTTGCCGCACTGCTGCTGAAGATTGAATCCAACCGGGCAATCGGCGTAACAAAAAACAATTCGCCGGAAGACGAAAAAAAACGATTTGAACAGTATGCACGCAATATGGATAGCCGGCAAATCGAGACCTATCTGCGGCATCGTCGCCAACCGGGCCAGGTGATCAACAATACCGCCGGGAAAAACCCCAAGGAGCTTCCCGCCGCCCTGCTGGTATTGGCCGCCCTGCTCCTTTCTCCCGCCGTCTTTGCCCAATCGAATAGCAGTGGATCCTCGAAGCTGTTTGGTGAAGCGGGCATTCTAATCACAATCTTTCTGCTGGTGATACCCATTCTTACCGGCGTGATCCTGATGGTTGTGAAAACACGGAACATGCTCAGAAGGTCCCGGGCCAGGAGAAACAACGAGGAAGCGACCAAATTCGCTCAGTACCTTTCGGAACTTTCCCCCGGCGAAGTGGAAGAGATGATGGTGTCGAGAAAAGCATCGCTCGATTATAGCCTTACCCATTCTGAGTTATCCGGCACTTTTACTCCGGAAGACAAAAAAGGCCTGCTTAATATCAAAACGAACAGCACCCTGCCAGTGGTGGCCGCGAAAAAAAGGGCAGCAAGCCGGCCGGGTATAGATCCGGATCTTTCGAAGCTGGTACTCTGGTATATCGGCACGGCAACCTTCTGGCTACTTTTTGGTACCACCGTCGGAGAATACCTGGGAATCAAGTTCGTTTCCCCGGATGTAGATCAGCTAAGTTGGCTGAATTTCGGCAGGCTGCGCCCGGTACACACCAATTCGGTATTCTGGGGATGGGCTTCGCTGGGCATGCTGGCGCTGGGATACTACACCGTTCCGCGCGTCAGCAATGTAAAACTGGCCAGCATGAAATGGGGCTGGTGGTCGCTCTACCTGATCAATGCCGCCGTAATACTCGGTTCGCTTTCTCTTATGGCGGGCATCAACAACGGCGGCGGTGAATACCGGGAATACATCTGGCCGGTGATGCTGCTGTTCGGCATCGCCCTGGGGCTCACGCTGGCAAATTTCCTGCGAACCATCGCCCGCCGGAAAACAAAAGAAATATACATCTCCAACTGGTACATCGTTTCCGCGATCATCTTTGCTATCGTCATTTCGGTGGCCGCATATGTTCCTTTTTGGCAGGACGGTCTCGGAGAAACGGTCATCCAGGGATATTACATGCATCAGGGAGTAGGTATGTGGTTCATGTTCTTTACGCTGGGGATAGTTTACTATTTCCTGCCCCAGCAGCTCAATAAGCCGATCTATTCTTACAGTCTGGGTATTCTCGCATTCTGGACACAGATCCTTTTTTATACTGTCATCGGCACTCACCATTTTGTGTTCAGTTCCATACCCTGGTGGCTGCAGACAGTGGCCATCGTTGGAAGTGTGGGCATGGTGATACCCGTGGTAGCTGGCACTACCAATTTTTTGCTCACCTTCAACGGAGCCTGGTACAAAGTTGCCGGCAGTTATACCCTGCCCTTTTTCCTGGTGGGCATCATCTTTTATTTCACCGGTTCAATGCAGGGCACCGCAGAAGCTTTTCGGTCCACCAATCTCATCTGGCATTTTACCGATTTTACGGTCGCCCATTCCCATCTCACCATGTACGGCATCATCACATTTTTCCTATGGGCAGGGATCTATGCAGTGGTACCGCGCCTGACGGGCAAGGAGCCGCCTCAGATCACGGTAGGCGCTCATTTCTGGCTTGCACTGATCGGATTGATGTTTTACACCGTTCCTTTAATGTACGGCAGCACACTGCGGGGAATGATGTGGATAGAAGGAAAGCCGTTCATAGACAGCGTGTCTTTTATGGCTCCCTATTGGTTGTGGAGAGCCATTGGTGGAAGTCTGATGTGGTTGTCTCACCTCTTCTTCGCTTACAATATCTATAAAATGTTCCGGGGCCAACAGCCCGGGATCGGAGACAAAGCATTAAATGAATTAGCTAACCAAAGTGCCGATACAGTTCCGGCTGTTTAAACAATTTTTTATTCGACATGGAATTCTTCAATGATCATAAAAAACTTTTCCAGGCATCCACCCTTTTTTTTGTCGGCCTTACCATTCTGATCGCCATTCTGCCGGCCATACGGGTGCAACGGAACAACGCGCCGCTTCCGAACGCGGTTCCCCTGAGCACAAATGCCGTGAAGGGCAAGGCGGTATACATCGCCAACGGCTGTGTAGCCTGCCATACCCAGCAAGTGCGCAATGTGGACATGGATCGGGTATGGGGCTCCCGACCTAATATTGCTGCTGATTATGCGGCCACGCTTCGCACCGACTTCTGGAGAAATACCGCCACACTGATGGGCACAGAACGTACCGGGCCCGATCTTACCAATGTGGGGCTGCGTCAGCCAAGCCTGGAATGGAACCTGGTGCATCTCTATAATCCCAGAATATTGGTAAAGGAGTCTGTGATGCCGGCTTACCCCTGGCTCTTCAAAATCAGGAAGACGCCGTCCAAAGACGACGTAGTGGTGAATATACCGGAGGAATTTATGAACGGGAAAAAAGGAAAAGTAGTGGCCACAAAAGAAGCCTTGCATTTGGTGGAATATCTCCAGACGCTGAAACAAACCCCGCTGCCTGACGGCACACCACCGCCCGAGTTCCTATACAAGCGGGAACAAAGGCGACAGGCTGAGGCGGCCGGACTGGCTGTGCCGGAACTGGACGGTGCCGCGCTGTATACGGCAAACTGTCAGGCCTGTCACCAGGCTAACGGGGAAGGACTGAAAGGTGCTTTCCCCCCGTTGAAAGGAAGTAAATTTGTAACCGACGATGACCCAACCCTGCTGATCAACATCATTATGAAAGGATACAACGGTCGCGCCAGCGAGGGATTCGGCGCAATGCCTCCGGTAGGGATCAACAACGGACTCACCGCAGAAGAGATCACCGCCATTATTAATCACGAAAGATCAAGTTGGGGGAACAATGCCAAAGAAGTGGACGCTGCAGAGGTGAAAAAGATACTGGATATCATCGCAAACGAATCGGAATAATATAAAACTGATGAAAAAGATACAGCTCATAGCGGTTTTTATGGCCCTGCACACAGTTACGACGGCCTGCGACGTGTGTAACAAACAGCAGCCCGAAATACTCCAGGGCATCACGCACGGTGCAGGCCCCGAAAACAACTGGGATTACGCGATCGTCTGGGCCACCGTGGCAATCGTGATCTTCACTCTGTATTTCTCTGTGAAATGGCTTTTACGCCCCGGTGAAAAATCAAAAGATCACATTAAAAGACTTATCTTAAATATTGACTAGGATGCAAGCAAGAAGCCGCATATTTATTTTTCTGGACGATGACCCTCATCCTCTTGCAGAATTTCTCGCGCCTGTGAATTTTGAGCTGGATACGCGTAAGTTGATAGACGGCAATCACACACTAAAGATCGTAAGCAAGGACCCTTCGGGCAAGGAAGGACTGCGGATCATTCCGTTTGTAGTGAAGAATGGCCCGGCAATTGCAATTGAAGGCATCAAGGAGAACGCCGTGGTAGACGGCGTGCTGCCCCTGATGATCAACGCTTACGGCAAAGGCAACGCCAAAGAATTCCTCATTGAAGGCAGCGAAACACCCCAGAGCATCCCCTCCTGGGTATGGATCATGATAATTGCATTCCTGGGCTGGGCACTGTATTACCTGATCACCTATTTCTCAATCAATCCCTGAAAACCCAGTTAAACTGTGATACCATGAGCGATAAAAAAGAAATACTGACGATCGAGGACATAAAACTACTGGTAGACGATTTCTACGGAAAGGTGAGGGAAGACGAGATGCTGGCTCCCATCTTCAACGAAAGGATAAAGGATCAGTGGCCCACCCACCTGAACAAGATGTACACCTTCTGGCAAACCGTGCTGCTGGGTGAGCACACCTATTTCGGCAGCCCCTTTCCCCCGCATGCCAACCTCCCGGTGGATGGCCAGCATTTCGAGCGCTGGGTAGAACTGTTCAACGCCACGTTAGATGAGCACTTTACCGGCGAGAAGGCGGACGAAGCCAAATGGCGTGCAAACAAGATGGCTGAAATGTTCCTGCTGAAGATCAATCATTTCCGGCAACAGGGATTTCGCAGCATCATATAGCACAGAAAAATCGAACCCATTGAAAGACAAAAAACAAGCGAATGAAACGGAGCAAAATCAGCTATACCACACAGGGGAACGTATATGCGGAGTTCCATTCGACCATTGAAAGACAAAAAACAGGCGAATGAAACCCTATTTTCTAGCGCTGATGTGCATCTTTTTATGGACCGGCTTCATTTGTGCCATCAGCTTCATGGAAGCATGGCTAAAATTCCGTGCTCCCGGCGTTACCCTACCCATCGGACTGGGAATTGGGAAGCTGGTTTTTGGCGCACTCAATAAAGTGGAATGGTTTTTTGCCATTGTCCTGTTTCTGCTGATGTTGCGAGGAGTGGAAGTCAGCACACTGAACAAGTTCCTGTATGGCGTGATCGTATTTATTCTTAGCATCCAGACGTTCTGGCTGCTAAGAGCACTGGGCATAAGGGCCGACGCGCATATGACCGGTCAGCCCGTACTATCTAACCACTATCTGCACTGGTTCTTTATTGTCGGAGAATTGACGAAAGTGGTACTGCTGACCTACCTCGGGGCAACTATATTCAGGACGTTTAGCCGCGCGATACACGCTACGTGAAACAAACCGTATATATCCTATATCATCCATAAACGAATATTATGCCGCGTACCTCGTCTTTACAGATAAAAAGAGTATATGAGCCGCTGCAGGATACTGATGGTTTCCGTGTGTTGGTGGATCGGTTATGGCCGCGTGGAGTGAAAAAAGAAACCGCCAATATAGATCTGTGGCTCAAAGAGATCGCCCCTTCAACCGAGCTGCGGAAATGGTTTAATCACACGCCATCCAGGTGGCCCGAATTCAGTAAAAAATATCACCAGGAACTGGCACAATCCGACGCCGTCGACAAACTGATCGGAAATATAAAAAAACACAAACGGGTAACATTGCTGTATGGGGCGCGCGATGAAATACATAACCAGGCCCAGGTATTATTACATTTCCTGAACGACAAACTAAAGCACTAACTACATCTTTTTCACATGGACAAAAAACCGATTCGCCGCAGCGAGCACATTCTCCAGCTCTCGAGAGAACACCATTTCAGCCTCCTATTCTGCTGGAAGATAAGACAGGGGCTCCAAAAGCAGGTCGAGCCAAATCGTATCACTGCCTACGTAAAACACTTTTGGGAGCTGCACGTGATCCCGCATTTTGCAGAAGAAGAGCAGGTTGTATTTCCGCATCTTCAGGATGACAAGGTTAACCGGGCCATAAACGAACACGAGGAACTCCGGAAGGCCTATCGGCATCTCATGGAACATCCCGACAAAAACCCGGTTGAACAGCTCACCCATATTGCCGATAAAATGGACGCACACGTACGATACGAAGAACGGGATCTTTTCCCCCACATCGAGAAAAGCCTTCCTCAGGAAACGCTTGAAATGATCGGCAGGCAAATCGACAGCCAGATGCCCCCGGACAACTATACGGATGAGTTCTGGCAAAGAAACAGCGCTTCCTTATAACCTTACCGGAGCGAAGGGTTACGCTGTCCGCAGGAACGCGCTAATAGAAACTGCATCCGATCCGGTCAGCTACATGCATCCCTGGCTGTTTCCTGCAACTCCGTCAGATTCGGGCCATTACATGGTCAACCACCCGGTCGCATCTCGAAAGATGGAAATGGAAAAGGTCTTCCTTTTTGTAGAACTTGCTCAAAGCATTCCTTAGCAAAGACTTCGCCCGGTTCAGCCGAACTTTCACATTCGCCTCGCTGATATCCAGGCATTCCCTGGTCTCCGATACATTCATGTCTTCAATCTCCCGCATAATAAATACGATCCGGTATTTTTCGGGAAGCTGACGAATGGCATCTTCCAGAATGACTTTTAATTCCGAATTCAGCACTGTCATAACAGGGGTTTCTTTATCGGTGATATGCCGCTGATAGGCGGGAGCGTTCAGCGTTTCTTCGCTAATACTGACCGTATGCCTGGATTTCCGCAACCTGAGCAAACCTTCGTTGATGGTTATCCGCGTCAGCCAGGTGGCGAAGGACGAGCGGAATGCAAAGGCGGAAAGGTGCTCATAAGCATTTAAATATGCAGTCTGCATCACGTCTTCAGCCTCGGCATCATTTCCCACGATCGACATAGCTATTCTATAAAGTCGTTGGTTGTATTTCCGGACTATCTGCGCATACAAACGTTTCTCGCCGTTTAATATCCTTGCGATCACCTCTTCGTCAGGAACGGCGCTTTCCGGAATAGCTCCCTGAACATGTATATTATCCATAACTCTCGCATTAGAGTGAGCAGACCTGGAAAGGTTACAAAATTAGACGATAATTTTCTTTGTAACCTTTTTGTTTTAGCCCCCTCCAATAGGCGTACGTAAACACATAAAAAATTATCAATGAAAATTATGAAACAGCTTCCCGCATGGATCGCCGGCACATGCGTATGTATACTGCTATCAGCAACCGGCTACACCCAGGAAAAAATAGATCTTACAGACGCAGAGATCGCTTCAGTTGGCGTTACAGCCAACCAGATCGACATCAACTACGCAAACCTGGCAAAAGAAAAATCAAAAAACAAAGAAGTCCTGAAATTTGCTGCCACCATGGCGAATGATCACAAAGGGGTGATCGACCAGGCTGTGGCGCTGGTGACAAAGTTGGGCGTTACCCCCAAGGACAACTCCGTGAGCCGCCAACTGCTTGCAGATTCGCAGGCCACCCTAAAAAAGCTCAAGACAAAACACGGCAAAACATTTGATATAGCCTATATCGATAACGAAGTGGAATACCACAAGGCAGTGATCGGAGCAGTAGAAGGACTGCTGATTCCCCAAGCCGATAACCGTGAATTAAAGAATCTGTTGCAGAATATTGTGCCCGCATTGAAAGCTCACCTTGCCCACGCAGAAATGGTGCAGAAAAATATAAAATAATGAGAGATACTTTTTGCGGCCGACACAGAACGGCCGGCATCCCCACGGCATATTTCGGCCGACGGAATATGCGCTCAGCAGTACCGGTCGGCTGCCTGTACGGTTTGATGATACTATGGATGGGAACTGGTTGCTCGGGAGGTACCGAAGAAAGCCGGTACCGGTCACACACGGTAGCAATCAGCGCAATGCAGTTTCAGCCTGCCACACTAACCGTGCAGGCAGGTGATACCGTGGTATTTATGAACCGGGATATTGTTACGCACGATGTGACGCAGAAAGCCGGTCATAGCTGGGAGCCTGTCCCTCTGGCGCCGGGCGACACCTGGAGCATGGTAGTCGACAAAACGATTGATTACTACTGCAGCCTGCATCCGGTAATGGAAGGTCGGATAATAACAGAATAGCCATTCGTAAATGACACGGTTATCCGGGCGATGCTCCGGGAAAGCGGAATGAGCCCGCGCCGCAAGCGGCGTTGTAATCGCTACCCGCAGGCGGGGCGTTCCCGAGTCTGTATGATGAGCACCCGTCAACGACAGTATGGGAATACAAGCCGGACTCATCCCGCTTTTTTTATATCTGAAGCCGCCTTACGTTTGCTGGCCAGATACTTATTCAGTATTTCCTGGTTCTTATTGTCCGTTACCTTGTACCGGAAAAAACTCCATATAACCACCCCTGCCATCACCAGGATCAGGGTCATGACGAATATTTCCATAAATCTTTTTTTGGCCGGCAGGGCCGCCTGCCTACCGGCTGAATTTTCCGGGACGGCGCGGTTAGCCGCAGTTAAATAATAAGCGCATTAAAAAGGTCGGGAACCCCACCCCTTAGTGAACAAAGGCTGGGGCGAGCGTTTGAAAGTCCCTGAAACTTGAATAGTAAAAAAGTTTCCCACGGAACGAATCAACACGTACATCTGCACGGGCACAACACTGACTCAAGAAAGAGGACTTCCAGTCCCTTGCTCTACGCAACAGAATCATATGAATGTGCTTTTTGGGCATAACTCCGAAGATAACGATAAAAAGTGGATAAACCAAGGCGTCACGTGAAAGTATACCCTCCTGCCCCGAGGATGTCGGGTTTGTTAAACAACCCCTGGTACCGAAGCGGTCCGATAAGGAATATTACAGAAACGGTCAGGACGAGGCTGCGGCAATCGCCTGTTCAAGATCGTTTACCAGATCGTCGATATGTTCAATTCCTGCCGACAACCGCAGAAGGTTATCCTTTATGCCTATCGCAACACGCTCCTCAGCCTTCAGACTGATATGCGAGGTGGCAGCGGGTGAGCAGATCAGGCTTTCTACGCCGCCAAGACTCAGGGCAGGCTGGATAATCCTGAGACCTCTCAGAAAATCCGCGAATTTTGCCTGGGTCAAGGCCAGTTCAAAAGACAGCATCCCGCCGTAGCCCAGCATTTGTTTGCCGGCGAGTGTATGATCGGGATGCGCGGGCAATCCCGGATAGTACACCCGCTCCACCAGGGGATGCTTTTCCAGGAACTGGGCCAACTTCAACGCGTTCTCGTTCTGTTTCTGCACACGTAACGATAACGTCTTCAGCGCGTGCTCGGCGAGATAACACTGATAAGGCGAGAGCGACCCACCATAGAGTTTGGCCGTTGAAAAGATCGGGTCGCGGTGTTCCTCCCGCGCAGCCACCAGCACCCCGTAAGGAAGATCGTTATGGCCTCCCAGATACTTTGTGCCGCTGTGAACAGAGATATCGATCCCAAGCGTAAGTGGTAACTGGTTCACCGGCGAGGCAAACGTGTTATCGACAATGGTAGTGATGCCACGCTCTTTTGCAAAGGCAGCGATCTCTGCAAGCGGAACCAGTTTCAACAAAGGGTTAGAAGGAGTTTCCAGATAAATCACGCGGGTATTGTCCTGCACCTGCAACCGAAAACTTTCCAATGTATTATCAGCATAACTGAATTGGATGCTTCGTCTGGGCAGCTCTTTTTCTGCGAATTTCCAGGTACCGCCATACAGGTCGCGGGAAAAAATCACGTGCTCCTGTTGTTGAACGAATGTTAAAATGGCAGTGCTGATAGCCGCCATACCCGAGCTATAAACCATGCCCCATCTGCCGTTCTCCAGGTTAGTAAGAATCTGCGCCAGCTTGGTCTGATTGTAGGTGGTATAAAACCCGGGATAGCGCAGCTCCTCACTATCGAGGTAATTATAGGCAGCGGAGGGAAATATGGCGCCGGCAACACCCCCTTGATCCGATTCAGTCTTTTCAACGGGATGCACACAAAGCGTGTCCAATTTCTTCATGGTTTATTTTTTTAGTTCGGATAAACATACTACTCAGGCACGGAAGTTCAGCCTGCCATCACAGTGATAACCCGGTCAATGACCGGGCATACCACGCCATCAGGGTCAGTTACTACCTGGCTGAGGTGTGTAACGGAGATAAGAATTTATTTTCCGGAAACCCTTGGGGAACTTGGCCGGAATATCTTCGTCCTTAAGAGCGGGTGAGATCACCACATCCTGGCCTGCCTCCCAATCTACGGGCGTAGATACACTATACGCTGCAGTCAACTTCAAAGAATCAAGCACACGCAATATCTCGTTGAAATTGCGGCCGGTTGATGCGGGATAAGTGATCGTAGCCTTGATCTTTTTGTCGGGGCCGATAAAATATACGCTTCTCACAGTAACCGAGCTGGAAGCATTGGGATGGATCATCTGGTACAGGCCAGACACCTTGCGGTCGACATCCGCAATGATGGGAAAATTAACCGTACACTGCTGGGTTGCATTGATATCTTTCACCCACCCCTGATGCGACGGAAGGTCGTCCACACTAACTGCCAGGATTTTCGCTCCTCTTTTGGCAAATTCGTCTTTCAGAAGCGCCGTACGACCCAGCTCGGTGGTACATACCGGTGTAAAATCGGAAGGGTGCGAATACAGAACAGCCCAGCTATCTCCGAGCCATTTATAAAAATCAATCTGCCCTTCGGTAGTCTGGGCACTGAAGTCGGGAGCAGTGTCTCCAATTTGTAAACTCATAACAATACTTGATTTAAGAATGAATAATTATTTGGTTACTAGTTCGTCTATTCGGATTTTCCCGGACTTGCCGGCTACGCTATTAATGCCGTTCTGTTTCTCCGGCTTGCGGGCCACTATTTGGCGACTTCCGCCACCGGGTTTATTTTGATCTCCTCCCGCAGGAATTTTATGAAGTAATCATAAAACACAGGATAGCGCCTGTCTCGGGCTCTGGCTATATATTGTTGCCGGAAAAAACCTTCGGGATTGATCCGCACTACCTTGATATCATCCTGCAGATACGGCTGCAAAGCCCAGTTGGCCATGACGATCACCCCCATATTCGCTTTCACCAGTTCAATGGACGCTTCGGTCAGCGGCAACACGATCAATTTTTTCGGATGTATGCCTTTGGGGGTTAACTGCATCCGGAATATAGAAACGGTATCCAACGGCAGAGAATGAATGATGAGGGATACGTCCTGAAAATCATCGGCTTCTATAAAAGGCCTTAAAGCCCAGGGATGCTCTTTCGCCACAACAGCCAGCATTTCGTCGGAAAACAACTGGATAAACTCAATTTTGTCGATCTGTTCCGGGTTGCTGGTGATCGCGAGATCCAGTTCCCCTTCCATTAATTTCTCGATAGGCCTGTGAGTAGCCTCGAACACTATCTCGATCTCTACGTTGGGAAATACATCCCGGAATTTTTTTAATACCGCAGGCAGCCAATGATAGCTAGTATAACATTCGGTGCTGATCCGGATCGTGCCGCTCTCTCCATTCATCATCTTTTTAATCTCCGCTTCAGCCCCATCCATCTCCTTTAGCACAAGATTGGCTGTCGCATACATCTTTTTCCCCACCGGAGTAAGGATCAGTTTTTTATTCCGCCGGTAAAAGATCTGGGTACCCAGTTGCAGCTCCGCCTCCTTCAACTGGTAACTCAACGCGCTCTGCGACAAATGCAACTGATCCATCGCTCTCGAGATGCTTCCTTCCTCCACAATCGCCTTGATCAGCCGAAGATGTTTTGTTTCCATAATAATTTCAATGTTAGCTCCGGCCCGCGATGTTGAGCTACCGGCCGGGAAAGGAGAACCTGCTAAAATTCAGCCTTACAAATATACAACCATCAGGTTCGTCCTTTCAGGTGAATCGCTTCATCGGCCGTATCAGAACGCTAACCAACCGGTAGCTGCGGGAATATTTCTGTTTTCACCGGATCGGAGCCTCGCAAATTACGTTGTGGCGCAGAACAGTTCAAAATTAGTCGACTTCAGATTCAAAAAGAGAAAAATTCAATGAAAGAGTTCGATGAGCAGCATTCAAAAATTGAATACACATCCGGCAAAACAATAGCCAGCCAGATATGTATTCAATCTAATACTACCGCGCAGGAGCAAAATACTCCGTGATACCAGCGGGTAATTTATAATACACGACGATACGTAATACTACTGTGCAGCGCCACCGGATGCTTACAATCTTCAGGCTTCTTCTCCAAGCAGGCGGATGGTACGCATCTTTTTCTTTTTCTTCAAACCGAATCCCTGGATCGCATATTTATCGATATGGGCAATGGCTTCCTCTATCGAGTCGGTGAAGAGAAAAAGATCAAGGTCTGCCGCATCGATAGTCTTCTCCTCCACCAGCCTGGACATATATTGGTATAACAGCTCATGGTACTCCCTGCCCATCAGCACCACGGGAAACTTATGGAATTTCCCGGTTTGGATCAGTGTAAGGGCCTCAAAAAATTCGTCCAGTGTGCCATAACCGCCCGGCATCACCACAAAAGCATAAGAGTATTTACTCAACAGGAATTTTCGAACAAAAAAATAATCAAAGTCGACCCATTTATCCAGGTATCTGTTAGGATGCTGTTCGTGTGGAAGAATGATATTGCAGCCGATCGACCGGCCTCCAACGTCCTTCGCTCCGCGGTTGGCAGCCTCCATAATTCCCGGCCCGCCGCCGGTGATGACGGAGAAGCCGAGTTTCGATATCTCCTGCCCCATCAATCGTGAAAGCTCGTAATACGGATGGGATTCGGGGAACCTGGCAGAACCGAAGACGGTCACGCAGGGGCCCGTAAAATGGAGTTTCCGGAAGCCGTACACAAACTCTCGGAACACATTAAAAAGAAATTTGAGCTCAGTCCATCGAGATCGCGGTCCTTCGAGAAATTCCGTTTCTTCATTTGATCCGACAGGAGTAAAATCCTTAGTGTTTGTCATGAATGCTTATCATTTTTATATTCCCAATCCAATTTCCTGATGGAGCGCCGGTATCTCCACGTCTTTAAAGCCTTTGCGCATCAGCCGTTCCCTGAAGGCCACCTGCACTTCATATTCGCCGTGCACCAAAAATAGCTTTTTTATTTCCTGCGGATCCTGACAGGCGAGCCACTGAAACATATCTTCATAATCGCCGTGTGCGCTCAGCGTATCGATCTCGTCTATCTGTGCTTTCACGGGATAGCTGCGGCCAAATATCCTGACCTGCTCGGGTTTGGCTTTCAGTCTTGCCCCAAGCGACTGCGGCTCACAATAACCTGTCATAAGAATGGTATTGCGGCTATCGCCGACATTATGCACAATATGGTGTTTTACGCGTCCCGCTTCCGCCATTCCAGAAGACGAGATAATCACACACGCTTCCTGCTTACTATTCAGCGCGATGGAATCCTCTACATCCTCAATATAATGCAATCCTGGAAAAGCAAACACGTCTTCATCCCTTCGCAGCAGATGTTGAACTGTATTATTAAAGTTATCGGGATACTCTTTCACCGCATTAGTGATCCGTACCGACAGGGGGCTGTCTACATAATAAGGAAGGGCGGGCAGCCGGTTTTCCAATGAAAGCCTGTTGAGCATAAACAGGATCTCCTGTGTTCTGCCCAGGCTGAAAGCAGGGATCACCAGTTTGCCCTTTCTTTCTACACAGGTTTCCCGGATCAGATTCAGCAGCTTATCGTATGCGGAGGTGACCGTTTCGTGGAGGCTGTTTCCATACGTCGATTCCATGATAATAAAATCCGCCTGGGGAAATACCTGCGGCGAGCGCAGGATCATATCCCGGTACCTCCCGATGTCGCCACTAAAAGTGATGCGGATCTGCTTTCCGTTCTCCCGTATCCTGAGATTCACCGCAGCACTACCCAAAATATGCCCACAATCAGTATAACTCAGTTCGATCGCGTCATCCACCTTATAATGCTCATTATAGGGAATGGTTTCCAAAAGAGGGAACACCTGACGCGCATCCTCCTCCGAATACAGGGGTTCCACGTGCTGCCGGTCCTGTTTGTCCCGCTGCCTGTTCACATACTTCACATCTGCTTCCTGGATCCGCGCTGAATCCAGCAACAGAATTTTGGCAAGACTTGCTGTGGCCGGGGTGCAACATATCTTGCCCCGAAATCCGTCCTTTACCAATTTGGGCAACAGGCCGATATGGTCGATATGGGCATGCGAGAGGATCACATGATCCACTGAAGACGGCTCAAACCCCCACTCTGAATTGAGTTGGAGGGTCTCCGGCCCTAAACCCTGAAACATCCCGCAATCCAGCAGAATCTTTTTGTTAGGGTGGATATGAATCAAATGTTTCGATCCTGTGACCGTCCGGGCCGCTCCGTGAAATGATATTTTCATCCGTTTATTTTTTGTCTTTCAATGATCGGCCGTACATTGCCAAAGGCTTTCCCGGCCTCGCTTTCCCCAAGCGCGGCATTGGCCAGGCTTCGCAAAGGCACAGCGGCACGAGGGAACTCCGCATATCTATTCCCCTGTGTGCTAAACTTAGCATATTCCATTTCATCCTGTAAATATACCTGTAGTTAATATTTTTTCAATTTTAGCCAATTAAATACCACTAATATTGAATGATTAGCTATAATTTTCAGCTTTGTATACCTTTATTCCTTCTAAAATTGTCATATGGCCGATATTCAGATTAAAAAGCAATCCAAAAAGTATGATGCAATAATTGTAGGAACCGGTGCCGCCGGAGGTATGGCTGCTTATGTACTGGCCAAAGCCGGCCTGAAAATATGCCTGCTTGAGGCAGGCCCCATGTACGATCCGGCGATCCATTCCTCTCAGCTCAAGAACGCCTGGGAATCACCACGCCGCGGTGCGACGACCAAATTCCGTCCTTTCGGAGACTTTGACGCATCGTTCTGGGGCTGGGAGATCGACGGCGAGCCCTATACAAAAAAGAACGGCACCAAGTGGGATTGGTGGAGGGCCAGGATGGTAGGCGGTCGCACCAATCACTGGGGAAGGATCTCGCTACGCTTCGGACCAGACGATTTTAAGCGCCGGAGCATCGATGGACTTGGGGAGAACTGGCCTATCTCTTACGACGACGTCAAACCATATTACGATGAAGTTGATAAACTTATCGGCGTGTTCGGCACCAATGAAGGCCTGCCCAACGACCCCGACGGCTTTTTCCTGCCCCCTCCCAAACCGAGGCTCCACGAGATGTTCATCAAGAAAGCGGCCGGGCAGGCGGGCGTTCCTGTGATCCCCTCACGGATGTCTATTCTTACCGAAAAGATCAATGAAGAAAGAGGAGCCTGTTTTTACTGCGCACAGTGTTACAGAAGCTGTAAGGTATATGCCGACTTTTCTTCCTCTTCCGCACTTGTGAAACCTGCCCTCGCAACGGGCAATGTCGACCTGGTCATCAATGCGATGGCCCGGGAAGTGCTCACAGACAAAGAAGGTCTCGCTACCGGCGTTTCTTATGTAGACAAAAACGATCTGCAGGAATACCAGGTGTCCGGCAAAATGGTGATCCTGGGGGCAAGCGCCTGCGAAACCGCGCGTATCCTGCTCAACTCCAAGTCGCAACGGCATCCCAACGGTCTGGCCAATTCGAGTAACGTGGTGGGCAAGTACCTGCACGATTCCACAGGGGCGGGCATGAGCGGCGTTGCACCTGCGCTGTTCAACCGGAAAAGGTATAATGAAGACGGCGTCGGTGGTCTGCACATATACTCACCCTGGTGGCTGGATAACAAAAAACTTGATTTTCCCCGCGGCTACCATATCGAATATGGCGGAGGAATGGGTATGCCGATGTACGGTTTTAGCTGGGGAATTGAGGGATTAAACGGCAGCTTCCCTGTCAACGGCGTGCAGAAGGAAGCCGGCGGATACGGTAAATCATTGAAAGAAGATGTACGATATTTCTACGGATCGCAGATCTACATGGCCGGAAGAGGAGAAGCAGTGGCGAATATCAATAACTATTGCGAGATCGATCCGAATGTGGTAGACAAGTACGGTATACCGGTATTGCGTTTTCACGTAAAACATTCGGAATACGAGATCAAACAAGCCAAACACATGAAAGAAACCTTTAAGGAAATTTTTCATGAGCTGGGCGCAACCATCACCTGGGGTGATAAAGATAGTGATGCAAACCAATGGGGCATGAATAATCCCGGAGAGATCATACACGAGGCCGGCACGGCAAGAATGGGGGACGACCCCAAGAACTCTGCGCTGAACAAATGGAGCCAGGCGCACGACTGCAAGAATCTGTTCTGCGTGGATGGCAGCCAGTTTACCTCGCAGGCCGATAAGAACCTCACCTGGACCATCCTCGCCCTTTCCATGCGTGCAAGCGAACACATCGTGGACGAGATGAAAAAACAAAACCTCTAATCGATCCAAACCGGATCATTCTGTAAAATAAACCGATCATGGACAGAAGAAAATCGATTAAAACACTCTTTGTAGGGTCTGTTGCTACCGGCGTGCTGATCAATGCCTGCGACACCCCCGATAAACAGATAGCAGTTCCCGACACTTCCAATACACCATCGGGGGCGAATGCCGACCGGATGGTGGAAGAGATCGCGCACAACAAGAAGCTGAACGATGAGAAGTTTTTCACTCCCCACGAGATAGCAACAATAGGCGTGCTGGCAGATATTATCATTCCTGCCGACGAGGTAAGCGGCAGCGCCACCGATGCCAAAGTACCCGATTTTATCGAATTCATGGTGAAAGACCGGCCCGAGAACAAAATACCCATGCGGGGCGGCCTCCGCTGGCTCGACGTCGAATGCCTGAATGAGTACGAGAAACCGTTCAAGGACTGTACCACTCAGCAGCAACTCGAGATGGTGGATAAGATCGCCTACCCGAAAAAGGTCAAGCCGGGTTACGAACAGGGCGCGGGCTTTTTTACACTGGTACGCAACCTTACCCTGAGTGGCTTCTACAGCTCTGAAATAGGCACCAAGGACGTGGGATATATGGGGAACAAACCCAACCAGTGGAATGGGGTTCCGGAAGATGTGCTGAAACAATATGATCTTGCCTATTCAGAGAAAGAGCTCCGGGAATGCATCAGTTTCGATAAGGCCTGATAGTCTGCGACTCCTGTACAACAGCCACATGATCGAGTAAGATATGCGACTTAAAGAGAAAGTGATCCTCATCACAGGAAGTACTACCGGTATTGGAAAAGCAATCGCCAGACGCTGCGCAGCAGAAGGTGCACGCGTGCTGGTGCACGGGCTGGAAGCCGCCGAGGGTGAGGAGGTGGTGAATACGATTGGATCGGATCATGCTCGTCTGTACATTGAAGACCTTACTGCTGAAGGTGCTCCGGAACGATTGGTGAAGCATGCGCTGGCAACCTACGGCAAATTGGATGGCGTAGTAAACAACGCAGCGCTGGTGACCGCTTCGAATCTTGACACCACCGATCCCGCACTTCTCAGAAAAGTATTCGAGGTAAATACGGTTGCTCCCTTTTTATTGATCAAAGAAGCTCTCCCGCACCTGATCCGGTCAAAGGGCTGCGTACTGAATATCGGATCGGTGAATGCGTACTGCGGGGAACCCGACCTGCTGGCCTACAGCATCTCAAAGGGAGCCCTGATGACCCTGACCCGCAACCTCGGAGATACATTGTTCCGGCAAGCTGGTGTGCGGGTCAACCAGCTCAACCCCGGCTGGGTGCTCACCGAGAAAGAGATCGAACGCAAACGTACTCAGGGTATGCGAGACGACTGGTTTAAAGACCTGCCCCCGATACATGCTCCTGCCGGACGGATCTTTTCACCCGAAGAAATTGCGGCAGCCGCCATCTACTGGCTGGCAGATGAAAGCGGACCCGTAAGCGGACAGGTGGTAGACATCGAGCAGTATCCTTTTATCGGCAGAAATCTTCCTAAAAATTAGCCCCCCAACTCCGGCGATCCGGGGATGTAATACCCTGCCTACAGGCGGAAATCTGATTACCCCGATACCGATACCCCCAATACGATCCAACGATCACGAGCAATCTCATTGCGTTGAGACCGGAATCTATTTTGGTTTTTTCTGCAATTCCTCCAGTTCAGCTTCTGTGGGGGTTGGCGTTTCAACGCCGTCTGCCGGCACCTCGATCTTCGCAGCCCAGGCTATGGCGTTCATCACCACCTTGCGATAGTCGTCGATCATCCAATTCTTATGCACGTGTGCTCCGGTAAATCCGAATCCCCGGCCACCGTCCGGGCGCGTATAGGCCCAGGCCGTAACCTGCGGTTCCTTTTTCTCCAGCACGGCTTCGCGGACAAAAGCATTGTTCTCGTGGGGACCGTCCGGCCGCTCCAATGAGGCGGGAGGCGGTAGTGCTTGTAAAATAGGCACCAAATTGGGATCTCCCTGCACAAATCGCATGTGGTAATACCATTCATCATGTGCTTCAAACGGTTTGACACCGTTAGCAACCGGATGATTAGGGAAATTATCATAATGTGCTGTCCAGAACGGGTTGACCGACCAGTTGATCTCGAAAAATCCCCCCACCCATTTTAGGAAATTATCTCCGCCTTTCTCGCCTGCGGGGATCTCCACTGCATAGTGCAGATTAACCAACCCCACGCCTTTTTCCATCAGCCGACTGATATGATCCAGGTGAGGGATCACCATATGGCCTTTACCCCCATCGCAATACATCACGATCGCATCCGCATCATCCAGGATAGTAGTGTCTTTGGGCCAGCCCTGTTCTGTCACTACCGCCTGCACGCCGGGAACGTGTTCATTGAGAAGGCGCGCCAGCAATATGCAGCCGCCAAGATGTTCGTGCGAGCCTACACCATGGCTATCATTACCGGGGATCAACACCACTTTTCGGGTGACACCCTTGCTGTTACCTGTTTTTTGACCAGTACAGGCAGTCAGGCCCATTACTGCAATCACAATAGCAAATATTCCTTTTATTATACGCATGCGCTGATATTTTATACGGTACTAATTTTTTAACGTCCCAAGATAGGCCAGCAGGTCAGCCAGCTCTTGCTGCGACACGGCATCGCGGAGGTCGGGCATCATCGACTTCTTTACCTGTTTGGTCGTTTTAATTTCACTATTACCCATTTTCTGGGTCGTTCCCCCGGGTACCCGCAGCTCGAGCTCATTATCCGATCTGCTAATCACGATTCCCTGCAGCACCGATCCGTTCTTCATCTCTATTTCTGTAGTTTCATAGCCGAACCCAATGCCGGCCGACGGATTGATAATCGACTCCAGTAAGCCGTCCTTTGGCAGCTTGGATCCGATAGCGGTCAGTTTAGGACCAAAATCGACCCCTTCTCCACCCACCTGATGACAGATCATACAGTTGTTCTTGAATACGATCGATCCCCTACCGGGGTCGCCGGTGGCATCCAGCACCGCCTGCCTGTTGAACTCTTTTTCTCCGGCCGCGGAAGGCCCTGATGACAAATATTTTTTAACCCGGTCGTGCATCTCCTTACGCGGGCCGTATTGCAGCCCTTCCACCACGGGCAGGAGTAACGGTTCAGGAATACTGCCGGCTTTTATAAGATTAAATACCATGTCTTCGCCGGCATAGGAACGTCCCAGCATCCGGGCAGCCGTTACACGCAACTCACCGTCGTATTTTTCATCCAGCATAATGGTACGTAAGCTGTTTAGGGTCTGCTCATTACCCACCCGGCCGAGCACGGTCAGCAAATTAGCCGCAGCTTCTTCGTCTTCACCGGACAGCACCTCTTCAAATCTTTTTTCACCTTTAAAATTCAACACCAGCCCCGCTGCCTGGGGAGCAAACTCACTTTCCGGCTGCGTGGTTATGAATTGTATGAGCGCTGGCAATTCAGATCGCCGCTCGTACCGACTCACCAACTGAAAATAGGTTTTTTTCCCGAAACTGAAACGCAGCACATCATCCAGTACGCTCCCGGCGAAAGCAGCGCCCTCCACCGTTTTGCGATCCAGCGATTCCAGGATCACTGCGTTCAAGGCCATATCACCCTGTTTATTGTCTTGCAACATTTTCAGCAGCGCACGCTTTTGGTCAAGCTCCGGATAAAAATGGAAGGCGCGAAGATATCGCAACCGGGATGTCAGGGGCTCGTGCGCGTTGCTTGCGAGGCGGGTTAGATAAGGAAGACCGGCAGTAGCGCGGGAACGCCATACTATATCCCTGCCGGCAGCGGTGCTCAGGGGATCAGGAACCTTTTGCAGGTAGGCGTTGAAAAAACGATCCCACTGCCCGGCGGCGCCAATGCCAAGGGCTTCCAGGTACCACCTGTCTTTCCCGTCATGCTCCACAGCCAGGGCAGCCCAATGCGTAGCAGCTTCGGGTTTTTTATTAAGATGAAGCGCGAGGGCACACTCTCGGCGAACCTGCGGATCTGGATCGTTCACCAATTGTCCGACCACCTGCATCGGATCGGCATTCAACTGCCGTGCGGCGCGCAACGCCACTATCCGCAGCGAAGCGTTTTTATCACGAACGGCCTCTGCAATATATTTTTCTCCTCCCGGCAGTTTTGTGAGTGCCCAGAATGCGCGGGCACGCATGCGGTCGTTCGCGCCCGATCGCCAGTGTTCCTCCAGTGCAGGCACCGCAGTGGCACCCATACGCTGAAGCGCGGCCCAGGCCATACTTCGGGCCGAAAGATTCGGGTTTTGCAAGGCTTTCACTGCTCCTTCGGGGGTAGTAAAGTCAAACCGGGGAATGGTGTATGACACGCCTTTCGGCGCGATGCGATATATGCGGCCACTTTCCCGGTCGTTAGCAGCATGACCGCCCACTACGGGGTCGTACCAGTCTGCCACGATCAGCGATCCGTCGGGAGCCACACACACATCGGAGGGACGGAACCACTGGTCGCGCGCGCCGGTGAGTATATCCGCAATGGATGCCTTATAACCTGCTCCGTCGTTTTCTACGGGATAGGCACGCACCACATTGTGTCCCGGCTCGCAGTGGATCATCTGGTTACGGAACCTTTCCGGCAGCAGGTCACCCTCGTACACCACCATTCCGGTTGGTGATCCCGAGCCGGTATGTAAAAGATTGGGTACTACTCCGGGATCGTTCTGATACCAGTGGCGGAAGGGAACAGAGTCTTCTCTGTTGACCCGTTCCGATCGCCATTGAGCCCCTGTGATCTCATCTGTGAAGCCAAAATTGCCATACTCCATCACGTAATTGATCCGAACGCCCCGATTGCCGTCATCGTCATTATCGCTCTGCCAGATGGTACCGTAGCTATCTATTGCGGCTTCATAATTATTACGGAAATTATGGCCCAGCCGCTCCAGGTTCGACCCATCCGGATCACAACGAAACACCATGCCCTGTTTATATTTTGGTGAGCCGATGGGCTCACCGAACTGGTCGAGCACTTCCTTATTATTCTTATCCTTCAGCGTTTTTCCCTCGTTGCCGAAGTTGAAATATAGTTTACCATCGGGGCCGAAGCTAAAAGCATGCACACCATGGTCGTGCTGTTCGCCTTGAATTCCCTGGAACAAGATCTCCTTGCGGTCGGCCCGGTCGTCGCCGTCGTCATCAAAAAATGCCCAAACATAAGGACTTTGAGAAACGATTACCCGGTCGGGTAACACGCAGATGCCGAGCGGAACATTGATTTCGGGGCCCTGGTAAAATACTTTCACCGTGTCTGCCACACCATCGCCATCATGATCTTCCAGGATCAGGATACGATCCCCTTCGGGGCTCATAGGAATACCCGGATGAGGCCGGTAATTAAAACCTTCTGTCACCCATATCCTACCCCGATAGTCTACGTCTATATTTGTAGGGTCGCGGAGCGATGGTTCGCCGGCCACCATCCGTACCTCGAGTTCCGTTGCGACGTCGAGGCCTGCCAGGGCATTTTCCACCTCATGTTGCTGGTCTTCCGAAAGCTCCTGATGTGCCGGAGGCTCATACCCGCAGGAGGCGAACCAGTACACAACAACAATAGCAAACCAGGGAAAAAAACGCAGCTTGATCGGGGGGGGCATATCGGAAAATTTATCGGGGTCGATAAAAAACTATTTAAAACGGGATCTCAGAAATTTTATTCCCTGCACGGCAATGTCCTCCTGTGAAGGCTCGAACTGTCTCCAGATGGAAGCCGCCTTTGCGATTACTTTCACGTCGGTGGTAAACGACTCGATCACCACACTGGCATCATATTTCACCTGTTTCAGCGCCGGTATGATCTCATCCCAGTTGATGTGGTCGTTACCGGGCGTACCGCGGTCGCATCCGCAGGCGTGGAAATGAAACAGCTTATCTCCCGCCAATAGAATTGCCTTTGCCGAATTTTTTTCCTCAATATTCATGTGATAGGTGTCGAGCAGCACCCCCAGTGCATCATGATCCACTTCATTCACCATTTTCATGGCCTGTGAACACACATTTATAAAATCTGTCTCGTAGCGATTCAGGGGCTCTATTGCCAGCCGGAGGTGGCGCTGGCCTGCGTAGTCAGCCAGGCTGCCCAGGTGTTCGGCAACGGTATCCCACTGTCTTTTATATTCATCCGGCTCGGTTGCCTCGGCTCGTCCAACAGCGGAATACAGTGGACCCGCCAGCACGGGTATACCTACTTCGGCCATTATATCCAGCAGCCCTTTGATATAATCCACCGAATTCTGCTGTGCTTCTTTTGATCCCCGCAGGTCGCGGTCAGGACCAAATGCGCCACACACGGAGGCGCACACAAGGCCATTATCCGACAAAGCTTTTTTAAACTGAGTAGGGTCGATATGCGAAGGATCTTCAAGTGCCAGTTCAACAGAATCAAAACCCCAGTCCTTGAATTTTTTCAGCAAGTGCAGGCTTGCATTCGTGAAGGGAGATTGAAACAGAAATGTGTTGATTCCGAATGTCATATTATTCTATTATTTTAATGTGATGGAATTTATTTGAGTTGTTCAAAAACGAACACGCCATGTTTATTTGCAACAATGATATCGATCAGGCCATCGTTGTTGATATCCCGCGCAACCACATCCACGCCTACTCCCGAACGGCTGTCAATCAGATGGGGGGTCCATTGGGGTTGTTGGCCGGGTTTGTATTCGAACCAATATAGCACGGCAGGATCGCGCTCTCCGGGATCGTGTCCGTTATGCGCCCAATATCTTTTTCCGGTGATAATGTCAGGATGTCCGTCGCCGTTAATATCAGCGAGTGTGAGTCCGTGGCTCTGCGAAAATTCGGTGAATATTTCATGTTGTTTAAACGCGATGGAGTCGCCGTCTCTGACCTGTTCGTGCCACCATATGCCATACTTGTGAGCGGAAGCGCTGATCACGTCGTTATCTCCATCACCATCCAGGTCGAGCACAAACATCTGCGAACAGTCGGCCCCGAGATCTGCAGGATGGAACGTCCAGTTAGGTTGCGTACGATCTTCCGGCGCTTCCCACCAGCCGCTTTTGATGATCACGTCTTTCCGGCCGTCGCCGTTTATATCGCCCAATCCGAGCCCGTGTGTAAACATATGGGTCGCCAGATTTGGATCGTTACTGATAGTGTAGCTTGTCCAGGCCGTGTCTCCGCTATTACGCGGGGGGCTTATCCAGACCACTTTCTTGTTTTTCGAGTCGTTGCACAGCAGGTCAGGGCGTCCGTCGCCGTCCACATCCACAAAAGCGGGCGATTCATTCCCCACGGAAGGATACACCAGCCTTTTTGCCCAGTGTCCCTCTTTGTTCTGTGGATTTTCATACCAGAATGCCTCTGCTCCAGGAAAACCGACCTTGATATAATCCTCCCAGCCGTCGCCATTCACGTCGTAGGAGAAGCCAAAAAATGAATTCCCATAACCATTGATGGAAGCATGAATTTCTGCAGTAGTGAGCTCGTGCTTGATCCATTCGGGAGCCTGCCACCAGAACGTGCCTGCCAGCACATCGGGTAAACCATCCTTGTTCACATCCGCAACTGCAGCTCCTTCGGCAATATACTCGGTGCTAAGCACGTGTTTTTTAAACCTTATTTCTTCGGTTTGACCCGTCCCCTGGGGCGTAGAGCACGAAGTGAGCACCATCATCGCAGCGGCAACCAAAGATAAATTGCAATTTGTTGTCATATATTCTGCTTTTAATTCTGCACAATATGCATCATTTCATTCGTATATAATTCGTTTTTCAAGGGTCGAATGATAAAGCTTAGTATCCGATTTGTTCTTGCGTCACCCCGTGTCATCCTCGCTGCTATCCTCCCTGTTGTGAGGCTCCATCCGGGTTGCGCCCGGGGCAGTATCCTGCGCTGCCGCAGCAATGCTACCGTGTTTCAACAGCAGTTCCCGGGCAGCAGCGTAGTTAGAGAGACCGGTCTTTTTCATCAGTATTTTTACCCCTCGGTCGAGCAGTTTGTTGTTCACGATCTGCATATGAACCATCCGGTTATCATCTACTCGTCCCAGACGAATCATAGCCGTGGTAGAGATCATGTTAAGTATCATCTTCTGCGCAGTGCCGCTTTTCATTCTGGTACTACCGGTAACGAACTCCGGACCTACGATCACCTCAACGGGATAATCGGCATGTCGGACCACCTCGCTGCCGGGATTACACACGATGCAGCCGGTTGCCACCCCGTTCCGTCGCGCATCCTGCAGGGCGCCGGCAACATACGGTGTGGAACCACTGGCGGCTAACCCTATTACAATATCCCCGGAAGAGACGAGCTGTTCCAGAAGGTCTTGCCATCCCTGGGCCGGATCATCCTCCGCATTTTCTACTCCCCTTCTTAAAGCAATATCGCCCCCCGCGATGACGCCGGTTACGAGGTAGTCCGGAACCCCATAGGTAGGTGGACACTCACTGGCGTCCAATACACCCAGCCGGCCGCTGGTGCCGGCGCCAATGTAAAACAGCCTCCCGCCGTTCGTAAGCTTTTCCACGACAGCGTTCACCAGTTGATCGATCTGAGGAAGCGACCGTTCCACGCTGAAGGCGACGGTTTTGTCTTCGTGGTTGATATGAGAGAGGATGTCCCCGACAGCCATTTTTTCCAAGTGCCGGTAAGGAGAATCCGACTCCGTAACCTTGTCAGCCATCATCTGTTGTTCAAATTGTCAATTATTCCCCAATATACTTTGTTCGCCGGTTATTTTGGCGAAAGAGCGGCAATGAAATGGATAAAACCGGGCTGTTTCCCCCACCGTCCGGATTTCCTGTTATGCACAAAACCCACTCAAACACAGTAAAATTGTATAGCGCAACAACTTAAAAAGGCCCCCAGTTGCCGAAAAACTCTTTGGTTGAGGATGCGCATCCGCCAATACCCAAGGGAGGCGGCCAGCAAGGTAACAGCCGGGGCGGCCGCCGAAAAAATTGTCAGGAAGAAGGCTGCCGGATGAGCTGAAGATCGCCCTCAATACGGATCTCATCGCCCACCACTACGCTTCCCGCTTCTGTAACCGCGTTCCACAGGAGGCCGAATTCTTTCCGGCTGATCCGGCCCTTGATGGTAAAACCCACTTTTTTCTGACCATAAGAATCAACGACGGTGCCTCCATAATCCGCCTCAAGGGTAACCGGTTTAGTGATGCCGCGGATGGTCAGATTTCCCTGCAGGGTTGCTTCGCTACCCAGCGCTTCGTATCGGGTTCCGAGAAATTCAATCCGGCGATACTGCTCGGCGTTAAAAAAATCACTCGATTTGAGGTGAGTATCACGCTGTTCGTTGTTTGTATCGATTGAATTGATGTCGGCCGTAAAGCGGATGAGTGTGGCCGTATTAAAATCATCATTCTCGGTAACCACTTCGGCGTCGAACTCCTTGAAATGCCCCTTCACCGTAGTGATCATCAGGTGTTTAGCCTTGAATTCGATTTCGGAGTGTGCGGGATCTATTTTCCATACCACAGACATAAGGAAAAATTTAAGTGATGATTGATTGTTTGCAAATAATATACCCTGCAAGGCTTTCGCGGCCGGGCCGACGAGGAATCAGGTGTTTTTTTGGCGCGTTCCGCAGGATAACCGACCCGGTTAACGCAAGCCGGTTGGAGTCAATACGATGGTCACTCCGGTTTAAATAGTTATTTTTGCAGAAATTCATTCCCGCCGTCAATTGTCAACTGTCAATTAAGCAACCAATGCTTAATTTTACAAATTATTAGTCGCTTATGCCCCAGGATAAACACAGACAGTTCCTTGAATTCGAAAGACCGATCAGGGAGCTTTTTGAAGACATAGAGAAGCTGAAGCAGACCGCTGAAAAGAGCAAGGTTGACATGACCGACTCCATCAGCAAGCTGGAGCAGCAGATACTCGACAAACGATGCGAGATCACCTCCCAGTTGACGCCCTGGCAGAAAGTGCAGCTCAGCAGGCATCCCGACCGACCCTACACCAAAAAATACATAGAAACCATATTCACCAACTTTGTGGAGTTGTTCGGCGACCGGAACGTGAAAGACGACAAAGCGATGGTAGGCGGATTTGCATCGCTGGATGGGCAAACCGTTATGCTGATCGGGCAACAGAAAGGAAGCAATACTAAAATGCGCCAGTTGCGCAACTTTGGAATGGCCAATCCCGAGGGATATCGCAAGGCGCTACGTTTGATGAAACTGGCAGAAAAGTTCAACAAGCCGATTATTACGTTGATCGATACGCCGGGGGCTTACCCCGGTCTTGAAGCAGAGGAGCGGGGCCAGGGCGAAGCCATCGCCCGGAACATTTATGAAATGATGCGGCTCAAGGTACCCGTGATCTGTGTGATCATCGGCGAAGGCGCCTCCGGCGGAGCCCTGGGGATCGGGGTAGGCGACCGGGTTTTTATGCTTGAGAACGCCTGGTACACAGTGATATCGCCTGAAAACTGCAGTTCAATCCTGTGGCGGTCATGGGACCAGAAAGAGAAGGCCGCGGAACAGCTCAAGCTGACCCCCGACAATATGTACAGTTTCGGGCTGATCGACGCCATCATTCCGGAGCCATTGGGAGGTGCTCACTGGGATTACAATGAGGCGGCTACCCTGCTGAAACCCCACCTCGTAAAAACGTTGCAGGAACTCCAGCGTATCGATCCCGATAAAAGAATCGAGCAGCGGATCAAAAAATTCGGTGCCATGGGCTTCTGGGACGACCTGGACGCCCCCGGTAAACCTGCCGGCCCCTCGCCCAGAAAAGCAAAAAAAACCACAAAAGCCAAACAATCAAATAATTAACACCAAAATACCCCCATTTTTCATGTCGTTACGCGATACATTGAAGGGAACAGGAGTAGCTATTGTAACCCCCTTTGATCAAAAAGGAGCAGTTGATTTCAATGCCCTGGACAGACTTATAGAATTTCTGATCGGGGGAGATATAGATTACCTGGTATCCCTGGGTACCACCGGTGAAGCCCCTGCCCTGTCGAGGAAGGAAAAGATCGCCGTTATTGAGTTCACCTACGAAAAGGTGGCGAATCGGATTCCGGTTGTGGTAGGCATCGGAGGCAATAACACCCGGGAATTGACGGCCGACCTTGAGTCGTATCCCCTGCAAGATGCAGTTGCCGTGTTGAGCGCAAGCCCTTATTACAATAAACCTTCCCAGGAAGGAATTTTCCAGCATTATAAGGTGCTGGCCGCGGCCAGCCCTAAGCCCATTCTCCTGTATAATGTTCCCGCAAGAACAGGGAGAAATATCGCGGCAGGCACCACGATCCGCCTCGCAAACGAGGTCGGTAATATTGCCGGTATCAAAGAGGCCAGCGGCGACATGGTACAGTGCATGCAAATCCTGCGCGACCGGCCCTCAGATTTCCTGGTGGTTAGCGGGGATGACGCGCTGGCACTGCCACAGATCGCCTGTGGTATGGACGGCGTGATCAGCGTGGCAGCTAATTGTTTCCCGAGAGAATTTTCACGTTTGGTAAGACTTTGCCTTGGAGGAGACTTTGCTACAGCTAAAATAGTGAACGACTCATTGATGGCGGCTTACGATATCCTGTTTACAGAGAATAACCCGGCTGGTGCCAAGGCTTTCCTGGCAAGAAAAGGGCTCATCGAAAACATACTTCGGCTACCGAATGTCCCGCTGAGCAAGGAAGTGTACAGCCGCGTGGGGGAGTATCTCAGCCAAAGGCTTGAACAAAGAATTGACCTGCTGCTCGAGTAGGGGCGTGCCGGGTAGAAGGGTATTCCGCCACATTGAGGAGCCAGTCCGGCCGTGTCTGCTGCTCAAGTAAACCTCATACAAAATAGGTGGCTCCTTCGAGGGCGAGATCCGTATTAGGGAATACCTCGCGGGCCTCCTCTGCAAAAATATCGAGCTTGTCGTATTTGGAGCTGAAATGTCCGATCAGCAGTTTTCCCGCGCGGGCCAGCTTCGCCATTGAAGCGGCCTGGTGAGTAGTTGCGTGAAACCGGGCGGCAGCACGCTGCGCCTGATCTTTCAGATAGGTTGTTTCATAGTAGAGCATATCCACGTTCCGCACCTTGCAGGCAAAATCCTCGTAAAACATTGTATCAGCGCAATATGCATACGATTTCGGGTGCGTACCCGGATCGGTGACCATGGCATTGGGTATCACTTTTCCTTCTACATTGATAAAATCTTCCCCTGCTTTCAGACGGTCGAAAAACAAGGCCGGTATGTTATGGATACGGGCTTTCTCAACATTCAGCCGCCTCGGGGCTCTTACCTGTTCGAACTTAAATCCCCAGCAGGGTATGCGATGCCGGGTGGCAAAACAGCTCACCCTGACCTTGTCGGTCTTCAGCAGTTCACCTTCACCCTGCAAAGCATAAAAATGAAGCGTAAAGGGCAGCGAGGATCCCGCTGCGGCAAATTGCAGGTCGAGAAGATCCTTAAGCGGAGCAGGTGCAAACAGGTGAAGATCGGTTTCGCGATTCAGCAATCCCATTGAATGGATAAAGCCGGGTAGCCCGAAATAATGATCGCCGTGAAGATGTGATATGAAGATGTAATTGATCCTTCCCCAGCGTACCCGGTACCTCGATAGCTGCACCTGGGTACCTTCGCCACAATCCACCAGGAAAAGCTGGTCGTCGACTGTCACCACCTGTGAAGTAGGGTGCCGATCGAAGGCTGGTAATGCCGAATTGTTTCCAAGGATAGTGACACCGAGCATCAAATGAAGTTAAAATTAAAACTCAAAAACCTCTTTTTTATTTTGCTGCAGCGCCGGTATTTTAAGCATATTAACTTATCTGAATCCCGGATGGTGTTCCACAAGCACACCAAACCCGCTTCGGGGTACGGCGTTCAAGGAATCTGTCCGTTTATTCGTCAATTATCATTGCCGCTGAGCAACAGCTTGCACTCTTCCAGCAGGCGGTGGCGGTTGATAGCCACCGTCCCCACCTCTTCACAGACGAGCCCGCCGGCAATATTCGCCATTTCGGCCATGAGCCGAACGTTCCCCGTCGATGCATAAACGAGGGAGGCCACGGCGATCACCGTATCCCCTGCACCGGACACGTCCGCAATATTGCGGAGATGTGAAGGGATGATCCGGCCGTTTTGGTGTTCGCGATAAAACACTCCTTTTTCGGAAAGGGTGATAAAAGACACAGCATGCCCCAGCTTGCCGTGTAGCTGGTCGTGTATACGATTGAGCAGCTCCAGGCTGGTTTTTTCTTCGATGAGATTCAACCCTTCTTTCGCCTCTTTGAGATTGGGCTTGAATATATCAACATTTTTATAAGACAGGAAGTGTTTCCGTTTGGGGTCAACGCTGGTGATCACGCCGTATCGGCGGCAAATAGCGATCACCCTGCCGATCACGTTCTCGGTAAGCACTCCCTTGTTATAGTCTTCCAGTATCAATGCCTGTGGCCGGTTGGCCTCGATGTATTGCTCCACCCGGAGCAGCAGCCGGTCTTCATCTTCCGCGCTGAGATCGTCGGTAATTTCGGCGTCAAGCCGCATCATTTGCTGATTACGGCTGATGATACGTGATTTGCTGGTAGTGATGCGTGTTCCGCTCTTCAGCAGGGCTCCTGTCTGAACCCGGTTATCCTCGAACAACCGGGTCACTGCCGCTCCCTCTTCGTCGTCCCCGATCACGGAAAGCACCGACACATTTGCCCCGAGGCAAGCAAGGTTAAGCGCCACGTTGCCGGCCCCGCCCATTCTGTATTCTTTCCGTTCGAGCGCCACCACCGGTACCGGCGCCTCGGGCGATATCCGGTCTACCCTGCCCCACCAGTAGGTATCGAGCATTACGTCGCCGAGTACGGCGATTTTCATCTTTGCGAACTCATCAAATAAGTTGTCGAAATCAACCCTTGCCATGTTACGATGCATTATTCTTCCGCTTGCTTTTCCCCGCCACTGCTATATAATAAAGTGGAATACCCAGGAGCACGATCACCGCACCCGGCCAGGTCTGCTCCGGATGATAAACAAAAAGCGATCCGCAGATCAGAAAAGCAATGATACAATATAAGATGGGGAGCAGCGGAAATCCGAATGCCTTATAAGGGCGGGGGATATCCGGGCGTTTTTTCCGCAGCCGGAAAACGCCGACAAGCGTAAGTGAATAAAATATCAGCACTACGAATACAACATAGGTCAGCAGTTCGTTATAGGTTCCGCTAAGACATAGCAGGCATGTCCATACGCATTGAATCCACAGGGCATATCCCGGCACTCCGTTCTTGTTGAGCCTGGCGGTTTTCTTAAAGAATAAGCCGTCCTTGGCCATGGTATAATACACCCTTGCCCCGGACAGTATCAGGCCGTTGTTGCAGCCGAAGGTCGACACCATGATCATCAATGCGATCACGATAGTGCCTGCGCCCCCAAATATTTTTAACGATGCGGCGAGTGAAACCCTTCCATCCGGAGCCGTGGCGATTTCCTGAAGGTCCAGCACACTCAGGTACATCAGGTTGGTGGCCACGTAGATCACGGTAACGATAAAGGTGCCCAGAAAAAGGCTCCTTCCGATGTTCTTTTCTGGTCGTTTTATCTCGCCCGCGATGAAGGTCACATTATTCCAGGCATCGCTGGAAAAAATAGATCCCACCAGCGCACTGGCAAAGAGCGGCACCACCAGCATGCCTGAAACGGACTGCCAGGAGGGGCCTCCGTTTGCGGGACCGATCCACCGCCGGGCGTCCCAGGGGGCTGACCAGTTGTTTTGCCAGATCTCGGCATTTGCCGCGAGCAGGAATCCAAAGATGATCAGGCCAAAGAGAGACAGTATTTTGGTGAGGGTAAAAAACGTCTGGATCCGCTTTCCTTCTTTTATCCCTTTCGTATTAATATAGGTGAGCAGTATCACCACGGTGATCGAAACCAGTTCCGCTGCCGACACATCGGTGATACCCAGGTCGAGCAGGATATTATCAGCCCCCCACGAAGGAAAGATATAAGCAGCGAACTTGGAGAAGGCGACTCCCACGGCCGCTATCGTGCCCGTTTGGATCACCGCAAAAAGGCTCCAGCCGTAAAGAAAGCCGGTAAGGGGATTAAAGGCTTCGCGGAGGTAAACATACTGTCCTCCTGCCTTGGGAAACATAGCACTTAGCTCACCGTAGCTCAGCGCCGCGCTGATCGTAAGGAAGCCCGTGAGCACCCATGCCAGTATGAGCCAGCCGGAAGAACCCAGGTAGGTGGTCATCTCCGTGCTAACGATAAAAATTCCCGATCCGATCATGGATCCTGCAACGATCATCGTTGCATCCAGCAGTCCGAGAGTGGGTTTAAAAGAGGGTTTTTGTTCCGCCATAACCAAATACGTGGAATGAAGATAATACTACTTCTTCTCTTTTCTATACAGATCATTCAGCCCGTGTATTACATCGTTTGTAATGTCATACACTGAATCCCTGTAGTACAGCATAAAGCCTGGTTCATAGGAAAGGATAAAAGCGTAGCCCTTCTGTTTGTTGTAATCCTTGAGATAGTTCTCGATCTTATTGCGAACGTCCGTCATCATGTCGATCTGATGTTTTTTCAGATCCTGCTCCATAGTCATTTGCTGCTGTTGGTATTTTTGCTGCATCTGGGCATATTCGCGCTGGGCGGCCTCTCCCTCCGACTGGCTCATAGTGGGGCCTTTCTCCTGCAGTTCCCGCAGTCTTTTCTGGAAATTGTTCTGCAGGGTGTTCAACTGCGTGGTGACGTGGGCCTCACGGGTCTTTATCTGCTCGGAGACGTCTTTAAAATATTCGTATTTTTCCTGCAGCGAGTCTATATCAAAATAAGCGATCCGGAACTCGGCTTTTGTTTCCCCTGCAGGAGCGACCGGGGCCGGAGGGGGTGCTTTGACAGCAGAAAAATGGAAATAGAAAAGTATGCCTACTCCGATCAGGGCCAGGATACTCAGGTAAGTGGAAAGCTGTTTCATCTACAATTCGATTGAACAAAAAAGTAGGAAGTTTTCACTCCCTACTCCGTAAGATAAATATTTAATCGTTAATATATTACTATTCTTCTTCGTCGAAGCTCATCGCCTCACGGGTGGTCTGCAGGAGTTCGTATTCTTCCCTGCTTCCCACGATCATGTTCTCAAATTCCCTCAGCCCTGTACCGGCAGGGATCGGGTGTCCGGTGATGACGTTCTCTTTCAAACCGAGCATGTCGTCACTCTTACCCTGAATAGCAGCCGAAGACAGCACCTTGGTCGTTTCCTGGAAGGAGGCCGCAGAGATCCAGCTCTGTGTACCCAGCGAGGCCTTGGTGATACCCAGCAGCACGGGATGCGAAGTTGCCGAATTGGCGTCGCGGTATTCTACCGGCTTCCTGTCGGAGCGGCGAAGCACGGAATTTTCTTCCCGTATCTCGCGGAGGCTGACGATCTGCCCTGCTTTGAGCTTGGTACTTTCTCCCGGTTCGGTGATCACTTTCTTGTCGAAGATCCAGTCGTTCTCTGCGTTAAAGTCGAACCTGTCTTCCAGGTCCTCCTCCAGGAACTTGGTATCTCCCGGATCAACGATCTCCACCTTTTTCATCATCTGCCTTACGATCACTTCGATATGTTTGTCGTTGATCTTCACACCCTGCAAGCGATACACTTCCTGGATCTCGTTCACCACGTATTCCTGAACGGCAAACGGGCCTTTAATCGACAATATGTCGCCAGGAGCCACCTGCCCGTCACTCAGCGGTGCGCCTGCTTTGATAAAGTCGCCATCCTGTACCAGGATCTGGCGGGTCAGGGGCACAAGGTACTTTTTGATCACGCCGTCTTTGGCTTCCACCACGATCTCGCGATTACCGCGTTTGATGGTGCCGAACGACACCACTCCGTCGATCTCACAAACGATGGCGGGATTACCAGGATTCCTTGCTTCGAACAGTTCGGTCACCCTCGGCAGACCACCGGTGATGTCGCGCTGTCTGCGCAATGTGCGGGGGATCTTCACCAGCACCTGGCCGGCTTTCACATCTTCGGCTTCGTCTACCACGATATGGGAGCCAACCGGGAGGTTATAGGATTTCGCATCCTTACCACCTTCCACAATCAGTGTCGGGATCTTGGTCTTGTCCTTGGTTTCAATCACCACTTTTTCTCTGTGACCGGTCTGTTCGTCCGCTTCTTCGCGGAAGGTAACGCCTTCGATCACATTCTCAAAGTTGATCTGGCCGGGTATCTCTGCCACTACCACATTGTTGAAGGGATCCCATGAACAGATTATATCGCCTTTCTTCACCTGCTGGCCGTCTTTCACTGAGAGGACGGACCCGTAGGGAACGTTATTCGTGATCATCAACCGGTCGTTCTTTTCGTCGATGATCCGCACCTCGCCGGTACGGCCAATCACAACCTGTATCTTTTCTCCTTCATGATTTTCGGTGGTAACGGTACGCAGCCCGTCGAAGTGGATGGTTCCGTCGAATTTTGCAACCAGCGAAGACTCGACAGAGGCGGAACCCGCCACACCACCCACGTGGAAGGTGCGCAGTGTTAGCTGGGTACCGGGTTCGCCGATACTCTGAGCGGCAATGATGCCCACTGCATCTCCCCGTTGGGCCATATTTCCGGTAGCAAGGTTCTTGCCATAGCATTTCACACAAACACCCCGCTTGCTCTCGCAGGTCAGCACCGACCGTATATCTACGGTTTCGATACCCGCTTCCTCGATCTGTTTGGCATTCACGTCATTGATATCTTCCCCTGCTGACAGGATCAGCTCGTCGGTCACCGGATTGTAAACGTCGTGCAGCGAGGTCCGTCCTATGATACGGTCTCCCAGCGGCTCTACGATATCCTCGTTATCCTTCAGGGCGGTGATGGAAATGCCTCGCAGGGTGCCGCAATCCTCTTCCGTGATCACCACATCCTGGGCCACGTCTACCAGACGGCGGGTAAGGTAACCGGCATCGGCTGTTTTCAGCGCGGTATCGGCCAGCCCCTTTCGTGCACCGTGTGTGGAGATGAAGTAATCCAATACGTTCAGGCCACCTTTGAAGTTGGAGAGGATCGGGTTTTCGATGATCTCGCTTCCTGACGATCCGCTTTTACGGGGCTTAGCCATAAGACCTCTGATACCGCACAACTGTTTGATCTGTTGTTTGGAACCTCTAGCACCCGAGTCAAGCATCATGTACACGGAATTGAATCCCTGCTTATCGGTGCTGAGTTCGCGTATAAGCGTTTCTGTGATGCGGGTGTCCACCCTCGACCAGATATCCACGATCTGGTTATAACGTTCGTTGTTGGTGATCAATCCCATATTGTAGTTATCCCACACTTCGTCCACTTCGCCCTTAGCGTTTTCCAGGACTTCTTCTTTAATAGAAGGGATAATAAGGTCATTGATGTTGAACGATAGCCCACCCTCGAATGCGGTTCTGAACCCAAGCTGTTTGATATCGTCCAGGAATTTTGCCGTTTGGGGAACATTGGTGATGTTGATGATATCGCCGATGATCTCCCGGAGATTCTTTTTGGTGAGCAGGGCATTGATGTAACCCACTTCCCTGGGAACGCTCTGATTAAATATTACCCGTCCGACGGTTGTTTCCACGAGTTTGGATGAAAAATTGCCTTTCCTGTCCCTCACTTCGGTCTTCACCTTGATCCAGGCGTGCAGATCTATCTGCTTTTCATTATAGGCAATAATCACTTCCTCGGCGGAATAAAAATGTTTTCCTTCGCCGCGTACAGGCTCGCCTTCGGCCGACTTCCGGCCCTTGGTGATGTAGTACAGCCCCAATACCATGTCCTGCGAGGGCAGCGTGATAGGCGTCCCGTTCTGGGGATTCAGGATATTATGGGAGGCCAGCATCAGCAGTTGCGCTTCCAGTACGGCCGCATTGCTCAGGGGCACGTGCACCGCCATCTGGTCGCCGTCAAAGTCGGCGTTGAACGCGGCACAGACCAGGGGGTGCAGTTGTATTGCTTTCCCTTCGATCAGTTTTGGCTGAAAGGCCTGGATCGACAACCGGTGGAGTGTCGGGGCGCGGTTCAGCATGATGGGATGCCCTTTCAATATATTTTCAAGGATATCCCAGACAATGGCTTCTTTTTTATCTACCAGTTTTCTTGCACTCTTCACGGTTTTCACGATACCCCTTTCGATCAGCTTACGGATGATGAACGGCTTAAACAGTTCGGCTGCCATGTCTTTGGGCAGACCGCATTCGTGCAATTTCAGCTCGGGGCCTACCACGATCACCGAACGGCCGGAGTAGTCAACGCGTTTACCGAGCAGGTTCTGCCGGAAACGTCCTTGTTTACCTTTCAGCACATCCGAAAGGGATTTCAGTGCGCGTCCGCCTTCCGCCTTCACCGCATTGGATTTCCTTGAGTTGTCGAACAGCGAATCCACGGCTTCCTGCAACATACGTTTCTCGTTGCGCAGGATTACTTCGGGAGCCTTGATCTCCAGCAGCCTTTTCAGACGATTATTACGTATGATAACCCGGCGGTAAAGATCGTTCAGGTCGGAAGAAGCGAACCGTCCTCCATCGAGCGGAACCAGGGGCCGCAGTTCGGGAGGGATCACGGGGATATATTGCATCACCATCCATTCCGGCTGGTTGGTGATCCTGTTGTTGGCTTCGCGGAAGGATTCCACTATACTCAGGCGTTTGAGGGCGTCGGCCTTACGCTGCTGGGAGGTTTCCGTGGCAGCGGCATTACGCAGGTCAAACGAGAGCTGGTCGAGGTCGATCCTGGCCAACAGGTCGTGAACGGATTCTGCGCCCATTTTGGCGATGAATTTCTGAGGATCGTCGTCCGGCAGGTATTGATTATCTTTCGGCAGATTATCCAGTATTTCCAGGTATTCTTCTTCGGTGAGCAGATCACCTTTCTTCAGGCTCTTATCCTCCCGTATACCCGGCTGTACCACCACATATCTTTCGTAGTACACAATGCTCTCCATTTTTTTGGAGCTCATTCCCAGCAGGTAGCCGATCTTGTTGGGTAAACTTTTGAAATACCAGATATGTACGATGGGCACGACCAGTTTGATATGGCCCATACGTTCGCGGCGAACCTTCTTTTCGGTTACCTCCACGCCGCAGCGATCGCACACGATACCTTTATAACGGATACGCTTATACTTTCCGCAGGCGCATTCATAGTCTTTAACGGGGCCGAATATACGTTCGCAGAACAGACCGTCCCGCTCGGGCTTATAGGTTCGGTAGTTGATGGTTTCAGGCTTCAGCACCTCGCCATAGCTGCGTTCGAGAATGGAGTCAGGCGATGCCAGCCCGATAGTGATCTTGGAAAATGTGGCTCTTGGACGGTTTTCCTTTTTGACTGCCATATTTTATTTTTAAATTTTATTTGTTTGTTACAGGCAGCAGGAGCTTTCGGCTTCGCTACCGCACGCTTTCGATCGGACAGGTTTTGCCTTTCGGCAAAAGCTAGTCAAATTTCAGGTCGAGTCCCAGCCCGCGCAGCTCATGCACCAACACGTTGAAGGATTCGGGAATACCCGCCCTCGGTATGTTGTCGCCCTTCACGATAGCTTCGTAGGTCTTGGCGCGGCCGATGATATCATCAGATTTGAGGGTCAGCAGCTCCTGCAGGATATTGGAAGCACCGTAGGCTTCGAGTGCCCACACTTCCATTTCCCCGAAACGCTGGCCGCCAAACTGGGCCTTACCACCAAGAGGCTGCTGGGTGATCAGGCTGTAGGGCCCGATGCTCCTTGCGTGCATCTTGTCGTCTACCATGTGGTGCAGTTTGATCATATAGATCACACCCACGGTGGCCTTCTGGTGGAACTTTTCGCCGGTTTCCCCGTCGTACAGATAAGTATGACCAAATGTGGGAAGCTTTGCCTCTCCGATCCGGTCGGCAATCTCTTCCACGCTCGCCCCGTCGAATATCGGTGTGGCAAATTTTACACCGAGCTTCAGACCAGCCCAGCCAAGCACAGTTTCATAGATCTGGCCGAGGTTCATACGGCTTGGTACGCCGAGCGGGTTCAGCACGATATCTACCGGCGTGCCGTCTGCCAGGAAAGGCATGTCTTCCGCCCGCACGATCTTCGCCACGATCCCCTTGTTCCCGTGTCGCCCAGCCATTTTATCGCCTACTTTCAACTTTCTCTTCACTGCGATATAGACTTTGGCCAACTTCAACACACCGGCAGGAAGTTCGTCCCCGATGGAGATGTTGAACTTCTCCCTTTTATACCGGCCCAGTTCCTCGTTATACTTGATATTGAAATTGTGCAGCAAGGTATTAACCTGGCTGTCTATCTTTTCGTCGCCGGTCCAACCCAGGGGGTTCACGTTCTGGTAGTCGATCGTGGACAGATTCTTGGCATTGAATTTTGCTCCCTTGCCGATCTGCATTTCCCCGAAGTTATTAGTGACACCCATGGAAGGTTTGTCTTTCATCAGGGTCTGCAGTTTGCTCAGCAGCAGTTCGCGCAATTCTTCTACGTTCGATTCGTGTACTTTCTCCAGTTTTTCCAGCGAAGTTTTTTCGCGCACTTTAGCGTTCTTATCCTTTTTAGCCCGCTGGAAGAGCTTTTTGCCGATCACCACACCTTCCACTCCGTTCGGGGCTTTCAGCGAAGCGTCTTTGGCGTCTCCCGCCTTGTCGCCGAAAATTGCCCGTAGCAGCTTTTCTTCCGGGGTGGGGTCACTTTCTCCTTTAGGAGTGATCTTGCCGATCAGGATATCTCCTTCTTTGATGGCCGCACCCAGGCGGATGATGCCATTTTCGTCAAGATCTTTGGTTGCTTCTTCCGAAACGTTAGGGATATCCGGGGTCAGCTCTTCTTCGCCCAGCTTGGTATCGCGTACTTCCAGCTCATACTCGGAAATATGGACGGAGGTAAACAGGTCGTGGCTGACCACTTTCTCGTTTATCACGATGGCATCCTCGAAATTATATCCCTTCCAGGGCATGAATGCCACCTGAAGATTTCTTCCCAACGCCACTTCTCCCTTTTGCACTGCGTATCCTTCGGTAAGGAAATCACCTTTGCCGACCCGCTGTCCTTTTTTAACAGCCGGGCTATGGTTGATGCAGGTTTCCTGATTGGTCTTGATAAATTTGGTCAGGTTATAGATCTGCAGGTCGTCCTCGAAACTCACCAGCCGTTCTGCCTCCGTTCTGTCGTAACGTACATGGATTTCCTTGCCGTCCACATATTCCACCACACCTTCGCCTTCGGACAGGATCTGCACGCGGGCGTCGCGGGCGGCTTTCCCTTCCAGGCCGGTTCCCACGATCGGTTGTTCGGGCCGGATCAGCGGTACTGCCTGGCGTTGCATGTTCGATCCCATCAGTGCGCGGTTGGCATCGTCATGCTCCAGGAAGGGGATCAGGGATGCACTGAGTCCCACGATCTGGTTCGGGGCCACATCCATGAATTCCACCTCGTTCTTTTCAAGGATGGGGAAATCTCCCGTCTGCCTTGAACTCACCTTGTCTTCAGCAAATTCCCCTTTCTCGTTGAGCGGGGCACTGGCCTGGGCGATCCTGGCCACGTCTTCTTCTTCCGCGCTCAGGAAAGTAAGTTTTTTGGTATCCACCTTGCCGTCATGCACCTTGTGATAGGGCGTTTCGATAAAGCCCATTTCATTGATCTTTGCGTGCACACAAAGCGTAGAGATCAGGCCGATATTAGGCCCCTCCGGAGTTTCGATGGTACAAAGACGGCCGTAGTGCGAATAGTGTACGTCGCGCACTTCAAAACCGGCCCTTTCGCGGCTCAGGCCTCCGGGTCCGAGCGCAGAAATACGCCTTTTATGAGTGATCTCGCTGAGCGGGTTGGTCTGGTCGAGGAACTGGGAAAGCTGTGAAGTGCCGAAGAACGAGTTGATCACTGAAGACAGTGTTCTGGCATTGATCAGGTCCACCGGGGTGAACACCTCGTTGTCGCGCACGTTCATCCGTTCCCGGATGGTCCGGGCCATACGGGCAAGCCCGACGCCGAACTGGGCATACAGTTGTTCACCTACTGTGCGCACGCGGCGGTTGCTCAGGTGATCGATATCGTCTATTTCAGCCTTTCCGTTGGTGAGACGAACGAGATATTTGATGATCTCGATAATGTCTTCCTTGGTCAGCGTTTTTTGCTCGATGGGGTAGTTCAGGTTCAGCTTACGGTTGATCTTGTAGCGGCCTACTTCGCCGAGATCGTACCGTTTGTCGCTAAAGAACAGCTTATCGATAATGCCCCTTGCCGTTTCGTTATCGGGAGCGTCTGCTCCGCGCAACTGGCGGTAAATATGTTGAACGGCTTCCAGTTCGGAATTGGAAGTGTCTTTGTTCAGCGTGTTATAAATGATGGCGTAATCACCGCCCACGTCCTCTTTCTGGATAAATACGCTCTTGACGTCCATCTCAGATACCAGTTCGATCGCTTCCTCATCGAGCACAGTGTCGCGCTCCAGCACTATCTCATTCCTTTCGATCGACACTACTTCACCGGTGTCTTCGTCCACAAAATCCTCCACCCAGGTGCGGAGCACGCGGGCTGCAAGCCTTTTACCGATGAATTTCTGAAGTGATTTTTTATCCGATTTCACCTCGTCGGCCATGCCGAACAGCTCGAGGATATCCTTATCCGTTTCGTAACCTATTGAACGGAGCAGGGTGGTTACCGGGAATTTCTTTTTCCGGTCGATATAGGCATACATCACGTTGTTGATGTCCGTTGCAAACTCCATCCAGGCGCCCTTGAAAGGGATCACGCGGGCGGAATAGATCTTGGTTCCGTTGGGGTGTACCGACTGGCCGAAGAAAACGCCCGGAGAGCGATGAAGCTGCGACACCACTACCCTTTCCGCACCGTTGATCACAAAAGTGCCACGGGGAGTCATATAGGGTATGTTCCCCAGGAAGACGTCCTGTACGATGGTCTGGAAATCCACGTGTTCCTCGTCGTTACAGCTCAGCCTAAGTTTGGCTTTGAGCGGAACCGCGTAGGTCAGCCCGCGCTCCATACACTCTTCAATGGTGTAACGGGGCGGGTCGATAAAATAGTCCAGGAACTCCAGCATAAAAATATTACGGGTGTCCGTAATGGGGAAGTTCTCCTTGAACACCCGGAAAAGGCCTTCGATATTCCGCTTGTCGGGCGTGGTTTCGAGCTGGAAGAATTCTTTAAATGACTGAATCTGAACTTCAAGCAGATCGGGTGCCTCTGCCAGATTCTTGGATTTTCCGAAATTTACCCTGTTTTGCAATTTTGTTGAAGACATATGTTTTAAACCCGGTTTAAATGTTCGAACATCAAGAGTATATAGACAAAAATATCACAGGAGAATTATTAGCTAATTCTCTGTAATACAATCTGGTAAGCTATGTAAATACAAATCTTGATAACTTACGTCTATAATTTTTTGGTGAAATTTGGAGGGCAAAGGTAGGGAATTATTGACACACAGCAAAAACCCCGGAAAAATCCGGGGCTTAAAGTTGTATGACCATCCAGCTTACTGGACCTCTACTTCTGCTCCCGCTTCTGTTAGTTTAGCCACTACCGCGTCTGCGTCGGCCTTGCTCACTCCTTCTTTCACGGGTTTGGGCGCACCATCCACCAGTTCTTTGGCCTCTTTCAATCCCAGTCCGGTGATGTCTTTCACCAGTTTCACAACGTTCAGCTTGTTAGCGCCGGCGCTTTTCAGGATCACGTTGAAAGCGGTCTTTTCTTCCGCTGCGGGTGCTCCGCCTCCGGCAGCAGGGCCGGCTACTGCCACTGCTGCTGCAGCGGGTTCAATGCCATATTCGTCTTTCAGGATGGATGCCAGTTCGTTTACTTCTTTTACAGTCAGGTTCACCAACTGTTCTGCAAATGCTTTTAAGTCTGCCATTGTGTTTAAATTTTTGCCGCCTTCATGTCCGATGGATCCGGCGGACGGTTAAAAAAATTGCCGCTTTTGTAAACCCTGCAGGCAAGGGTATATAGATGTTTCGAACGCCCGGGCGTTCGCGCTTATTTCGTTCAGTTTGCTCTCTCCTCAAGTGCTTTGACCAGGGATGCCAGCTTGCTGCCGGCATTCAGGCCGCTGATAACATTCTTGGCGGGCGACTGCAGCAGGCCGATGATCTCGCCGATAAGGTCATCCTTGGTCTTAAGGGTTGTAAGGTGTACCAGTTGTTCATCACCGGCATATACGTCGCCATCGATAAAAGCGGCTTTCAGCACGGGTTTCTCGAGATTCCCTTCTTTCCGGAAACTGCTGAGGATCAGGGCAGGCTCCTTGGGGTTCTCGGCGAACAACAGGGCCGTTACGCCTTTGAGGGAGTCGTAGACCCCGGAGAAACGGCTCTCGTCCAGCGACTCAAGGGCTTTTTTTATAAGCGTGTTCTTGGCCACCCGCATTTCTACCTGCTTGTTGAAGCAAAAACCCCGCAGTTTATTCACCTGTGCTACGGTGAGTGATTCTGTATTGGTTATATAAAAATTGTTGTATTGTCCGAATTTCTCCTTCAATACATCAATCACGTCATTTTTTTCTTGCTTGGTCATAACTCAGGTTTGATCAGTTCATTAATGATTTGGTATCTACGGCAATACCGGGGCTCATCGTGCTTGCCATAAAAACGCTTTTCAGGTAGGTGCCCTTTGCTGTTGCGGGTTTCGCCCTGACGAGTGCATTGATCAGCTCGTTGCCGTTCTCTGCTATCTTCTCGGGAGAAAAGCTCACCCGGCCTATGGAGGCGTGGATGATACCCGCCTTGTCTACCTTAAAGGCGATCTTCCCTCCTTTCACGGCGTTCACGGCTGCACCTACATCATTGGTAACCGTACCTGTTTTGGGGTTGGGCATGAGGTTGCGCGGGCCAAGTATCTTCCCCAGCTTACCGATCTTGGGCATCACCGAAGGAGTTGCCACGATCACGTCTACATCCACCCATCCGCTTTCGATCTTTTGCACAAATTCATCCAGACCCACATGGTCGGCTCCGGCAGCGGTTGCCTCAGCTTCTTTGTCGGGGGTGCACAGTACCAGCACTCGCTTGGTTTTGCCTGTGCCGTGAGGAAGGCTGACGGTACCCCGTATGGCCTGATCCGCTTTTTTGGGATCTACACCCAGCCGGATATGGAGGTCTACCGAAGCGTCAAACTTCGCAGTATTTATGTCTTTCACCAGGGAAGAGGCTTCCTTGAGCGTGTACAGCTTATTTTTATCAACTTTGGATGCTACTGCTTTCCTTTTTTTTGCAAGTCCCATTGTCATTCGATTTTATCCTTTACAAATTAATTTTGGGCCCATGGAGCATCTCCGTCAACGGTGATGCCCATGCTGCGCGCTGTTCCGGCCACCATTTTCATGGCACTTTCCACGGTAAAGCAATTCAGGTCGGCCATTTTGTCCCGGGCGATCGTTTCCACCTGGTCCCAGCTCACCTTGCCCACCTTGCTGCGGTTGGGTTCCTTCGAGCCGCCCTGGATCTTGGCTGCTTCCAGCAACTGCACACCGGCCGGAGCAGTTTTGATGATAAAATCGAATGATTTGTCGGTATAAACAGTGATCAGCACCGGGAGCACCTTACCAGGCTTATCCTGCGTGCGGGCATTGAACTGTTTACAAAATTCCATGATGTTAACTCCTTTGGAACCCAGAGCGGGTCCAACGGGTGGGGCGGGATTAGCCTGGCCGCCCTTCACCTGCAGCTTTACAAAGCCGCTGATCTCTTTTGCCATATTTTACTGTTTTTGGTATTAACGCCCCGGCATTTTAACCGGAGCTCCCAAACTTATAAGAGCTGAATCTTATTTCGGGGACGCAAAGATAGTAAAATTAATTTAGGAGATTTTTATTTTTTAAATTATTCTACGTAGCTTTTACTTAAGTTTACGCTCTACTAACGTAATTAAATTTTACCAACAACAAAAACACTCTCAGTTATGGCCAAAGCAAAGAAAAAGACCGCCAGGAAAGCTGCACCGAAAAAGAAGGCAGTGAATAAAAAAGCTGCAAAAGGCGCTAAAAAAGCGGCTCCGAAAAAAGCAGCCAAAAAAGCCGTAAAAAAAGCAGCACCGAAGAAAGCCGCGAAAAAAGTGGCAAAGAAGGCAGCACCCAAAAAAGCCGCGAAAAAAGCGGCAAAAAAGGCTAGCCCCCGTAAGGCAGTGAAGAAAAAAGCGGCCAAAAAAGCAGCTCCAAAGAAAACAGCCAAAAAAGTGACAAAGAAGGCAGCTCCGAAAAAAGCAGCCAAAAAAGCCGTAAAAAAAGCAGCCCCAAAAGCAGCCCCGAAAAAAGCGGCCAAAAAAGCAGCTCCCAGAAAGGCAGCCGCAAAGCGACCCGCAGCAAAGAAGAGAAATGAAGCAGTTACTCCCGGCAACGCCATTCCCGCTCTTCCCCCGGTGACTGAAAACCAGGCTTTCAATTTCCCGGCCGAGGACTCGCGCGAAGAAAACAACGACTGAGCTTTCAGATCATAGGATCAATACATAATGAAGCCTCCTGAAACGGAGGCTTTTATTATTTGACCCATATCGTAAGGCTATTCCAGCCGCTCGGCGAACCTGCACCGTACGGCCTAGACCAGTTTTTCCACCTGCATGTAATTGAGTTCCACCGGGGTAGAGCGGCCGAATATCTTTACGGTGACCTTAAGTTTTTTCTTCTCGTCGTTCACCTCTTCGATGATCCCGTTGAAGTCGTTAAAAGGCCCCTCAATGATCTTGATCGTTTCGCCCACGATAAACGGTTCACTCATGCTTACGCCACCGGCTTCCGCCATCTCATCCATCTTACCCAGCATCTTGTTCACTTCGGCTTTGCGCAGGGCGATGGGATCGTCCTTACCAAGGAAGTGGATAACATTGGTGGTATTCTTGACTGCATCGCGGAGATCATCCGAAAGCCTGCCGTCCGCAACCTCAACCATCACATAGCCCGGATAGTAGTTCCTTTCCCGCATCACTTTTTTGCCATTCTGCACCTTGTATACCTTTTCCACCGGAAGAAACACCTGTTTAACTACCTCTCCCCAGCCACCCCGGGAGATCTCCTTGTCGAGGTATTCTTTCACTTTACGTTCCTTCCCACTCACCACGCGCAGCACATACCATTTGGTATCCTGAGGTGATACGTCCTGATCGGGTTGTATAGTTTGCTCTTCCATCATGCAAAAAATGAATAAATGAATTTCAGGAGGGACTGGGAGAGAAGATCCATCACCCACACCACTCCTGTGATGATCAGCGTAGCGGCCAAGACCACAAGCGTCGATTGCTGCAATTCGTTCCAGGTGGGCCAGGACACTTTCTCCAGTAATTCCCTGTAGGATTCCCTGAAAAAATTATATACTTTAATCATTGTCAATTATTAATCACTGGCACGGGCACTAGGATTCGAACCCAGATCAAAGGTTTTGGAGACCTCTATTCTACCATTGAACTATGCCCGTAGAAAGCTAAAAGCTATTCCGCCCAGGCGAAACAGCTTTTAGAACTTATTTACAAATATAGAAAATCATTTTTAAAGCTTACGGCCAAATACCGGTTAATTCGGTATCCTGACCTTAGGCGGCTTATTTTATGATTTCTGTAACCTGACCTGCACCCACTGTACGGCCTCCTTCACGGATCGCGAACTTCAAACCTTTTTCCATCGCGATCGGCATGATCAGCTTCACGGTAAGGCTGGTGTTATCTCCAGGCATTACCATCTCCGTTCCTGCTCCTAATTCCACCTCACCGGTAACGTCTGTTGTACGGAAATAGAACTGGGGGCGATATTTGTTAAAGAAAGGTGTATGACGGCCGCCTTCTTCTTTGCTCAGCACGTATACTTCACCTTTGAACTCGGTATGCGGAGTGATGGAACCGGGTTTGCAAAGTACCATCCCCCTGCGGATCTGGCTCTTTTCAATACCTCTTAACAGCAGACCTGCATTGTCTCCGGCCTCACCCTGATCCAGCAGTTTGCGGAACATTTCCACACCGGTTACGGTGGAGGACAGGGGTGCGTCTATAAGACCCACGATCTCAACGGGCTCACCCACTTTGATCCGTCCTCTTTCAATACGACCGGTGGCAACGGTACCACGGCCGGTGATCGAGAACACGTCTTCCACACTCATCAGGAAGGGTTGATCAACCGGACGGGGAGGCAGAGGAATATAGGAATCTACGGCTTCCATCAGCTCGTCGATCGCCTTCACCCATTTTTCGTCGCCAGCCAGTGCCCCGGTTGCGGAACCTTGAATAATAGGCGTATTGTCGCCATCAAATCCATATGAACTAAGTAATTCACGAATCTCCATTTCTACCAGCTCCAGCAATTCCGCATCGTCTACCAGATCAACCTTATTCATAAAAACAACGATACGGGGAACACCCACCTGACGGGCAAGCAGGATATGTTCTTTGGTTTGCGGCATCGGACCATCGGTAGCGGCCACAACTAAAATGGCTCCGTCCATCTGAGCAGCACCTGTGATCATATTCTTCACGTAGTCGGCGTGGCCGGGGCAGTCAACGTGCGCATAGTGGCGATTGACCGTCTGATACTCCACGTGCGAGGTGTTGATAGTGATCCCTCTCTCTCTTTCCTCCGGAGCGTTGTCGATCTCGTCATATTTCCTTACACTCGCCATACCCCTTGTAGCCAGGATGCTGGTGATCGCAGCGGTCAATGTAGTTTTTCCATGGTCAACGTGACCAATGGTACCAACGTTAACGTGTGGTTTGTCCCTCTTAAAAGTCTCTTTTGACATTTTATTTTTTTTTAGTTGTGGGTATTAATATTTATTTATTTCTATATGTTGCCCCAGCCACAGCACCCCATCAGGTAAATGAATGTGCAATTTAAGGGCATCACGCCTTTCCGCCGCCACTGCCGGGACACCATGTTGATATTCAAGAGCCCGGATCCGCCCCTTCCGGGAAAGATGCCATTAATGACCAGTTTTCCTGAGCCGTTAGTGAGGATCGAACTCACGACCTCTTCCCTACCAAGGAAGTGCTCTACCACTGAGCTACAACGGCATCGACTCAGCAGTCGTATCTGCAACGAGCGGGAGACGAGGTTCGAACCCGCGACCTACAGCTTGGAAGGCTGTCGCTCTACCAACTGAGCTACTCCCGCTTTTATCCGCCGACGCTCAAAAAGAGCAAGGCGGTTTTTTTTAAAAGAACTTCTTTTTTACTCCTGCAGCCGTGCTCCCGCGCGAAAGCCCGGCGCAAGCTAAACATTTGCGAAGGCCGTCTTAGCAAATGCAGTCTTTGAACGATCTGAACCGATGACCACTTTTGCTCTCTGAGAGAGCTCCAGCGGTCGACGTGGGCAAGGATGGATTCGAACCACCGAACTCCGAAGAGGACAGATTTACAGTCTGTTGCCGTTGGCCACTTGGCTACTTGCCCGGCAGAGCCAGAGAAGGGACTCGAACCCCCGACCAGCTGATTACAAATCAGCTGCTCTACCAACTGAGCTACTCTGGCAATTTCCTATTGGTAAAAAACTGAACACCAAATAATTAAAGAACTTCCACACGGGTCTACCGTTTTTTTGGGAAGGCAAAGGTAAACGAATTTGTTAAATCGAAAAATTTTGAAAAAGAATTTTTTGAGTTTCCCCCTCTCACGCCGCAATCCCCTGTCCCGACGGGCATTCCGCGTATCCGGGGCAAAAAAAAACCTCCCGCCGGAGGTTCCTGTAATCATGCAAATTGTTTTTCTTTTTTTCGTTTTATCTGGCTGACAAGGGAATCGAGCGCCGCATCAAAAGATTCTTCGAAAGACTTGGAGGAAGACTTTACAAAAAACTGATACCTGGGAATCTGCACCCTGATCTCCGCAATCTTGTCTTTAATAGTATGTGCTACATTATCCAATTTCAGAAACACATCAACCTTGATGATCCTGTCGTGAAAGGTCTGGAGCTTCGCCAGCTTCCGGTTAACGTAATCGGTTAACTTCACATCCGGGGTAAACCGCACAGTCTGAATGTTTACGTTCATAGCATCGCTTTTTTTAACGGTGAACAAGATATTAAAGAGCTTTTACGATCCCTATGAAGTTACGTCCGGTACCGTTGCTTTCCAAATAATACCGCCTAAAAAAATGCGATTTTCCGCGGCCCTTCAGCCGCGGGGATGAGCCCGGCTATGCACCTTTTTCAGCGTTTCTATCGTGTTATGCGTGTACACCTGGGTAGCGGCAAGGCTGGCATGGCCGAGCAGTTCTTTGATGTCGTTCAGGGCAGCCCCGTTATTGCTCAAATGGGTGGCAAAACTATGTCTGAATACGTGTGGGCTTTTTTTCTGAACAGTGGTAACCGCCTGAAGATATTGTACCGTAAGACGGTGAACATACCGGGGGTAGAGTTTTTTCCCTTTGTTCGTCACCAGCAGGTGTACCCGATCCACCCCCTCCCCCAACTCCTTTTTCCGGCCGACATACATTTCAATGTCGCGCAGCAGTTGTTCGCCAACGGGGATGATCCGCTCCTTATTACCCTTTCCGAGTACCTTAACCTGGCGGTTCCCTATATCCACCTGGTCTTCGCGGCAACCGGTCAGCTCCGAAACACGGATACCGAGCTGGTACAGCATCGACATGGCCAGTCGCGCAGTGAGGCCAGCCCAGCTATCCGGAAATTCCAAGCGGTCGAATAGTGCCCGGATGTCTTTTTCCGGCAGATAGACCGGCAGCCGCTTCGAGACCTTTGGAGAAACAAGCTCCGCAGCAGGGCTCTTTTCCATCGCTTCCATACGGACGGCAAACTTGAAAAATGACTTTAAGGAAGATAACTTGCGTTTGATACTTCTCGCGCCGACCCCCTCCTCTTTCAGGGAAGCCAGCCAGCTACGCACCAGGGCGGCAGAGATCTCACCCGGAGACGATACGCCGGTTACAGCTGCGAGATAGTCGCGGAACCCGACCAGGTCGGCCCGGTACGCAGCGAGGGTATGCCGCGAATACCGCTTTTCGAATTGCAGATAATCCGAGAACTGATCGATGATATGGTCTAGCGACTGACTCACGCCGGCGTATAAAATTAGTCTTAATCCCCTGATCCCCAAAACAAAAAGGCCACCTAATGGTAGCCTCACATATTTAGTAAGAGGATGAACCTAAACTTCGATCACACCCGAGGCGATCTGCTGCTTGTAGATCGCCTTCAGCTTTTGACCGCGACGCCTAATAGAAGGCTTGATGAACGCCTGACGCTCCCTTAACTGCAGGAGTATCTTGGCCTTCTCAAACTTCTTTTTGTACTTTTTCAGCGCCTTATCAATATTTTCGCAATCTTTGGAATCGATGATCAGCATGTGTTATACCTTCTTTTAATTTTAAGGAGTGCAAATATACGAAAAAATTATTGAAGAAATAAAGTTCATTTTTTTTCGGATCCCGCCCCGCAAGAGAGTTTACCCCGCCTTCCTGATCCTCTTCTCCCTGGCTTATCTCCCGCTATGGTCGGGCCTTATGAGCCTGAAAAATGACGCCCTGATCCTTTCCTATTCCATGTTCCATTTTTTCAGCGACCAGGTCCGCAACGGCGTGATCCCCTGGTGGCACCACAACCTGCACCTGGGGTTCCCGCTTCACGCTGATCCCGGATTCCCGTTCTGGAGCCCCCTTACCTGGATCGCCGCCCTTACCGGCTCTTCCCTGTATGTTTACACGGGACTGGTGATGAGCTACCTGGCCATTGCGGGAATCGGCATGATCAAACTTACCCAATGGCTCCGGTTCGGATTTTCCGCCCAACTACTGGTTGCGCTCGGATATGTGCTCTCCGGGTTTTTTGTGGCCCACCTGCAGCATCCCCACCATATTTTTGAAGCAGCTTTTATCCCGTTTTGCGTGCTGTTTTTTCTCCGCCTTATTTTTGCACCCGGCCTGCGCAATTCCCTCTTGCTGGCCGTGAGCCTGTTTTTCCTGGTGAACTCGGGTTATCCCTCATTCCCCATCTCAACCGCCTACTTTTTCACGCTTTTGCTGGGCACACTACTGCTGAGCAACAAATCGATCCGATCCGGCAGCCATCTGCGCCCACTTATGAGTTGGCTGGGAATAGCCCTGATCATCAGCGGCATCCTTTGCCTGCCTTACCTGGTCTCGGTTTATGAGTTGGAGCCGCTGTATAACCGCGGCGGATCACAGATCCGGGAACAGGCCGCAACAGGGGGGATAACCGTCTTGTCGCTTTTGTCCCTTCTTTTTCCGCTTCCGGGTGCCCTTGACCCGGTTTTTTTCGGAACAAATATCACCTGGAACAATGTGTACATCGGCCTGCTCCCGCTCGTCTTTGCGATCGCCGGTATCCGGTCTGCCAAACATTCCCTCAAACTTCCTTTGATGGTTGCCGGAGCCGGCATGCTCCTGCTCTCCATGCAGGGGCCGCTCAAGGCCCTTTTCAATAAAACGGTGCCGCTTTATAACCTCGTTTATTCAAACGGCGGACACCGCATCTATTTTATGCTGGCACTCCTGCTGATCGGGGGATGGGGCATACAGCGGTTCCGCATGGGATATAACAGCGTGTTCTTCAGGCGGGTAGTAGTACTGCTGCTAATAGTGTTCGCGCTGGTGGCCTGTTTCACGATCGGATCTTTACTGCCCTGGCACGCCGGAACCCCGAAGGAATTCCTGAAAAATATCTCCTTACAGAACGGTTTCTTTTTCCAAAGCCTGATTGGAATGACATTCCTGATGCTGGTACTATTTTTTCGGACCCGGCAAAAGCTTATTCTGCTCGCTGGCTGCGCAGAACTGATACTGGCGTTTCTGATCAACCTGCCCTTTACCGGGCTGGGTATCACCAAAGCATCCGAGGTCCGTAAGCAGCTCGATTCCATTGACTTCGCCGTTAACCAAATACACCCCAGTGCTACCCTGGAAACCATCAGCCGGGAAGCAGGCTGGAACCGTTTTCTCCATCAGCCGCTGCTTTTCTACCACTCGATAGGACAGATCGGTAACGGCTCCTACCCTTCGTCGCTTTATCCTTATAAAGTCTTTCTCGAAAGCGACCGCGCAGATCAGATCAATTCAAAAAGAGTCATCTTCAGCAGTAGCGAACTGACGGTAACGCCTGTCGACGGAACCGACCCGGCAGCAATACAAACAGGGGGATTAAATGCGGAAGGAGGACAGATAGGCGGGGAGCATACGGATGAAATGCATACGGATGGAAAATTTGAGAGCCTCGTTGTGAATGGCAGCGGATTCTCCTTCCGCGTGCCAGCGGGTCGGCCAGCCGACACGCTGGTGGTACTACAGAATATTTACCCCAACTGGAAATACTATGTGAACGGTGTCGAAGTGCAGGCGGTCCGGGCACTGGGCACCTTTGCAGCCATCCCGGTGACGCAGGGTCCCGCCAGCATAAGCGGAATTTACCGGCCATCCACATCCGTTATTTGTTTTTGGGTAAGTATTTTTGCATGGGGAATCGTCATTTTCAAACTCCTTAAAAAAAGTAGCCCCGCACGAAATGTTTACAGGAATCGTTGAAAGCACCGGTACAATTCTGCAAACGGAAGTCTCCGGCGAAAACCGGATTTTCCAAATTGCGTCTTCCATTTCACAGGAATTAAGTATCGACCAGAGCGTCAGCCATAACGGCGTCTGTCTGACCGTGGAAGGCATGGAAGGGGCCACCCATTTTGTTACCGCTGTGCAGGAAACCCTCCGGAAAACGGCACTCGGCGATTGGAAAAAGGGCGACACAGTAAACCTTGAGAGAAGTATTCGCGCAGGTGATCGCCTTGACGGTCATATCGTGCAGGGTCATGTTGACGCCACCGGCAACTGCCAGGAGATACGGGAAGCGGGAGGAAGCCATGAAATCCGGTTCGGATACCCGCCGGCATTCGCACCACTGATCATAGAAAAAGGCTCCGTTTGTGTAGACGGTGTGAGCCTCACTGCCTTCAACGTAGGGACGGATTATTTCTCAGTAGCGATCATACCCTATACATTCACGCACACCAACCTATCGGGGCTGAAACCCGGTTCACCGGTAAATCTAGAATTCGACATCATCGGAAAATATGCCCAAAGGTTATTCCAAACCGGATATCTGAGCCAATCGAAGGAGGCGTCGCGGCATGAATGACCTTATGGAATTCCCGACCGGCAATACTATGCACCGGTATTCCCCGATGAGCAAAAAACCCTTTGTTGCGATTGTCATTTTAAACTGGAATACGGGTTATTACCTGCGGCAGTTTCTTCCTTCGGTGCTGGAAACCACCTATCCTGAGAAAAAGGTATATGTCATCGACAATAATTCCACGGATGATTCGGTGGAGATCCTGCGGACACATTTCCCCTCGGTGGAACTGATCCGAATGGAGAAGAACATCGGTTTTGCGAGCGCATATAATTATGCCGTCACAAATATCCGGGCCGACTATTTCCTGCTGGTGAATTCGGACATTCAACCTACCCCGGGTTTCATTGAACCGGTGATCGAACTGATGGAGGAAGAACCGTCCATCGGTATCTGCCAACCGAAACTGTTATCGCTTGGAGAAAAACATACTTTCGAATATGCGGGAGCGGCGGGCGGATGGATAGACCGGCTGGGTTATCCCTTTGCAAAAGGGAGGATCTTATTGTCTATCGAAAAGGACCTGGGCCAGTACGATGCGGTGGAGGAAGTGTTCTGGGCCACCGGAGCCTGCATGTTTGTGAGGGCGGCAGTATTCAACACCATTGGCGGCTTCTACGATTATTACTATATGCATCAGGAAGACATCGATCTTTGCTGGCGCGCCTATAATTCCGGATTCCGGATCTATACCTGCCCGAGATCAGTAGTATACCACGTAGGCGGGGGAAGCCTGTCGTGGGAAAATCATCTCAAGACCTTTCTGACCTACCGGAATAATTATATTCTGCTGACCCGGAATCTCCCTCCGCTGCAGTGGATACCTCTTATTGCTGTCAGAATGGCGATCGACCTGGCCGGATGCGGCTATTTTCTGTTCAAGAATAAGTCCGGCATCAGCAAAGCAATGTTCAAGGCCCAGTTCTCCTACCTGTATTGGCTGTTCTTTGTCAAAAAGGAAAAAAACAAACAGCGGAAAGGTTTCACCCAAACAACCGGCATCTACCCGGGCACCATACTGACCGCCTATTTCCGCGGCATCCGCAAATTCTCCGATCTCCCCCGGTTACCCGAAAAGCGGTGACCACCGGCTCTCATTCCTGCCTTCCGGTTCGCAGTTGTTGCTCCTCTACCGCATGAGATACATCTTCCCGTAACCATTGTTAAAATACATATCCGTGTTATCACCCCTGGCAGTGTATTTCTCCATACGGCGGCCGTTCAGCGTAGAAACAAACCGGTAAAGGTAGACGCCGTTCGCCAGCCGCTGGCCGAACTGGTCCGTGCCATCCCATTTAAACTCGGTGATATTTCTGCCGATCCGCAGGGGGCCCAGTTCATCCTTGGTGATCTCCCGCACCACCTTGCCGGTGACCGTCAGGATCTGGATCTTCAGATTCTGCGGGATCTCGCTCCCCGTGATGGTAAACACAAAAGCTGTAGCGGTAGTGAAAGGATTGGGATAATTCAGCAGATTGGAGATCATGGCCTTCGTTATCACCGTGAAAGCGACACGATATTCGGTTTCTCCCGCTTTGTTCCCGCTCCTGTCCCTAGCCCTTACGATCAGCTCATATTCGTCTCCTTCCGGATTATACTGGTTAGTAAAATGCGGATAGAAATCCACCACCGCCACATTATCTTCCGAATTGGCGGCCGCTGTAAACCGGAGTGTATCGTTATCAAAATGATACGTTCTCACCGTGCCGTCGGGATACCGCAACTGCACAGTACTCAGCGCCGTATCATTGAGCAACAGGAACCGCGCGTCGTCCTGCAAACGGATACGAATATGCGGCTTGGCCGAAACAAGATCCTTGTTCAGGATATGCACCCCGTCGAATGTGACGTCCAGCAGGGGGCTCACCAGGTCGGGGCGCACGTAGAAATTCTTGTAGAGAAAATTATTGAACTGATACTGTTCCGGCTGATCCTTGTTGGGGTTAAATTCCAAAAAGAGCGTATTCTCCCCCGGGTAGAGTTTCGAATCGATATCATATTGGAAACTGACCGTATCTCCTGCGATCAGCGGCTTCAGTTTAGGCAGCTCAACGGGATGCAGCACGTTGTCCTTATCCAGTATGTTGAATTTAAGCGCAAGACTGTCAAAATCGTATTTGCTGATATTCTTAAAGGCAATCCCGAACTTTAAAGGCTCTCCGATTTCCAGGGTGTCCTTCACCGAGAGCAATACGTTGGGCGCCAGCACGCCTTCCGGAACCGGTTTATAGTGCACCATCCACGATGATAACTGATAAGGTGTAAGTGTAACCGAATCGATATTGCGCATCCTGAGGCGCATAAAGGGATATTGCGCTGCATCCACGCCGGAGACATCGAATTGTTTTGTATCCCTATCCAGGGTATAAAGTACCTGCTCCTGGTTTTGATTGTCGATGCCGATAACGTCAACGCTCGGGTTGTCGTCCGAAGATGCTTCTTTGGAATTACCCTGCCAGAGCACTTCCTGCCATTGCCGGGCAGGCCCGAAAACGGGGGAGACCATAGTGCCCAGCGTATCGGGGGTAGACATCATTGCCGTGACCAGTATCTTGTCATTGACGCCTTCGCTGACCTTATACTGCGGCGTGAACGACCGTACTCCTTTCTGGAATACGAATGTAAATACCTGGGCCCGGTTGATGGAGTCGATATCCATAAATCCCTCCGCAAACAGGCGGTGGTATATTGAATTATTCGACCCGTAAATCGCGGTATCGCCCTGCCAGGTTGCACTGAAGGAATTGGGATCATTCCAGTCCGTGCTGCGCGCGATCACATAGTACCCATCGGGAATGCTGTCTAAAAATTTCACCATGAGGTTGCGCGACTGGTGCGTTAAATAGGAAAACTCAAAATTATAGTGGCGCGACACATTGCAGTTGGCCCTCGCACTACCGGAAAGAAAGAGGTTCTGATTGTTTTCGTCTACATTCTTCCAGGGCTTGAAGGTTACGGGATTAAATACATGAAATATAATAGACCGCCCGATACAGGCGCTCGCGATCGGCGTTTCGTCGTTCACCGAAATCGAAAGGTCTGACTCTCCCGGTGCGGCAGTCGGGAACATGCCATTGCGCACAATTATGCGGTTCAGACGCGTGCCGAACTCCCACTCGCGCGACCCGGCCTCCAATGATACCCGCTCGGCTTCCGAATGAGTATGCTGAAAATAGTGCGATTGTGCAAATCCCTCGCTCGGGCCGTTGATATACCGGAAAGACGAATTGTTCCATTTAAATGTTTCTCCCTCAGCCGGCTTGCTGGCTACCCGCCAATAGTACACGGTGCTGTCGCGATAACTGATACCCGGATCAAAACTCAGCAGTCCGCCTTTGGCATGGAGCGACCGCATCACCTTTGCCGGCGAATTGAACAGCTCGGTGGTGTCCAGCTCCAAGATATATTCCTTGCTTGCGCTGAACGGGTCGGCTGTGGATGCAAATAATTGCTGGGCCGGATCGTTCACAATGGCGTAATTATAGGGATAGACCGCCCGGGCTTCGTCTTCAAAAATAAATATCTCCTTGGTGGCCGAGTTATTGGACTCCGACATTTCTTCTACGTCGTCGTCTGCGTCTACCGTAACGGTTATCTTATTCAGCCCTTTGTCGCGCGTGGCCATGATCGGGATAGTCAGACTGATAGAATCGGCATACCGGATGCCCCGTATTTTCTGATGAGACAGCACCTCTGTAGTGCCATCGGGATACTGCCGTTTTACCTCCACACTGATAGAATCCGCAACCGCCCGGCCGATATTCACCATACGGGCGGTCATTTTGAAATTGTTCTCGGCCACGGAAATAAAAGCGGGATTGATCCTGAGCTGGGGCTCTTCAATCACGTAATCTGGCTTGGGCAGTTCATTGAATTTCAGGGCAGGGTCGCCGTTTATGGAAATTTCTTCGGCATGCACTCTTGCATAGTAATCATTGGGCCCGTTTGTGGCCACCATTTTCTGCAGTCCGTCCCGTACGGTGATCCCCAGACTCTTTCCGTAGTCGATCCTGGACATCAGTCCATACAGATTATTGAGAAAAATATTCAGGTAGTTGACCATCCCAAAATGCGTGCTCGCTACGAAAGCAATGCTTCCGCGCTGTTTAGCCAGCGTGAACTTTTCCGACAACGATTCATTGAACTGCAGCCGGGCGGGGTTATACGTATAATAGTCGCCTGCCTTACAACCGTTCACAAAAAACACCGGATACTTCCCCTGGCTGTTGTACGCCATGGGGTCGTCAAGACTAAACTCCAGTGTGGTAGAGGAGGAGTGGCCAAAGTAGGTCATGATACTCACCCCCTCTTCGAACAGTGCGGCGATCTTCTCGCCATTGATAGTTTCGACGGTATTGGTAGAGGTCTTACAGAACAACGACACGTTCGCCCCGAAGCTAGTGTCCTGCAACATTTTTCCGTACACACTCATAAAGTTACACAGCACGGTTCCGAGGTAGGGGTCGGTAGAGCCCGTAACGTGCATCACATTTTTCATCCATTCTCTTCCGGCTATCGTGCCGGCTGCGGTCTGTTGAACATTTTCATATTCCTTTATCTTTTCCAGGTAGTCTTCCACCTCCTGTGCTTTCACTACCGAGAGGCGGCCAATTGGGGTAACCGCAATAGGGTTCGTGAAACCTTCCGCACTCAGCAGGTTATCGGAAGCGGGGTATCCGAAAGTGGGCACCAGGTTAAGTTGTTCCGCCATGGGCTGCGACTCGTTCCTGTTGAAGTCTGTGTACTGCATTCCGCGGCCGATGATAAATGCGTATTCGATCGGTATCGGAAAAGTATTTCTCGCGTAGCGAAGGAAATTCTTTACGGAGAGCGGATTCTTTTTAATCCCGAAAGCAAACTGGTCGACCAGGTCGTCAACATCCACAATCGTTACCTGGTACCCGCCGCCGCCGTCTGAAGAGCGGTATTGTTTATAATCCTCAATCGGATTGTTGCCGTGCGTGCCAGTGAACAACGCTTTGTTGGTAATGATCAGGTAATTGCCCTGGCGGGCCGCTTCCTGGTAGTTAACGAAGGTCTTGGGGGTGAGTGAAGTCACCGATTTGATATTGGAGGATGCGCGGCTGACCAGCACAAAATCCCTGGTCCCTCCGGGACCGACTACCAGTTGTACCGTGCCGGGAGTTGATATATCGGCTACGATACGCTGACCGGTAGTCAGGTCGAGCAGTACGGGAGGTACTCCTCCGTGGTTAAAATTTGTGATGTGCAGCTTATAGCCGCTGGCGGAAGCCGGTAGACTGAACGCAAATTGTTGCTGATTGTCGAAATCGAACTGCCGCGGGTAAGACAATTCGAAATAGGAGATAACCATACGGTCGGAATTATTGGCCGACGTGTTGGCAAACCGGACCGCCGCCGAGCCGCTGGTGATCAGTGCAAGCGGCACAGGCACGCTGGTATGGATATCAGTAAACAGATCCATTATAGTGTCCTTCAGCAGGGTGCTGTTCACGGAAACCTGGACATGTCGCTCATTCAACGCGTTCCCCATAGCGCCGAACGAGAGGGAGGCATCTGGCCCGCCGGCGTACACCTTAAGGTTGGAATGGGTGGTGGTCAGCGGGTTAGTAGGCCGGATAACGGCGCTGGCCCAGAATTCGCCCTTATCGAAGGAAGAAGAATACACGTACTCTCCCACCACCACTGCAAAGCCGGGGTTCACGCCGCCGTTTTTATAGTAAGTGGCAGCCTTATGCATAAAATAAGGTTCAACCGACAGCGGGCTTGTGGCAACATTGTTTCCTGGATCATTATAAAAAAGACCGGACTGATCGGTGTTAACGCTCAGAAAGTATATGGCCGTATCTGTGAACAGGCTGTTCGCTGCGGTGTGCTGATAAGCAGGATTCCGGTACAGGATCTGATCCGGCGCTCCGTCATTTTTTTCGCCCCAGAACTCAATATAACCACCTGAGGGCAGCGTACCGTCCGCAACTGAAGGCTGAATCGGTACTTTTTTCCCGTTTCTCCATAATTCCAGGTTCCTGACATCTGCATTGCCGAGGCCCGCCTGGGCCAGTAAAGTTTGGGAGATCTGGTACAGGCCGTCTGCGCCCACCTTGAATTTATAGTAGGTCCGGCTATGGTCGATCCATTCGTTATTGTACTGGCTGAACGCGGACGACAGGGCTGTAAGCAGGAACAGGGCCGTCAGGAGGGCGCTGCGGCAATTTATTACCCGTGATGCCGGGGTTACGGCATTACCTGCCTGAAACCCGGTGTTCCGGCCGGCCTGCGCAGTACAAAAAGTCGGTAAGCTCGATGTCATCGCAAATGGTTTGGGTTTTTCATAGAAGCCGGTCTGCCTATTTCGTTTTTTTCTTAAGATCCACTTTCAGGGAGAACACGTGCGTATAGAGTGGATTCGACTGGTTCGCCAGGTTGGTAAAAGCATAATCGATCTGCACATTCGATACCCGGAACCCTGCCCCTGCGGAGGGCTGGTAAATCCACACTTTTTCAATATTCGTCGAATCGTTATCGTCGAGCGCCTGCTGAAAATTATTGATTCCGCTTCGGACGAAAAAAACATCCTTCCAGGCCAGTTCGAGACCCAGTTTAGGGTCGAAGCTCACCAGATCAGAAGCCAGTACGGTGTTCCTTCTTCCATCGAAGGTCAGGTCCATATTCAGTTCAGCGAGCAGGTTCATATTCTTGTTGAGCCGGAAATCGTAGGCGCCTCCCAAAATCAGCCGGGGAGCGGTCAGCTCGGTGGATTTCACCGGTATCTCATTCTGGGTCACGTAGAACACTTCCCTCATTTTTTCAGTGAGGTTAAACGACCAGGCGTTGAAGGTTGTAGTTACGTCCCGCGCCATCAACCCCAGCTTCCATTTTTCGGCGTGTATCTGAATTCCCGCGTCGAAGCCGAAGCCCCATGCAGTGGTGAAATCGCCTGCTTTGCGGTGGATGACCTTGGCATTTAGTCCCCCATTTATTTTTTTATTATTCCGGAGCTTTACTTCCTGGGCGAAGGACAGCAGGAAAGCATAGTCGGCCGATGAAAAGCTTGAGATATTGCTGAAATTGATGGTGCCGTCCGGCTCCACGAGAAAGATCGTATTGGGTATATCATCTACTGCAAACCGGAGTAGAGAAAGCCCCAGTACTCTTCGGTTATCCTGCATCGGCAGTGCCAGGCTGGCGTAATCATATTTCCCGATCCCCGCAAAGTATTCGGCGTGCATCAGGTTCAACTGTGGCTGATCCTTCACTTTTACCAGTCCCGCCGGGTTCCAGTAACCCGCACTGCCATCGCTCACCGAGGCCACCTGGGCACTCCCCATAGCGAGCCCCCGCGCTCCGGCGCCGATGTTTAAAAATTCGTTGGAATACTTACGGAACTGTGCCATCCCCCGGGAACCGGCGAACAACATCATTATCCACAGCAGAAAACAAGGAAGACGCCTCGGCCGCAGCAAAACCATGGCAATGGGAGAGCGGTGTTTTCGGCGAGTGCTGCTTTCCAGCTCCAGGGGAATACCGCTTCCCAGCGGTGTGCCGCTTTTGGGGGAGGCGTCGCCTTTCAGGAGCGTGGTGTTTCTTTGGAGGGCATGGCTTTTCCGGAGAATCCGCGAAAGGTTGCAGCCCGATGAGTTCATGAAACCTTGCAGTCCGTTGTGTTGATCGTAAAGATTTGTCATGCGTGGCTCCATTGAACGATACAGGGAATAAGCAATTGAAAAAGAGTAGTTTAGTTATAAATTACAGACAAACTTCAACACACATTTACTACTCAACCAAAACGGGAATTTTACGAAATTATTGCATTTTCCCCTAAAGCATCGGCTATTGCTTACATTTGCGCAAACCATTGATTTACTACGGTATTTTAGTTTATTCTGACCTTATATGAACCTGATTCAAGAACTAGCCTGGAGGGGGATGGTCCAGGACATCATGCCCGGAACGGAAGAGCAATTGCAGAAAGAATCCACTACCGGTTACATAGGCTTCGACCCCACTGCAGACTCACTGCATATCGGAAGCCTGGTTCCCATTCTGCTGCTGCTTCATCTTCAGCGTGCGGGCCACCGGCCGGTGGCGTTGCTGGGTGGAGCCACGGGGATGATCGGGGATCCCTCCGGCAGGAGCGAAGAGCGCAATCTGCTCAACGAAGCACAATTGGAGAAAAATGTGGCCGGCATCCGGGCGCAGCTTTCGCGGTTCCTCGATTTTTCCGGCAAAACGGACACAGGGCCGCTGATCGTCAATAATTACGACTGGTTCAAAGGGATCTCCTTTATAGAATTCCTACGGGATACCGGCAAGCACATCACGGTGAATTACATGATGTCGAAAGACAGTGTACGCAAAAGGATAGAGGGGGAAACGGGAATCAGTTATACCGAATTTGCTTACCAACTGATGCAGGGCTACGATTACTACTGGCTGTACACCCGCCTGAACTGTAAGTTACAGATGGGCGGTAGCGACCAGTGGGGCAATATCACTACCGGTGCGGAGCTGGTGCGGCGGAAAGCCGGCGGTGAAGCATTTGCTTTTACCTGTCCGCTGATCACCAAGGCCGACGGTGGCAAGTTCGGGAAAACGGAGAAGGGCAATATCTGGCTGGACGCGGAAAGAACTTCCCCCTATCTGTTTTACCAGTTCTGGCTGAATGCCGCCGATACGGACGCGGAAAGGTGGATCCGGATCTTCACTTTCCTGAGCAGGGAGGAGATCGGGGAAGTTGTGGAGCGGCATCGATCCGATCCTGGTGCGCGGCTGCTGCAAAAGGAGCTGGCCCGGGCGGTTACGGTGTTGGTACATGGGGAAGACGAGTACCGGAAAGCCGTTGAAACCACGGCCAAACTATTCGCCAATCAGTCGGCTCCGGCGGAATCGCTGGGTGTGGAGGATCTGGAGTCGATGGAGGGAGTGATAAAATTCGATTTCCCGGTTTCCCGGATCGCCGGGGGCATCGACATCGTGAGTCTGCTTGCCGAGGCTTCTATTTTCCCCAGCAAGGGGGAGGCCAGGAAGATGGTGCAGCAAGGAGGGGTAAGTCTGAACCGAAGGAAAGTGGAAGATGTTGCCGCCAGGGTTGGTGAAACGGATCTGTTGCACGGCCGGTACCTGCTATTGCAGAAGGGAAAGAAGCATTTTTATTTGGTGAGGGTGCAGTGATAGATTTGGAACATTTTTAGGCAACCCGTATTTTTGCGTCCCTTTCAAAACGGCACGCCAGGGACTGCCCGATAGTATAATGGTAGTACGACAGATTTTGGTTCTGTTTGTCGAGGTTCGAATCCTCGTCGGGCAACAAATGCCTTTCCAACGAAGTTGGAGGGGCATTTTTATTTTATAGCGGCGAAAGTCCCGCTTTCGCAAGCGAAGAAATGAAAATGCCCGACATGCGAAGCATGTAAAGGCTTTGGGTAATGCAAAGCGTCGCAGGATCACCGCAGGTAATCCTCGTCGGATTAAAGGGAAAGTTTAACGCTTCGTTAGCGGCATAGTAA
>CAZUWX010000011.1:0-49035 GCA_964624205.1 uncultured Chitinophagaceae bacterium
TCCGGAAGGCTGTCGCTATCTTTTTGCCCCGGGCGCAGCTCCGCCGAAGGGGGTTTGGTGATGATATGCGAAGGAATGATCATTTTCTCGCGATTTATATACTGAGCAAGGGCATAGACCTGCATTTTATATACGTCTCCCAGTACGCTCAGGCCCCCTGCCATGTCGCCATACAGGGTACCATAGCCCGTTGCCAGCTCGCTTTTGTTGGAGGTATTCAGTAATATGTAACCGAATTTATTGGCCACGGCCATGAGCAGGTTACCACGGATCCGGCTTTGAATATTTTCTTCCGCTACGCTGAAAGGCAGTTCGCCGAACACCGGCGACAGGGTGGTAAGGAAGGAATCGTAGATGTGGTGGATGGGGATGGTATCGAACGGGTTTCCCGTATTGCGGCTCAGTTGTTCCGCATCCTGTACCGAGTGGCCGGTGGAATAAGGAGAAGGCATCAGGATCGCACGCACATTGGCCGGCCCGAGCGCTTCGCAGGCAAGCGCGATCGTTACGGCGCTATCGATTCCTCCGGAAGACCCGATAATGGCCTGGCTGAATCCCATCTTTATAAAATAGTCGCGGATACCCGATATGAGCGCCCGGGCAATCTGGCGGATATTGGCGGGATCTACCAGGTAGCTGATGATTGCGTCGGGCTCCTTCACTTTGGCCACCCGCATCTCCTTGTCGAGTGTTTTCAGCCGGGGCGCTATATCTGCTGCCTGTTCCGGCGGGCGCGCCTCAAGAGAAGCCGTGTCTACAAGAATAAGATCCTCCTCAAAATATTTCATCTCGCTAACCGTGGAACCGTCGCGGCTAAACGCCAGGCTACCCCCGTCGAACACGATCTCGGTCTGGGAGCCTACCGTGTTACAATACAGCAGGGGAATATCGTACTTCAGCACATTGGCGCGGAGCATCTCTTTCCGGTCCTCATCATGGTCGTAGTCGAACGGAGAAGCGGAAATATTGATCATAAGATCCGGCCGCTGCTCAGTGAGCAGCTCCATGGGCGCTGAACGGTACAGGGGATTATCACTCAGGTTCCAGAGGTCTTCACATACGGTGAGAGCGATTTTCCGGCCTTTGAACGCGATCACGTCCCATGTGAAAGCCGGTTCAAAATAGCGGTATTCGTCAAATACGTCGTATGTCGGTAGCAGGGTTTTATGCGCTATACCCTGGATGGCACCCTCGTACAGCAACAGCGCCGCATTAAAAAGGTCTTTGCCCTTTTTTGAAGTGTTACGCACAGGGCTGCCGACGATCACGCCGATATTCGCAGTCTTTTTACAAATGATGTCGATCGTTTGTTCGCACTGGCGGATAAAATCGTCGAACTCCAGAAAATCGCGGGGCGGATACCCGCACACACACAACTCGGAGAACACGACCAGCTCGGCTCCGCCGGCAATGGCCTGCTCTATTCCTTCCAGTATCTTCTCCGTGTTATACGCGAAATTCCCGATGTGATAATTCTGTTGTGCCAGTGCGATCTTCATTTTCCAAATTTATGAAAGTATTACCACCCTGCAGGGGGCCTTCCCGCTTTCACCGTTCGCAATAACTTCGTATTTTCCCTCCCGATAACGCCGTGAAAAAAGACTGGATGCAGATGAACCGAAGCGTAGAGCGGTATCTCCGTGCGCAAACACGGCGGAGTTCCAACTGACCACTGAAAAAATATTAAGATACTCGCGATGAAACCCGTTCTGCTTCTTACCCTGCTGGTGCCGTTCCTCTTTTTAGCCTGTAAACAAAAAAAAGGCCCCGATGTATCGGGGATACCTGTACAATTGGAAACGCTCCGGTTCGAGCGGGATTTTTTTTCGATGGACACGAACGATCTTTCCGGTTCGCTGGAAACCCTGTACAGCAAATATCCCGGCTTTTTCCGGGACTTCTCCGTGCATATACTGGGCCTGCCTCCCATCGACGATTCCGGCACCGGGGCGATGAACGTGTTCAGGCAGTTTATAAAGGACTACGGTCCGGTATACGACTCTGTGAATAAAGTATTCCCCGACCTGAAAACACAGAAGCAACAGATCATAGAGGGGCTTCGCCACGTCAAATATTATTTTCCCGATTACCCGCTGCCGACCCGGTTGATCAGTTTTATCGGCCCCATGGACGCATTTTTTGAGACTTCGACGGGGAAACAGGGCGACGTGATCACGGCCGACGGGCTGGCAGTGGGCCTGCAGCTCCATCTGGGCAGCGATTTCTCCATGTACCGGAGTGAAATGGGACTGTCGCTATATCCCATTTATATTTCCAGGAAATTTGCGCCTGAATATATCCCCGTTAACTGCATGAAGAATATCGTGGACGATCTTTTTCCCGATGCAAGCGCAGACAGGCCCCTGATTGAGCAAATGGTGGAGAAAGGCAAACGGATTTTTCTGATAGATCAACTGCTGCCTTCGCTTGATGACACGCTTAAGATCGGATACACGGCACCACAGTTGGAAGGTTGCTACCAGAACGAGGGATTGATATGGCATTACTTCGTCAAAAACGGGCTGGTGTTCAACAACGATCCCTCGCTGATCAAAAATTACATCGGCGACTCGCCTAATACCCCCGAATTCGGGGAAGGCGCTCCCGGGAATATCGGATTGTTCGTAGGATGGCAGATCGTGAAACAATACCGGGATACACAACCGGAAATATCCCTGGCCGAATTGATGGAAACCGACCCCAAGGAGATTTTTGAAAAAAGTGGTTACCGGCCGCGATAAACGTTTGGTGCCGGATTTGATCAGCAAAAAACTCCGGCCCTACCGACCACCGCTACCGATTCGCTATAGCTACGGAATGGCGGCCTACCCCTACCTCCTGCCGATCTTTGTTTTCAGCAGGCTGCGTACCTGCTGCCGCTGTTCCAGGTCATGAAACGCATCAACGGGTACCAGGAAAAACGAGCGGGAATCAAAATACAGATGAAAAAAGAACGGAGTCTCCACAAATTTACTGAAAGCTTCCCAGGGCCAGGCTTTCTCCCCTCTTCCGGTCCGGAGCACCACCTGGCTGTCTTCAAAATCCATCTCAAAACGGTCTTTAAAGGTTTGTGAGCGCTTATAAATACTCTGGGGCAGGATACGCCAGATCACCAGCATCAGGAAAAACCACAGTATGGAGAATATTAGGAAAGACAGGGGTTGAATGATCTTGAAATAGAGCAGGACTGCCGACCCGATTGCAAATACATTCACCAGTATCAGCAATATCCTGATCTCCGGACGCATCAGAAAATGATATCGTAGCGCCTGGATCACCTGCTTTTTATTGTATGAGAAATCTATGGTCATGCCTGCAAGTTAATACGAAAAAAGGGTGCCCCAATTAGCGTGAGACACCCTCGTATAAGGATTACCGTCCAAAGTCTGGGGTTATTTCTCCCGCTGGCCTTAGCTGCAGCCCATACTATTGCCGCAGTTCAGGCATTTGTAGCAGGTGCCGCTCCGTATGGTGATGTGCCCGCAGGTGTTACAGGCCGGGGCGTCGCTCTGCATACTTTTAGCTGCCGCATTGACTGCATCCAGGCTGCTTCCCGAAGCGCTCACAGGGCGGGATGCCTTGATCGTCTTGGCCGTCTTGGGTTCCTGCGCCGGCTTTGTGGTTCCCGACCCGATCACCCGGACCCCGCTCAACGGGGGGGTGGAAACCTCACTCTCGGAAGCGGGTGCCGCGTCGTCGTCCCACTCATCGGCACCGGTGTTGCCAATTTCCGGCTTGTCGAGCACATGAACAAGGTCGTTCCTGCCCAGGTATTCATAAGCCAGTGCCCTGAAGATAAAGTCGACTATGGAAGTGGCACTCTTGATATTCGGGTGCTCCACCATGCCGGAAGGTTCGAAACGGGTGAAGGCAAATTTCTCCACAAACTCTTCGAGGGGCACGCCATACTGCAGCCCGATAGAAACGGAGATGGCAAAACAGTTTAGCATGCTTCGCATGGTGGCTCCTTCCTTTGCCATGTCGATAAAGATCTCTCCCACGGTTCCGTCGCTATACTCGCCGGTACGCAGGAACAGCGTCTGTCCGTTGATCTTGGCCTTTTGGGTGTACCCCCGCCGTTTGGCAGGCAGGGTACGTCGCTCCACGATCGTGGCGAGTTGTCGTTTCAATTTGGTGTCGGGTGATGCCTGTACCCTTTTCTGTACTTCTTCCAGGAGTTCCTGAACCGTCAGTTTGCCGAGGTCCACGATATTGGACTCCGCCAGTACCACATTTTCTGCAGATTCGGGGGCGGCTTCCTGTTTTTTCTTGTCGCTCTTGTTGCTCAGCGGCTGCGACAATTTAGAGCCGTCGCGGTAGAGTGCGCAGGCTTTTAATCCGAGTTGCCAGCTTAGCATATAAGCGTCGGCAATCTCATCCACCGTTGCCTCATTGGGGAGGTTGATGGTTTTTGAGATCGCGCCGCTGATAAATGGCTGCGCGGCACCCATCATACGAATATGCCCGTGCGCGTGTATAAAACGCTGACCTTTTTTACCGCATTTATTAGCACAGTCGAACACCGGCAGGTGCTCTTCTTTCAGATAGGGCGCCCCTTCGATAGTCATCGTGCCGCAAATAAAATCGTTGGCCAGCTCAATTTCTTCTTCGGTATATCCCAGGGCTCCGAGCAGGTTCCATTCGAAATCAAAATATTGTTCGGGGCTGAATCCCAGCCGTTGCAGGCATTCTTCGCCCAGTGTGTAGACGTTAAACACAAAACCTATCTCGAAGGCGGATGCCACGGCCGTGTCCAGCTTCTTTAGCTCCTCGGCTATAAATCCTTTTTCGCTGAGCGACTGGTGGTTGATGACCGGCGCACCGGCAAAGTTGCCAGCTCCTACCGCATATTTAACAATGGCATCTATCTGTTTGGTGGTGTAGTTCAGGTTACGCAGGGCTGCGGGCACCGATTGGTTGATGATCTTGAAATACCCCCCACCCGACAGCTTCTTGAATTTCACCAATGCAAAGTCGGGCTCCACCCCGGTGGTGTCACAGTCCATCACCAGGCCAATAGTTCCTGTGGGAGCGATCACCGTGGTCTGGGCATTGCGGTATCCGTATTTTTCCCCCAGTTGTACAGCCTCGTCCCATGCCTTGGTGGCTGCACTCAGCAGATAATCGGGGCAATACTTGGCCTTGATACCCACAGGTTTGGTCTGCAGGCTTTCATATTCGTCGGCATCATAGGCCGCCAGCCGGTGATTACGCATCACCCTGAGCATCTCGTCGCGGTTCTCCGCAAATCGGGGGAACGGCCCCAGGATGGACGCCATTTCCGCCGAGGTCTTGTAGGAAACGCCCGTCATGATCGCGGTGATGGCGCCTGCAATGCCCCTGGCCTCTTCGGAATCGTAAGGGATGCCCATCACCATCAGCATGGAGCCAAGGTTGGCATAACCCAGGCCCAACGTACGGTAATCGTAGCTAAGCTGCGCCACTTCTTTGGAAGGGAACTGAGCCATCAGTACGGAGATCTCCAGCACAGTGGTCCAGAGCCGGCAGGTGTACGCAAAACCCTCCACATCAAACTGGCTGGTGGCTTCATTGAAAAAGCGGCGCAGGTTCACTGAAGCCAGGTTACAGGCGGTATTGTCCAGGAACATATACTCGCTGCAAGGGTTGGAGGCCCGGATACGTCCACCATTAGGGCAGGTATGCCATTCATTGATGGTGGTGTCGTATTGGGTACCCGGGTCTGCACAACGCCATGCCGCATAAGCTATCTGGTTCCAAACCTCCCTGGCCGGCAGCTTCTTCATAGTTCTGCCGTCCGACCGGGCTTTCAGCTCCCAGTCCTCATTATTCTGTAGTTTTTCAAAAAAAGTATTTGGAATACGAACGGAATTATTGGAATTCTGTCCTGATACCGTCCGGTATGCCTCTCCTTCATAATCGCTGGGATAGCCCGCAGCAATCAGCGCAGCCACTTTCTTCTCTTCTTCCATCTTCCAGTTGATGAAGCTCATCACTTCCGGATGATCAAGATCCAGGCACACCATCTTAGCCGCCCGGCGGGTGGTGCCCCCGCTTTTGATAGCCCCCGCTGCACGGTCGCCGATCTTCAGAAAACTCATCAGTCCGCTTGAGGTGCCTCCGCCGCTTAATTTCTCCCCTTCTCCCCGGATATTGGAAAAATTGGTGCCCACTCCCGATCCGTATTTGAAGATCCGGGCCTCCCGAACCCAAAGGTCCATAATGCCACCGTCGTTCACCAGATCGTCTTCCACACTGAGAATAAAACAGGCGTGCGGCTGAGGGCGCTCATAGGCGGAAGTGGACCGCTTTAATTTGCCATCTGACGCATCCACAAAATAATGCCCCTGGGGTTTACCCTTGATGCCGTAGCTCGCATACAGCCCCGTATTGAACCACTGCGGGCTATTCGGCACGCAAGCCTGGTTAAGAATACTGTACACCAGCTCTGCATAAAACACTTCCGCGTCTTCGGCAGAGGCAAAATAACCATAGCGTTCCCCCCAAATCTTCCAGCAATTGGCCAGGCGATGCGCTACCTGTCTGGCGGAGGTTTCCCTGCCAAGTGAGCCATCGGGTTGCGGTACGCCTGCTTTACGAAAATATTTTTGGGCAATAATATCGGTTGCGATCTGGCTCCACTGTTTGGGCACTTCCACATTATTCATCTCGAACACCACTTCTCCGCTGGGGTTCCTGATCACAGAGCTCCGATAATCGTATTCGAACTGATCAAAAACATCCACCCCGTCGCGCGTGAAGCGACGATGGAACTGCAAACCCTTTGGTGAGCGACTATTCTTTTCCATAGTTATTAAATTTTGTAAAATTATATTGGTCTTCCTATTCTAATCGTCCCTCATCCGACATGCGTTTGCGGTAGACGAAAATATCTTCTACAAGCCGATTTTCCAGTTCTGAGATATCAACAGTCTGTGGAAAAACCGTATATGAAAAAGCTATCCCAACAGGGTACTGGATTTCCCGGAAATAATACATAAATAGCCTTGTGATCTGCAAAAAAATATTTGGCTGGAAACGGAATTATGAATATCTAGAGTAGGCAGCTCTTCCCTTCTGGTTGTCAAAAACTTTGTGCATTTTTGCAGATACCAACAGCCTCTCCATGACGAACCTCGTTTACCGGTTAATACTCAATAACAAGGCCAAAGGGAAAAAAGCCTTCGCAGTGCTGATAGACCCTGACAAAGTTACCGGCCCCGACGTAGAACGGCTCTGCCGCCTTTCTGTCGACGCGGGGGTGGACTACTTCCTGCTTGGCGGAAGCCTCGTGGTAAGCAATCAACTGGACACTGTTGCACAGACCATCAGACAGAACTGCCCCATTCCGGTTATCCTGTTCCCTGGCAGCCCGTCTCAGCTCTCCCGATCGGCCCATGCGCTCCTTTACCTGTCGCTGATCTCAGGCCGGAATGCCGACCTGCTGATCGGACAACATGTGATCTCCGCACCGGCCGTAAAACAGAGCGGCCTGGAAATCATGTCCACCGGCTACATGCTGATAGACGGCGGAGCGCCCACCACCGCCTCCTATATCAGCAATGCGCTTCCCATCCCCTCCGACAAAAACGAGATCGCCGTCTGCACCGCCCTGGCGGGGGAGATGCTGGGGATGAAACTGATCTATATGGACTCCGGAAGCGGCGCCCGGCGACCGGTATCGGATCAGATGATCGCCGCGGTATCCGCCAGCATTACCATACCGCTGATCGTGGGCGGAGGCATCACCGAGCCGGAAAAAGCCTATCGCAACTGCGTCGCAGGGGCCGACCTGGTGGTAGTCGGAAACGCCATCGAGAAAAACCCTTCCCTGATTGGGGAAATGGCCGCAGCAGTGCATATGGTGGGCGTAAAACAGATTTAGGATTTAACTAAAAAAAATAGGGCCGACTCTGAAAAATGTACTTACTTTGTAATGCTAAAAGTTTTACTCAAAGTATTAGTCAATTTTGAAATGCAAAAAAAACCTGCTTATATAATCGCAGTTGCGACCAGCCTGGCCGCTTCCATGCGTAGGTTTTTCCCTGTACAGCCTTGTGCAGTTTTTTTCGTTACTCCTGTTCCCGTCAGGGTGCGACGTTGATATTCCCTCAAATACGAGCGTTATTTGATCTACCTAAGCTTCAATGAGTTATAGGCGGTTGTCGTTTATCACCCTCTCACATGTTTAACAAATGAATCAGGAACAGGAATTTCAGATTTCAATAGCCAATACCACCCATGAAGGGTTTGCAGAGATCATCTGCGCAGAAATGGCTGCTTCGGCAAAAGCCAGGGGTACCGGCATTGCAAAACGAAGCCCGGAATACATCCAGCAGAAGATCCGGGAAGGGAAAGCCGTTATTGCCTTCACTAAGGATGGCATCTGGGCCGGGTTCTGCTACATCGAGACCTGGAGCCATGGCGACTATGTTGCTAACTCCGGCCTGATAGTGGCGCCCGAATTCAGAAAAGGGGGGCTGGCCAAAAAGATCAAAAAAAAGATATTTGACCTCAGCAGGCAAAAATATCCGGAGTCTAAAATATTCGGTCTGACCACCGGCCTCGCTGTGATGAAGATCAACTCGGAGCTGGGATACGAACCCGTCACCTATTCGGAACTCACCCAGGACGACGATTTCTGGGCGGGATGCAAAAGCTGTGTGAACTATGAGACCCTGATGTCCAAAGACCGGAAAAACTGTTTCTGCACTGCGATGCTGTACGATCCGAAAGACCACTACTCGCCGGCGCAGACCAGTGCCGAGTTCAAGAAACACTCCGCGCTTTACGAACGTTTTATGCGCATCAAGAAGTGGAAACTGCTGAACCGGTTCACGAAAAAGAAATCGCTACTGCAAGCATTCAGTATTTTCGCAGGGTGGTTCTTGCCAAGATAATTTTTTTTCGTATTATCCGGCCGGACGGAGTTATCCGGTCGTTCAAACTTTAATTATTCGTATGTCTTCCCCCAAAGTTGTCTTAGGTTTTAGTGGTGGCCTCGATACCTCTTATTGCGTAAAATACCTGCATGAGGACCTCGGCTATGAGGTGCACAGCATCGTAGTGAATACCGGGGGATTCAGCGATAGCGAGCTGGCGGAGATCGAATCGCATGCATACCGGCTGGGCGTGGAATCGCACACTACGGTGAACGCCGTTAAAAGCTATTATGATACGATCCTAAAATTCCTGGTCTACGGAAATGTGCTCAAAAATGCCACCTATCCCCTGAGTGTAAGCGCAGAGCGGTTGAGCCAGGCCCTCCATATTGCCGAACACGTGAAAAAGACAGGAGCCGGCGCAGTGGCCCACGGGAGCACCGGAGCGGGCAACGACCAGGTACGTTTCGATATGGTGTTCAATATCATGATCCCGGGTGTGACCATTCTTACCCCCATCCGCGATCTGAAACTCAGTCGCGAAGCGGAGATCGAATACCTCAAAAACAAGGGCGTGGACATGAATTTCAGCAAGGCACTGTACTCTATCAATAAGGGGCTCTGGGGAACCAGCGTCGGCGGAAAAGAAACCCTCTCCTCCCGGGGCATGCTGCCGGAAGAAGCCTGGCCCACCCCACTTACCAATACCGGTAGCGAAGAAGTGGTACTGGGTTTTGTTAAAGGAGAGCTGAAAAAGATCAATAACGAGGAATTTGCACATCCCTCCGAAGCTATACAACGGCTGCAGAAGATAGCAGGCCCTTATGCCATCGGCCGCGATATTCACGTGGGCGACACCATCATCGGTATCAAGGGTCGCGTGGGATTTGAGGCCGCCGCACCCATGGTGATCCTCAAAGCACACCACGCGCTGGAGAAACACGTGCTGACCAAGTGGCAACTGTCATGGAAAGACCAGCTCGCCCAGTTTTACGGCAACTGGCTGCACGAGGGGCAGATACTGGATCCCGTGATGCGCGATATCGAGGCATTCCTGGAACGTTCGCAGCAACATGTTACCGGCGAGGTGTTTGTACAGTTGATGCCCTACCGGTTCACAGTGACCGGCATTGCATCGCCCTACGATCTGATGAACAGTAAATTCGGAAAATACGGGGAGATGAATAACGGCTGGACCGGCGACGATGTACGGGGATTCAGCAAGATTTTCGGCAACCAGACCATGATCTACGAACAGGTGAAGGACAGCGCCGAAGACGCCAGTCGCCAGGCCGCCAACCATATGTAAAACAGGAGCTCTACCGCAACAGGAAGATGCCCGGCGGAAAAAGGCAATATCCTTCAGGAACATGAAGGCGCCACCGGAAGGAACGGTAATAACCGCGATAGAGATACTACGGGAAAAAACCGGCGTCGGTCAGGAGCACCAAAATACCACCGGGAAGAACGGCAACAACCGATAAAACGAGCACAATGAAAAAAGTTAAAGCAGGAATAATAGGCGGAGCAGGATACACCGGCGGGGAACTGATCAGGATCCTGATCAACCATCCGGAGACGGAGATCGTATATATTCATAGCAACAGCAATAAGGGTAATCCGGTCAGCAAGGTGCATGAGGACCTCGCCGGCGAAACGGAGCTGATGTTCAGCGGCGAGCTCCGCCAGGACGTGGACGTGCTCTTTTTATGCGTAGGCCACGGACAGGCAAGAAAATTCCTGGAAGAGCATGTGTTTGAAGAAAACATACGCATCATCGATCTTTCGCAGGATTTCCGGCTTCGGCAGCAGTCGTCGATCGGCAGCCGTCAGTTCGTATATGGATTGCCCGAGCTGAACAAAACAACGATCCGCTCGGCGCGCAACATCGCCAACCCGGGATGTTTCGCCACCTGTCTGCAACTCGGGCTGCTGCCCCTCGCAAAGGCCGGACTCCTGAAGCCCGTATACAGCACCGGCATCACCGGCTCCACGGGGGCGGGACAAAAACTTTCCGCGTCCGCTCATTTTTCGTGGCGCGTGAACAATATCCAGGCCTATAAGACCCTGAGCCACCAGCATATCCACGAGATCATGGAATCGCTCAACCAACTGCAACAGGGATTTGCCACCGGCCAGGATAACCTGAATTTTATACCCTGGCGGGGCGACTTCTCCCGCGGTATTTTTATCAGCTCGCAACTCGAATGCACCACAGGTGAAGACGAGCTGTACCAATTGTATGCGGATTTTTATGCCGACCAACCCTTTGTGCATGTCAGCAGGGATCCTATTTTCCTGAAACAGGTGGTAAACACCAATAAGTGCAATATCCAACTGGAGAAAGTCGGCAACAGGCTGGTTGTGCACTCCATCACCGACAACCTGGTGAAAGGAGCTTCCGGACAGGCCGTGCAAAACATGAACCTTTTGTTCGGGCTCGACGAAACAGCCGGTCTGAAGCTAAAAGCAAACGCTTTCTGATGACCCCTAAAACAATTAGCATGAATTTATTCGACGTATATCCACTCAACAATATCACCATCACCAGGGCCCTGGGCACGGCAGTATGGGACGAAACAGGCCAGCAGTACCTCGACCTGTATGGCGGACACGCAGTGATCTCTATCGGTCATAGTCACCCGCATTATATCAAAAGGCTCACCGAGCAGCTCAATAAGGTAGGCTTCTATTCCAATTCCGTGAAAATCCCCCTGCAGGCTGAGCTGGCAGGGAAACTGGGCACCCTCTCGGGCAGACCGGAATACCAGCTTTTCCTTTGCAATTCCGGGGCAGAAGCGAATGAGAATGCGCTGAAACTGGCTTCCTTCCACAACGGCAGAAAAAAAGTTATCGCCTTTCACAAATCCTTCCACGGACGTACCTCCCTTGCTGTAGCGGTGACCGATAACCCGGCCATCGTGGCGCCGGTGAACCAGACACCGAATGTGACCTTTCTTCCTTTCAACGATGTTGCCGCACTCGAAAAAACCTTTTCTGAAATGGGAGAGGAAATCTCCTCGGTGATCGTGGAAGGCATCCAGGGCGTGGGCGGGATCAATGTAGCGGAAGATGGTTTCCTGCAGGCCATCCGGACACAGTGCAACCGGCACGGTGCGGTATTCATCGCCGACGGTATCCAATGCGGCTACGGTCGCACAGGAAAGTTTTTCTCCCACGACCATGCCGGGGTGTCTGCGGATATCTATACCATGGCAAAGGGCATGGGGAACGGCTTTCCCATAGGAGGTATCATCATCGCCCCGCATATCCAGGCCCGGCACGGACTACTGGGCACCACTTTCGGGGGCAACCACCTGGCCTGCGCAGCCGCCCTGGCAGTGCTGGAAGTGATGGAGGAAGAGCAGCTTATCTCTAATGCGGCCGCAACAGGCAACTACCTGATGGAAGCGCTAAAAAAACTGCCGGGGCTTCAACAGGTGAGAGGAAAAGGACTGATGATCGGCTTTAATGTTTCCGGTGAATTAAAGGACCTCCGCAAAAAACTGCTGCTGGACCACCATATATTTACAGGAGAGGCCAAGCCCGATGTGATACGCCTGCTCCCCTCGCTGGCCCTTACCAGGGAAGAAGCCTCCGTGTTCCTGGAAGCCGTGCAAAAAGAACTGCAAGGCCTGCCGGCGCAACCCGCTTTGACCGCAAAAGAAGGCGCAAACTGAAAAAGAAGCACAACAACTAAAGCGACACGATGAGAAACTTTATTTCCGTCCACGATGTAAATAGTATGGAAACACTGGTGCAGGAAGCCCTGGCTTATAAAGCCGATCCCTTCCGGCATCATCACCTGGGGAAAAACCGGAGGATCGGGCTGCTGTTCCTGAACCCGAGCATGCGTACCCGCCTGAGCACCCAGATCGCTGCCGAGCAGTTGGGTATGGAAGCCATCGTGTTTAATGTGTCGCAAGACGGTTGGTCGCTCGAGTTCGAAGAAGAAGCTATTATGAGCGGCAATACAGTGGAGCACGTGAAAGATGCGGCACCTATAATGGGTAACTACTTCGATATCCTCTGCGTACGCACTTTCCCCTCCCTGAAGAATAAGGAAGACGATTACAGTGAACTCTACATCAAACAATTCATAAAATATGCGGGCGTTCCGGTGCTAAGTCTCGAAAGCGCCACCCTGCACCCTTTGCAAAGCCTCACTGATATCATCACCATCAGCGAACAGCTCGGGTCCTCGTCTCCCGCCAAAAAGCCGAAGATTGTGCTGACCTGGGCTCCGCATGTAAAGCCCCTGCCGCAGTGTGTAGCCAACAGTTTCTCGCAGTGGATCAATGCCTGGGACAAAGCTGAATTTGTGATCACTCATCCGGAAGACTACGAACTCGATCCTGCATTCACGCGCGGCGCCTCTATCACACATGATCAGCAGGAAGCCCTCGACCAGGCGGATTTTGTGTACGTGAAAAACTGGAGCACCTACACCGACTACGGTAAAATCTACAATAACGATCCCGAGTGGATGCTGACGAACGCCAAACTTGCCGCCACCCGCAACGCCAAAGTAATGCATTGTTTGCCGGTGAGAAGGAACGTGGAGCTGAGCGATGAGATACTCGACGGCACCAACAGTATCGTCACGCTTCAGGCTTCCAACCGGGTGTGGGCCGCACAGGCCGTATTGTCTGAAATATTAAAAACCAACGGGCTCGCGAATGAATAAGCTGTTCGTGATAAAGATCGGTGGGAACATCATCGATGATGCAGCAAAGCTCGACAGCTTTCTCCTCGCATTCGCCGGCCTCGAAGGAAAAAAGATCCTGGTACACGGCGGTGGCAAACTGGCAACCAGGATGGCTTCCGCCCTGGGCATCGAACAGCAGATGATTGAGGGAAGACGCATTACCGATGCAGAAACCCTTAAAGTGGTAACCATGGTGTACGCCGGTTATATTAACAAAATGGTGGTGGCAGGGCTGCAACAGCAGGGCTGCGATGCTATTGGCATCTGCGGCGCAGACGGAGACGCGGTCACCGCTCACAAACGGACGGGCAGCGCGGTGGATTACGGCTTTGCGGGTGATATCGACCGGGTGAATACAACACTTTTCAACGGCCTGCTCGAAAAGGGCAACACCATTGTTATGGCACCCATCACGCATGATAAGAAAGGACAGCTCCTGAATACCAATGCAGACACCATTGCGCAGGAGATCGGCACCGCATTGAGCAGCTTATACGAGGTACACCTGGTGTACGGATTTGAAAAAGCCGGCGTGCTTACCAACGCGGATGACGACACCACCGTGATCCCGGCCATCCACCCCGCATCTTATAAAAAGCTGAAAGCAGAGAAGGTGATATTCGCCGGGATGATCCCCAAACTCGACAATGCCTTCGCCGCCCTCGAGAAAGGAGTGCACAGGGTGGTGATCGGTCGTGCAGAAGAACTGGACAAGCTGGCCCGGGGAATGTCCGGCACTACGATCACCAACAGTATATAGCAAGACAATATCAACTATGGACAAGGAACTGTTAGATACGTTGCAGCAGGACGCCCTCAGGCTTCTGAAAGACCTGATCAGCCTGCCTTCTTTCAGCAAGGAGGAGGACAAAACGGCGGGAGCGCTCTGCCTGTTCCTGGGCAGAAAAGGCATCGTTCATAACCGGATCGCCAACAACGTGTTTGCATATAATAAATACTTTGATCCGGCCAAACCCTCCATCCTGCTGAATTCGCATCACGATACGGTAAGGCCGAACAGGGGCTATACCCTGGACCCCTTCCTTCCCGTTGAAAAGGACGGCAAACTCTTCGGCCTGGGCAGCAACGACGCGGGAGGCTCCCTGGTATCGCTGATCGCCACTTTCCTCTTTTATTATGAACAATCCGAAATGCCCTATAATCTGATCCTGGCGGCGACAGCAGAGGAAGAAATTTCGGGTCACCAGGGGATCGAACGACTCCTTCCTTCCCTGAAAAATATTTCGTTCGCCATCGTGGGTGAGCCCACCCGGATGCAGATGGCTGTAGCGGAGAAAGGGCTGTTGGTGCTGGATTGCAGCGCCAGCGGCGCCGCCGGGCACGCCGCCCGGGAAGAAGGGGAAAATGCCATATACAAGGCACTTGCTGATATCGAATGGTTCCGCAACTACCGGTTTGCAAAGGTATCGGACCTGCTGGGGCCGGTGCGTATGAGCGTAACGGTGATCAATACCGAGAACCACGCTCATAATGTGGTGCCTTCCCAATGCAATTTTGTTGCGGATATCAGGGTGAACGAGCTGTATAGCTTTGAAGACATCCTGGATACGATCAAAAAAAACGTGGTTTCGGAGGTGAAGCCGCGGAGCCTGCGCATGCGCTCCTCTATTATCGATCCGGAACATGCCCTTGTACGATCCGGCCTTGCGCTGGGGCGGGTAATTTACGGGTCGCCTACCACTTCCGACAAGGCACTGATGCCTTTCCCGGCCCTGAAAATGGGCCCGGGAGATTCTGCCAGAAGCCATACGGCAGATGAGTATATTTACACCGACGAAATAAAAGAGGGTATTGCGCTGTACATCGATCTGCTACACCCGCTACTTTTAAAAAAACATTAGATCACAGATGAACCGAAGCAAAATCATTCTCACACTCAGAGCCAGATATGCGGAGTTCCATCTGGCCATTGAAAAACATTAGATTACAGATGAACCGAAGCAAAATCATTCTCACACTCAGAGCCAGATATGCGGAGTTCCATCTGGCCATTGAAAAACATTAGATTACAGATGAAACTTTGGAGCAAAGAACATACCGCCACCCTTCAGCAGATCGAATCCTTCACTGTAGGACGCGACAACGAATTCGACCTGTTGCTTGCCGAACACGACGTGAACGGCACTATCGCCCATGTAAAAATGCTGCAGCAGGTGGGCCTGATGCAAAACTCCGAAGCCGATCTCGCACTGAAGGGCCTGGAGGAGATCCTCGGTGAGATCAGGGACCAATCGTTTGTAATTGAAGAGGGGGTAGAAGACATTCATTCGCAGGTCGAGATCCTGCTCACCCGCCGGATCGGGGAAGCGGGGAAAAAGATCCATAGCGGCCGCAGCCGGAACGACCAGGTAGCAGTGGACATCAAATTATTTATACGGGCGGAGCTGCAACAGTTGCGGGACGATGTAAAGAGCTGTTTTGACCTCCTGATCGAAAAAAGCGAACAAAACAAAGACAAGCTGATCCCTGGTTATACCCACCTGCAGATCGCCATGCCCTCATCGGCGGGACTATGGCTTGGCGCATATGCCGAGAGTCTGGTCGACGATATGGAGTTACTGCTGGCGGCATATCGTATCGCCAACAAAAATCCGCTCGGAAGCGGGGCCGGGTACGGCTCCTCTTTCCCTCTGGATCGCAGCCTCACCACCAGCCTGCTGCAGTTCGGCACCCTGAACCATAATTCCATCTACGCCCAGATGAGCCGGGGGAAAACGGAAAAAATTGTGGCGCAGGCGATGGCATCGGTTGCCGCCACGCTCAGTAAGCTGGCCATGGACTGCTGCCTTTATATGAACCAGAACTTTGGCTTCATTTCGTTTCCGTCGGAACTCACAACCGGCAGCAGCATCATGCCGCACAAGAAGAACCCGGATGTATTCGAACTGGTGCGGGCACATTGCAATCGGATACAGGCCATCCCCAACGAGCTGACCCTGCTGCTGAACAACCTGCCTTCGGGCTATCACCGCGACCTGCAGTTGACCAAGGAAGTGCTGTTCCCAGCCTTTGAAACGCTACGGTCCTGCCTGGCGATGACAAAACTCATGATCTCGAATATCTCGGTAAACAACAACATACTGACCGACGAGCGGTACAAATACCTTTTCAGCGTGGAAGCCGTCAATGAACTGGTTAACAAAGGCGTGCCCTTCCGCGAAGCCTACAAGCGAATCGGTGAACAAATTGAGCGGGGGGAATTTTCTTTTGACTTCTCCAAGGGGTTGAAACATACTCACGAAGGCAGCATCGGGAATCTCAGTAACGACCGCATCGTGGCAGAAATGCAACGGGTGCTCGACAGGTTCTGAACAGGGTATACGCGCTGCGGTTCCGTAACCGCACACGGAGAAGGCAGCCCTAAAAACTCATCATTTCCCGGAATTTTATTGTCTGCCGCCGGCTCACTTCGATCTGTTCCCCTTCCTTCAGGTCGAGCAGCAATCCGCCATTATGGTACGACTCTATCTTCTCGATCATTCTAAGGTTCACAATGTGTCTGCGGTTCGCCCGGAAAAATATCCGCTCGTCGAGCCGTTCCTCAAGGGCGTTGAGCGATTTGAGGATAAGCGGTTTGTGGGACCCGAAATACACTTTGGCATAATTACCTACACTCTCGAATAACCGGATATCCGAAAGCCTTACAAACCAGCAGTGCTCTCCGTCTTTTACAAATACCTGGTCCGACTCCCGCAGCAGGGGGCGTCCCCCGCCTGCCAGCGGATTCCGCTGCCGGTTGTCCGCGAGCCGTGTATTCAGTTTTTGCAGGGCGTCTGCAAGCCGCTTTGGCTCAATCGGTTTCAGCAGGTAATCAAGGGCGTTCACTTCGAACGCCTTCAGCGCATATTCGTCGTAAGCAGTCGTAAAGATCACCGCAGGCACCCACTCCGTTTCCGCCAGCATGTCGAAGCCCGACTTACCCGGCATCTGCACGTCGAGAAACAGCAGATCAGGCCGGAGCCGTTCTATTTTTTCCCGGCCATCACCTGCATCCGCAGCTTCGGCGATCACCGAGATTTCGGGATGGTCATGGAGCAGCTTTTTTAATTCGACCCTGGCGAGACGTTCGTCGTCAATAATAATCGCGCTGATCATATATTACTGTTTAAAAATGGGTATTAAAATCCGCGCCACTACCAGGTCGCCACGCTGCACCAGTTCAAAACCGGCTTTTTCGCCAAACAGGATCGAGAGGCGGTTGCGGGTGCTCGCCAACCCAAAGCCATCACTATTCTTCGCGCCATTCAGCAGGTAGCCGGAATTTTCCACCATCAGCTCGTGGTACTCTGCCGTCAACCCGGAGACCACTTTCACCACCCCGCCGTGCACCTGTTTTCCAAGACCGTGCTTGATGGCATTTTCTACCAGCGTCTGTAACATCATCGGCGGTACGGGAAGCCCGAGCGTGTCACTGTCTATGGCATATTCTATCTTCAGCCGGTCTTCAAACCGGATGTGCTCCAGCGCAAGATAATCCTTCACAATATTCAATTCCTTCTCAAAAGGCACCGTTTCCAGTTTCTGAGCCTGCATGCTGCTTCTCAGGATATTGCTCAGGTGGGTTACGGCAGCCCTTGCCCTGCGCGGTTCTTCATCGATGAGCGCCCTGATGCTGTTGAGGGCATTGAAAATAAAATGAGGATTGATATGCGACTTGATTGTCTTTAACTCAAGCTCCCGCACGAGAGCCTCCAGTTTTAACGTGTCGAGCTGCTGTTTCCTGCTTTTCTGGAGATAATGGTAAAAATAATATAGCAGCACCCATGGAACGATAAAAATGCCCCAATTTAGGATGCTGGACAGCAGGCGGGTGGTAAGATCCAGGTTCCGCCGGTTCTCATCCAGACCCGTTAGCTGATTAAGCCCCAGTACCAGCAAGCTGTACACGAAACTGGCGAATATCACGCCAACAGACAAACGAAAAATCACTTTCTCCACGGGAAGCAGGAGCCAATTGTACTTTTTGATCACCCAGCGCAGGAGGTGGGTGCTGCCAACACCGGCGACGGCCACAATGAGCGTTTTCAGCAGGTATTCCTTGGTAACAGGTTGCCGGAAAAAATAGGCGGCAAAGATGAACGACAGGCCCACCACACCCCAGCCAGCCAACTGACACCACCAATAGTTGGATATTTTGCGAAAAACTGCCATTCTTCCGGCAAAATAAGAATTTCGCGGCTGTGGGAAAGACTAAATGGGATGAGCGGCGCTGCCGGCACCCAGATGGCGCCGCTTCCCGAGAACCCCGAACCAGTTTAGCCGGGTGCGGGCCTGCACCGGCTGACCGGTAAGAAGCGAACCACCCGGATTACGCATAAAACAGTAAATTTGTGAGCAAAATCAGTATGGATGGAAATCGTCCCCGGCCCTTTATTAAAACAGATTGACTCCCCGACAGACCTTAAAAATCTGAGCCGGGATCAGCTCCAGCAGGTGGCAGACGAGCTGCGGCAGTATATCATCGACGTGGTGAGTGTGCATGGAGGGCATTTCGGCGCCAGCCTGGGCGTGGTGGAGCTCACCGTGGCCCTCCATTATGTGTACAACACACCGGTGGATCAGTTGGTCTGGGACGTAGGTCATCAGGCTTATGGACATAAGATCCTCACCGGCCGCCGGGAGGATTTTCTTTCTAACCGTAAATACGGCGGGTTAAGCGGCTTCCCCAAAAGAAGCGAGAGTATATACGACAGTTTTGGTGTGGGGCATTCTTCCACCTCCATCTCAGCCGCACTCGGCATGGCCATGGCTGCAAAACACAAACAGGAGCAAACACGTTCTGTGGCCGTCATCGGCGACGGGGCCATGACCGCCGGACAGGCATTTGAAGCCATGAACCATGCGGGCGTGGCGGATACGGATATGCTTATCATCCTGAACGATAACTGTATGAGCATCGACCCCAATGTCGGTGCGCTCAAGGAATATCTTACCGATATCACCACCTCCCCCACCTATAATAAGTTCAAGGACGATATCTGGAATGCTCTCGGCAAACTGCCGGTGGGTGCCAACTTCTCCCGGGAAATGGCTTCCAAGCTGGAGCAAAGCATAAAAGGGTTCATCAGTAAAAGCAGCAACCTTTTCGAATCACTAAAGCTCCGGTATTTCGGGCCGATAGACGGACATAATATCACCAAGCTGGTGGACACCCTAAGGGATCTCAGAGATATCCCCGGACCGAAGTTGTTGCACATCATCACCGTGAAGGGGAAAGGATACGCCCTGGCAGAAAAAGAGCAGACCCTTTGGCATGCGCCGGGAACCTTTGATAAGATAACCGGAGAGATATACAAGAAAAAATATGAGCTGCCGCAGCCTCCAAAATATCAGGATGTTTTCGGACATACGATCATAGAGCTGGCGGAACAGAACGACAGGATCGTGGGGATCACTCCCGCCATGCCTTCGGGCTCTTCCCTGAAATACATGATGGCCAAACTGCCGGAACGCGCTTTCGACGTTGGGATCTGCGAACAGCACGCCGTGACCCTCAGTGCGGGAATGGCAACGCAAGGGCTGAGAGTATTCTGCAACGTATACTCCACCTTCATGCAGCGGTCTTACGATCAGGCCGTGCACGATACCGCTATTCAGCGTCTGCCCGTGATATTTTGCCTCGACCGTGCAGGCCTGGTAGGGGAAGACGGCGCTACACATCACGGGGCGTACGACATCGCGTATATGCGATGTATCCCCAACATGATCGTGAGCGCTCCAATGAATGAGCCGGAATTACGCAACCTGATGTACACTGCGCAGTTGGAATCCACTACATCGCCTTTCGTGATCCGGTACCCGCGCGGGGAAGGCGTTACACCCGAATGGAGAACGCCCCTTCAGGAGATCGTCATCGGCACCGGCAGAACGCTGCGGGAGGGAACCGGGGTTGCCATATTATCGTTCGGTCACCCGGGCAACTTTGCGGCAACCGCCTTGCGGACGTTACGAACCGAAGGCCTTGATCCCGGCCACTATGATATGCGGTTTGCCAAGCCACTCGACGAAACCCTGCTGCATACCATATTCAACCGGTACAATAAGATCGTCACTGTTGAAGATGGCACGATAAAAGGTGGTTTTGGCAGCGCCATCCTCGAATTCATGGCGGAGCATGGCTACCGTGCAGAGGTGAAAATACTGGGAATCCCCGATCGTGTGGTGGAGCACGGCACGCTGAAGGAATTACACAAAGAATGCGGATTCGACGCCGAGGGCATCGCCCAGGCGGTAAGGGAAATGATGAACCACACGGTAGTGGTGAGAGACCTGTTGCAGTGAGTGTGCAGACCAGGAAAAAGGGAAAGGCACGATCCGTCAATTTTGCAGTGACGAGAGACCTCCTGCGGTGGTCAGACCGGATCCTGCCTGAGTGATCAGCCACGCGCAGACCGCTCAGCCTGTTGGGACGGAACGGGCGACAACCAGGCATCTTTCCTCCGCACCCGCACGATGATCCAGGCCGACACAAGTATCAGTAGTATAGCAGCCAGGGTAACCCAGGTCCATCTCCGGGCGGGCGGAAACTCAATGGGTGAAACATCACCCATAAGCGCCAAGCCTCCCCAGTACGCTGGCGACAACATCCTTCCCTCCGCTTCTTTGAGATAGTCGAGCTTGGCCTGACGAAGTGCATCATCTTTGGCCATTCCTTTCACCAGGTTACGATAAAACCGGTTGGCGATCTCGACACTCGACTGTTCATCGATCTTCCAAAGACCGGTAAGCATGCTTTCGCTGCCCGCGTAATTAAAAGCATGGGCCAGCGACACCATCCCCTCGCCGTCTTTGTATCCCGGTTTCCCCGATTCGCAGGCCGTCAGCACCGCCAGGCGGGACGACAGATCACAATTATATATCTCATACAGGAACAGGGAGTTGTCTTCCTCGCTTTGGTCATCCCCGGAGAATATCAGCCGGGAAAATTCGGGATTGATATTATCGGATTCGGCATGGGTGCCGATGTGGATGATCGTGTGGTTTCCTGCATGCGCCTTGAAGCGCTTCTCCGTGGACTGCGCATTAAGAAAAACATTTCCCCCGAAAAGCCGCTTCGCCTCTGTCATCAGTTTGGCCGTAAAAGGGAGGGGTAGCAGGGTCAGATAGGTCTTATCTCCAGGCAGTAAACTGGTAGCCTCTTTCGTTAGGGGGCTGCTGTTAAAAAAGCCGGGGGCAAAACCTACAAAATTATCGGGATAGGCCTTTTTTTCCCGTGGCGGCGACAATAAGATCAGGCTATACTGATAAGAGATGCTGTGCGACGACAACAGGCATTTAGCCGCAAGCTCCCGGAAACTGGTTGTTCTGACGGGGGTGAGCAGCTCAAAGCTGAGCTGGTAGAGGATGCCGTCCGGCACAATGATCAAACGCTGGTGATCAATACCCGCTTCAAGGGGCGCCCACAACTGCCGGTATAAAGTGTGGAGGAGATCACCGGCCTTACGGGGATCCATAATGTCTTTTGAAAAAGAAGACAGTCGCACGGAAAGATCTTTTGCGTCGAGTGTATATATGTGTTTTTTATTGCGGTCTGCAACAAATGCATACAGTTGTTCGTCAACAAAAAGGTAGCGCACCACCGTCGTATTTTCCGGAAGCGACTGCTGGATCGAATCCAGCGACCGGAAAATAGAAGCATAGCGCATAAAATAGTAGGCGGGGTACCGCTGCCGGATATCCGACTGAAAATCATTCCACCGTTCGATCGCTCCGAAGTAGCGATCTATCTTTTGTGCCACAGTTTCGGAATTATCGAAGGCGGCGGAGATATCGGCTTTAATCGCTCTCTCGTCCGATCTTATTTTCGCCGGTACATTAAGGAATTGAAGAGAATCGTTCTTGTCCAGGCGGGAACGGATGCGGCTGTAAAGGGCGGACTCATGCACGGTGATCAATCTATCGAGATAAGCTTCATCGCGGGTAGTTTCGTACAGCTCAAGCGTTACCTTTTTTACAAATTCCATCAGTTCGGCATGGTCTGACATCAACAGATTGATACTGCTGATATCGGTCATGATGGTCTTTTTTCTTTCGAGAATGGCCAATGCTTCGTCGAGTTCCTTTAGCAGGGCCCGGAGCTGTGATTCATCCTTTTTTTCCAGGAGGGTGTACTCGGCGCGTGCCTTGATCAGTATTGCGCGGGGTTTCTTGATCTCTACTTTAACGGAGTCAAGAAGGTTTCCGGTCTGAAGCATATATTGGTTCACGACCTGCAATCCATCCTTGCTGTATTGAAGTGCGTGCGCGGCATCGCCTGCCTGCTCGTATATTTCCGCAAGATTGAGTAGCTGGTGAAATGCCGCCAGCGACTGTCTTCCCTGCGTTTTGACCACATATGCGTATCCTTTTTGCCCGAGTGTCATCCCCCGTTTGTGGTCGCCATTCTCGGCATAGAACAACGCCGCGTTCCGTAAAAAATCAAGATAAATATCATCATACTCACCCTGAAGACTACGCTCATACAGTTCAAAGGCCTGTTCGAAAAAAGCGGCTGCCTTCGCGGGTTCCTTCATTTGGTCGTAGGCCAGGGCCATGGAATAGCAGGCGTCGCCCCGCCAGAAATCATCTCCCCCGCTGCTGTCGATCAGGGCGATGCCCTGTTCCAGAAATCGGATGGCCTTGTCGTTCTCCCGGACCTCCCGGTAGAGTTGCCCCAGCATCACCAGTGATTTGTATATCTCCGGGCTGCTCCGGTCAAACTGCTTTTGTTTCTCCGCATAGGCGTATTCCAGCAGATCGCGCGCCTGTTTGTAGTCGCCCAGCGACTTATACATACCTCCAAGGTTATCGATGGCCTGATAAAGAAATTCAGTTGCGTCGGCTTTTTTCGGCTGAGGCGCAGGGCCGGCAAGAAAACTCCGGAGGTGCACGATCGCCTGTTTCATCATATCGACCCCCTCCGTCATTTTGCCCTGCGTATTGGAGATGCCGGACATGTTGTTCAGCAGAATAGCCGGCCGGTAGTGTCGATTCAGCGGAGTGGTGTCGAGCCGGCTCAGGGCGTCCAGTGCAATACCATAATAATACAGGGCGCTGTCCATCTTGGAAGCATACCACATAATACCACCCATGGAATTACAGGTGATATACAGGCGCTCGTAGTCGATCGGGCTGATCGACCGGATTATCCCGAAAGCCTTACGGTGGTGGGCAGCCGATAAGCTGATATTACCCATGCGCTGTGCATATGCACCTGAATTACTTTCGATAAGGCCCAGTATTTTCCGGTTATCCCCGGGCTCCGAGATCGCCTGCCGGTAAGCTTTTTCTGCCGTGCTATGAGCCAGTTGATGGTTGCCTGCGCGGGAATAAAAATCTGCCGCTTCGATATATGCCTGGCGCATTGTAGACGGTCCGGCACCGGCTGCACGGATACGATCTGCCAGCCGGGTTATTTGCCCGATGGCCTCACGGGGCCCCACCCGTTTGAGTTCCACCAGTCCGGCGAGCGGGATATATTCCACCACGCTATCTACCATCGCTGAGGAGAAAAAAAACTCCAGGCGCTGCCGCAGTTGCTGTGCTGCCCGATCGTTTTCCCCTTCCTCCACCAGCTTTTCGATAAGGGCAGCCATATCCTGCTCCTGCGCGCTGGCGATCGCGGTGAGGTGTAAACAAAAAACAAGTATCAGGAACCGGATAAACATTTATTCTTTTAACCGCTGCAAAAGAGCTTCCTTCCTGGGGTGGTCGGAACGCTCAATAAATCCTGCCGCTTCGGCGATGCTGTCCAACTTCAGCAGGGCGAGCCCGAGATACCAGTTGGCATCCGGTGCAAATACGCTTTGCTGCAGTCCGGCCACTTTGCGGAAATAGCCCGCTGCACCTGTTGGATCGTCTGTTGCCAGGCTCACTGCCCCCATAAAATAGTTGAGTGTATCACTATCCGGCCGGCCGGTCAACTGTTTTCCCCAGACGGCCTGCGCCGCAGTATAATTACCGGTCTTGTAGTCGACCATGGCCCTCTCAAATTCAAAATTCTCAGAGCTGCTCATCGCGGTGAGCAACCCCGGATCCTGCCGGTAATATTCTGTAAACAACCGCTGGTTGGCACCCTCCGCACTAAAATACATCCACATCGCCACACCCGCCAGTAAAACCACCGAAGCAGCGATCAGCCAACTCCGGATAACGCCGTTCTTTTTCCTGTCGCCCAGTTTCCCGGCAACCGGCAGCTCCTTATGAAATTTCTCTATGGCTCCAACCACTGACGCTTCTTCAACACCGAGCAACAGCAGCCTGACCTCCTCTGCCTGCCGGCGCAGTACCTCATCGGATTTTAACTGCTCTTCAAAATCAACGAGCTCCGCCGGCGTCATCTGTTTATCCAGGTATCGGCCGATGGTTTCCAATGTCTGTTGCGATATTTCTAAAGGTATTCTCAACTGGGATTTATTTGTTTTTGATCATTGACCTGAGCTGTTGCAGGCAGCGGTATTTGTTGTTCCGCGCAGTGGCTTCGGTCCAGTTCAATGCCGAGGATATTGTTCGTAGAGACTCTTTTTTATAATAATACCTGGTAAGCACTTCTCTGCAGTTTGCTCCAAGCTGCGCAAAATGTGCGCGAACCTGTTGAATATACTGCTGGTCGTCTTCATTCAGATCTACGTGTTGCGCCGACTCCTCTACTCTCGCCGAAACATTATCCATAGAAACCGTTTTTCTATAATGGGCGGACCGCAAAAAATCCAGCCATTTATATTTTGCAATCGTATACAGGTAACCCGCCAGGGAGGATTCGTTTTCCGGGTGAAATTTATCCAGCTTTATATTACGCCAGGCTGCGATAAATGCTTCCTGAAAAATATCCTTTGCTTCCGCCACGGTACCCTGGTTCTCCAGTACATACTTCTCTGTTTTATGATAATTCTCCAGGTATATTTTCTGCAGCGTCTGTTCGTCATTCGCCTTTATGGCGACGAGCTGTTCAGTAAAACTGTTATGGGCGATGTAAGTATCCTGTTGCATACCGGTAAAGGGATGGCAAAAGATACTTTGCTTTTTTTTCAGGGCCAAAATTACTCAAACCTTTTTTAGTCCGGCCCTGTCAATAACACGCTGCTCAACAACCTCAGCCATCCCCCCAATTCCATCTTTTATTCAAACATGTACCGGACCGAAAGGGAAAGCACCCTGTTCTTCAGCCTGCCTCCCGTCGCGCTTATGTTCGCCAGCCCAAGCCCGTAGCCGAGGTTCGCGGCCACCTGGCTGTTGATCTGATAGCCGGCCAGTACGTTCAATCCGAGATCCAGCGCTTTAAAATCGCCGTTGCCACCCATCTTCAGCTTATGAGTCGCCCATTCTCCACCCGTTGGGCCTTCATAATCATCGAAAATATCAGTCGAGCCGCCCAAACCAATGGATTTTGTCTTTGCTTTTCCGCTGATACCGTATGCCAGATAGGGTCCGGCGCCTACAAACAACTGATTAAAGCGATAAACCGCGTTGATGGGTATTTCCAGATAGGTCAGTGAAATACGCGTGTGAGTAGCGTCACTTTTATAGACATACCCCTTGCCCGATACCGTCAAACCTGCCTGAACGCTCAGGTTTTCCTGAATCTCTTTCTCGCCAAAAACGCCAAGATGTATGCCCGGTTTCATCTTAAAGTACTTTCCTGCCCCTCCGCCGGGCGAAGCTTTGGAGAAATTGAAGCCGCCAACGGCTCCGAACCGGATATCTTGTTGGGCAACCGCCTGCATCGACAGAACGAATGTAGCCAGTACAGTAGTCAGAATTAGTCTCTTCATGCAATACGCTTTTAGTGATGTGGGGAATACATCCTTCCGGATGTGTATTCATACATCGTCCCAAAAGCAAAAATGTCATCAATTTTCCAGCCTCAGATCGGGAGGCTACGCAGGGGGATAAAGATCCTCCTGGTTATCAGCAGTGTATTCAATGATAAAATTGTTCTTCCCCTCGCCCATGATGATGGAGAGGTAGTTTTGCTGAACCAGCTCAAGAAGAGAAAGAAAGGTGAATATCGCCTGCAGGCGGTCTCTGCAGACATCAAATATTTTCTCAAAGGATAGCAGTTTTTCCGTCCTCGCCAGGAAAAGCATCTGTTCGCGGCTTTCCTCCATAGTATAATTGTAGGATACAACCGTGTGTACCGGCTTATTGTTCCGCTCCTCAATCCGTTTTACCACCCGCTCAAAAGCTTTCATGAGTTTAAACAGGGTGATAGTCTGGATCTCGCTGCCCTCGCTGGCCTCCTCGCCAATAATAGATATCTCCCGCTGCAGGTTGCCCCGCCTCACCATCAGCATACGCACAGCCTCCATTTCAGCCATCCGGGCGGCCGCTTCCTTGAACCGCCGGTACTCCAGGATCTTATCCACCAGCTCCTGCCTGGGATCAATTTCATTCCCCTGTTCATCAATTTCCTTGCGTGGGATCAGCATCCGCGCCTTGATCCGCATAAGTGTCGAGACAAAGAGAATAAATTCGCTTGACAGCTCTATGTTCAATCGCTCCTGCCCACGGATATATTCCAGGAAATCATTGATGATGTTAGTGATAGGAATATTGTAAATATCCAGCTCGTCGCGTTCAATAAAGAACAGGAGCAGGTCGAAAGGGCCTTCAAACTGCGGCAGGTGGATCTGATACGTGGGTTGGCTCATTGACTCATTTAAAAGTTAGCAGAGAAGCCTATACCGAGCAACTGCCTCAACTGAAGGCGGGCAATGGCATCGTCGTCGTACAGGAAATCCAGGCCAATATTGGCAGAAAGATATTTGTTCACTTTCATAGCCAGCACATTGGTCCAAAAAATATCGACATTCCCGGGATTTTGTTTATAGTTAGAGAAAGCGTCGAACCGCGACTTATAGTTGACATTTTTCAGGATCTCCTTGTTGAACTCTGCGCTCAGGAAGGCACCCAGTTCGTTCCTCGACTTTTTACCTGGCTCCACGCCATAAGCCCCCAGTGCAGACAGCCCGTCGTCATTCACTATGATCCATCTTTCGGTGAGCGGCGAAAGGAACAGGGAAAAATGCGGTACGGGCCGGTAATCAAACCCGAGCGACAACAACACATTTGCCGGTGCCATGAATTTCGAGTTGAGTGTTCTTTGCTCATTGTCGTTAGCATCTTTGCCGTACTCATACCCCGGACTAAACTGAGACCGGAAGTTAAAGAGCGAACTGGCATACCATTTTTCTCCGATCCGGTAACCGTATTTGGAAAGCAGATCCATCCTGTCGTCGCTCTTGCGTGTACCCAGGCTGGTGGTGCTGATATAGCCGTACCCGAGGTCAAGCGTGTTATTCCAGAGGTGTTTGCCTTCTTTGAAATGAGCAAAAAGATTCAGAAAACCAACAGCGGAAAAAGACGACTTATCCCCTCCTCCCTGCCAGTTGGAGAGGGAGCCCTGGGCCACGTTCAACGTAAACAGGCCTCCGGTTTTCCATCCCGACTTATGGGAAGTATCTTCAGAGAGGCTTTTTTTCGCTTCTTCCTTCAACCCGGACACCACGCCGTCCTGGGTAAGGCCGATAAAAAACAGGGACTGGAGGATAAGGTAAAGACATAGTTTTTTCATACCAATGATAAATTGATGTTGTTTGAATATTGGCAAGAATCGCGGATGTTGCTTATTTATTCTTCAACGCATCCCGGATCTCTATCAGCAACTTATCTGTAGAAGAGATCTCTTCCACAACGGGTTCGGGAGGGGGTGATTTCTTTTTGAAATTATTGATGGCTTTCACCATAAGAAAAATAGCAAATGCAATCAGGAGAAAATTAATCGCTACCGTAATAAAATTACCATAGGCAAACACAGGTGCCATTTCCTGGGCTTCGGCCAGCGGCGTTCCTGCCGGAACATCGCCAAATGCATAGTACGCCTGGCTGAAATCCGGAGAGCCGATCACGGCAGCCACCAATGGCATCACCAGGTCCTTCACCACAGAATCAACAATTTTGCCAAATGCACCGCCAATGATAACAGCAACAGCCAGGTCGATGACATTCCCTTTTACAGCAAAGTCCTTGAATTCTTTAAGAAATCCCATGTTGGTAAAAATTTAAGTGGAAGATAACTAAAGTTAATTTTTATCTCCTAAACGGTCATGATTTCCTTCTCCTTTATTGTTAAGCACTTATCCACCGCCGCGATAGCGTTGTCGGTAACCTGTTGGATGGAATTCTCTGCGTCTTTACACACATCCTCACTCAGACCGTTCTTTTGTAACTTCTTTACCTGTTCCATGGCATCCCTGCGGAGATTCCGGATGGCTATACGCGATTGCTCACCTTCGCCCTGACTTCTTTTTACAAGCTCCCGCCGGCGCTCCTCTGTAAGCGGTGGCAGGAAAAGACGGATAAGATTGCCGTCGTTCTGCGGGTTGATGCCGATATTGGCGCCGATAATAGCCCTTTCGATGGGCTGGAGCATGTTTTTCTCCCAGGGTTGGATAGTGAGCGTCCGGGCATCGGCAACCGAAATATTGCCGACCTGACTGATAGGAGTGGGATTGCCATAATAATCCACTACAATGCCGTCAACGATATTAGGAGTGGCCTTGCCCGCACGAATCTTGAGCAACTCGGATTCAAGGTGGTCCACTGCTTTGCTCATTAGCTCCGTCGCCTCGTCAATAATCTTGTTCAATTCTTGTGACATAGCTGGTTATTAATCCGTGCAAACCTACGTCAATTCAAAAATTGCACAAAAGTTTTAATTCTTTTGTTCCAGGACGATGTCTTTGGTAAGTGTAACGATCTTGCTGACTACCTGCGGCTCAGTCTCATTTTTACCGAGAGACCGGGCAACAAAAAGGCGGGGCTGCCGGCGGGTGTAATAAAGGGTAGCTATCCCGGTGAAGAAAATACAGGCGGAAGCAAACACCAGCCAGGTGCAGCCGATACTGCGTACAAAAAAAGCGAGAAATGCAAAGGAGAGGCTGAATCCCGCCAGGCTGAAGGTGACCGTATTATGCGACCACCCGCGGTCGAGCATCAGATGATGAATATGATTCCGGTCAGGGCTGAAAGGTGAACGTTGATGAAATATCCGGATACCGAAAACACGAAGGGTGTCCATCAGCGGTACCAGCAAAACGGCAAAACCTATCGCCGGAGCTGCCGACACGGGCATCGCCACCTGGGCCCCGGGCGCTATCTCGATGAATTTCAAGACCAGTATGGCATTCACCACCCCTATCAACATAGAGCCCGTGTCGCCCATAAAGATCTTAGCGGGGTGATAGTTGAATATCAGAAAAGCCGCCAGGCCTCCCGCCAGGGAAAAAGCCAGGATCGCATATGCGGCCATGCCCGTTTGCAGAAAATAAAAACCGAAGAGGGATGCCGCAATGATGCCCAGTGTTCCCGCCAGCCCGTCCACCCCATCGATCAGGTTAAAGGAATTGATGATGACGATAACGGTGAAATAGGTCAGCAGCAGGCCGAACATTTCCGGCACCTCGTGTATCCCCATGAAACCATACATGCTCTTTAGGTGAATGCCTCCCTTGTTGATGATCAGAAAGGCGGCGATCACCTGTCCGATAAACTTCTTCAGCGGAGAGATAATCAGGATATCGTCTTTCAATCCCAGAAAGAACAGTACCACCACTGCTGCCAGAAAATATTGAAATTCAGGAGCTGTACTAAAGCTAATGCCGAGCAGGCAGGCCAGTATAAAACCCGCAAATATCCCCAGGCCGCCGAGAGAGGTAATGAGCGATTTGTGGATCTTCCGCTCGTTAGGAACATCGTACAGCTTCTTGCTCTCAGCCACCCTGATGATAGCAGGAATAGCCAGATAAGTAATTGTGAATGAGATGGCTATGGATAGCAAAACATCAAACATCAGCCAACTAAATTGATAATTTTTACAAATTCAGTCCCCCCGGTTTCAACAGTGCAAATTAACCCCTCACCCTTGCATAACCAATTTTTTTACCGCACACATGGCCTATTCATAAATATAAAACGCATTTGTAGTTAAATATTGTTCATTAGCTTAGTTTTGCGCACATAAAATCAGGAAGCATGGATGATTTAAAAGGAATGGCCGCGCAAATAAGACGGGACATCGTACGGATGGTCCACGGTTGCGCAAGCGGTCACCCGGGTGGCTCACTCGGCTGTGCCGACTACTTCACAGCCTTGTATTTCAAGGTGATGCAGCATTCTCCCCAGTTCAATATGAATGCTACGAATGAAGACGTTTTTTTCCTTTCCAATGGCCATATTTCACCTGTTTTTTACGCTACGCTCGCACGGTCCGGGTATTTTGACACCCAGGAGCTGGCTACTTTCCGAAGGATCAATTCCAGGCTACAGGGTCATCCGGCCACGCATGAGCATCTGCCCGGGGTACGAATTGCTTCGGGATCGCTGGGACAGGGATTAAGCGTGGCTATCGGAGCCGCTATCGCCAAAAAGCTCAATGGCGAGAAAACCCTGGTGTATTCGCTCCATGGCGACGGAGAACTCCAGGAAGGCCAGATCTGGGAGGCCCTCATGTTCGCCGCCCATAACAAGATCGATAACCTCATTTCCACCGTAGACATCAACGGACAGCAGATCGACGGCCCTACCGCCAAAGTCTTGGATCTGGGTAGCATCCGCGATAAATTTGAGGCATTCGGTTGGCTAACCCTCGAAGTGGATGGCAACGATATGGATGAATTGGTGGCCGGCCTGAATAAGGCGAAAACCATGACTGGCGCCGGCAAACCGGTGGGAATCATGATGCACACCGTGATGGGCAAAGGAGTGGATTTTATGGAGAACGACCATAACTGGCATGGCATCGCTCCCAACGACGAGCAACTCGCAAAGGCGCTGGCCCAACTTCCCGAGCTCGCAGATTATTAATCCATTTTTGCTGGTTTACAACTTCTTATACATACCGCGTAGCGCATTGGTGTGAGGGTCCCGAACATCTCCTACTCAGGCATACTTTAGGGTTGTTCCCCTGCCGGGGTACGGGTCGCCCGGTGGTTTAGCAGCGCCTGTAGGTGCAGCCTGTGGCTATCATTCCTTTGAGTCATGCGGATCGTCCGGTGGTTTAGCAGCGCTTCTGCCCCGGCAGGTTTAGTTTTGGGGTGATGCAGGCGGGTCTATCCACACGCCACTCTCCTTTAGCAGGCCGATCAGCTCTTCCACTGCCACCTCGCTGCTCACGGCACGTTTTACTACCTCCTTGCCCCGGTACAGGGTGATCTTGCCGGGTCCGCTTCCCACATAGCCGAAATCGGCATCGGCCATCTCTCCGGGGCCATTGACAATGCAACCCATAATCGCAATTTTCACCCCTTTCAAATGGTTGGTGACGGCACGGATCCTGGCTGTCGTTTCCTGCAGATCAAAAAGTGTTCTTCCGCAGGAGGGGCAGGAAATATATTCTGTTTTGCTGATCCGGGTGCGGGTAGCCTGCAGGATCGAAAAGCACGTATTGTTGAGGAACTGGTGGTTATTCTTCGTTTCCAGGTAGGTGCGTCCGCTTACCCGCTGGTTCACAACAAGGGAGGGCTCATTCTTCAGCCAGATACCGTCTCCCATGCCGTCTAGCAACAGGGCCCCCGCCTCGGCGGAGAAATGAATAAGCTGCTTATCGATGCTGTGCTGGTGGCTTTCCACCATCACAATCACGGGGCAGTCGATCTGCGAGCGCATCATCCCGGCAATAAAGTCTTTCACCGAGGGCATGGGCGCAGCAGCCGAGGACCAGAGGCACAGCACTATATTTTTTTTCCCGGTGACAGCATTTATCAGTGTATCGGGGGCAGGCATATTGCAGTTGGCCGTCACAAAACAAAGTGAAGCCCCTGCCGTGTCTGCGCCGGCAATCAGTTCGGCAGCGCCGAGCAGCGGGTAATGGTGCTTTTTGCCGGTGCTCCCTGCTCCTGCCCAGACAGCGTAGTCGCAGATCACCCCCAGCGAGCCCGGCAGGGCAAACGCGGGGAGCCGACTACCCGTATATATATAATCTGCTGCTCCGTCGCTGATATTCCACTTGTCGGAGGCCGCATCGTATCGATAGCCGATCGACGCAAGGCCGGCCGGCACCAGCTCGTTTTCTCCCTCAAAACCGGCTACCACCACCGGAACCTGACCGCCGCCGATATTGGCCAGGGCTGGGGTTCTCCGCCGGAAATATTCAAAACGGGAGTAAGGCAGCGGATCCTCCCCTGCGGGTATCAATGAACGGTCTGCGTACCGCTCTACCAGGTCCAGGCAAACCGGGATCTCGAACTCCGGATCTTCGGTCAGGGATACCCGTATCGTGTCGCCAATTCCTTCTTCCATGAGGGTACCGATGCCCACCGCCGATTTTATCCGGCCGTCCTCCCCATCGCCTGCTTCCGTAACCCCGAGATGAAGCGGATACAAAACCCCGAATTCCTGCTGCATCGCCGCTACCAGCAAACGGTAGGCGTGCACCATCACCAGGGGATTGCTCGACTTCATGCTGAGCACGATATTATGATAATTTTCGTCGCGCGAGATCCGCAGAAATTCCATGGCGCTCTCCACCATACCCATAGGGGTGTCGCCATAGCGGCTCATGATCCGGTCGCTCAGCGAACCGTGGTTGGTGCCGATCCGCATCGCCGTACCATACTCTTTGCATATTTTTACCAGTGGCGTGAATCGCTCCCGGATCCGTTCTATTTCCTCCCGGTATGCCTGGTCGGTATATTCAATGAACTCGAACTTTTTCCTGTCAACATAATTGCCGGGGTTCACCCGCACTTTTTCCACAATACGGGCAGCAATTTCGGCTGCATTCGGTGTAAAATGGATATCAGCGACCAACGGCGTGTGATAGCCCCTGCTACGCAGCGCTTCACGGATAGGAAACAGGTTTTCCGCTTCTTTTTTACTGGGGGCTGTGATCCGTATTAACTCCGCGCCGGCTTCGATACAGCGGATGGATTGTTCTACGGTGGCCACGGTATCCATCGTATCGGTGGTGGTCATCGTCTGTACCCGCACGGGATGCAGATTGCCTATCAACAGGTCGCCCACCTTTACTTCCAACGTCTGCAGGCGACCGGGTATCGTAGTTGTCTCGTTCATCCGTTTTGTTTCAATGCGATTTTTATCTCTGTTATAAGTCAAGCTTACCAATCCTTTTCCTGCCGCCCCGAGCTCCGGTTACGGAGCTGCTGCATCTTTAGCTGCACCTGCTGCTCCCGCTGGCTAAGGGCTTTCAGTAGCTGTTCGGCCTGTTTTTGGGAAAGCCCTGCCGGTGGCTGGTGCCGTTCTTCCTTTTCATTCTCTTCCCGCTCCGGCGGCTGCCTGTCGTCCTGCTCTTCCGGGGGGGGCTGTTGCCTTTTCAATTCAAACAGGGCCTTCTGGAGATTTATCCTTGCGTCCTGGTCGTTCGGGTCTAACCTAAGCGCGCTTTTATATGCTTCAACGCTTGCTTCCAGTTTTTTCCCCATCGACAGCGCCACTCCCTTATTGTAATAAGTGTGCTGCTGCTCTTCCTCCCGGCCATTTGAGAGAGAGCGATCGTAAGCCTCCGCAGCCTCGTCAAAAGACTGCATCCGGAAAAGTATATTTCCCAGGTTATAGTCCAGGACAGGATCGGAGGTATTCTCCCCTGCTTCTTTTGCCAGCCGGTATTCGGAAAGCGCCTTCTCGAACTGAGCCTCCCGGTAATACCGGTTGCCCTTATGGACATGCGGGTCCTGTTGCCCTGCAGCAGGCAGCACGCCAACTAACAATATAACACCATACCAATATCTCATGCCTGCGACATCTTTTTTTCGGGTAACAAAAATTCAACGATCAGCAATATCAGGGCAACGGCGATGAACCACTGAAAATAATGGATATAATCTTTAAAAGCCATGTCTTCAATACCGGTTTTTTCAATAGTGGCAAGTTTACCCAGCACAGCTTCCAGGGCCGCACCGGGGTTTTCGGCATTCACGTACACTCCACGGGTGGCGGTAGCGATATCCCGCAACTGCTGCTCGTTTAATTTTGACAATACCGTATTGCCGTCGACATCTTTTTTATACTGGCCGGTAAGGATATCCGGAATGGGAGTACCCACCGCCGACCCGATGCCCACGGCATTCACCATCACTCCGTTCTCGGCGAGTTCTCTCGCTACCTCCATGGAAGCGGGATCGTGGTCTTCGCCGTCGGTTATCAGCACAATGGACTTGTATTTTCTTTCCATGCTGTTGAAGGCCGTCGCACAGAGTTTCAGGGCATCGGAGATCATGGTGCCCTGAGTGGGTACTACAGCGGGGGATGCGTTCTGAATATACATTCCCGCGGCAGCGTGGTCTGTGGTCAGCGGCATCTGCATGTATGCACGTCCGGCAAACAGCACCAGCCCCACCCGGTCGTTTTCCAACTCGTGGATAAGATTGGCAGCCAGTTGCCGGGCCCATTCCAGCCGGTTGGGCTTGATATCCTGCGCCAGCATACTGTTGCTCACGTCCAGCGCGATCATAATATCAACCCCTCTGCGTTCCACATTCTCCATTGCCCCTGGCCGCAGCGGATGCACAGCGGCTCCCACGATAGCGACGAATACCAGCACCAGGACGATAAATTTCAAGAGATAGGCGCCGGGAGAATAATTTTTCGTGAGTTCCCTCACCAGTAGCGGGTCGCCGATACGCCGGGTGGCGCTCCGTTTCCAAAGCGTTACCTGTCTGAATAGCAGCACCATCAACGGAACGGCCAGCAGCGCAATAAAAAACTCAGGATGCCCGAAACGGATATTCATACTGCAAATTTACGCTATCCAGGTCTGACCTCCGCTTCTCCATTCCGATCGCCGGCAACGCCTGCTTGCGGCCCTCCATAAATTCATGCCGGCGCCTGATCCGGGAACACCATACAATCCTGCAGTTATGGGTTGTCGTTTATTTGCGGCCCTCCATGAATTCGTATTGGCGCAAAATGTCTTTTAGTATCCGGACACTTTCCGCATGCATATCGTAGGAGCCATCGGAGGATTCGAGTTGCAGCACAAAAAAGTAGGGATGTTTGTTTTCTTCTATCCAGCCGACCAGCCAGCCGGTTGCATTACCCCCCTCGTCATGCCCTTTCCCGGAAACATAGCTTAACTGGTAGTTTGAGTTGTCTTCCTTTTTCATCATTTCCGCAACGATCCGTTGGGAGCGGGCCTGGAACGGCAACTGGCCGAAATAGAGCATTTTTACCAGCCCGAGCTGTTCATCTCCGGTTATTTTTATCGAATTGTCGAACCAGAAGCTGTTCACGTTATCATGTATAACCGCCTTTTCGCGGAAACTGGCATAACCGAGGGTGTCCAGCCAATGCTGCAGGGTGTCCTTGCCGATCCGGCGGGCCAGTTCGCTGAACCAGGGTGTTGACGAAGCATTGAACGCGTCCCGTAGGGTTACCGGAGTAGCCGGAGTAGCAGCTTCGGCTTCCGTACTGTTGGGGGCGGGTAGAGAAATAGCCGCGGAACCGTCCTGCACTCTGCCGGTTTCCACTCCAACCAGGGCAGCAATGATATGAAAAGTTTCAGCAGGCTGATAAGCGCTATCGCGAAAGCGGCCCAGCTCGTACACCGTAAATTTTCCCGAGCCATTGTTGAACATGGCAAAATATCCGTTCAGGCCGGCGGCTGTGAAGTATCGCTGAAGACTGGCGTCCTTCTCCACATTGTCGAGCGAGCAGGAAACCAATAAGACGGTAACAATAAAACCAAGGAGGATCGTCTGACGCATCCGCAAAGTTAATTGATAAACGGCAAGATTTGATGCCGCCGAATGCTTTGAATTTTATTCTATGAGGCAGGCAACGATCAGACAGATCGTATATATCCGTTGTGTATGCCCAGGGCAGATCCAGCCCGCGCCGCGGTTGCGGCGGCTACGTTAAATTGTATACCCGCTGCGCATTCAGTCCAAAAACGTTCTCTTTCTCTTCCGGCGGATGGCCTTCCATGTATTTTTCGAGCAGACTTTTCCATTGCACGTATATACCGGAAAGCAGCATCACCGGCCAATCGCTCCCGAACAGCAGCCGTTCGGTGCCGAAGGCAGCAAATATCACGTCGAGATAGGGATAGAAATCACCGGGGCTCCAGCCGTTCCAGTTGGCTTCCGTCAGCAGCCCCGAGAGTTTGCAGCACACGTTGGGATGGGCGGCCAGCGCCTGTATGTTTTTTTTCCAGCTATCCATTTCCTTATTGCGGATATCCGGTTTCGCACAGTGATCAAGAATAAACTGTTGCCGGGGAAAAGCGCTCACCAGATCAACCGCCGCCGGAAGCTGCCGGTGAAAGATCAGTATATCGTAGGTAAAGCCGAAACCAGCGAGCAGGGACACCCCCCGCCTGAATTCCTGATTGTAGAGGAAATCGTCCGGTTCCGACTGTACAATATGCCGGATCCCTTTAATAAGGGGGTAGGCGCTGAATTCCTGTAGCGATCTTTCCGCCCCTGCCGATTGCAGATCTGTCCAGCCTACCACGCCCCGGATGATCGGATGTGTTTCGGCCAATTCACACAAGAACCGGGTTTCCACCTCTTTGGTAGCAGCCTGCACCGCTACACATCCATCCACGCCATTCCTTTTGAGGGTGAGGGCTATATCTTCCGGGAGGTAGTTCTTTTTGAGGATCTTCATGCTGTCGTCAATCCAGCCATGCTCCACGCTGTTGTATTTCCAGAAATGCACATGTGTATCGATTACCATGGGATTCTTTTTCAATGACCGGGATAAAAATTTTCATCCCGAAATTAAGCAAAGACGGGATGAACCGGGCATGATAAATTTTAACACTGTGTCTCATATTCAGGATCGCAGGAAGTATACATGGGGGAGCGCAACCTGCGGTCCGGCGCTTTAAGGCCGGTGGAGGAATAAGGGCCGCAATATGCCAGATATACAAGTTGCGTATCCGGCACAGTTTAAAGCCGACCCGCTCAATTTTTACAGATGGGTCGAAGCGCTTTAAAAGAGCCAGGCCTGAAAAGGCCCGGCGTTTGTTGATCGTACCCTTTAAAAATAAACTCTTCGAATGTTTTATTATGCTTCCGCAGAATGCGGCTTTTTTTATACGGCACGGCTGCTTTCAGCCCCAAAAATATTTTAAGGCCCCGTAGTATTCCTGCTGATCTTTTTGCTGCGGCGTGTATAACCTGTTCCACCGCCGACGGGGTTTGTTCCTCTACAAGTAAATAATCTGTCTGGCTCATCTCAACAATTTTTAGCTTTTGAAAAAAAGCCAGGCCTGGAAAGACCCGGCTGTTTTGTTGATCGTACCCTTTAAAAAAAATTGAAAGTATTGTTGTTACCGGTAGGTGGGCGGTCAGATTGCCTGCAGCACTGTAACCGGCGTATATATTTCACTTCCGTCGAGCCCTACTACCCTCAAGCGGTAGAAAAGCGGACCGAGGTAGGGTTTTCTGAACGTATCCGGGTAATTATACATCGGCTCCTCGCCCCAATCGCCCGTGAAAAAAAGACCCGCTTCCTCAAACAAGCGGCCGTCTGCGCTACGCTCCATCACATAATGGCTCACCGCTCCCGGGAAGGGAGCCCAGCTCAGTAATATCCTGCGATCCGTTCTCCCCTTCACCTTTATCACGGGCTCTATCACATTACCCTGGTGATCGGTGGACACATGCGTCGCCGCTTTCGTTTTAACAGCGGTATAGGCGCCCTCCTGGGCCTGTAGGGAGCTGCTGCATAGTGCTATTACCAGCACTGCAACAATGTTTTGAATAGGTAGATGCAACTTTTTCATCATTCTGACTTTTATCTTTTCAATTGATATCCCGTGTGCAGCCAAAGGCCTTTCCGGTCTTGCCTCGCCGAAGCCCGGCATTATTCCGGCTTCTCAACGGTGCAACGGCAAAATGTAACTTCGCATATACATTTGCGTTTGGCGTGAATGGCTATGCTTCATGTTGTTCCTGGTATTCTCTTTTATTGATATCCGGCGCACCGGGATGTCTAACTGTTGAATTACAGGAATAGTGGATCAGCACTGTTGTTCAGCGGAAATTGGAAAGAATAAAAGAATAGATGGGATTTAAAACTCAGGGTGTTCCAAGGATTGGAGCAGTGATTGCTTCAACAAAGATTAAACGGGATTCTCATAGATGCAATAGTAAATCTACGATTGCACAAAAAAAACCGCCCGAAGGCGGTTCTGTATTTCGTGTAATCCGTTTTCTTACTTATTTATACTGGGGGGTCAGCTCGTTTGCCAGTGCAGTCACCTTATTCAGGCTGTCTTCGGAAAGATTGCCTTTTTTAAAGTCGGCCAGTACTTCCGGCAGCTTGTTTTCCATTTCCATGAGGAAATGTTCTTCAAACTCCTTCACTTTTTTCACGGCCACGCTACGCAGCAGGCCCTGCGTGCCCAGGTAGATGATGGCCACCTGCTTTTCCACGCTGAAGGGTGTATACTGGTGCTGTTTGAGGATCTCCACATTTCTGGCGCCTTTATCGATCACCAGCTTGGTAGCCGCGTCCAGGTCGCCACCGAATTTAGAGAAAGCTTCCATCTCGCGGTACAGCGCCTGATCGAGCTTCAGCGTTCCCGCTACCTTTTTCATGGACTTGATCTGGGCATTCCCACCTACGCGGCTTACCGAGATGCCCACGTTGATGGCCGGCCGGATCCCCGCATTAAAAAGATTGGACTCCAGAAATATCTGTCCGTCGGTGATCGAGATCACGTTAGTAGGGATGTAGGCCGACACGTCGCCCGCCTGTGTTTCGATTATGGGCAACGCGGTCAGTGAACCCCCGCCCTTAACAAGGTGCTTGATGGAATCGGGAAGGTCGTTCATGTTTTTTGCCACACTGTCGTCGCTGATCACTTTTGCAGCGCGCTCGAGTAAACGGCTGTGGAGGTAGAATACGTCTCCGGGATAAGCTTCCCGTCCCGGAGGGCGGCGAAGCAGCAGCGACACTTCCCGGTAGGCCACCGCCTGTTTGGAAAGGTCGTCGAAAATGATGAGCGCGGGGCGGCCGGTATCCCGGAAAAATTCGCCTATCGCCGCACCCGCAAACGGGGCATAGAACTGAAGGGGTGCCGGATCAGAAGCAGACGCAGCCACGATGACCGAGTAGGCCATTGCGCCGTTGTCTTCCAGGGTTTTCATGACCCCCGCGATAGTAGAGGCTTTCTGGCCGATCGCCACATATATACAATACACCGGATTGCCGGCGTCGTAAAATTCTTTCTGGTTGATGATGGTATCGACGGCAATTGCGGTTTTACCTGTCTGCCGGTCGCCAATGATCAGCTCTCGCTGCCCGCGGCCGATAGGGATCATGGCATCAATGGCCTTGATGCCGGTCTGCAGGGGTTCCTTCACCGGCTCACGAAAGATCACACCGGGGGCTTTACGTTCCAGCGGCATTTCATAACGTTCGCCTTTTATAGGCCCCTTGCCATCTATCGACTGGCCAAGTGTGTTCACAACGCGGCCCAGCATGCCTTCACCCACATCGATGGATGCAATCTTGCCGGTGCGGTGTACTTTAGAGCCTTCTTTGATGCCGCTCGAGTCGCCCATCAGCACCACCCCTACGTTGTCTTCCTCAAGGTTCAGTGCGATCGCCTGCACGCCGGTTTCGAAAGCTACCAGTTCACCACTGCGCACATTAGAAAGACCATATACCAGCGCGATTCCGTCTCCCACCTGCAGCACCGATCCCACTTCTTCAAGATCCGCTCCAGCATTGAAGTTGCTTAACTGTTGGCGCAAGATCGCCGAAATTTCATCCGATTTAATTTCAACCATATAGGTAATGTTTATCTGATCCTGTAAATAAAGTCGTTATCTAAAAATTGTTTTTTTATCGCATTGAGATCATAGGAGATACTGGCATCAATAAGCGTGTCGCCGACCTGCAGCACAAATCCCCCTATCAGATCCTCGTCTACCAGAGCAGTCAGCTCAATATTTTTTATTCCTGTCTGGGTTTTCACCTTCTCTACAATATCCTGTTTTACACTGTCGCTTATCGGAGCGGCTGTTGTAAGCCGCACGCCGTGTATCTGCCTTTTCTCTTTGTATTGCTCAATAAAGGCCTTTGCGATCTCCGGCAGGTTGGCCTCCCGCCCCTTGCGGACAAGCAACCGGTTGAACAGGGTGGTCAGTTCACCGATCTTTCCCTGGGTAACGGACTCCAGAATGGACTGTTTTTTATCGGAAGAAATAACAGGACTCCTGAGAATGTTCACAAAATCGCGGTTCCCTGTGCTAATCGCCTGCAGGTACTGCATGTCGTTATACACATTTTCGAGCTCGCCTCTTTCAATAGACAAATCGATCAGTGATTTTGCATACCTGCCGGCTAAACGTGGATTAAGCATATTATTAACCTTTCGGCGCCCTTAATTTAATTTCACATCATTGGTGAGTTCCCGGATAAAGTTTTCCTGCTCGCCTTTCTGGCTCAGCTCGCGCCGCAGCACTTTCTGCGACACTTCAATGACCAACTGACCCACCTGGTTCTTGACGTCGGTGAGCGCTGCCATCTTCTGCTGATGGATCGCTGCCTGTGCGTCGGAAATGATCTTCGCCGCCTCAACCTTGGCCTGCTCTTTTGCCTCGGAAATAATGCGCTCCCTGGTATCACGGGCCTCTTTCAGCATCTGCCCCCGCTCTTCGCGGGCTTTGGCGAGCAGGGCTTCATTCTCGCTCTTGAACTGCGCCATTTCGGCTTTCATCCTCTCGGCGGTGGCCAGGGAAGTGGCGATACTGGTTTCCCGGTCTTTCAGCCCCTGGAGGATCGTCTTCCAGGCGTATTTTTTCAAAATAAAGAACACGATCAGGAATGCCAGCAGGGTCCAGATCAGCAAGCCAAAGCCTGGTGTTAATAAGCTCATACGGTTTTTTTAAACGATTCTAGTAGTTTTAAATACTACATCCTCCGCCCTGTGCTTCGGATGTAGTAATTCCTTTGCCTAAACGAACATCGCCAGGATACCTGCGATCACCGCGAACAGGGCAACACCCTCGATCAGCGCTGCGGTCAGGATCATGTTGTTACGGATGTCGTTTACTGCTTCCGGTTGACGCGCAATGGCTTCCACAGCGCCTTTCCCGATCTGTCCGATGCCGATACCGGCACCGATAGCACCAAGACCTGCGCCGATGGCGCCACCGGCATTCGCCCAAGCCACCTCGCTCAACAAAATTGTCAGCAAATCCATAATTGTACTTTTATATTTGGTTTAAAAAAAGAATAATTAAATAATCACAGGATCCTCGTGATCCTGCCCGTCGTGATGTTCTCCTTCAAATGCCTGCCCGATGAATACCGCCGTAAGTACCGTAAATATATATGCCTGTAGAAACGACACTAACAGTTCGATGAAATAAATGAACACGGAAAAACCGATCGAGATCGGTGAGAACGCCCAACCCACCGCCTGGTTCAGATTGCCGAAAATAAAGATCAGCGATATCAGGCAGATGATGATGATGTGCCCCGCCAACATGTTGGCAAAAAGCCGGATGATCAGGGCAAAAGGCTTGGTGAAGATCGACATGAATTCCACCAGTATCATGATGGGTTTCACACCCCCGGGGACCGGCGGATTAAAGATGTGTTTCCAGTAATGAGCATTGCTGCTGGCCAGGATCACGATAAACGCCAATACGCCGAGCACCACCGTGAAGGCAATATTACCGGGCACATTCGCCGAACCGGGTATCAGTGAAAACAGGGAATTGATCAGAATAAAGAAAAATACAGTGAGCAGGAAAGGCATGTAGCGCTCGTATCTCACCCCCAGGTTGGGCCGGGCCACGTCGTCGCGGATAAAGGTGATCAGCGGCTCTATTGCATTCTGCCAGCCGGTGGGTGCCGTTTTCACCCCTTTTCCGGTCTTGTATTTTTTGGCGATGCCGGTCATCAGCCACACCAGCAATGCCAGTACCACAAAAAGCTGGGCAACGTTGCGGGTGATCGAGAGGTCGTACACGGTAACACCGGGGTCCACCGCTTCTATTTTGCCGCCTACCAGCCGGTAGCCATCCACCTCATGTTCGCCGTGATGGAAGGCCGAGGACATAAAAACAGAAAATCCTTTTTGGGGAGAATACAGGATAACGGGCAGGGGAACGCTCAGGTGATGCTCCTTTCCTTCCCGGTCATTATAGGTCAGAAAATGGAACTCGTGGGCGTCCAGCACATGCTCAAAAATCACTTTATTGGCGTCAAAACCCTTCTTTTCCTCCTGCTGCGTCTGGGGGGCGTGTCCCGCATGGTCGGCGTGATCGGTTTCCTGAGCCTGAAGGTTGCTAAAAAACAACACTCCGAACAGGCTGAAACCCGCCACCATTAAGGACTTTAGTCTCCTGTTGAACATACCTGTCGCTAAATTTGGCGCAAAGATAAGCACGGCGGGGTGAAAAACCGAATTATGGAATTGAATAATTATTGGGGAACAGGGCGGGTGTTCTTTTCCTGCTGCATAAAGTGCAGATTCGCGTAAAAACCGCCCCTGGCCAGCAATTCATCGTGGGTACCCACCTCCCTGATCTCGCCTTTATCGAGCACGATGATCTTGTCGGCCTTCCGGATGGTCGACAGCCGGTGGGCGATCACCACGGCCGTCCGGCCGGAGATCAGCGTGTCAATGGCCTTCTGGATCATCACCTCGCTTTCGGTGTCTACCGAAGAGGTGGCTTCGTCGAGTATGAGGATCGAGGGATTATACAGCAGGGCCCGTATAAAGGACAGCAACTGCCGCTGTCCCATGGATAGGGTCGTGCCCCTTTCCATCACATTGTAGTCGTACCCTCCCGGGAGCTGCATGATAAAATCATGCACGTCGATCATTTTCGCCGCCTCTATCACCCGTTCCCGGGGGATGGCGGGGTCGCGCAGGGTGATATTATCCATCACGGAGCCGGAAAACAGGAATACGTCCTGCAGCACCACGCCGATATTCCTCCTGAGCACGTCCACCTTGTATTGCTCAACCGGCACGTCATCGATCTTTATCACTCCCTGCTGAATGTGGTACAGCCGGTTCAGCAGGCTGACAATGGAGGTTTTCCCGCTTCCGGTATGTCCTACCAGGGCCACCGTCTGGCCGGGTTCGGCCAGGAAAGAAATATTTTTCAGCACATAACGCTCATCGGTGTACGCAAAAAAGACCTTGTCGAACTCGATGCGCCCCTTTATGACGGGTGGCGCGTAGTCTCCTTCCGAAGAGATGTAGTCGGGGTTGTCCAGCACCCGGAACACGCGTTCACCGGCAACCATTCCCATCTGCAATACATTGAACTTATCGGCGATCATCCGCAGGGGCCGGAACAGCAGGTTCAGGCACAGGTAAAAAGAGATCATTTTGCCGATCAGGGCGGAAGCCTCCTCACCCTGCAGGTTATAGGCGCTGTTAGCCGCCCACCATACCATCAGGGCGGTGCCCACGGCCAGCACGATCTCCACCACCGGAAAAAATACCGAGTAGGCAAATATGGCGCTGATATTGGCATTGCGATGCTCCCGGTTGATGGCGCGGAATTTATTGAGTTCCTTGCGCTCCGCGGCAAAAGCCTGCACGATCTGCATACCGGTGATGTGTTCCTGCACGAATGCGTTGAGGCGGGCCACCGCATTACGTACACGTATAAACGACCGGTTAACGCTCTCCTTGAAGATCCAGGTAGCGATCAGCAAAAAAGGGAACGGAGCCAGGCAAACGAAAGTCATCCGCCAGTCGATATAGAACATAAAAGTGAGCACACAAACGATCGAGAGCAGGTCGGCAATGATCGGGATAAACCCTTCGGCGAATACGTCGTTGACCGCCTCTATATCATTGATGGTACGGGTGGTGAGGGTGCCAATGGGTGTGGTGTCGAACTGCGAGAGGTTCAGGCCCAGGACTTTACGGTACACTTTCACCCGGAGATCCTTCACCACTGTTTGCCCCAGCCAGGAAGTAAGGTAAGAAAGATAGAACCTGAACACCGATTCCACCAGCAGCAGTCCAACCTGTATCAGGGTGATCAGCACGATCAGGTGTTCCATGCGCAGCTTCATTGCACTGTCGCCGGTCACTCCTTCCCGGATATAGTCGTTTATGGTGAGTTGAACCAGATAGGGGCGTATGGGTGAAAAAAAGGCCAGGAGAATGGCCAGCCCCAGTGAAATGTAGAACCGTCTTTTATAAGGCCCTGCAAACTTCAGCAATCTGCTCAGTAGGCTAACATCAAATATTTTCTTCGCTACAGAATTACCGGCCATTGCGCGAATTTACGAATTAGTCGCCCCCCATGGCTTTCTTATAAGCTTTGATAAAAATTGCGCCCAGGTTTTTATACGGTGGGATATAATCGTCGAATTTTTCGCGCGAGGCCGCATCCCGGAATCGTGCACCCAGGTCCCTCCAGGTGCTGATCCAATCGATATCACGGCCTGCCACCAGGTTGGCGTTGATAGCCTGCAGAATGGGCTCGTTGACCGTTTTGGTGCCAACCTGCTTGGAGGAGATGATCTGCGCGTCTTCGCAGATGGTCAGCACCTCGTTCAGGTTATTATACCCCCCGCAGGAGCCCAGCACCACGATCTTTGCGGTGGGGGCAAGCTGGTTCAGCGTATAGGGAAGATGGTAGCTATGGCCCCGGTGGATCACAACGGTTGGCTCCAGCTCTTTTTCTGCCAGGTAGGCGTTCAGCTTCGCCTGCGCCCTGGCATCCGGATCATCGTCGCCCAGCAGGGGTTTGTTGGCAAATATCCAGACCGGTTTACCGCGGGTGGACGTGATGGTGGTCCAGCTATCGTTGTTCTGCACCTTCCACTCGGCCCTGCCGCGGAACATGTTCATAAAGTTCTCGTAGGACAGTTGCCCGTCGCGGTCTTCATCACCGTAAAAAAAGACCTGCTGTATCACCCGCCCGCTGTCGTCGGTGAGCGACCGGTAGTCCTGGCCATAGATGGAAGCGATGCCCAGTTGTTTGGTGAGATCTACGTTCAAACTGGTGTCGGCCGACTCAAAAAGCACTTTGAGCAGGTTGTAGATCACCATCCCCCTTTTGTTGCTGTTGGCGGTGTTCCGTTCCAGGTTCCATCGCACCTCGTTGAGAATGTAGCTGGCCAGCCTGGGGTTTTTATCCATGATGCTGCTGTAGGAATCAGCAACATCCACTGCCTCTTCCAGTCCATCGGCCGATTCCAGCCGGATCACGAATGCCTTCATGGTGGTAGTGGCATTTTCGCCGGGCATCCTGCCGAGAAAATCGTTCAGGGTGTTATATCCGGCAGCCATCTTCACGAACTTCCGGAAATAATCGCCGTTCACACTCAGCAGCAGGCTGTCGGCCCGCGCGGTGCCCATACGCTGGAATATCCTCTTGTACACGCCGAGATAACTGGAGGTGTAGAGCTCGTCCTCACCCAACACGATGAGGTAGTACAGTTCCTGGGGGCTGAGCCCATCCAGCTTCCGAAATCGCACCTGGTCGCCTTCCGAGTGCAGGGCATTGATCTCGCGGATAAAATATTCTTTGGCCTTGGTGGTCATCCTGCCGGTGAGCGCCTGCATGCCCAGCACCGAGTCGCGCGAGGGCGGCAGCAGCCGGTGCGCATAGTCGATCCGGGTCTTCACCATCAGCCGGAAATAAGACAGGTCGTTATTTTTCACCCGGTCGATGTCTTCCAGCGTGATCTTCCTCCGCATCAGGTTGTCCAGGAACGGGAAGTACAACTGACCACTTTTGCTGGCGGCAATGGTGGCCACCATCCTGACCAGCGAATCGGGATGGTTACGGATCCTGCTGGCCAGCACATTCTGTGCAGCGGCATAATCGTACAACCGCGCGATATCATGCCGGGCCGCAATGCGGATAAACTCGTCTGTAAACGGCAGGTAGGGATTTTTTTTCAGCTCGGGAAGGATCTCTTCGGGGTGCGCTTCCAGGTATTTGCGCAAAACAAGTACGCGGGAAGGGGCGACCCCGGGATTCTCGGTGGGAAATAAAAAACAATCCACCAATATCCTGCCCACCCCATACCGGTTGGCAGCGACCACCGGCTCTATGCTTTCGCCCTTCCGGTCGAGCGCCATTGCCGCTTTAAAAGCCTCCAGAAGTGCCGGCGCCAGGGTGGGTGGAAAATCCCGGCTGTTGCGATACCGGTTGTATCCCTTTAGCAGCGTTTCCAGGCTCTTCAGGCCTTTTACTTTTTCCTGCCCGGTGAGAATGGAATCGGATTCGATCGTTTCCTGGAGCTGGTCGACCTGCCGGATCAGCACATCCGCCACCTGCAGATTGACCGATTCGTCGGCGGCCAGCCGCAGCTCACCATTCACGACCGGCAACAAACCCTGCTGCTTGTCCACCAGGTCATGAAACAACATCCGGTCGGTCGCGATCCGGAAGCTGTAGGCTTGTTGTGCACAGAGGGCAACCGGCAGCAGAAAAACCAGCAAGGTTAATAGGCGTGGATTCATACCAGTATAAAGTACAAAAATACAATTAATAGGCAGCTTGTTCGGTTTTACCTCTTAACAATTTGATAATCTTCCCATTGTATTTAGATTGGCGGGTAGATTAACTTTGCGTAAAATTTTCGGTACATGGAGCCCACCCAGCGGAAGATACTGATTGCCGACGATGAGCCCGATATCCTGGAGATCATCGGATATAATCTCAGGAAAGAAGGGTACCTGGTTACTACAGCCAAAGACGGCGACGACGCCCTGATGAAGGCCAGGGCGGACTCGCACGACCTGATCATGCTCGACATCATGATGCCCCGTAAAAGCGGTGTGGAAGTCTGCGAGATACTCCGCCGGCAAAAAGCTTTCGAAAACACGATCATTGTTTTTTTGACGGCGCTGAACGACGACAGTTCCCATATCCGGGCGCTGGAGACAGGGGCCGACGATTTTATCAGCAAACCCATCAGCCCCAATGTACTCCTCAGCAAAGTGAATGCCCTGTTCCGGCGGCTCAGGCCGGAAGAGTCGGAAGAGGCAGTGATACAGATAGGCAGCCTGGTGATCGACCCGGTGAAGTTTCAGGTGACCATGAACGGCGACCAGCCCGCTTTTGCTAAAAAGGAGTTCGAGCTGTTGTACATGCTGGCTTCCAAACCCGGCCGGGTATTTTTACGCAACGAGATCCTCAACCAGGTTTGGGGCAATGACGTGATCGTTGGCGACCGCACCATCGACGTGCACATCCGCAAGATCCGGCAGAAGCTGGGCGCTGACTGCATCACCACCGTAAAAGGGGTGGGCTATAAATTTGACCTGTAATCACCAATTTCAACATGCTTTCCACCCGCAACCTCTCCCCCAACCAACTATCGGCGCTTGTAGCCCTGGCGCTCAGCCTGCCGGTGGCCGGAGCAGTGTATTTTCTGACGGCCGGGTGGGGCATCGCAGCAGGCTTTTTTCTGCTGATGTGGATCGGCAGCTATGCGCTGATCCGTTTTATATTCCAGCGTTTTATTTACAGGAAGATCAAACTCATCTATAAGCTGATCAACCAGACCAAGGCCACCCGGAAAGAAGAAGTGTATTATAAATATGTGCTGCCCCCACGCAGCATCGACGAGGTGAAGGACGATGTGGAAGCCTGGATGGAGAAAAAAAACAGCGAAATAGAATTGCTTCAGAAAAATGAAACATACCGGAAAGAGTTCCTGCAGAACCTGTCGCACGAATTCAAAACACCGGTCTTTGCCATACAGGGTTACGTGGAAACACTGCTGGACGGCGCCTTGCAAGACGAGGCTATCAGCAAAAAGTTCCTGGAGAACGCCGGCAAAAATGCAGAGCGACTGGTTAACCTTGTGAATGATCTCGATGAGATCACCCGGCTGGAAAGCGGCGGCCAGTTCCTGTACAAGCAGAATTTCGTGATCCAGGAGCAGATCCGGGAAGTGTTTGATGCGCTGGCTATCAACATACAGCAAAAAAACATCCATACATCCATCAAAAAAGGGTGTGAATCGCCGGTTACCGTATTTGCCGACAAAGGGAAGATCAGGCAGGTGCTGACCAACCTGGTTGAAAACGCCTGTAAGTACGGACGCGTCAACGGGTCAATCGTGGCGAGCGTATATCAAACAATTGATAATCAGGCACTAATAGAGATTGGCGACGATGGCATCGGCATAGAAGCCTCCCATTTGTCGCGCGTGTTCGAACGATTTTACCGCACCGACGCTGCACGCAGCCGCAACAGAGGGGGAACCGGACTGGGGCTGGCCATCTGCAAACATATTATTGAAGCCCACGGACAGAGTGTTCACGTGCGCAGCACTCCCGATGTGGGAACTACCATAGGGTTTACCCTTGAGTTAAAGCGGGATTAAGCATATTTAGCCGCTTTTTATACTATTATTCGGAATTCGGAGTTATATTAGCCTCAGTAAATCCGAATACCCATGAGAACGAGGCAATGGCTCACTGCCGCCGCGTGCACATTCCTGGCGCCTTTTGCCGGAGTAGCACAGTGCAGCAATACAATCGTAACT
>CAZUWX010000011.1:49135-70457 GCA_964624205.1 uncultured Chitinophagaceae bacterium
ACCCAACCCCTCAGCAAACGGCAGCCTCACGTTGTTCTTTCCACCCCATGCCACGGGCCCCTGGGAGGTAACCCTCTTCAGTCCCGGCGGACAGCTCATCAGCAGGAAAACGCTTCGGGGCAGCGGTTCCGCCACATTTCAGGCAGACAGGCCACTATCGCCGGGCGTCTACGTGATCAGCGTTGTTAACACAATGACAAGAGAACGTTTTGCAGAGCGGCTCATGATAAGATAGCCGGTCGATTTACACCGGAACAACCCAACGGAGCTACCGATTCTTCAGGAAGAGTGGCAGGCCGCTAACGATTGCCGGACCCTAAAAAGTGAACTGGATCCGGCAGGTGAGCACATTATCGCGCAGATCCTCCTCATATCCCTCCAGGGAGGTCGTTTCATTCCTGACCATATCGTACCACACCAGCAATTTGATATGCCGGTTGAAATTATAAAGATATCCCGCTCCCAGCGTATTGTACCGGACATCGCCGGGGTTGGTATGAGTGCCTTCCCGGCCGATAAGCTTCCCCCGGACATAGCGGTTCGGATCATAGAAATCATATTTCAGCAGCACCTGGTGCCTGCTGTCCACGATATCCTGGAGCAGATAGAAAAAAGCCCCGTCGAACTGCCTGATAAAATAAGGCTCTCCCTTCATCACTTCGCCGGGAGTGTTTGATTGCAGCCGGGTGGCAGTTTGCGTGCCCCACCAATACTCCCCTCTTAACTCCGTAGTGCCCCAGGGATTCCTGATCTTGAGCTGAGCATCCAGGCCCCGGTATTGCCGGGGCGCCCTCCTTCCAATATTGGCAGCCGAGGAATCCACGGCGTATAGCCCGCTCTCCCCGTTGCGGTACACGTATTTTGAATGCTGGCGCATCCCCCCCTCAAAAAAAGAGGCGCCGGCACTCAGCGACACCTTTCGGGAGAGCGGGTAAGGCTTCAGCGATACCCGGCCGATTATATCCTTATAGCTGTCGCCCTCCTCAGTGGCAGTCAGCCCCTGCCCGTTAAAAACGCCCAGGTCGACCTTGATCAGCCGGAGCTTGCTCTCTTTTTTTCGGGGCTCCAGGGTGGCCATCAGCCCCAGGTCGCGCTCAGATTTCATCAATATCTGCGACATACGCCCCCGCTCGGGGGTTTCCCGCACCAGGGAACTCAGGTTCACTTCATAGCCGAAAGGACGCGCAAACATGCCCGTTGTGAGGGAAAAAAGCTGCCATTTGCTCTCATAAAACCTTCCCCAGAAATCCCGGATCACCACTCCCCGCTCCGTGCCGTCGAACTGAAACACCACCTGGGCCTGGGGGAGCCCATCTTTTGTGAAATGGGCATAATCGAACTTGATCCGGGCCCTACGCATCATGATCCTGTTATTGGAAAACTCGGCGAAGTCGCCCCCGCTGTAGTTTGCGGCACCCTCGGCCTGGGCAACCTGGAACTGCGGCTGAAAATATCCGCTTATCAGCAGGTGGTCTTCTTTTTTGTAAATGGCCCACAGCCCCTTATCCTCCCTTGCCGTGGTATCGATCATGTCGACCAGGAACTGTGCCCGCACCGTTCCAATGCCCGCCGCGACCCATAACAAAAAGAAAAACAGATATATGCGTGACCTGGCTCTCATCATTATTCGATTGGTCGGCAAATTTAAGCCGGATATGCCAACCTGTGTTAAGAAATCATTACCAATCAGGGGGTTTTCGAATACTCTGCGATTTGTTCTACTTTTGGGGCAAACTATAAATGGATGGGACTGAATTCGATAATGAAGATCTTCATGCCAAAGGACCGGGTTTTTTACACACTTTTTGAGCAGGTGGCCGATACAATGGCTAAAATGGGACGAATGCTGAAGGAAGTGGTGAAGGAGCCCGATTTCGATAAACGTGCCGGATTGATTTCCCAGATCGAGGATCTCGAACACGTAAATGACGACCTCACCCATCAGTTGTTCACCGAACTGGGCAGAAATTTTATTACCCCCTTCGACCGCGAAGACATTCACTATCTGGCTACCTCCCTCGATGACGTCTGCGACTATATCTTCGCCACTGCCAAAAAGATTAATTTTTATAAGGTAAATCCGAACGACCAGGGCATCCAAAAAATGGCCGACCTGATTGAGCAGGGTTCCGAGCAGATCAGGATCGCCGTTCATGAACTGCGGGATATGCGCGACGTGCGCAAGATCACCGAGGCGCTGGTAAAGGTGAATAGTATTGAAAACCAGGCCGACGATATTTTTGACCTCAGTATTGAAAGGCTGTTTGAAACGGAACCCGATGCAAAAGAAGTGATCAAAAAACGCGAGATATTCCAGGTCATGGAAATCGTAACCGATAAATGCGAGGACGCAGCTAACGTTATCGAATCCATCATCATCAAATACGCGTAGGCTTCATGACATTTCTGGTAATTATCATTATTCTTGCACTGATTTTCGATTATATCAACGGGTTTCATGACGCTGCCAATTCTATTGCAACCATCGTTTCCACAAAAGTACTAACCCCTTTTCAGGCAGTACTCTGGGCGGCGTTTTTCAATTTTGCCGCCTTTTTTGTTTCCAAGTACATCATCGGAGAATTCAAGATCGGAAATACGATCGCCAAGTCGGTGACGGAAGACTTTATCAACCTGGAAGTGATATTTGCCGGGCTGCTCGCAGCTATTAGCTGGAACCTGCTGACCTGGTGGTTCGGTATCCCCTCCAGTTCCTCCCACACCCTGCTGGGCGGATTCATCGGCGCCGCCCTTGCCCACGCCGGAGCCTTCAGCCAGGGTGGCGTGCACGTGATCAATTATGTGAAAGTGATCCCAACCTTCGCCTTCATCTTCCTGGCCCCCATGATCGGCATGGTGATGGCCTTCCTGATCACCGTGCTCATCGTCAACATCTGCAAACGCGCCAACCCCGCCCGGGCCGAAAGCTGGTTCAGGCGACTGCAGCTTGTCTCCTCCGCCCTGTTCAGCCTGGGACACGGAGGAAACGATGCCCAGAAAGTAATGGGTATCATCGGCGCAGCCATCATTTTTTATGATAAACAACTGGGCATTGACCTCACTTTCAACGAATTTATAGACGCATACCCCTGGGTGCCGGTCGCCAGCTTTACAGCCATTGCTATCGGCACGATGAGCGGGGGCTGGAAGATCGTGAAAACAATGGGCACCCGCATCACAAAAGTAACTTCCCTGGAAGGGGTCAGTGCGGAAACCGCCGGCGCAGCGACCCTTTACCTCACCGAACACCTTGGCATCCCCGTGAGCACCACCCATACCATCACTGGAGCTATTATTGGGGTAGGCGCCACCAAACGGCTTTCAGCGGTACGCTGGGGTGTTACCATCAACCTGCTCTGGGCCTGGATACTTACCATGCCTGTAAGCGCGCTGCTGGCAGCATTGTTCTATTATCTCGTAAAACTCATTGTCTAACTTTATTATCTAAATGTTTCTTACTACATTGGCAAGGTGAAAGGTATCATTCTTGCAGGGGGTTCGGGCACCCGTTTACACCCTATCACTTATGCGATCAGCAAACAGATCATGCCGGTGTATGATAAGCCGATGATCTATTACCCGCTATCCACCTTACTGCTGGCCGGGATCCGTGAGATACTGATCATTTCCACCCCGCACGACCTGCCACTGTTCAGAAGGCTGCTGGGCGACGGCTCAAGGCTGGGCGTATCCTTTTCTTACGCAGAGCAACCGGAACCCAGGGGGCTGGCCCAGGCTTTTGTGATCGGCGAAAAGTTTATCGGGCACGATAAGGTTGCCCTGGTGCTGGGCGACAATATTTTCTACGGAGGCGGGTTGGGCGAAAAGCTGGCGAGAAACACAGACCCCGACGGAGGAATCGTGTATGCCTACCATGTGAGCGATCCCGAGCGTTACGGGGTGGTTGAGTTCGACGCCCACAACAATGTCATATCCATCGAAGAAAAGCCGGAGCAACCCAAGAGTGACTATGCCGTGCCGGGCATCTATTTTTACGACAACGAAGTGGTGTCGATCGCCAAAAATCTTCAACCCAGCACCCGCGGCGAATACGAGATCACCGATGTAAATAAAGAATATCTTCGCAGAGGAAAGCTCAAAGTGTCCATCCTCGACCGGGGAACCGCCTGGCTCGACACCGGTACCTTCGATTCGCTGATGCAGGCCGGACAATTTGTACAGGTGATCGAAAAACGGCAGGGCATCAAAATAGCCTGTATCGAGGAGATCGCCTTTCGGAAAGGATTTATTTCAAAAGAAGAGCTGGAGATCATGGCGCAGCCCCTGCTCAAAAGCGGTTACGGAACTTATCTTATGGAAGTAGCAAGCGATTTCTCTTTCGGGCATCCGACCGCCAAAACGGAAGCCCCGAAAGCCGTATCAAAATAAAATTGTACAACAAAACTAACTCAACTGATGAAGAAAATTCTTGTCACAGGTGGATGCGGCTATATCGGATCCCACACAATAGTAGACCTGGTAGAGCACGATTTCGAAGTGATCTCGGTCGACAATAACTCCAGGTCGTCGGCACGCATCCTGGAAGGCATCGAAAAGATAACGGGCAAAAAGATCAAGAACTACAAGGTCGACCTCTGCAATTTTGACGACACGTTCGCCATTTTCCAGGAAAACGAGGACATCACCGGCATCATTCATTTTGCCGCCTACAAATCGGTGGGTGAATCGGTGGAACAGCCCCTGCTGTATTTTGAGAACAACCTGGTTTCCCTGATCAACCTCCTGAAATGCGTGCAGGAATTCCACGTTCCCCATTTTGTGTTTTCCTCTTCCTGCACCGTATATGGCAACCCCGACGAGATCCCGGTAACAGAACTGACCCCGCCCAAACCGGCCGAGTCGCCCTACGGTTATACCAAACAAATGGGCGAGCAGATCATCAACGAATTTTCCAAAGCCCATCTTTCGCAAAGCATTCTCCTACGGTATTTCAACCCCGTGGGGGCGCATCCTTCGGCGCATATCGGGGAGTTGCCCATCGGCAAACCCGCCAACCTGGTTCCGGCCATCACCCAAACAGCGATCGGCAAGCTTCCTATGGTCACGGTTTTCGGAGACGACTACCCTACCCGCGACGGTTCCTGCATACGCGATTTTATCCATGTCTGTGATATCGCCCATGCCCACACGCTGGCCCTTCAATTCCTGATAGAAGGCAAATCCGCAAAACGATGCGAAGTATTCAACCTGGGTACCGGCAATGGCGTCACCGTGCTGGAAGCAATCCGGGCATTCGAGGAGGCAACGGGACAAAAATTGAATTACAAGATCGGGCCACGCAGACCCGGCGACGTGATCGCCATCTACGCCAACAATGACCATGCCCGTACCCAACTGAACTGGGAAACCCGGTATTCGCTGAACGACATGCTGTCGACAGCATGGAAATGGGAACAACGCTTAAAATTGGACGAAAAATTCTTTCAAAGCAAGTCGTTTGATCTGAATTGACCGGGTTGGAGACTGCCCCGCTCCGGTTAATCAAACGCTGCTGCGAAAATGATATTTGAATTAAGCTATTTTGGGTGTTGTCCCGCACCCGCTAACGGAAAATTCCCTTTCTTTGCATCACGAAAAAAAACAGGATGTTAAAAGATATTCAGCCGACGGGGCAAAAAGATACCAGGAGCGGATTTGGTGATGGCATAGTAGAAGCAGCAAGAAAAAATCCCAATGTCGTTGCCCTCACTGCCGACCTGGCGGGATCGCTCAAATTGAACCAGTTCATCAAAGAATTCCCCGAACGGTTTATCCAGGTCGGGATCGCCGAAGCCAATATGATCGGCATCGCCGCAGGACTGACCATTGGCGGTAAGATCCCGTTCACCACTACCTTCGCCAACTTTTCGACCGGCCGGGTGTATGACCAGATCCGTCAGTCGGTAGCCTATTCGGGTAAAAATGTGAAGATCTGCGCCTCCCATGCCGGGGTGACCCTGGGCGAAGACGGTGCCACCCACCAGATACTCGAAGATATCGGACTCATGAAGATGCTGCCCGGCATGACCGTGGTGGTTCCGTGCGACTACAACCAGACCAGGGCCGCAACCTTGGCCGTGGCTGAATATGAGGGCCCTGTCTACCTTCGTTTCGGACGCCCTGTATGGCCGATCTTCACTTCAGCCGAAGAACCTTTTGTGATCGGAAAAGCCCAGCAGTTTTCCGAGGGGAGCGATGTTTCCATCTTTGCCTGCGGACATATGGTCTGGAAGGCCATCGAAGCAGGTAAGATCCTCGCAGAAAAAGGCATAACGGCAGAAGTGATCAATATTCACACCATCAAACCGCTCGATACCACCGCCATTCTCCGGTCGATCCGGAAAACAAAATGCGCGGTGACAGTGGAAGAGCACAATATTATAGGCGGACTGGGCGATGCGATCGCGCAAACGGCCGCCACCGGCTTCCCCATTCCTATTGAGTACGTGGGTACCCGCGATACTTTTGGGGAAAGCGGCACGCCCACGCAGTTGCTCACCAAATACGGGCTGGATACCCCAAATATCCTGGACGCTGTCGAAAAAGTGATGGCGCGCCGGGACAACGGATAGGCTATCCGATTGTTAATCAACCACTTCTTCTGTAAAAAGGCTCACGAAGCTGTTGGCAGGGCATTTTCTGTGCCCGTCTTGGAAAATCCGACTGAACAGTAAAAAAACAGGATTAAGGCGCTTACTGTGTAGTTAATCTCAGGACTTATTATTTAACCTGTATCGTTATTTCAGGACGAGGCACAGGCGGGCTTGTTCGCCTCTCGTTCGAGACATGTTTGAGATTTCTTCGTTCATCCTTCGTTCATCCTTCGTTAGTTCTTCGTTTATTCTACGTTTCTGAACCTTCGATCAACGAAAGATCAACGAAGAATCAACCTAAAAATAACAGAGATATATCGAACAAGCCCAGAACGAGGTGCGAGCCAAACCCAACCCGATTCCGGTAGAGACCAATAGAGACTATTAATTATATAATAGAAGGGAGACAGGATACCTGCGCCGGTGTTTCCGGGCATTTGACGATATCCTTGTGTAGGGATAGCCGGAGGATTCAGGGGGTCATCACCGGTGTTTTGATATCATGGTAGAACAGGAAGGTCCAGCCTTCTTCCTGTCCCTTTGCCCACCACTCCTGGCGTAGCTCCATGCATTTTTTCCCGTCAAAATCATACTTTGCCACATAGCGGCTCTTCATCTGGTGGTACTGAGGGGCGTCATCGCCGCCGAAAAAAACGGTTTCCCCGTCTTCCTCTACCCAGAAAACCTGGTGATGGGGACTGTGGGCAGCCGTGACCTCGTAGCGTATATAGCTGTCGATCACGCCGTTCCCGTTCAGCAGCTCCACCTGGGCGGAATCGGCCAGGTATTGGACGTCTTCTGCCACATATGAGGCCGAATCTTTTAATGCCTGTTCCAACTCCTGTTGCTGCACGTAGTACCGGGCATTGGGGAAAGCGAGCCGTCCGGCAGGCTCCCCTTGTTTTTTATAGCCGAGCCCGCCGGAGTGGTCTTTATGCAGGTGGCTCATCAGCACTTTAGTCACTTCAGATGGATTGATGGCCTGGTCCATCAGCAATTGGTGCAGTTCGGGCATGCCGGTGTCGTTGACAAAGCCGAGGCCGGTGTCGAACAACAATACGTCCCGGGAGGTGATCACCAGAAACGGCTGGATTTCCACCAGGAGGCTTCCTGCCGGCCGGTTGCGGATCTCATCCGTGGTTTCGTCGAATGGTACAAAAACTTTTGTCCTGTCTACCGTGTATGCGCCTTCGCTCAGGGAAATGATCTTCATGTGCTACGTTTTAGCCCGGTTTCTATGCCGTACAGTCTTTCACCGGCCAGGCGGCCGGCTCCTGCAAATGTATTGCGTTTCGACAGCAGGGAAGAGATTTTCTTGGCAAACCGGGATCAGCCTGCGGCACCCGGCTGTAGGTTGTTCCGGCCCTTTAGTGGTTACTGGCGGCAATCTCCCGCAGGCCGCCGGATATCGCGGTGTTTTACCTGAGCACCATCTGACGGTCGGCATCCAGCCTTATCAAAATAGCGAGCATCACGGAAAAGGTCAGCAGCGAAGTGCCGCCATAGCTGATGAAAGGAAGGGGGATGCCTATCACGGGCGCCAGTCCGATGGTCATGCAGATATTAATGGCGATATGAAAAAAGATAACCGAAGCCACTCCATACGCATAAGAACGGCTGAATACGCTTCGCTGTCGTTCGGCAATATGGATGATGCGCAGCAGCAGGAATAAATACAACGAGAGGAACAGCACGCTCCCCAGAAAGCCAAACCCTTCGCCGATGGTACAAAAAATAAAATCCGTTCTTTGTTCGGGCACAAAGTCGAACCGGGTTTGGGTGCCTTTCAGGAATCCTCTTCCGGTAAAACCGCCACTGCCGATCGCAATCTTGCTTTGCCGTACATTATAATCCGTATCTCGGGGTTTCGGCGGCTCCTCTCCGTCTACCATATTCACGGCCGCATAGGGGTTTTCTTTACCAAGGAGGGAAAATATCCGTTCCACCTGGTGTTTTTGAAGCACATTGGTGAATAAAAACGGAACTGCAAAGCGCTGAATGCCCACGCAGACCAGCCATATCAGCGCAATACCGAACAGGATCTGCTTATTTCTGCGTACCTGCCTGCGCAGGGCATAGATGGCGATGGCTGCAATGGCCGTCAGCACCACTGCCAGCGCATTCTTTTCCACCAGCAGTGTGGCCACCACCAGCGCGGCGAGGGAGAAGCCGATGACGAGGTATCTTGCCGGTAGTCCCTCCCGGAACATCACCAGGAAAAATGCAAAAAACACCAGTGCCAGGCCGGTCTCTTTCTGAGCAACGGTGATCAGCGCCGGCACCAGCACGATCGCGGATGCAATTAACTGCGATCTCGGTTTACTAAAATTAGTCTCCACCCGTGAGAGGTATTTGGCCAGCGCCAGACATACAAAGATCTTGCAGATATCGGCCGGCTGGACCTGGAAGCTGCCGAACCGGATGATTGACTCAGTTCCCTTTACTTCCGTATGAAACGGAAATACCAGCAGCAGCAGCACCATGCCCACCGCGTACCAGATATTCGCGGTAGCGGTGAAAAACTTACTGTCTGTCAGCAGGATAAACAGGCCGATGATCAGCGAAATGATAAAGAAAAAGAACTGCCGGCCATAGTCGGTTCTCAGTTTCAGGAATCCGTCCAGCACGTCTTCACCCTCCTTATAGGTTACGGAGAAAATACTCAGTATACCTACACCTACCAGGAGCACATACAGCCAGATCATTATCCAGTCCACCCCTTTTGATATAGAAGCATTTTTCTGATTCATCCGTCAGAAAATTTTGACGAACGCAGGAGTGCCATTTCAGGAAGGTATTTTTCCCATTGTGGCGGCGTTTCCCGCCTGGCGGCCGCGCGGGCGGGTGTAATGGTTTGTCTGCGTGCGGGCGCAGGAGGTGCCAGGTATTTTTTAATGTAGTTGCTGTCTTTCGTCATCTCGAACCATTTAAAGGCCCGTATCGAATCCTCGATATACTGGAGGCGGTCGAGGTAGTCCGGCATCAGGTTGGTGGAGGAGATCCTTTCCACCTCTTTCAGTCGCTCGGTACGAAGGGTGTCGTTCAGGTATTTCTCCATTATCAGCGAGGCGATCGGCCCTGCCCAGGTGGAGCCGAAACCGGCATTTTCCACCACCACCGCAATCGCGATCTGGGGATTCTCTCTCGGCGCGAAACACACGAACATCGAATTGTCTTTGAGCTGCACTTTTTTTCTGTCGATGATCCGGTATTTTTCTGCGGTACCTGTTTTCGCGCAGATGTTGATGCCGGGTATCCGCGCTCCCCTGCCGGTACCTTTTTCCGTCACGTCCTGCATGCCGCTGATCACCGCTTCGTAGGCCTCATCGGTGATATGGGTGAGCACCTCGTGTTTTTCCCGGAATTTACGCAGCAGGGTGTCGCTGCTTTCTTCGCCGTCGATGCCACTCACAAAATGCGGGGAATAAAAATAGCCTTTATTAGCGATGATACACATTGCGTTGGCCAGTTGCAGCGGCGTGGACAGCATCATATCCTGGCCGATGCCGAGGGTGAGGTTGGTGCAGGAGTTCCATGAATTCCGGTACACGCGGTTATAGACGCTGGTGTCTGGCACGAGTCCTTTGTCCTCACCCGGCAGGTCGACCCCGATCTTCTGGCCCAGGCCGAAATTGTTCAGGTAGTCTTTCCAGTGTTCGTACCCTTTCCGGGTGCCGTATTTTGGATTGTCGACGGTAAGCCGGTAGATATAAGAATAGTAGGAATTGCAGGAATTGGCAATTGACAGGCGGAGGTTGGCGGCGTGCCCCGGATTACTGTGGGTGCAGCGCACGGGCCGGTTGCAGCCCCGGTAGGCTCCGTTGCAGGCGAAGCCGGTGTTTGCGGTGATCAGCCCTTCATCCAGTGCCACAAGCGCTCCTAATGGCTTGTAAGTGGAGCCGGGCTCATAATTACCCTGGATAGCCCGGTTTAATAAAGGACCGGCAACGTCGAGGGCCAGGCGGGCATAATTTTTCTGTTTGTCGGGCCCGGTGAGGTCGTTGGGATTAAAATTGGGGCCGGAAGCCATCGCTATGATACCTCCGGTTTTAGGGTCTATCGCTACGGCTGCGCCCACTTTATTGGACATCAGTTTCTCTGCCAGTTGCTGTACTTCTATGTCTATAAAGGTCCGCAGCCCCCGGCCCGGGACGGCGGCCGAATCAAATCTTCCGTTTTCGTAGCTTCCCACCAGCCGGTTCCTGTTATCTTTTATCAGGTTGCGGATGCCGCGCTTGCCCATAAGAATGCTCTCGTAATATGCTTCCAGTCCGCTTCTCCCCACGTAGTCCCCCATCTGGTAAAACCCGTTGGAGCGTTTGATGATCTTCGGGTCCGCCTCTCCTACATAGCCCATGATATGGGCTGCCGCATCGAAGGGGTACACCCGCACCGGTCTCTCCACGAGTGCAAAGCCGGGAAACTTCCAGATATTCTCGTCGAGCCGGGCATAGATATTGGGCTGCAGCAGGTCCTGATAGATGGAAGGCCGGTACCGTCCGTTCTTGATGATGGCTTCCACGATCCTTTTTTTGAACTCGGCGGTGTCGATCTGCAGCAGCCGGCAGAAGTCTGCCGTGTCTATCTTTTTGACTTCGGTGGGCGTCACCACCAGGTCGTACATGATGGTATTATTGAGAATGGCGCGGCCTTTCCTGTCGTAAATGATTCCCCGGTTCGGGTACACCACTTTGCTGAACACGGCATTGTTCATGGCAAGCTGCCGGTAATTACCCGATAGCACCTGCAGGTTAAAAAGCTGCAGGATGATGATGAGGAAAATCCCAAGAAAGATCAGGCGTATGATCGTGCTTCTTGACTGGTTAAAAACGGACATAGGATCTTGATGAGTTATGCGGTGTTGGTCCTGAATTTTTCTTTTCTGAAAAACAGCAATTCCGTAACAAAGATAAGCAGCATACTTACACCGGTGGTCGACAAAACTTTTCCTATAAAATAAACGAATGAACCGAAATCCATCCATTCTAAAAATACAAGATATCCGTTATGGAGCAATGTTAAAATAAAAACATACAGCGTGTAGCGGGCGAAGCCCATACTCGTGATCGACGGTGAGCTGTAGTTCAGTTCGGTTCCTTCTTTCCGGATCAGCAGGTTCACCAGAAAAGGCCTCACATAGGCGATAAGGGTGCAGGCGGCCGCATGCAGGCCGGGTGTTTTAGTGAAATAATCGAGGCAAAGTCCGAATAAAAAACCGGTAAAAGTGAGGGTCAGCCGCGGTGTGGTGAACGGCAACCAGAGCAGATACAGAAAATACAGGTAGGGCACGATGAACTGGTGCAGCGGCTTGATCTGAAAAAGCACAAACACCTGTATCAGGATAAACAGGGCAAACCGGAGGATATTTTTGAGGAACTTGTTCATTGGATTTTTCGGGTCGCCTCCTCCAACCTGATCTGCTCGTCTTTCTGAATATTTTCTACCGCGTACACATATTCGATATTATAGAAATTCGTGGCCGGCTTCAGCTTCATAGAGTAAAAATTGCTCATAGGTTCGTCGATCACCTCCGTAATCGTTCCGATCAGCACGCCCGGCGGGAACGAAAGGGAGTAGCCGCTGGTGATCACCGAGTCGCCCACGGCAACGGACACATTCTTGGCGATGTTGATCATTGTGACGTACTCGGGGCTCTCGCCATCCCAGAATACCTTTGCCACTTCGCCGGTTTTGAGGAGCTTGGCGCTGACGCTGCTCTGCCTGTTGAGCATGGTCATCACCACTGCGTAGTTGTCGCTTGTGTTCACCACCATGCCCACTACCCCATGGGGACTGATCACGCCCATGTCTTTTTTGACACCCTGCTTACTTCCCCTGTGAATGGTGATATAATTATATTGCAATCCTGTGGAATTGTTCACCACCCTCGCGCTGCGCCACAGATACCTCCTGACGGTGCTGGTAGTATCGTGCCGTATCGTGTCTTTTAATACCTGGGTGAGGGTATCGGGCGACTGGAAATTCCCTGGCATAAGATTGAGGAGGGTTTCATTCTGCACAACGAGCGTTTCGTTGGTCTTTTTTAGCTGAAAATAATACTCAATATTGCTGATCTGAGCGCCGAGGCTGCCTGTTACCTCGTTGGCTGCACCCATAAAAACCGCTTCGTGAAATTTATTATAACGGAAAAGAAAGGACAATGCTATAATCTGCAACACCAGGAAGAAGAGAAAATTAAAGTACCTTCTGATGAAGAGAAAAATATTTCGCACCGAAGAGAGTTTTTATTTGCTACGATCAACATATTCTAGCGCATCACGAAGGGGTACCTGTCGTAATGCTTAAGAGCCAGCCCGGTTCCCCTGACCACACTCTTGAGCGGGTCGTCGGCAACATGGACCGGCAGTTTTATTTTCTGACTCAAACGTTTATCCAGACCGCGCAATAGCGCTCCGCCCCCCGTAAGATACAAACCCCTTCTGTAGATATCGCCGGCCAGCTCGGGGGGAGTCATTTCCAGCGCCTTTAATATAGCTTCTTCGATCTTGAATATGCTTTTGTCAAGCGCTTCGGCTACTTCCTGGTAGCTGACCATGATCTGCTTGGGGATACCCGTCACCAGGTCGCGGCCGTTCACCGGCATATCCTCCGGAGCGGTTTCCAGGTCTTTCATGGCCGCACCGATATTGATCTTGATCTGTTCTGCCGTACGCTCGCCGATCAGCAGGCTATGGTAACGACGCAGGGCCTCCATGATATCGGCTGTAAACTCGTCACCCGCTATCCGGATCGACTGGTCGCATACGATGCCCGCCAGCGCAATCACGGTGATGCCCGTGGTACCCCCGCCGATGTCGATGATCATATTACCCACGGGTTCCTCCACGTCGATCCCGATCCCCAGTGCAGCCGCCATCGGTTCATGCAGCAGGTACACTTCCTTGGCCCCGGCCTGTTCGGCGCTGTCGCGCACAGCGCGTTTTTCCACCTCCGTGATGCTGCTGGGGATACAGATCATCATCCTCCAGCTCGGGGGAAACCAGGGTTTTTTCGGGTAGATCATCTTGATCATTTCCCGGATCATTAGCTCGGCGGCATTAAAATCTGCGATCACCCCGTCTTTAAGGGGCCTGACCGTTCTGATGCTTTCGTGGGTCTTCTCATGCATCATCAACGCACGTTTCCCCACTGCCAGCACGGTTTTGGGATTATTACGATCCAGGGCAACGATGCTCGGTTCATTTACTACGATCTCCTCATTATGAATGATCAGCGTGTTGGCGGTGCCGAGGTCCATCGCGATCTCCTGTGTCAGAAAATTGAATAATCCCATTTTACCAAGGTCAGATTTTAATTTAAGTTTTAATGCCAGCAAAATTGACGGAAATTATCCGAACAAACAAAGTAAACCGGCCACTTGAACCTATAAATTCCAAATGGCGCCGGTTTACCATTTCCATTACGAATAAACCCGCGTTTTATTGCCCGGGACCCGCTATTGGTAGAACTCCCAGCCGATATCTTTACGGTAGTACATGCCTTCGAATGCGATCCCCTGCATGGTCTTGTTGGATCTTTTGACGGCATCCTCAACCGAATTGCCAAACGAGGTGACGCATAACACCCGCCCCCCGCTTGTCACCACCTCTTCATTCCTGGTTTCTGCTCCCGCGTGAAATACGAGGGATTCCGGGGTATTCCGGTCCAGGCCCCCGATCGCAAATCCTTTTTTGTAACTGCCGGGATAGCCGCCGCTCACCGCCATCACCGTGGCAGCTACGCGGGGATCGGTTTCCAGTTTTGTCTGCGAAAGGGTGCCTCCGGCAGTCGCCAGCAGCAGCTCCAGCAGGTCATTCTTCAGCCGGGGTATCACCACTTCTGTTTCGGGGTCGCCCAGGCGGCAGTTGTATTCGATCACCAGGGGATCCGCACCGACCTTGATGAGACCTATAAAAATAAACCCGTTGTACCGGATGCCGTCTTTCTTCAAGCCCGCTACAGTTGGCAGGATAACCCTTTCATTGACCTTTTTCATGAACACTTCGTCGGCAAACGGAACCGGGCTGACCGCTCCCATTCCACCGGTATTAAGCCCCTTGTCGCCCTCTCCGATACGCTTATAGTCTTTGGCTTCGGGCAGCACCACGTGATCCTGTCCGTCGGTTAACAGAAATACGCTCATTTCGATGCCATCGAGAAACTCCTCCACCACTACCTTCCGGCTGGCTGCTCCGAACTTGTTCTCCCGGATCATCAGCGCAAATTCCTTCACCGCCTCTTCGTGTGTCTGGCAGATGATCACCCCTTTGCCGGCAGCGAGGCCGTCGGCCTTCAGCACAATGGGAAGGGTGTGTTGCTGCAGATAAGGTATTCCTTCAGCGTAATTGGCGGCGTCGAACTCGCGATAGGCAGCCGTTGGAACACCATGGCGCTGCATAAACTGTTTAGCGAACGACTTACTCCCTTCGAGTTGGGCAGCCTCCTGCGAGGGGCCGATAACCGGGATGGCTTTTGTGCGCGGATCGTTTCCGAGACTGTCAACGATCCCTCTTACCAGCGGTTCTTCCGGACCCACGATCACCATCTGGATCATTTCGGCAACACAGAACTCCTTCACCCGTTCGAAATCGAGCGGTGAGATATCCACGTTCACACCACAGGTTGATGTACCCGAATTTCCGGGTGCAATGAACAACCTGGTACAGCGAGGGCTTTGGGAGAGTTTCCATGCTATTGCATGTTCTCTTCCTCCGCCACCCAACAACAATAAATTCATACTGTAATCTATATTTAATAAGACCGGCAAATTTCGTGATTCCGGATTGTAATAGCCAATTTAATTAGACCCGGGCAGGCCATTAGGAATTTATTACTATTTTACGCCGGCTAATTTCTAAACCTCCTTCTTACCAACAACTGAAATCATGGATTCACAACTCGCTCAAAAAGGCCACCCCAAAGGATTATACGTCTTGTTTGCTACGGAGATGTGGGAACGGTTCAACTACTACGGCATGCGCGCCGTACTGGTATTATTCATGACCAAAGCGCTGCTGTTCACCGATGCTTTTGCATCCAATCTGTACGGAAGCTATACCAGCCTCGTGTACCTTACACCCCTGATCGGCGGGTATATTGCCGATCGTTTCTGGGGCAACAAACGCTCCATCATTGTAGGAGGGCTGCTCATGGCAGTGGGAGAATTCCTGCTGTTCTTTTGCGGCTCGGTGTACGAGACCATGCCCTCGCTTTCTACCTTCCTGTTTTTTTCCGGCCTCGGTTTCATGATCGCCGGCAACGGTTTTTTCAAACCGAATATCTCCTCGCTCGTCGGTCAGTTGTACCGCAAAAACGACAGGCGCATCGACGCCGCCTATACGATCTTCTACATGGGGATCAATGTTGGCGGGGCGCTGGGGCCGTTCATCTGCGGACTGGTGGGCGACACCGGCAATCCGGCCGACTTCAAATGGGCTTTCCTGGTAGCGGGGATCGGCATGCTGATCAGCGTGCTGGTGCAGCGGGTATATCAGCACAAATACATCCGGACGCCGGACGGCCAGCCCCTGGGCGACCCATCCCCCAACGCTCCCCGGCAGTGGCGAAATCCCATTATTGTAGTGCTGGGGCTGCTCGTTTTCTCGGGAGCCACGATCGGCATTCTCTACATTGACGCAAACGTGTTCAGTTTCCTGTCTTATCTGCTGGTCGCTTCCTTCCTGTTCATCGTGTTTATCCTTTTTTCCGACCGCTCGCTCAACCGCTTCCAGAAACAGCGGATCACCGTGATCATCATCCTCTCGTTCTTCGTGATATTTTTCTGGTCGGCCTTCGAGCAGGCAGGGGCTTCCCTGACCTTCTTCGCCGACCGGCAGACGCAGCGGGACCTGGGCTGGTTCACCGTGCCGGCCAGCTTTTTTCAGTCGCTCAATTCCATTTTTGTAGTGGCTTTTGCCCCGGTCTTCGCCTGGCTGTGGCTGAAGATGGGGAAACGGGAGCCCTCTGCTCCCACCAAAATGGCGCTGGGCCTGCTGCTGTTGGCCGCGGGATACTTCTGGATCGCCACCGGCGTGAAGGATGTGGCACCGGAAGCCAAAGTGAGCATGATCTGGCTGATCGGCATGTATGCCATGCACACCTGGGGGGAGCTGTGCCTCTCACCCACCGGCCTCTCGCTCGTCAACAAACTGGCACCCATGAAATTCGCCTCCCTGCTGATGGCGGTATGGTTGATGGCCAATGCCGCCGCCAATAAGCTGGCGGGAGCGCTGAGCGCTTTGTACCCCGACAATAAACAAACCGTCTTCCTTGGATATGAGATGAACAACATGAACGATTTTTTTATGTTATTCGTGGGGATGGCCGGCGCAGCCGCCGTCATCCTGTTCCTGCTTACCAAAAAACTGCAGCAAATGACGCACCTGGAAGAGTTAAATCAGAGCCATGCAGGATAAAAAGTTCAAACCCTATATTCCACCCGGCGAAACCGTTCGTGAGCTAACGGTAAAATCCATTTTACTGGGCAGTTTATTCGGCGTCATCTTTGGGGCGGCCACGGTGTATCTTGCCCTGAAAGCCGGGCTCACCGTCAGCGCTTCCATTCCGATCGCGGTGATCGCGATCACGCTGGGCAGGAAATATTTCCGGACCACCATCCTGGAAAATAATATTATCCAGACCACGGGCAGTGCAGGCGAAAGCATTGCGGCAGGCGTGGCTTTCACGCTTCCCGGTTTTTTGTTCCTTTCTTCTCCGGACAGCGCCGCCTATTTTAATTATGTGACCATACTGATCCTGGCGATCGTCGGCGGGCTGCTGGGTACCCTGCTGATGGTGCCGCTGCGAAGGGCGCTGATCGTGAATGAGCATGATACCCTGCCCTATCCGGAAGGCACTGCCTGCGGGGATGTACTGAAGGCGGGGGAGAAGGGCGGCGATTTTGCCAAAACCGCCTTCTGGGGACTGGGAGTCGCTTTTTTGTATGCCATCCTCCAGAAAGTGATGCACGTGATTGCTGAAGCTCCCTATTATGTTACCCAGCAGACAAATAAGTTTTTCCCTTCTGCAAGGGTCGGCGGCGAGATCACGCCGGAATACCTGGGCGTGGGGTATATCATCGGGCCACGGATCGCGGGCGTGCTGGTGGCAGGTGGCGTGCTGAGCTGGCTGGTGTTCATCCCCCTGCTCGCCACCCTGATCCCGCCGGAGACCATCGCATTACAACTGGTGAAGCTGGGCTATCTAAAGGATATCTCGGTTGGGGGCGGCCAGGGCCTCTGGGATCCCGAGACCGGCACTTTTGCCAACTACCCCTCTGCCATTTACTATGCTTTTATCCGGCAGATAGGCGCCGGCGCAGTGGCGGCAGGCGGGATCATCACGCTGATCAAAACGATCCCCACGATTGTCAGCTCAATCCGTTCGAGTGTCCGTTCAATCCGGGATAATGCCGCGGAAGGCACCCCGGCAACGCTCCGTACGGAAAAAGACATCAGCCTCAGGCTGGTGGCGCTGGGCAGCCTTGGCCTCATCGTGCTGATCACCCTGCTGCCGCAGGTACCCGGTGACACCTTCCTCCAAAAGCTGCTGGTAGGCATCCTGGTGGTGGTATTTGGGGCATTATTCGTAACCGTTTCGTCGCGGATCGTGGGTTTAATAGGCTCTTCCAACAATCCCGTCAGCGGTATGACGATTGCCACGGTGATGGGCGCCAGTCTGATCTTTATCAGCGTGGGCTGGACGGGGCAGGCCTATGAGCCGATCGTGCTGGTGGTAGGCGGTATGATCTGCATCGCTGCGGCCAACGCGGGGGCTACTTCCCAGGACCTGAAAAGTGGCTTTATAGTAGGCGCTACACCCCGTAACCAGCAGATCGCCTTATTTGTAGGCGTGATCGTCTCTTCGTTGGTGATCGGTCTCACGATCAAATTCCTGGACCGGCCCACCCTGGAAATGACACAACAGGGTATTTCGCACGCCATCGGCACGGATAAATTCCCTGCTCCGCAGGCCACCCTGATGGCCACGCTGATCAAGGGCATCCTGTCGCAGAATCTCGATTGGCAATATGTATTTGTGGGCATGTTCGTTGCCATCGTGATGGAGCTTTGCGGGATAAAATCGCTCAGCTTTGCGGTGGGGGCCTACCTGCCATTATCCACCACTCTTCCCATTTTTGCGGGCGGTGCCATCAAGGGTTTTGTCGATTCCCGGCAAAAGAAAAAAGAAACCGTGGTTTTGCCGGAAGAGGCGGAACTGGGCAAGGGAAATCTTTTTGCCACCGGCCTGGTAGCAGGGGGCGCTGTGGCGGGCGTGGTGATTGCCTTCCTGGCTGGCTCCGACGCCGGGGCCAGGTTCCTTTCCGCCGTTAGTCTAAAGGGCGGACTGGTGGTTGCACTGGGCGAAACCGGATATTTTTTGCTGGGCGTGTTGTTTTTTGCAGGGATGGCACTGATGCTCTACAGGATCGCCATGAGAAAATAGGGGGTAAAACAGGAAGCCGGAGAACGATCTATTGGAGGAGGGATTACCTGTGGCCCGAAAACGGCCTATTGGAAAAGGCGGCCTTGAGGGAGAAAAACGGTACCGGACGGTGGAGAAGGATAGTCTATGCCAGATATTTTCAGTTCATCTTGAAAGGCACCACCATTTCAAACACCGGTATGTTTACTTCGAAGGAGGTTTTAGTGTGTAGGTTTTCCATGGTATAGGTGCCATACATCTTTCCCAGTTCCGTGCGGAGGTTGCAACCACTTACATACTGATATTTTTCGGAAGGCTGGAGCGTAGGCTGCACGCCTACCACACCCTCTCCCTCTACCTCGCGGGTGGTGCCGTTCCCGTCCACAATATACCAATGCCTGCGCTGCAGTTGCACTGCAAAGCTATTATGGTTCTCTATCGTGATCCGGTAGGCAAACATAAACTCACCTGATACAGGATTGGAGTAATCCGGCTGATAAAAAGTTTCCACGCTAACCTCGACACCTTCAGAAATTTTTGATATCATTCAGATGATTTGTTATAAAAATAGAAAAAAAATACCACTGGTACTGTAATCCAGAATATTTAACAGTTAATGTGCAAAGCTTGCTAATTTTACGGAACCCCCTAACAAGCCGCAGCCATTATTTCAGATCACTCAAACACGCAGCACATGAAAAGCGGAATTAAAGACCCGAAACAGCCCGGTTCGGCCTCAATTACCCCCGAATCGCAGAGCACCGGCAAAAACGCCCCCATAACGACCCCGGTCAAAATAGCAGTTGCAAAAGGGGATGGCATCGGTCCGGAGATCATGGATGCCGTACTGTCGATCTTCCAGGCAGCCCGGGTGCCGCTGGAGTTTGCATACGTGGACATGGGAAAATGGGTGTTCGACAAGGGATTTAACAACGGCATGACGCCCGAGGCCCTGCAAACCATTGAAAGCCTCGGTGTATTGTTCAAGGGGCCTATGGAAACGCCGAAAGGTACCGGCATGAAAAGCATCAATGTAACCGCCCGGAAAACCTGGAATACCTACGCCAATAAACGTACTTTTCAGACCCTGCACGGTGTGGAGACCATTTTCAGCAAAGCCGGTATTCCCATTGACATCACCGTGGTCAGAGAAAACATTGAAGATACCTATGGAGGGATCGAGCATATGCTCACGCACGACGTGGCACTGAGTCGCCGCTTTATCACCCGTCCGGGAAGCCTGCAGGTGATCCGGTACGCATTCGAAATGGCAAGACAGAAAGGCGCACGGCGCATCACTTGCGGCCACAAGGCCAATATTATGAAGATCACAGACGGACTGTTTCTCGAATGTTTCTACGAGGTGGCCCGCGACTATCCCGAACTGAAGGCAGACGATGTGATCGTGGACGACCTGTGCATGAAACTGGTCATCCGGCCAGACAGCTTCGACGTGGTGGTGCTGACCAATCTTCAGGGTGATATCGTGAGCGACCTGTGTGCGGGCCTGGTGGGAGGGCTGGGTTTTGCGCCCTCCGCCAATATCGGGGACCATATCTCAATTTTCGAAGCCGTTCATGGAACCGCTCCCGACATCGCCGGCAGGAATATCGCCAACCCCACCGCCCTGCTGCTGAGCGGATTCGGCATGCTGCACCACCTCGGCATGCTCCATAGCGCCGTGATGATAGAAAATGCCCTCATGTACACGCTGGAACAGGGCGTTCACACCGGCGATTTCGGAGACAAATCCATCCCCGCCCTGAACACCACCCAGTTTGCGGAAGCCATCATCGGCAACTTCGGCAAAAAGCCCCTGCATAATCCCAAACCTGATGCTGTGGTGGATGTGCCTACTTCCTGTACGGTAGTCAACCTTAAGCAGCACGCAATGATGGAGAGCGTAGAAAGCGTAAATGAAAAGATCGTGGGGGTGGACATGTTTATTGAAAGCAATGTACAGCCTGCGGTGATCGCACAGCGATGTCAACGGCATGCGGGCGTGAAATTTAAGCTCGTCAACATCAGCAATCGCGGAACCCAGGTATGGCCCGGCGGCAGCCGGTTTACCAATCTGGTGAATCAGTATAATGCGCGGTTCGAAAGCCTTGACGGCGAACCGTTGAACCAGCAGGATATTATCGGGTTGTACGTGAGCCTCAGCGGCGACTTCAAGATCGCCAGCCTGGAGTTGCTGAATATGTGGGGCGACAAGCGGGGATACAGCCTGGCGCAGGGGCAATAACGATCCTGCGCTGCCGCGAGCGCCCGTTGTTTACGCAGACCGCCATTTTGCCCGGAGCCAG
>CAZUWX010000011.1:70557-78632 GCA_964624205.1 uncultured Chitinophagaceae bacterium
GGGCCTCAGTTTGTAGTTAATTGTTTTGCCTCGCACTGAGCGATCACAGCGCAGTTACCTTGCTTTACCGTAGCCATTCTTTTGCAGCCACTGCAGGGTCTTTGCCCGGTGGTCGCCCTGGAGAATGATCTGGCCGTCTTTGGCGCTTCCTCCCACCCCACAATGATTTTTCAGCTGTTTACCGAGTTTCTCGAGATCGGCATCAGGGCCGGAAAACCCTTCCACCAGGGTAACGATTTTTCCACCACGATGCCTGGTATCCAGTCTCACCCGCAGCAACTGCATAGACGGGGACAACAATTCCAACCGCTCTCCCTGTTCCGGAGGCAGCGAAAAACCCGGATCAGTCGAGTATACAATACCGTTATCAAGTCGTTTTTTTCGTGACATATCGGTCATTTTACTGCTTTCAGGCTAAGATCAAGACTAACCGCCTGGTGTATCAGGGCGCCTACGCTGATAAAATCAACTCCCGTTTCAGCATATGCGCAGATATTATCAAGATTGATCCCTCCACTGGCTTCCGTCTCATACCGCCCACCGATCAATTCGAGGGCCTCCCTGATCTGGGAAGGGGTAAAGTTATCCAGCATGATGCGGTGTACCTTACCGGTAGCTGCGGCCCTGGCCGCTTCTGCCGGGTTGCGCGTTTCTACCTCGATCTTGAGGCCGGGCCGGGTTTCCCCGACATAATGCCAGGCCCTGTCGATAGCACGTTCCAACCCTCCTGCATATTCGATATGATTGTCTTTGAGCATAATCATATCATAGAGGCCCATCCGGTGATTATGCCCGCCGCCGATACGCACCGCTTCTTTTTCCAGCAGCCTGAAATTCGGCGTGGTTTTTCGTGTATCCAGCACCTTCGACCGGAAACCGCTGATCTTCTCCACGTACCGGCGGGTGAGTGTAGCTATCCCACTCATCCGCTGCATCGTGTTCAACACCAATCGTTCTACATTAAGGATCACATGCACTAAGGATTCCACTTCAAAAGCAACTGCACCTGCCTGCATCGTATCTCCATCGCGGAGATAAGGCACAAAAACAGCGTCGGGGTCCTGCATTAGAAATATTTTCTCCGCCACCTCCATGCCCGCCGCAATACCGTCCTGTTTAATCTTTAAAATGGCTTTCCCCCGGGCAGCGGCAGGAATACAGCTGCGCGTGGAGTGATCTCCATCGCCAATATCTTCTCTGAGCGCAGCTTCGATCAATTGCTCAAGCTGCGAATTAAAATCAGGCATAACGCAAAAGTAAATAAAATTGGTAGCTGGGGGAAAAAGCACTGCGACGGCCCCAGGGGTTGCCATCCGCGAGACACCGGAAACCTTATAACGGCCAACCCTATCCGGCTAATCTTCTTCCTGAAAAGCGATCTCCTGCACCACTTCCTGCTGGCCCTTTCTTTTCATGAATACCTTTGTGCGGAAATTACGGCTACGGGTCTGTAAAATACCGATGCAGAAATGAGATCCGTTATTTCCGCCTTTGTGTTTTATGGTGAAGTTCCTTACTTCATTTTTCTCAAAAAAATCCTTCAGTATCATCTCCGCCTGCTTTTTGCTGAAATTATCATTCAGATCCGGAAGCGTGATGTCTACCCGGCTGTCAAAGTATTTAGCCAATTGCGACGCATTGCCGGACCGGAGGGCCCCAACCACCTGGTCAAACGAGTTGGAAGGTGTAAACGAAAACAAAAGGAAAGCAGATGCAATCAGCACCCCAACGTATTTATTCATTCGTATACTTTTTGTTTTCTCAATGGCCGGCCGTACGTCATCAAAGGCTTTGCCGGCCCTGTTCCGCCGAAGCACGCCATTGACCCGGCTTCGCGAAGGCGCAGTGGCACGATGGAACTCCGCGTACCCGTTCTCCTGAGGAATAAGGCTTCTCATGCTCCGTTTCATCTGGATATGTTTTAGAACAAGATGGTTTTCTTCACATAGCAGTTGCTTCGTGGGCAAATTTGCGAAAAACATGCCAAATTATCATTTCGTTCGGATAAGAGTCCTCAACCGCTGATTGTATTAACTTTACAACTTGTTTTATGCTAATAAACTACAGTAATGTCAAAAAAAGTAATACTGGTAATTATGGATGGCTGGGGACTGGGAAAGGTCAGCTCGGCGGATGCCATACAACAGGCCAATGCACCCTTTGTTAGTTCTTTGTACACCCTGTATCCCCATACCACGCTCGTCACCTGCGGAGAAGCGGTCGGACTGCCGGAAGGGCAGATGGGCAATTCCGAAGTGGGTCACCTGAATCTGGGAGCAGGACGAATCGTGTACCAGGAGCTGCAGCGTATTAACGTTGCGGTGCGCGACGGCAGCTTTGCCCAAAACCCTCAGCTCCTAAATGCCATCCGCAACGCCAGGCGCACCGGCCGCACCCTGCACCTGCTCGGCCTGGTGAGCGACGGGGGCGTGCATTCTCATATCAATCACCTCAAAGCTATCCTCGACTGCTGCCAGCGCGAGGGCCTCCGAGACATAGCCATTCATGCTTTTACCGACGGCCGCGATACCGACCCCAAAAGCGGATTGGGCTTTATCAGCGAACTGCAACAACACGTGGATGCTACCGTGGGCCGTATCGCCACAGTATGCGGACGCTATTATTCCATGGATCGGGACAAACGCTGGGAACGTATAAAACTCGCTTACGACGCCATGGTATCGGGTAAGGGCGAATATGCGACAAGCGCCGCAGAAGCGGTCAGCCAAGCCTATGCACATAACATCACCGACGAATTCATAAAACCCACCGTGATTACCGGTCAACAGCAACCGCCGGATCTGATCAAAGACGGCGATACCGTAATCTGTTTCAATTTCAGAACCGATCGCTGCCGCGAGATCACGCAGGTGCTCAGCCAATCCGACATACCCGAATTCGGCATGCGGAAACTCGCCCTGTATTATACTACCATGACGGAGTATGACAAAACTTACAACGATGTGAAAGTCATATTCGAAACCGATAATCTTCACAATACACTTGGGGAAGTACTGGCAAACAGCCAAAGGAAACAGATACGTATAGCCGAAACAGAAAAATATCCACACGTTACTTTTTTCTTTAGCGGCGGGAGGGAAACCGTCTTTGAAAATGAAGAACGGATCATGATACCCTCGCCCAAGGTAGCTACCTACGATCTTCAGCCCGAAATGAGCGCTTTTGAGGTTACGGATGCCATCATTCCGGAAATTGAAAAAGAATCCCCCGATTTTATCTGTCTGAATTATGCCAATGCTGATATGGTGGGGCACACCGGGGTTTTTGAGGCCGGCATCCGGGCCGTAGAAACCGTCGACGCCTGTGTGAAAAGGGTGGTAACCGCTGCCCTCGCCCACGATTACACCGTTCTCCTTACTGCCGACCACGGGAATGCCGACTACATGATCAATGAGGACGGGAGCCCCAATACGGCGCATACGCTGAACCCCGTTCCGCTGTTTATTATTGATAATCAGTGGAAAGGAATTGTCAAGCCGGGCAAGCTGGGCGATGTGGCACCCACCATTCTTACCCTGATGGGCCTGCCCCTGCCCCCGGAAATGACCGGAAATGTATTGATCTGAGGCGGCCGCAGGAGCGGGATTTCAGACTATTTTTTTTAGGATATATGCAGCTATTACTTGAAGAAATTGTCTAAATTACATGGCAACCAACGGTATTTACATGACCGAAGACGCCATTTTATCAGGCTGTTTACAAAATGACCCGGTAGCACAACGGGAACTGTATGCCAAATATAGTCCGCGTATGTTGTCGGTTTGTTACAGGTTTGCCCACAACCGGGAGGACGCTGAAGACATGTTGCAGGAAGGGTTTATAAAAGTATTTTCTCAGATTCACACCTTCCTGAACAAAGGCGCCCTTGAAGGTTGGATCAGGCGGGTGGTGGTGCATACCTGTATTAACCACCTGAAGAAAAACAAGAAGTTCAATGAAAGTGTGGACATTATCCATGCATCGGGCATTCAGGTGAGGGAAGAATCCATTCCGTCAATTGTGCAGGCGAAGCAGATCGTAGAATGTATCCGGCTGTTGCCGCTGGGCTACCGGACCGTGTTGAATCTGTATGCCATTGAAGGATATTCCCATAAGGAGATATCCGTGATGCTGGAAGTTGAGGAAAGCACCAGCCGGTCGCAGTATACGCGGGCCAAACAAATGCTGGAAGATATTCTGATAAAAAAGAATATCATTCAGCCGGCCAGGTTACGCGGCGAGTGGATGCCGATGGCCGCGACGGGCGGCAGATAAATGAAAGTGAAGAAATTTTGATATATATCCAGATCCCCTGAAAACAAAGTCCCTACAAACTAACCAAAATGGAGGAAAATTTCTACTATAGTGCTTTTGAAGAATTGATAAAAGAAAAAGCCGACCAATACAAGATGTATCCTTCCGACAAGGTTTGGAAAAACGTCAACAGGTCACTGCACACGCGCAGAAAATGGTATTGGTCCGGTTTTGTGTTGCTGCTTTCCGGCATCAGCTATCTGGCCGTCACCGAGCTGATGTCTCCTCCTGCGGGAAAATCCCTTGCAGATCTGAAACAGCCGGCCGCCACCACAGCCCCGTCTGCTTTTGACGCCCGGGAGTTCATTCCCTTTGCCCCTCCCCCTCTTGTTAACAATGATCCAGATGACCGGGAAACGGTGGTTTCTGCCATCAGGGTGGAAGACAGCGGCAGCATCACGGCAGCCTTTGAGATCCCGTTGCGACTTCTCAACCATGCTCCGGAGCGCTGGAAGCCGGACCGGAAAGCGGCTCTGCTGATCAGCGGCCTGGCTCCGCTCAACGACGATGAAACCTACAATATTGAACTGAGCTGGCCCCTGCCGGAGGCCTTAACGAATGCGTCTGCCGCATGGATGAACCAGGACGAACCGGAAGAAGCAGGAAACAGTACAAAACGGGTACTGAAACCGCTGGAAAAAGAAAATCGCATCAATTGGCTGCAGGACCACGCCGCCTACGCACCCCTGGCTATCGGCAAACGCGTTCACTGGCAACTGGCCTTCTCCCCGACCGTTAATTACAGAAAGCTTACGGGAGGCAACGGGCTCAAATCTGCCCCGGGAACCATGGATCTGCCTCCTACCGCTAACGAAAGCGACGATCCCGAAAAACTGGTGAATCATAAACCTGCTCTGGGATTTGAACTCGGCGCGCATGGTCTGCTGCCGCTCACGTCCAGACTCACCCTGAAAGGGGGACTGCAATTCAATTATTCAAAATATGATATCGTGGCATTCCGCGCCCCTGTTGAACTGGCCACCATTTCGCTGAACAGCTCAACCGGGCAGCCGGGCAATGCACTAACGAGTTATACCGATATCCGCAACTTCAGCGGCTATTTTGCAGAAGACCTGAAAAATCAGTACTATCAATTATCGGTGCCCGTTGGGCTTGAGCTGAGGGTGCTGGGGAGTGAGAAGTTCCAATTTAATATTGCCGGCACTATTCAGCCCTCCTATATGCTGAACAAAAACACGTATCTCATCACGAACGACTATAAAAACTACACCCGTGAGCCCTCGCTGGTAAGAAAATGGAATGTAAACGCAGGGACAGAGGCGTTTATATCGTATTCCAGCGGCGACCTGAAATGGCAGGTCGGTCCCCAGTTCAGGTATCAGCTCCTGTCTAGCTACAAAAATGAATATCCCATCAAGGAATACCTGATGGAATACGGGATCAAGGTAGGCATAACCAAAACTATCCGCTGATCAGTTCCATAAGCGGGGCCTTCGGGTCTGCGCCGATCAAAGCTGCTGGCTACGGCAGCTTTCTTCTTGAGTTTAATGACTAATTTTGGAGATGAAATATCCTTTGGCGCTCGCAATAGCCCTCGGTCTTTTTGCCTGTGCGCAAAAAACAGAGCCGGCGGCGGTAGATTCCGAAAAGGCCGAAAAAGAAACAGTTGAGCAGTTTTTCCCCCTGGCAGATTATCTGGAAGGGGAGATTGCCTATGTGGACTCCCTGCCCGCAGGCATCCGTCAGTACTTTTCCACAACAGACGGCGAGGACTCGGGATGGATGGACAGGGACAGGTTCCACCAGTTAGCCGCGGAGTTCCTTCCCCCTGAAACAAAAGAAAAAAACTTTGAGAACCTGTTTGAAGAGAACTCCTTTTTCGATAAAAGCAGCGGCACCTCCACCTTTTTCTATAGCGCCAGGAGCGACTCGTCGATCCTCAGACGGGTAGACGTGATCACTGCGCCGGGAGATATTTACGATGAGGTGAAAAGTATCTATCTCGAAAAAAGGTATCGCACAGGCGACACAAATATTGTCAAGCGCATGATCTGGAAGCCAAAGAGAAATTTCCAGATCATCACGCAGTCGGCCGCCGGCGGTTTGCCACCGCAAACTACCCTCGTGAAGGTTGTATGGGATAACAGAGAATAAGCAATGACACAAAAAGAGTTTCAGCAGATAGCACACACCCTTCCCTCAGAGCCGGGAATCTATAAGTACTACGACGACGAAGGCCTGCTGCTCTATGTCGGGAAAGCCAAGAGCCTCCGGAAGCGGGTGGCTTCCTATTTCTCTAAAACGATTCATAATTATAAAACGCACGAACTTGTACAACGTATCAGCCGCATCGAGTTCACGATTGTGGATTCCGAGCAAGACGCATTCCTGCTGGAAAACGCGCTGATCAAACAGTTCCTGCCCCGCTTCAACATCGACCTTAAAGACGACAAAACCTATCCTTATATCGTGATCAGAAAGGAGCCTTTCCCACGGGTATACCTGACGCGGCGCAAGATCGACGACGGCTCGGAATACCTGGGACCATTCACCTCCGTTAACCGGGTGAGAGAGTTGCTGGATTTTATACGGAGCGCGATCCCGCTACGCACCTGTAAGCTCAATCTTTCTCCTGCCAATATCCGGAAGGGTAAGTTTAAGATTTGCCTGGAATATCATCTTGGCAACTGTAAGGGCCCCTGCGAAGGCAGACAAACGGAAGCAGACTATCACGAGGGGCTGCTACAGATCAAAAATATTCTGAAAGGGAACCTTAGGCCGGTGATCAACCATTTCAAGGCCGAAATGAAACAATATGCCGGTAGCCTCGATTTTGAAAAGGCGGAAGCCACGCGAAAAAAGATCGCCCACCTCGAAAACTATCAGGCGCGCTCAGTGATCGTAAGCCGGCACGTCACAAATGCAGACGTTTTCTCTATTTTACGCGAAGGTGATCTCGCTTACGTCAATTTCCTGAACGTCCAGAACGGCACGATCGTACAAACCCATACAACTCAGCTCGAAACCCATCTCGACGAATCGGACGAGGAGGTACTGACTTTTGCGATCGCCCATATCCGGTCGACCTTCAATAGTTTCGCCAGCGAGGTGATCGTACCTATCCCTATCACATACCCCGAACCGGGAGTGGCTGTATCCGTTCCCAAAGCGGGCGATAAAAAGAAATTGCTGGAGCTTTCGGAAAAGAATGTCAACTATTTCCGCGAAGAGCTGCGAAAGAAAAAAATGCTGTACACCGAAACTAAAACAGATGCGGACCGGAAACAGGCACTGTATCGCCTGCAGCAGGATCTGCAGTTGCCGGAACTGCCGCTGAATATAGAATGTTTCGACAATTCAAATTTCCAGGGGAGCTTCCCGGTGTCTGCGATGGTAAGCTTCCATAACGGCGCGCCCAATAAAAACAACTATCGCCACTACAATGTAAAAACGATCACCGGCATCAACGATTTTGCCACCATGCACGAGGTGGTCTACCGGCGGTACCGGAAATTAAAAGAAGAAGAGATGCCGCTACCGCAATTGGTGATCATCGACGGCGGCAAAGGCCAGCTTAGCGCAGCCATGGAAGCGATCTCAGAACTCGGACTGGAAGGACGGATGACCTTTATCGGCCTGGCCAAAAACGAAGAGGAGATATTTTTTCCCGGCGACCAGCAATCCATACGCCTGCCTTATAATAGCGAATCGCTGCTCCTGGTACGACAGATCAGGGATGAAGTGCATCGTTTTGGAATCAGCTTCCACAGAAAAAAAAGAAGCCAGGGAACATTTAAGAA
>CAZUWX010000012.1:0-12474 GCA_964624205.1 uncultured Chitinophagaceae bacterium
GAAACTACTTATGTTGTTGACGGGAATATTTCAACCACTATCGATGCATTGGGATGTAGTGTACAATGGTAGGTCCTTTGATCCCGTTTCCGGCATGTCTATTACAGCAAAACAGTTATTGGTAATTTATTGCAAATATATATATTTGTTTTGCACTCCGGGTTTACTGCATGCAGGTTTATAATGATGATATCAGTTTTTTGTGTGCCCTGAGACAGGGAGCACCTGAAGCATTTGATCACCTATATGCCTTATATTACCGGCCGTTGTGCCATTTCGCGGAAAACCTGATCAGGAATGCGGATATTGCGCAGGATCTGGCTACAGAAAGTTTTATCAAACTGCTACAGCAATCAACGGACTTTGATTCAACGGAAGGGCTAAAATCATTTTTATACAGAATTACACGCAACGCCTGTTATGATTATCTCCGTGCCAACCGGCGTCATGAAAGTTCCCATGCGGAAATCCGTTATCTGACTGCTGAACAAGAGGATAACGGGGAAATTCAGCTGATCCGGACAGAAGTTTTGCATACTATTTATCTGGCTATAGAACAATTGCCCCAAAAATACAGGGGAGCCATAAAACTTGCACTGCTTGAGGACAAGAAGAATGAAGAAATAGCCAACGACCTGAAGCTATCGCCCCAAACTGTTCGAAACCGCAAATCGGAAGGGTTCAGGCTACTTAGGATGGCTTTGGTACGGCGACTTTATTTATCACACATCATCATCAACTGTTTTTTTTGCCAGTCGTTTTGAAACACGGATTTTTTTGGGTACAAAATGGCGGGAAGTTCGTTATAGGAAGTGTATAGCCTGAAAGAGCGAAAACTGACTAACAAGTAACGACTGCTGCAAATGCCCGACAAATTGCTTTATATCAGCGAGTTGATTTTAAAACACTGGCAGGGCCGGTTGACGGTTGAAGAGCAGGATGTACTTGATCAATGGGCAAAAGCAAGGCCGGAGAATCGGGAACTGCTGCAACAGCTGATGAGTGAGAAGTGGGTTGCGGGTGAAGTAGACAGGTTTGCGCAATATGATATACAAAAGAGCCGCAAACAACTTGAGGTTTTTCTGGAAAACCAAACGGTTACAGGGGTATCCCCAACCTCCCGTATTCTTTTCATGAGAGGTTCCTGGTTTCGCTACGCGGCGGCCATCCTTTTAATTGTTGGGGTGTTTTTCTATTTCCATACTCACAGACAGGATGATAAAAAGCTTGCCGTAGCTGATGGCACCGTCATTGTTGAGCAGGACGACGTGCTTCCGGGATCGAATAAAGCGGTGCTGACGCTTTCGGGCGGGCAGGAGATCATGCTGGATTCTTCGTCCAGTAATGTTTTATCCGAAAAAGGTATTATCAGTGACTTGGCAATGATTTCTTACTCCGGCAATGTCAGGAATACCGGCACCAATACCCTGACCACCCCGCGTGGCGGGCAGTACCGGCTTAAACTGAATGATGGCACAATGGTTTGGTTAAATGCTGCGAGCAGTGTCACTTATCCCGCAGTCTTCACGGGCGACCGCCGGGAAGTTGCTATTACAGGTGAGGTATATTTTGAGGTGGCAAAGGATAAAAACAAGCCATTTTATGTGCGTGCGGGTGGAATGGAAGTAAAAGTTATTGGCACCCATTTCAACATTAATGCATATCCGGATGAGCAGGCTGTAAAAACCAGCCTGCTGGAAGGGGCTGTCATGATCAATAACAGGATTTTAAAACCGGGTGAAGCATATTATAACGGGGAAGTAGTCAAGACTGATCTGGATCAGGATATAGCCTGGAAGAATGGTGTTTTTAATTTTAATAATGCAGATATTTTTATGGTCATGCGCCAACTTTCGCGCTGGTACAATATTGATGTGGAGTATGGAGGAAAAATAAAGCCCCGGATATTTAGCGGAGAGATGGACAAGGGGCTTACCCTGAGTCAGGTAATTAAAATTCTTGGCGAAACCGGTGTGGAGTTCCGGATTGATGGAAACAAATTAATAGTCAGGGGATAGTATATTTCAAGAGATTGGAGTTGTGATGGCATGATCCCGAATGCTGTATTCCGGGGTCGCCTGAAATAAAAACCGCCATGGGATTAGGGCCCACAGCGGCGAGTAGTTGAAGGCTGACCCAATAGATAAAGTCTGCGTCAGACAGTTTCATTCATCAACCTAAAACCGCTCAAAATTATGCAAAAAATTGCTTGCAGCCGACCATGTCCGATCTATTTCAGTAGTTCGGGACGCCGGTCTATTACCAAAATCGTATTAGTCATGAAATTGACTGTTATACTATTAACCGCGTCGTTCCTTCAGGTGAGTGCGAAAAGTTATTCACAGATCATCAGCTTTTCCGGAGAGGAGGTTCCGTTAACCAAGATTTTCCAGGAAGTGAAGAAACAAACGGGCCTTTTATTTTTTTATGACCGCTCGATTTTATCCGAGGCCCGACCGGTTACGATCAGGGCTGTTGACCGGCCGTTGGTGGAGTTTCTGACAGCGGTATTTGAACACCAGCCACTTAGGTTTAGTATTGAGAGTAGAACGATTACTGTCAGTCGTAAATATTCCTACACTACTATCCCATCGCAATCCATCTTCACTACTGAACCTGTTCCCGTTAATATTGAGGGGAAAGTGACCAATGCGGATGGGCAGCCGCTGGAAGGTGCTACCATTCTTGTAAAAGGAACCAGCAACGGTACACAGTCGGACAGCAACGGTAACTTCTCTATCGCGGCCGACCCGAATTCAACCCTGGTGATTTCTTATGTGGGGTATGAATCCGTTGAAGTAAAACCGGGTAACCGGACAACTATTTCCGTACAGTTAACGCCTTCTACGGAAACAGGAGGGGAAATTGTAGTAGTTGGATATGGGGTACAGCGCAGATCCGACCTAACGGGAGCAGTGGCATCTGTAAAGGCAGAAACACTTCAGGAGCGCCCCGCCGCTACCTTGAACCAGGCGCTGGCAGGCAGGTTGAGTGGTGTTAACGTGACTTCCAATTCCGGTCGGCCCGGGGGGAAAACAAATATCCGTATCCGGGGAAATACCTCTGTAAGCGTTGCAAACGACCCGCTTTATGTAGTTGACGGGGTGATATTGATTACATCGGGATTAGCAAGTGTCAGTTCTCCCATTGATTATATCAACCCAAACGACATTGTTTCCGTTGAGGTACTCAAGGACGCTTCTGCAACAGCAATCTATGGAGCAAGGGGAGCTAACGGTGTGATCATGATCACTACCAAGCGGGGTAGCAAGAGTGGCGGAAGAATAAATTATGATAATTACTTTAGCACTACTACGCTTCCGAAAAAAATTCCACTGTTAAATGCAAAGGAGTTTTTGATGGTAGAGGATATCGCTTTCCAGAATGCCCAAAAATATGATTCGGTCGGCTACGCTGGGGGGAAATACCAGGATCCTGCCCTAAAGAGAACCGACCCACGGCTCTTTGATTCAAAGGGAGACCCTCTGTATGATACGGACTGGCAGGATGAGGTTATTCAAAGCGCCCTTACCCAGAGTCATCAATTATCATTTACAGATGGTAATAATAAAGGCAGCTACGGTGCTTTTCTCGGCTATGTAAATGAAAATGGCCTGATGAAAATTTCATGGCTGAAGCGTTTTTCGGGGCGGTTTGTTTTTGACAGCCAGATAACGGATTGGCTGAAAGTGGGCGGAAGCCTCAGTTATAACGACCAGAATGAGCGGCACCTCCAGGGAGCCTTTGAAAACACGTCTGCAGGATGGATCGGTAGAAATATGGTGGAGAACCTGCCGATAGTTCCTGTAAAATATCCTGATGGATCCTGGGCGGGAAATGCAGATTATCCCGGAATGGAGGGAGGCACCAACCCCGTGCGGGTGGGAGAGGAGTATGAGTATTATTTAAGAACACTCACCACACTGGGAAATATGTATTCCAATATCACGCTGGCTAAAAACCTGGATTTGAGAACCAATGTAGGAATTAACAGTATAAACCAGAAAACAAGTGTATATGGCGGCCGGGAACTCAGCTTTATTTCCCAAAACCAGCAGGGAGATGCAGTATTAACCAGTGATCAACACACTTCCTGGCAATTTGAAAACTATCTCACCTATACCAAAGCCGCCAGGGTGCATTCATTTACCGGTTTGCTCGGGGTTTCCTGGCAACACGTGAACCGGTTTAATTTTACGGCTCGCACCCAGCAATTTTCAGATGATTTCTACCGGTTTAATAATCTTGGTGCGGGATCAGTGGTAGTCCGACCGAGTTCCGGCGCCAGCGGCTATGGCCTGAACTCCTATTTCGGAAGAGTAAATTATGGTTTGCACGACAAATACCTGGTCACTTTTACCGGCCGTGCGGATGGATCTTCGAAATTTGGGGCGGCTAACCGATATGCTTTTTTCCCATCGGCGGCCATCGCGTGGAGAATGTCGAAAGAAGATTTTATCCAGGATATACCGGCTATTTCGAACCTTAAACTGCGCGCCAGCTATGGCGAGACAGGGAATTCCGAAATCGCTGCCTATCAGTCCCTCGCCAGGGTGGGGAACTATTCTTATGTTTTTAATGGAGCGATTGTATCAGGAACCGGAATCAGCCGGCTGGCTAATTCAATTCTTCAATGGGAAAAAACCCGTCAGGCAGATCTGGGAATTGAGTTAGGGCTATTTAACGAAAGTATATCAATGGAGGTGGACTTTTACCGTAAACTGACTACTGACATGCTATTGAACTCACCGATCCCGGCAAGCAGCGGTTATACTACTGTTGCAAAGAATATAGGCAGCATGGAAAACAGGGGAGTTGAGTTTGCAATCAATACCCGTAATATTGACAGGAACGATTTTTTGTGGGAAACAACTTTTAATCTCTCTATTAACAGGAATAAGGTAACGGCTTTATCGGGAGGGAGCGATATTTTTGAGGAAGCAAATATAATAAGGGTTGGTGAACCTGTGAGTACCTTCTTCGGCCTCAATCATCTGGGTACATGGAGTACGGATGAAGCATCCATTGCAGCCAAGTACAACCGGCTTCCGGGCGACATCAAGTATGAGGATGTCAACAATGACGGACAGATCAACCAGGCCGACAGGATCATTCTGGGAAAAGGCATTCCCGATGGATTTGGCGCCCTGATGAACAAATTCCGGTATAAAAACTTTGATCTGATAGTAGATATACAGTTTCAATATGGTAATGAGGTTTTGTGGAGGGCGCAGGCTTCTCTTGAGGATCGCCAGGGAATAGCAAACAGTTTTAAAACAGTACTAAACGCCTGGACCCCCGAAAACCAGCACACACGTATAGCCCAGTTGCGGCCTATAGCAGCCGGTTACGATGTTAATAATGATGCATCGAAGATCTATGACGGGTCTTTTATCAGGGGTAGAAATATGCTGCTAGGGTATAGTTTTTCTCCGGCAATTACCCGGAAACTTCACCTGAGCAGATTAAAAGTATATGCTTCCGTCCAGAATTTTTTTCTGCGAACAAGATTTCCCGGGTATGACCCCGAATCCCAGACTACCGGAAGCACTTTTGGCCAGGGATATATAAATTATACGGAATATCCGAAACCCCGGGTGTTTATGGTGGGATTGAATGTTGGCTTTAACTAATCTGATCTAAAATATTTGCTGTTATGAAACTATCGCTAAAATATTTGCATTTACTATTCATCTGTATCGGACTCTTCTTCTTTAGTGGTTGCGAGAAATTTCTGGAGGAAATCGACCCCACCAATTTAACCACAGAAAGCTATTTCAAAACCGCCGTTCATGCGGAAAGTGCCGTGAATGCAGTTTACCCAAGTCTGAGAGATATTCGCAGCGGAACTTATGGCGGCAGCCCCTGGCTTATGCTGGAATTCCAGACCGGGCTTGCCAATACAGAATTGGGGCAGGCGCTCAACAGCCTTATTGTCAGGGACCTGGCAAATACATCTGACAATGAATATGGCGCAACCCACTGGAACAGCAGTTACCGGGGCATTGCTAATGCCAATCTTGCCATAGCGGAAATTCCTAAAGTTAATATGAATGAGGACCGTAAAAAACGACTATTGGGGGAAGCCAGATTTTTAAGAGCTTATTACTATTTTAACCTGGTCAGGATATTTGGAATGGTTCCCTTGATTACGGATCCGGTAGATTTGAATTCTCCTTTTCTATACCCCCATCAGGCTTCTGTAGAGGATATTTATACCGTGATTGTGGATGACCTTACTACTGCAGAAGCATCCGGTTTGCCTTTTAACGATAAATCGGGGAGGGTTACCCTGGGTGCTGTGAAATCACTGTTATCCAGCGTTTATCTCACCATGGCGGGATATCCGTTGCAAAAGGGCACAGAATATTATCAGAAAGCCGCCGACAAGGCGAAGGAGGTTATTGATTCGGGTCAGTACAGTTTATTTCCTACCTACGATGATTTGCACGACCCTGCAATGAATAATTTAGGTGAGCATATTTTTATGGTTCAATACGCGGCGTTTACTTCCCCGTCTAACTGGCAACCGTTGATCGTGCCCTATAACCAGAATATCTCCGCATATTCTTCTCAAACAGGAGCTATTTTTGCTGAGGAGAAATTTGTCGAATCATATGAACCCGGGGATAAAAGAGTTGAAGAGAAACAGTTTTACTATCGTTTCTTTACGCTAAGAGCGGATCGGTCCGTTACTATTAATCTCGGTGGTTATTATTTATACAAGTTTTTCGATGTGGAAGCCAATCTGAGCACCGCAAGCAGTGGTTTGAACTGGCCTTTGTTACGGTATGCCGAAGTGCTGCTGGTTTATGCCGAGGCGGCAAATGAAGTGACCGCTAGCCCTTCCACAGACGCTTACAGGGCTGTGAATGAGATAAGGGGTAGAGCTGATCTTGATGACCTGTCGGGACTGACCAGGGAGCAGTTCAGGGAAGCTGTCTGGAGAGAAAAATGGCATGAGCTTAGTTATGAGAACAAGACCTGGTTTGATATGGTGCGTATAAGAAAGGGATTTAACCTGGCTACGAAAGAGTTTGATAATTATGTGGGCTATCAGTTCGTCAATGGCCCGGTATTGACAGAAAGGGAATTGTTGTATCCGATTCCAACGGGTGAAATCCGGAATAACAACAATCTTGTTCAAAATACTGGCTACTGAGTACGTTTTTTATAAATAAGCTAATAGGTAAGATGTTTTGATTGAGCTGTAGCCGCTGGATGAGCAGGGGTCAATCAATAATGGGCTCAGAAGTACTTCCCCTGTAACATTTCCACCGACTCCTTCGTCATACGTAAAAAAAGCCTCAATTTTGCGAGATCAGGTTCCAGGGGCTAAATTACGCTACATGAGAAACATCTTACTACTTCTCTTCTTTTTCAGTACCGCGGCGGCCGCGCCTGCTAACGCACAGCTACTGATCCACGACCCCCACGCCGAACTGCGTGAGCTCGGCGATTTTCGCTCCGTGCAGGTTTCCGGGCTCATCGAAGTGTACCTGTCACAGGGCGATCAGCCCGCTGTGGCGGTCAGCGCCCGGAGCCCCGAATCCCGGGAGGCCATTCAAACTAAAGTGCACCACGGGACGCTCTCGATTTCGGGGGCCGGCTTGCTCCGGGAAGGGAAAATAAGGGTCTATGTAGGGGTGCGAACATTGGATCGGCTGGCTGTTTCGGGCACCAGCAACGTAATCTTGACCAACGAGCTATCGGGCGACGAACTGTTGATCGATTTGAGCGGGGCCAGTGATTTTAAAGGTGCGTTGAACGTAAGTGCGCTCAAACTCCGGTTGAGCGGCGCCTCCGACGCAGATATCCGCGGCCGGACCGGCGATCTGAACCTGAAGGTGACAGGTGCCTCCCATCTGCGGGGCTATGAGCTGGCGTGCGACAACTGCCTGGTGTCAGGCAGCGGGGCTTCGGAGATCAAGCTGACGGTTAACAACGTGCTGAATGCCGATTTATCGGGCGCTACCAGCATCCGTTACAAGGGGGAGGGAAAAAAAGGAAATATACGTACAAGCGGCGCCAGCAGCGTTTCTCGCATGGATTAAAATGTTAAGAATGAATATATTATTTGGAGGCTATACTTAAAAAGGGTTAGCTTTGCACCCTAGATCGCGAAGTAGAGCAGCGGTAGCTCGTCGGGCTCATAACCCGAAGGTCGGAGGTTCGAACCCTCCCTTCGCAACACCACTCGAACAGGCAGGATTTTCAGTAATTGGAAATCCTGTTTTGTTTCTATACCATCCCATCAATGAAAGCAGGATTCGTCAGCATATTCGGCAGGCCCAACGCAGGCAAAAGCACATTGCTCAACGCGCTGATGGGCGAAAAACTGGCTATTGTTTCGCCCAAAGTGCAGACCACACGCCACCGGATCAAAGGCATCATCACCGAAAAGGACTTCCAGGTGATATTTTCCGACACGCCGGGCATCATCGAACCCCGCTATAAACTGCACGAAAAGATGATGAATGCGGTGAAAGGCGCGGTGGAAGACGCGGATACAGCGCTTTTATTGACAGAAGTAGGTGAGGATGAGTTAGTTGCAGACGAGGTTTTTGCGTCGCTGGGGCTCCGCGTACCCACGATCGTGGTGATCAATAAGACCGATAAAGCCGGGGCAGACCGGTTGGCGAAACTGGAAGCTTTTTACGGGGCAAAACCATACGCATCCGCCGTGACCGGAATTTCCGCGCTGCACCGGGCGGGCATAAGCGAGCTGCTGCAGCAGATTGTGGCCTATCTCCCGGAAGGAGAGCCTTTTTTTGAAGGAGATGATCTCTCCGACCTGCCCACCCGCTTTTTTGTTGCGGAGATGATACGTGAAAAAATATTTCTGCTGTACGATGAGGAGATTCCTTATCACAGCGCCGTCATCGTCACCGAATTCAAACAAAAGTCGACCCTGATCAAGATCCGCGCAGAGATCATCGTGCAGCGCGAGACCCAGAAAGGCATCATCCTGGGAGAGGGGGGAAAGATGATCCGCAAACTCGGCACCCAGGCCCGCACCGATATAGAAGCTTTCCTGGGCCAGCAGGTCTTCCTGGAGCTCTTCGTGAAAGTGCGGCCCAAATGGCGCGACAATGAGGCCATGCTGCGCGAGTACGGGTATTTTTGAACAGTGTAAAAATTATATATTCCTTTGCAGGGAAGAAACAAAACTTATGGCAGGATTTACCGTGGCAATTGTGGGAAGGCCGAATGTGGGGAAAAGCACTTTTTTTAACCGGCTGCTGGGCCAGCGCAAGGCGATCGTGGACGATACCAGCGGGGTCACGCGCGATCGGCAGTATGGCGTGAGCGACTGGAATGGCAAGACCTTCAACCTCATCGATACCGGTGGCTTTGTGCCCCAAAGCGAAGACGTATTCGAGCGGGAGATCCGCAAACAGGTGCTGATAGCCGTGGAAGAGGCGCACGCCATCGTGTTCATCGTGGACGCCGCCACCGGCATCACCGATCTCGACGAAGCCATGGCAGGCGTGCTGCGAAAGACCTCCAAGCCCGTTTTCCTGGCCGTCAACAAAGTAGACAATCATAACCGGCTGCTGGAAGCCACCGAATTCTATGGACTGGGATTTGAAAATATCTTTTTTATTTCGGCCATGACTGGCAGCGGTTCCGGCGAGCTCCTGGATGCGGTGGCCGCCCTGATCACAGAAGAAACATCGGATGAAACGGAAGCGCTGGCCGCGCTGCCCCGGATCGCCATCATGGGCCAGCCCAATGTTGGCAAATCCTCCCTGCTCAACGCCCTGGTGGGACAGGAACGCACCATTGTCAGCGATATCGCCGGCACCACCCGCGATACCATCCACACCCATTATAAATTATTTCGCAAAGAGTTTATCCTGATCGATACCGCCGGGATCCGCAGAAAGGCGAAAGTGCATGAAGACCTCGAGTTCTATTCCGTGATCCGCGCCATCAAGGCGATGGACGAAGCCGATGTATGCCTGCTGATGCTCGACGCGGAAAAAGGTATTACCGCCCAGGACCTGAATATTTTCGGCATGGCGTCGAAAAAAGGGAAAGGCATCGTGGTGATCGTAAACAAGTGGGATCTGGTGGAAAAAGCCACCAACACGGCCCGGGATTTTGAGAAAAGACTAAAGGAAAAACTGGCCCCTTTTACCGATGTGCCCATCCTGTTTATCTCGGCAATTGAGAAAACGCGCATATTCAAAGTGATCGAAACCGCGCTGGAGGTCTACGAGAACCGGAAACGCGTGGTTCCCACCGCCCAACTGAATGAGGTGATGCTGAAGGCCATCGCATCTTATCACCCCCCGGTGGTGCGGGGTAACCCCATCAAGATCAAGTACATCACCCAGTTGCCCACCCTGGTGCCATCCTTTGCCTTTTTCGCCAACCATCCCCAGGACATCAAGGAGCCGTATAAGAATTACCTGGAGAACCAGCTCCGGTCGCGTTTCCAGTTTACCGGGGTGCCCATCCGCATCTTCTTCCGGAAAAAATAGCAACCAATAGCGCAACTAGGCAAAACGGTGAGGCGAGCTAAAACCCGCACTATCTTCAAAAGATGATTCCCAAAATGAATTAATAGTTTTAACTTGTTTATAACGGCTGTTAGATAAATAGTTAACAGAACCGCCAGTGGATTCATCAAAAAATGTATGAATGAAAATATTATCGGCGTTGACGGATCCCGTCTATACGCGCAACAGTCGTTTTAATGGGTATGAAAAATTCTGGCTTCGCTTCATGAGCGACAAACGGGACCTGCCTTTTATCCGCCTCTTAACGGTGATTCATGTAACGGTGTTCCCACTTGCAATCCTGCTTTTTACGCCATTGCTGACCGGTTGGATATGGTGGGTTGTAGCGGCCGTCTACTTTTATATCGCACAATTTTATTTCAAAGGGCGGTTCGGGTTGATGTTTCATTGCCTTTGCCACCGTAAAATGATGAAACCTGCTTACCAGCAGGCAGCACATAATTATATTACCTGGATTGTTTGCCCTTTGTTCGGCCATGCGCCTGAAGGTTACTTCAGCCACCACGTGGGAATGCATCACGTTGAAAACAACAACGAGCACGATGCTAGCAGCACCATGGGCTACCAGCGAGACAGCTTCCGCAGTTTCCTGGCTTATTTTTTTAATTTCCTTTTCCTGGGGTTCAAACAAACCTTTCAGTACCTGTTTGCCAGGAAACGGAAAAAACTCTATACTCGGCTGACCTTGGGAGAATGGGTGTTTATCTTTTTTTGTATCGGAATGTGCTTCGTAAACCTGAAAGCCACAATGGTCGTTTTTGTGGTTCCCTTCCTGTTTGCCCGTTTTGTAATGATGCTGGGCAACTGGACGCAGCACGCACTTATCGATAACAACGACCCGGAAAATATCTATACCAACTCCATTAATTGTATCAACACTCCTTACAATCACACCTGCTGGAATGACGGCTATCATATCATCCATCATCTTCGGCCGGGTATGCATTATACGGAGCTGCCCCAGGAATTTATAAGACGCCAGGACGAATTTGCCGCTCACAAAGCGATCGTCTTCGACGGTATCCATTACCTGCATATTTTTTACTACCTGATGACGAAGCGATACAACAAGCTGGCTGATAACCTGGTGAACCTCAATAACATGTTTGAGAGCCGCGAACAGGCGATAAGCCTGTTAAAGAAGCGCACGGAAAGGATCCCGCGCCAAGCCCTGTTATAGCGGTATCTTTTGCGTTTCAGCCCTTCTGCCTCCCCCTCCCGAAGTCGTCGTTGCTCTTCGTCGACACGGCTGGCAGCCGGATAAATAGTCCAAATAATTAATATGGCCGCTCTCTAGCAAGAAATGGCTAAATCTCGTAACTTGCCCTCTCTTCTCAGAATACAACCTACCTATAGAAAACCATCCGATCCATTTCCTTGTATTTGTGTATTAAAAGCATCAAAATAGTTGCGTATGAAAAAATTCTACGTATTAGTCGCGGCGTTTCTTATGGCTTCGGCATTGTATTCGCAGAACAGGTATTGGGTGGGAAGTTCCGGCGGGAACTGGAACAGTGGGGCCAACTGGTCGGCCACCAGCGGTGGTAGCGGCGGGGCCGGGGTTCCCGGGGCTTCGGCAAATGTGATCTTCAACACCAACGCCGAAGTATCGCTGGATGCCTCGCCTGAGATCAGCACGCTAACGGTTACAAACAATGCCAACGTGAAGATCACCGCGGTGGGCACGGATCGCGACCTGATCGTGACCAGTACCAGTACCAGCGACCTGGCCTTGAGAGTAGATGCAGGAAGCACTTTGCAGGACAGTGCTACCGCCGAAAGCTTCTTTGGTTTCATTTTTGACGACAATACCAAGGCGGATATCTCCGGCACCTGGTATTTTGCAGGGGTCGATCCGGATCACACTTCGGGGTTTATACTGCCCGAGGTTGACGGGCAATCCACTAATATTTCCGTGAAGTCGGGGGGCGCCATCGTGGTGGGC
>CAZUWX010000012.1:12574-27907 GCA_964624205.1 uncultured Chitinophagaceae bacterium
TGACGGGCAATCCACTAATATTTCCGTGAAGTCGGGGGGCGCCATCGTGGTGGGCCCCGGGGGATATGGCCCGATAGTAGCGGAGGCGGCTGATAGGTATCTCGAATTTGAAAGCGGTTCCCTTTATCATATCATGTCGCCCTGGGGCAATGTGCCGCATGCCATCTATGATCCGGCTTCCACGCTGCTGCTCACCGGCCTTACTACTAGTTTTGAGGGCGGCGGCCTGTTGATCGAAGGGGGTGAAACACTCGGGACCATGATATACGATTGTGCGGGGCAGACCGGCCCGATTGTGTTGGGGCTATTGGAGGTTAACTTTGGAGGTGATCTGCAGATACTGAACACCAATGGTGAGGAGTTGACCCTAATTGCAAATCGCGACGTGGTGGGCAACGAAATTTTCGGCCTGACCGTACATGGAGATCTCCATATATCTGGCAACAGCAATGTAGTGTTCTCGGAGGCTGATAGCGATAACGAAAGACAATTTATTGTGGAAGGGGATGTGCTGCTCAGCGGCAACAGCCTGGACATCCAGACAGCGGATGCCAATGCGATTACCACCTTGTTCGTAGGAGGCAATATCGACCATACGGCCGGCTTCTTCGGTGTGAGCTCTTCCCTGAGCAGCAACACTGCCAACCATTTTATTATTGAACTGAACGGCGATGCCGCCCAAACGATCAATTCGGTTTCGGGCGTGTTTGCCGGCGACGAACTGGCCCTCCGCATCAACAATACTTCCGGCGGCGTGACCCTGAATTCTTCGCTCGCCGTGAGCCGGCTCGACCTCGCTGCAGGCGTACTTTTCACCGGAGCCAATGCACTTACCCTGCCCGCCGTTTCGGATGAAACCAGCAGCCAGGTGGTGAAACTGACCGCACCGCCGGTCACCAGTTATGTGGACGGCAATCTGAGAAGAAGGACGGAAGCCGGTGCAGGTACCTATCTTTTCCCGGTGGGCAGAGGCAGCTATGCCGGCGCTTCCGTGCTCACAACGGAGGAAGGCACCGGTGCTACCTTCGAAGCAAGTTATAATAATACACCCTATACGAACACCAACGTGCAGGCGCCGGTTACCGGCGTGGCCGGTTATTACTGGATCATCAACCGGGTGGAAGGCGGTGACGCAGCAACGGTCCGACTACCGATCAATGGTGCGGTGAGCGGGGCTACGCCGGCAGACGGACTGGTGGTGGCGCGCTATGGCAGTGCCTGGACAAGCGCAAAGGGTGAAACGGGCACTATTGAGTTCGGAGACGCCACGGATGGTTTTGTTGAATCGGACGTGCTCAGCAACTTCAGTCCCTTTACACTGGCCTATGGCCCCTATGGGGCGCTGCCCATCCACCTGCTCTCGTTCAATGCGAAGATGCTCTCGGGGAACAATGCGCTGGTGACCTGGAAGATCACCGACAACAGCACTCCCGACCGTTTCGAGGTTACCCATTCGTCGGATGGTGCTAATTTCACCACCATAGGATCTGTATCGGGCGCCAAAGGCCTGCTCGATTACCAGTTCACCCACCCGTCGGTGAAGAACGGTAATAACTATTATCGCCTGAAGATGTTCGATATAGACGGATCGGTGTCCCTCAGCAATATCGTGATGGTGATGAACGGCACCAAGGGCGTGTTCATTAGTTCCATGATCCCCACCGTGGTGCGCGACAGGGCAAGGCTGAACATCAGCTCTTCGCTGCGGGGTAATATGCAGCTCGTTGTGACCGATATCAGCGGCCGTGTGGTACAGACCCAGGTGGTTTCGGTGGCCGACGGCAACCAGGAGGTATGGCTGAATGCCGGCCGCCTTGCATCGGGGATATTCCATGTAACCGGTTATATCAACGGTCAGCGTACCGCCACGATCCGGTTTATAAAACAGTAATTTCTACGTTTTTTCACCTTGGTGAAGGAAGGGGCGCGATTTAATCTTGCATTATGTCGCGCTTCTTTTTTTTAATACTATCATTGCCACTGCTGTTCGCTTTTCCCGCCCTCGCCCAGGTAAGATGGGACGGGCAAGGCAATGATGGCCGCTGGGAAAACGCCCTGAACTGGTCGGCCGATGCGCTGCCGGGGCCGGACGACGAGGTACTGCTGGATCATTCATTTGTTCCTGTGCGTTATGATGTTGAGTTGCCCGCTGAGGTGGTCGCGGTCCGCAGTATCACGATCGATCCGGCGGAGGGAGACACTATTGAACTCAGGTTGCCGGCAGCCAGCCGGGCTACGCCTTCGCTCGTGATTGCGGGTGCAGCATATGGGCTGACCATCAACCGGAAAGCTGTGTTCCGGAATCTTTCGGGCGCCACTGCCGGCATTGCCCTCAGCATATCGGATTCCATCAGGATCAACAACGGCGGCAGGTTTATACACAGCAGCGCCAGCGGCCATGCTTCTCTGGTGCAGGTGCTATCGGCCTTGCCGGGAACCGAAAAGGGTATCATGGAATTTGACGTACCCGGCGCTTCCACCACAATTTCCCTTAGCGGCAGGGTGTTCGGTACCCTGGCGTTCCGCTCTGCGGCCAGGGGAACAGCCCTGAATTACACCGCCGCCGGCACCCGGCCCGTGCAGATCCGGGGAAACCTGGAACTGGAAGAGGGTGTGAATTTTAACCTGAATTTCAGCGACACCATTTTTATCGGGGGTCAACTGCTCCAGCGGGGTGGCACCCTGGATCTAGGCAATACGGCCCGTAGCGTGGTCATTGCAGTGAACGGGGATATCATGCAGGGGGAATCCGGATTGCTTACTGAAACCGGCACGGGAACTCCTGTGCTGCTGCTGAACGGAAACGCGGAAACGCGGATTGAACTCCTGGGGCGCCTGACAGAAACGATCACTGTGGAAAAGAACGGCCCCGCGACTGCTGTCCTGCTGGCTCCGCTCTTCATTTCACACTGCCTCCGGCTGCAAAAAGGAATACTGGTCAGTTCGCAGGAAGCCCCGCTGGTATTCCTGCCCGGTAGCCGGCTGGAGGTAGACAGCCTCGGAGCGAAAGGGTTTGTCCAGGGGCCGGTTCGGCGGGAAGGGCTGGCACAGGAGGCATTTCTGTTTCCGGTAGGCGGCAATGGGGTGATGAGATGGCTGGCATTGGACCAGGCTACAGGCTCTTTTACCGTAGAATACCACCGTGGCGACCCCCTTCTCCTATCGCCCGTGATGGGAGAAGGCATACACCATGTTTCCCGTCTGGAATATTGGGAGATAGGTGTGGAAGACCCGCTTTCGGGGCGGGCCTTGCTAAAACTCTCTTTTTATGATCCCAATAGCGGTGGTGTCACGGATATGGAGCAGCTCAGGGGTGGCAGGCTGCTGCAAGGGGTCTGGCGGGACGCCGGAACCGTGGCCTTCGCGGGCACGCCGGGCGCTACCGGCTGGGTGAGTGTGGGGCCGGTGATCAGCCTCTCTGCGGAGCACAATTTTTTTGCGTTGGCCAGTGCCGCGGGGACCCAAAATCCTCTTCCGCTGGCGGATATCCCGCTGTACGGCAGTCGGGGGAGCGAAGGTGTTGAGTTGAGTTGGGAACAGCCTGCCGGACTATCGGTCCGTGAGTTTGAATTGCAGGCATCGGCCGATAGCCGGAATTTTTTCACGGTCTGCACGGTAACGGCTATTCCGGTCCGTCGCCGATACCATTATACACATACCCCTGGCACCGGGTTGTGGTATTACCGGGTGCTGGGAAGATCATCCGGCTCGTCCGCTCCCTATTTCAGTCGCACCATCCGGGTGCCGGATGGATCCCTACCCGGATCTGTGCTGATGGCGGCGGGGATCACGGGAAGGATCATGCGACTGAAATTCTTCGTTGAAAAAAATACGCCGCTTGACCTGGTTCTGTATTCTTCGGTTGGTATTCCAGTGAAAAGAATAAGGGTGGAGGTTAGTGCCGGAACCTCCGTTCGGGAGATACCGCTGCAGCATTTGCCCCAGGGTATCTACTACCTGCAGGAACGCCGGGCGGGCCGAGGGGTGGGAGTCCACCGGTTAATAAACCGATGAGCGGCATGAACAGGGTTGTGTTGGCGGGGAACTGGAATTAATTGTCGCTAGCGACTGAAATTGATAGTTCGTATGATCTTTGAAATATGGCTACTGTATTGCCGCAGGGCCTGTTGTTCCTGGTTGATGAACGGGTTGTCGTCCAGGCTGCCCACCACCTTGTTCATCTCCGAGGCGTTTCGGTACAGCATCAGCCGGAAGGGATTGGTGTAATCCTTCTCGCGCGAACTATGGATGCCGTCTACCATCCATTTTTTCACCTGAACAGATTTTTTCAGCAGCGCCGCGAACGAGGTGGCGTCCGTCTTCTGTATTGAGAAACCGGTCACTTTCCGCAGCGCTGCAAGAGCATGAGAAAGTTTTTCGGAAGGGTAGGCCGATGCCTGCCGGCCGTAGAACGCGTGGACGTCTTCCCAGCTCGATAATTTTCCAGACCGGATATCCTGACGGAGCTTTTCCATGGCGGGGCGGGGGATCAGTTGCCCACCGATATTTTCCCAATCCACCACCTTGAGCCGGGAGGGTAGGGCGGCCGCCAGTTCCGTTTTTGTGCGGGGCTGCTGAACACGGATGTGTTCCGACAACAACTGGACCGCATGATAGACCACGAGATCTTTGAAGATGTGATAGCAGGCCGGCAGTTTTCGGAGCACCACCTTCCGATGCGAATGTTCAAAGCCGGGGGCGGTGATCTCCAGCTCGTCAAGCGAATTTTTTTGCTGATCGAGCAGTTCCCTGCCGATCGCAGATGCATCCGGCAGTCCGCCTTCGGCGCTGTTGCGCCGGTGAGAACGAGCGCCTTTTTTCCCGGGGGCGGAAACTGCGGTTTCTGAGCCGTTCCCAAACTGCCGCAGCCAGGCTTCTCCGGTTAGCCGTTCAAAAAGTTCGAGGGAGTACAGGATCTCGTTGATGGTATCGGGAGCCAGGAAATCATTTTCGATCAGTTGAAGGCGCTGGGTGCGTTTATCCCGGTCGGCATACTTCCAGGCATTCCGGGCCAGCGCATACATATTGTGCTGGAACCAGTACCCGGGCATCACCACCAGTTGGTCATTGGTGACGTCGTTGTGTACCAGAGAAAACGGAATGGGAATATTCAGTTCGGCAGGGAAATCGCCTTTGGCAAGGATGGCAAAGCAGGCAAACCGTGAATTATGTTTGAGGCTTACACATAGGCCCGGCCAGAATCCGCGCCCGGCCAATATCTCACCGTCCGGGCTCCGGGAATTATGGTTGGAGCCGATAGTGGCGCCGGCGGCCATATTCGTTTGTCCCTGCAACAACGCGGCACAGAGGAACGAATTATTATGGTGTTGTTCATGAAAGGGGAAAATGAGTGAATTCAACACTTCGCAGCAGGAGATGGTGGAGTTATTGCCAAGATAGGAATTGATCAGCCGCGCTCCATATTTCAGTTGCGAATGCGATGCCATGAAGAAACGCACGGCCTTGACGCCGTAAAAAATGCGGCATCCATAGTCGATGATGCCGTTCACCAGTTCGCAACCTTCCCCGATCTGTGAAGTGGCGTCCGGCGCGGAGTGGATGGTCAGATTCTTCAGCTTGTTCGCTCCTTTCAGATAGGCATCGCTGCCGATGTTCACGTCCTTGATGATCCGGCAGTTTTTGATCACTGTCCTGTTGCCGATTACACCGTAATAGCCCCGATGGGGGTCGAATCGTTTCAGCGTGAATTCCCGGAACCGCGACTGGATCTTGTTGTCGTCGCGGGACTGGGTCCAGAGGTAAGCATCGCCGGGAAGCATTCCGGCAAAGGGGATCACCCTGCGGCCTCCGTTTTCATTGCAGACTTCCAGCCAGATGCGCTGGTGCTCGGACTCTCCTTCCTTCAGCGCGCCGTTGCCGAATTTAGCTGTTTCGGTGGTGGCCAGCTCGTTCACGTTCACGATGATCACGTCGTTGCCGATGATATAGTGAGAGATATAATTTACATTGTCGATCACCACGTTGTCGCCGAAATCACAACTGATGATCGTGCTGTTATACAGGCCCACCGGCCTGCGGAGGTTCTTGAATTCCAGGTGAAAGGGCTCCAGCTTGCCGATGCGGACCAGTCCGAAAAATTTGCAGTTGTGCACCTGTTCCGGGTTAAAAGCATCCGAAACAAGCAGGTTATTCCAGTTGTCGGAAGTATTTCGGTTGCGAACCAGCACTTCGATCTCGTAGGCAGTCAGCATACGGTACTCAATGCCGTTATTGTTCTGCTGGTTACGGAGATAGTATTCATTTTCTCCCCGGGGTAGATTTGTTTTCGGGATAAAATTATAGCCCAGCGTAGTCAGCGGGTTTCTTTTGATCTGGTTCATCGGTGGTATCGGTTATAGTTCAAACGATTGGCAGCGCCCTGTTTATTGTGCGCAATGTAGGAATTTACGATGTGCCCTACTTGGTTTATCATCCCGCAACACCCGATTTCTTGTGGAGCCGGCCTGATTTACTCCGCCGCAACACTTTTTTACTCCACCGTAACGCTCTTGGCGAGGTTCCGGGGTTTGTCCACATCCAGGCCTTTAGCCACGCCCACATGGTAGGCGAATAACTGCAGGGGGATGGTGCTGAGCATCGGTGCCAGGATCTCGTCGGCTTCGGGTACCTCGATCACCTCGTCCGCCAGCCCGCGGATGGTTTCGTCGCCAGCGGTAATAACGGCGATCACTTTCCCTTTACGGGCTTTGATCTCCTGTATATTGCTTACGATCTTCTCGTGGTAGGAATCCCGGGTGGCTACAATCACCACCGGCAGGGTCTCTTCCACCAGTGCGATGGGGCCGTGCTTCATCTCGGCGGCAGGATACCCCTCGGCATGAATATAGGAGATCTCTTTCAACTTCAGCGCTCCCTCCAGCGCAACGGGGAAATTATAGCCGCGGCCCAGGTACAATGCGTTGGCAGCCTCCTTGTATTTTACGGCCAGTTGTTGGATAGCATCGTTGGACTGCAGCGTTTCTCTCACCTTCTCGGGTATTGCCTCGAGTTCCTGCAACAAGCGGTTGAACTTCCGCTGATCCAGGGTGCCTTTCTCGATTGCGATCTTCAGCGCGATCATGGTCAGTACCACCAACTGGGCGGTGAAAGCCTTGGTACTGGCCACTCCGATTTCAGGGCCCGCGTGCGTATAGGCGCCAGCGTGGGATATCCTGGCGATTGAAGATCCCACCACGTTCACGATGCCAAAAATAAAAGCACCCTGCTCTTTGGCTCTTTCAATCGCTACCAGCGTGTCGGCCGTTTCGCCGCTTTGCGACACAGCGAAAATCACGTCGCCGGGATTCACCACCGGGTTGCGGTAGCGGAATTCTGAAGCATACTCCACTTCCACGGGTATCCTGCAGAGCTCTTCGATGACGTATTCGGCGATCAATGCTGCGTGCCAGCTCGTGCCGCAGGCAACTATAATGAATCGTCCCGCTTGTTTCAACTGTTCAATATTATTGTCCACACCCGCCATACGGATATATCCCTCGCGGGCGTCCATTCTTCCTCTTAAGCAGTCGAATATAGTATCCGGCTGCTCAAATATTTCCTTGAGCATAAAATGATCGAACCCGCCCTTTTCAATAGCAGCCAGCTCCAGGTCGAGTTTCTGGATGAAGGGAGTGACCTTTTCATTACCGAGGTTCTTGAGGATCAGCTCGTCGGGCCGGATGATAGCCAGCTCATAGTCGTTCACATACACTACTTCCTTGGTGTATTCGATGATCGGTGAGGCGTCGGAAGCCAGAAAATGCTCGCCTTTCCCGATGCCGATCACCAGGGGGCTGCCTTTACGGGCGGCGATAAGCGTGTCGGGATGGTCACTGTCGATCAAAACGATCACGTAGGCGCCTACCACACGTTTGAGCGCGATCCGAACGGCTTCTTCCAGGCTCACCTTGTTGTTCACCTGGATGTCTTCAATGAATTTCAGCAGCACTTCAGTGTCGGTATCACTGCTGAAGGAATGGCCTTTTTTGACCAGTTCCTGCTTGAGCAGGTGATAGTTTTCAATGATGCCGTTATGGATCATGGCCAGTTTCCCGTTGGTAGAGGTGTGGGGGTGAGCATTCCGGTCACTCGGCTCACCGTGGGTGGCCCAGCGGGTATGGCCGATGCCACTGTGGGAATGGACATCCTTTCCGATCATTGATTCTTCCAGCTCAGCTACTTTTCCTTTTTTCCGATACACCTTCAGCCCCTGATTCAGGAGCGCCACGCCGGAACTGTCGTACCCCCGGTATTCGAGTCTTTTAAGGCCTTTCAGGATAACAGGGTAGGCCTCCCGGCTACCAATATATGCAACGATTCCACACATAAAATATAAATATTGTAATGGGTTATAGATTTAAAATGAACCGCTAAGAAACTTAAAATTAGCGGACTCTGCAATATTCATAGCAAGATTTCCTTTGACGGATTGTACAATAATCACAATAAGACTCCCTGCATGAACAGATAGGCAAGGGAAAAATAAAGGAGCAGCCCGGTGATATCAACAAGGGTGGCGACAAATGGAGCTGAGGAAGAGGCCGGGTCGGCGCCGAGGCGCTTCAATACGAGTGGCAGCATAGAGCCGGCGATGGTTCCCCATAGCACTACGCCTACCAGCGAGGTGCCTACGGTGCCTGCAACCAGCATATAATGTTCACCGTATGTATGAAAAACGGAATTCCAGACCACGATGCGCAGGAACCCGATACAGCCCAGCACAGTACCCAGCAGCAGCCCGGAGAGGATTTCCCTTCTCAGCACCCTCCACCAGTCGCTGACCCTGATCTCACCCACGGCCATGGCCTGTATAATCAGCGTGGAAGCCTGCGAACCACTGTTCCCTCCGCTGGAAATGATCAGGGGTACAAACAGTGCCAGCACCACCGCCTTTGCGATCTCGTCCTCGAAATATCCCATTGCGGTGGCTGTGAGCATTTCACCGAGGAACAGCACAGTAAGCCAGCCGACACGTTTTTTGAAGAGCTTGCCCAGCGGCATTTCCAGGTAAGGCTCGTTAAGCGCTACGGTACCACCCATTTTCTGCATGTCTTCACTGAACTCTTCGCTGGCTACCCAGAGCACGTCGTCGATCGTGACGATGCCGAGCAGGATACGGTTGTCATCCACAACGGGCAGGGCCACGCGGTTGTTCATCTTGAACACCTGATGTGCCTCTTCCTGGTCGTCCGTCACATTCAGGGTAACGGTACGGTTGTCGATCACTTCCCCTACTACCTGTTCCGGGTCGGCCAGCAGGATCTCCCGGATCCGGATATCATCAACGTATTCCGCCTTGTCGTTCACCACGTAGATCACGTCGATGGTTTCACTGTGTTTGCCTTCCTGGCGGATATGATCCAGTACTTCGGTCATGGTCCAGTCGACCTGCACCGCAATATAATCCGGCGTCATCAGCCGCCCTACGCTTCCTTCGGGATACCCCAGCAGCGCAAGTGTGATCTTTCTTTCTTCAGGATCGAGTAGCCGGATCAGCTCCTTCACCACATTGCTGGGGAGTTCTTCCAGGAAGGCGGTGCGGTCGTCCGCGGGAAGCTGGTTCAGCAGCTCGGCCGTTTTATGGGGTGGTAGCTCGTGGATGATAACCTTCTGCACGGAGAGATCCAGTATTTTGAAAACGCTGGAAGCCCTGTGGACGCTCATATTACGGATAATCTTAGAGGCGTGCGAAGGGAATTCATCGATCAGGTAGGCGACATCGCTGATGTTCTGCTGGTCGAGGAACCCGCGGATAGCCAGCAGGTCTTCTGTTGCGATTGCTTCCAGAAACTTTTCGGCGATATTTTCCTGCGCAGTGTCCAATGCCATGCGACAAATTTACTATCTATATTGCAGCATGTTCATGTTATTACCCTGCTTATATATTGCGCCGACAAAAAAAATGGGCAGGGGGGTGTTCACCTCCCGTTCGCTTGAGGCCCATACCGTGATAGAGGTATCACCCGTGATCGTGATGAACGAAAAAGAACGGGCGCTGCTGGATCAGACGCTGCTGCACGATTATGTCTTTGAATGGGGAGATGTGGGCCACGGCTGCTGTGTGGCCCTGGGTTATGTATCCGTTTACAATCATTCTTTCCAGTCGAACTGCGAGTATGAGATGGAGTACACGGAAGGGTGGATCAGGGTGGTTACGGTGAAACCGGTCAAAAAGGATGAAGAGCTTTTTGTCAATTATAATGGCTCCAGCGGAAATACAAAGCCCCTCTGGTTTGCGGCGGAATAGGAGCTAAAACTCCTGCATCACCTAACATTCTTGCCTGGCTATTGCACCGGGTTCGGGCTCAGTCGTTGGCGAATTGTCTGCGGATCACGTTGAGTGCTCCTCCGGCTTTGAACCATTCGATCTGTTGCGTGTTGTAGGTATGGTTCAGCACGATCTCGTCGGCACTGCCGTCGTGGTGGCGCGCCACCATTTTCAGCGGGTTCCCCGGAGAAAAGGTCTGAAGCCCTACAATGTCCAGCGTATCGTCTTCCTGTATCTTGTCGTAGTCTTCTTTATTGGCAAAGGTCAGCGCAAGCATCCCCTGCTTTTTCAGGTTGGTCTCGTGTATACGGGCAAAACTTCTCACCACGATCGCCCGGACGCCCAGGTGGCGGGGTTCCATCGCGGCGTGTTCCCTGGAAGAGCCTTCCCCGTAGTTTTCGTCGCCCACTACAATGGTGCCGATGCCCGCCGCTTTATAAGCGCGCTGTGTGGCTGGCACGGATCCGTACTCTCCGGTGAGTTGGTTTCTGACCGAGTCTGTTTTTTCGTTGAAGAAATTGATCGCCCCGATCAGCATATTATTGGAGATATTGTCGAGGTGACCGCGGAATTTCAGCCAGGGGCCGGCCATGGAAATATGGTCGGTGGTGCACTTGCCTTTTGCCTTGATCAGCAGCCGGAGCCCTTTCAGGTCGGTGCCTTCCCAGGCGGCAAAGGGGTAGAGTAGCTGGAGGCGGTTGGAATCGGGCTGTACGGCCACAGTTACGCTGCTGCCGTCTTCTGCCGGCGCCTGATAACCCGCGTCTTCCACGGCGAAGCCAGAGGGAGGCAGTTCCACGCCTTTGGGTTCGTCCAGCATTACGTCCTCGCCGTCTTCGTTCCTCAGCTTGTCTTTCAGCGGGTTGAAGGTCAGGTCGCCCGCCAGCGCAAAAGCGGTGACGAGTTCAGGAGAGGCCACGAATGCGTGGGTGGACGCCAGTCCATCGTTGCGTTTTGCGAAGTTCCGGTTAAAAGAAGTAATAATGGAGTTTTTGCGGTTGGGATCGTCGATATGCCGGGCCCATTGACCGATACAGGGGCCGCAGGCATTGGCCAGCACCACACCGCCGATATCGTCGAAGGTTTTCAGCAAACCGTCCTTTTCAATGGTGTACCGGACTAACTCGCTGCCCGGCGTCACGGTGAATTCCGAGCGGCTTTTCAGGTTCTTGGTAACTGCCTGCCGGGCGATAGAGGCCGACCGGCTGATGTCTTCGTAGGAGGAATTGGTGCAGGAGCCGATCAGGGCCACTTCCAGCTTCTCCGGCCATTTATTTTCTTTTACGGCAGCGGCAAATTTACTGATGGGCCAGGCCAGGTCCGGAGTAAAAGGCCCGTTGACATGGGGTTCCAGCTCATTCAGGTTGATCTCGATCAGTTGGTCGTAGTAGGCAGCGGGGTTGGCATACACTTCGCCGTCGGGCTGCAGGTGCTGCTGGATATTGTCGGCCATGGCCGCCACTTCCTCGCGTCCGGTTGCTTTCAGGTAAGCTGCCATCTTCTGGTCGTATGCAAACACCGAGCAGGTGGCTCCTATCTCCGCACCCATATTACAGATAGTGGCCTTACCGGTGGCGCTGAGGCTCTCCGCTCCTTCGCCAAAGTATTCCACGATGGCGCCGGTGCCACCTTTTACCGTGAGGATGCCGGCTACTTTCAGGATGATGTCCTTTGCCGAGGTCCAGCCCGACATCCTACCCGTCAGTTTAATACCGATCAGTTTGGGCATCTTCAGTTCCCAGGGCAACCCTGCCATCACGTCCACCGCGTCGGCCCCGCCGACCCCGATGGCCACCATTCCCAGCCCACCTGCATTCGGGGTATGGCTGTCTGTTCCGATCATCATCCCGCCAGGGAACGCATAGTTTTCCAGTACCACCTGGTGGATGATCCCGGCGCCCGGTTTCCAGAAACCAATGCCGTATTTATTGGAGATGGAAGCCAGGAATTCAAACACTTCGCTATTGCTGTCAAGAGCGCTGGCCAGGTCCGTTTTGGCACCCGATTTCGCCTGGATCAGGTGGTCGCAATGCACGGTTGAAGGCACGGCCACCCTGGAGAGGCCGCAGGTCATGAACTGCAGCAGGGCCATCTGGGCGGTGGCGTCCTGCATGGCTACCCGGTCGGGCCTAAAATCTACATAATCCTTTCCTCTCTCGCAGGCCACCGTGACCGGTGTATATAAGTGGGTATACAGTATTTTTTCGGCCAGGGTAAGCGGTTTGCCTGTCAATGCTCTTGCTTCGGCTACTTTTCCGGGCATCCGTTCATATACCTTCCTGATAAGATCCAGATCAAAAACCATTTATGCAGATTTAATAAAAGTGTGTAGAATTTTTGCAAAAGTACTTAAAATAAAATTTAACTCCCAGTGGGTATTGCACTTAACTATCTAAATTGATTAAATTCGTGACATGAACCGTCTGCGCTATTTTATTGAATGGAAGCTGTTCGGTGTGTGCACCGCGATCGGGGAGAAAATGGGTATTTCGGTTACCCGTATCAGGACCTGGTTCGTGTATATCTCCTTCCTGACCATGGGGTCGCCCCTGATTATTTATTTTGTGCTTGCCTTCTGGATGAATATCAAGCGCTATATCAAAGCCGCCAGGAGGAATCCGCTCTGGTATCAGTGATTTGAAACACTAAGATCAAACCACCGCTTCCCGGATCTTTAGCAACTGTTCCAGCAGCGTTTCCAGTTTATCGAGTGGCAGCATGTTGGCCCCGTCACTTTTGGCTACGGCGGGGTTGGGATGGGTTTCGATGAACAGGCCGTCGGCACCTGCCGCGATGGCCGCTTTGGCGATGGTGCCGATAAGCTGCGGATTGCCCCCGGTTACGCCCCCGGGCTGGTTGGGCTGTTGCAGGCTGTGCGTACAATCCATCACCACCGGTACGCCGAATTGCTGCATGATGGGAATATTCCGGTAGTCGACCACCAGGTCCTTATATCCGAAGGTGTTACCCCTTTCGGTGAGCAGGATCCGTTCATTGCCGGCGTTCCGGATCTTTTCCACTGCGAACTTCATGGATTCTCCGCTGAGGAACTGGCCTTTTTTTACGTTCACGATCCTGCCCGTTCCGGCGGCTGCAACGAGCAGGTCGGTCTGGCGGCAGAGAAAGGCGGGTATCTGGAGAATGTCGACAAAGTCTGCTGCGGGTGCCGCCTCGTCGTGCGCATGGATATCGGAGGTGGTGGGTAGTCCAAACCGCTCTCCTGTTTTTTTCACCAGGGCCAGTGCAGGCTCATCCCCGATGCCGGTGAACGAGGAAGCGCTGGTGCGGTTGGCTTTCCGATAGGAGGCCTTGAATACGTAGGGAATGCCCAGGCGACTGCAAATTGCAGCCACTTTCTCCGCCACTTCCATCACGAGTGTTTCCGATTCCACTACGCAGGGGCCTGCGATGAGAAAAAAATGCTTTTCGTTGTAAGTTTGGCGGCTGAAGATATCTTTCAAAAAATCTTGCATGCTTCAAAGATAATTGAAAGCATCAATCTTATTTTTGACAACTTTTTTTGCTTACCTCAATTAAGAAAAATGCTGAAAGAAAAGATCCTCATCATTGGAGCTTCGGGCCAGATCGGCGTGGAGCTCACCCTTGCCCTGCGGGGTATTTACGGCAATACAAACGTGGTGGCCTCCGACCTGCGGGAGGAAAACGAACTGCTCCGGGGTACGGGCCCGTATGTGGCGCTGGACATTATGAATAAAGAGATGCTGCACGTGCAGGTGATCCGGCAACATTTCACCCAGATATACATACTGGCCGCCATGTTATCGGCCACCGGGGAAAAAAATCCCGGCCTGGCCTGGAATCTCAATATGCAGGGGCTGCTGAACGTGCTGGATATCGCCAGGGAGGAGGGTATACATAAGGTTTACTGGCCGAGCAGTATCGCGGTGTTCGGGCCCAGTTCCCCGAAGATCAACTGCCCCCAGCAGACCATTATCGAACCTTCCACAGTTTACGGCATCAGCAAATACGCGGGGGAATTCTGGTGTAATTATTACCACCATCGCTATGGGCTGGATGTGCGCAGCATCCGCTATCCGGGGTTGATCAGCTATAAATCGTCCCCCGGCGGGGGCACCACCGATTATGCCGTCGAGATGTTCGAGGAAGTGCTTGCGGATAAACGCTACACCTGCTATCTCGGGGAAGGCACTTTTCTGCCGATGATGTATATGCCGGACGCGATCCGCGGAACGATCGAGCTGATGGAAGCACCGGCGGAGAATATCTCGGTGCGGACCTCCTACAATTTTGCAGCGATGAGCTTTTCGCCGGGTGAGCTTGCCGCAGAGATCCGCAAATCAGTGCCGGAGTTCCGGGTGGATTATAAGAGCGACTACCGGCAGGCAATAGCCGAAACCTGGCCACAGAGCATTGACGATTCGGTAGCCCGGCGCGACTGGAACTGGAAACCCGAGTATGATATCCGTAAGATGACCGAAGACATGATCCGTAACCTGAGGAAGAATGATCGTGTGAATGGACACGATGAGTAAGCGTAGCGTAGGATGGTCGTACTATTTCCTGTTACAAGGTGGAGATATCCGCCACGGTTTTTTTCTCGAGGATCTTGAGCGTGGCGTCTCTTACCTGCACCATCATTTCGTTGAGGCCGCAACGTTTCTCGTCGCAGTTCGTACATCGTTCGTAAAAATACAGGCTTACGCAGGGAAGCATGGCAATGGGGCCGTCGATGATGCGGATGATGCGGGCCAGCGGAATATCCCTGGGCGGGATCCTGAAAAAATACCCGCCTCCTTTTCCTTTTTTGCTCTCCAGTACGCCTTCGTTTTTGAGCTGCAGCAGGATGTTCTCCAGGAATTTGAGGGGGATTTTCCTTTTTTTGGCGATCTCGGCAATCAAAGTGGGCTCATTGGCGGGCTTATCCGCCATATACATGAGCGCCTGAAAGGCATATTGAGCTTTTTTAGAGAGCATTCAGTTTAAAAATTGCGATAAGATAATCAATTCCCCAGTATGTCGCGCTATTCGGGGCACTTCATACGGTACCGGCGCTTCGCGTTTATACCAGCTTCGCGCTATCCCGG
>CAZUWX010000012.1:28007-52444 GCA_964624205.1 uncultured Chitinophagaceae bacterium
GCGCTTCATCCTATGCCGAGCACATCCTGCATGCTGAATACACCATGGCGGTGCTGGTTCAGAAATTCTGCCGCCAGCACCGCACCGGTGGCGAACCCTTTTCTGCTGTGCGCCGTATGCGTGATGCAAATGTCGTCAATTTCCGAATGATAATTGATGATATGAGTGCCCGGAGCGGGATCGGTGCGCTCGCTGATGATCACCAGTTCCGAGGGGTCGGACGAAAGCCGGTTCACCCATTTTTTTTTGCCGGGAAGGGTGGACAGCACCTGTTCGGCCAGGGTGATGGCGGTGCCGCTGGGCGAATCGAGCTTTTGGGTATGATGGATCTCTTTCAGCTCGGGTGTATAGGAAGGATGGTCTTTCATGAGCGTTGCCAGCTTTTGATTCAGCGCGAAAAATATGTTCACACCCACACTGAAATTACTGGCATAGAGGAGGCCGCCGTTCTTTTGCAGGCAATAGTCGCGCACTTCTTCGTATCGCTCCAGCCAGCCGGTGGAGCCGCAGACCACCGGTACCCCTGCATCGAGGCAGAGCTGCAGGTTGCTAACGGCGCTGTCGGGGCTGCTGAACTCAATGGCCACGTCAGCTTTACGCAGGTTCTCTATGGTACGGTCCTCCAGATTCTCAATGCCTACCTTACAAACGATGGTGTGACCACGTTGTGTGGCGATGTCGTCGATCGCCTGTCCCATCTTTCCATAGCCTAATAAGATAATATTCATATTCGCAATTTTTCTCGGTTTATTTGAAGTTAAGCACCAGGGCGATGCCGGGGCCTGCACCTGCAGCAGAGGAGGGTCTTAGGTTAAGAGAAAGGTTGTCGCTCACATCGAAACCTTTCAGGTGGCCGTCTACGGTAGCATCCACGATATTCAGGCCCCACATCAGCAGGGTGAACAGGATGGAATAGTCCATATTCTTTCTGAATTCATTGCGGTAGTTCACCAGCGAGCCCTGGGCCTTCATCTCGATGAGGGTTCTGAGCTGCGGGTGCGCCAGCGCCAGACTATCGGCATACCCCGGGCCATACCGGTTGTTGGCAACAATGCTCAACGCATACCGGGTACGGTTATACCATTGTTTATTATCGAAAAAAAGATAGACCGGCACTCCTATTGCGGCGTACACGATCGGGATCTTCCAGTATTTGCCATTATAAGCCTGGCCCCATCCCGGCAGAATGGCCGACCGGAGTGTGGCCTGCTGGGGCGAATGTACTTTCTTACGGACGAGGGTATCTTTTCCGGTGGGGGTATCTACAATGGTGGTGTCGGAATATTCGGTGGTATCGGAGAGTACGGGTATTTTTTCAGCGGGCGCCTCCGTGTTGAGATCGGGCACCCTTTGCGGGAGCGTGTCTGTGATCTGTGCAAAAACAAACTGATGAACGACCAGCAACAGCAATAGGTTCGATACGATCTTCATCATGCACCCTCTTAATTGGCGGTTATCCCCATCTGCTCCAGGATCTTGTTGAGGTCCTGGACCGAATAGTATTCTATCAGGATGCTTCCGTTGCCCTTCCTGGTATGGCTGAGTGTGACCTTTGTGCTGAAATGCGAAGCCAGGCTATCTTCTATTTTTTTATACGCCGGCGGAAGCCCCTCTTTTACGGCCGTCTTGGATACCGGAGGCTTGTACAGTTTCCTTACCAGCTCTTCCGTTTGCCTGACCGACAGTCCGTTTTTTACGACTTCCTGAAACACATAGAGCTGTTTGTCTATCGCATCCACATTCACCAGCGCACGGGCATGACCCATTGTCAGTTGGTTCTTTCTCACTGCCACCTGGATATCGGGCGGTAGTTTTAACAAACGTATATAGTTTGCCACCGTGCTTCGTTCCTTGCCCATCCTTTCGGCTACCTCCTCCTGGGTCTGGTTCAATTCCTCCATCATCCTTTTATAGCTGAGGGCGATCTCCATGGCGTTCAGGTCTTCCCGTTGCAGGTTCTCCAGCAGTGCAAGCTCCAGCAACTGCTGGTCGTTCGCTTTCCGGACATAGGCCGGGATATCCTTGAGGCCGGCCAGCTTGGCGGCACGCCATCTGCGTTCGCCGGCGATCAGCAGGTATTTGCCGTCGGGGCGCTGGGCCACCGTGAGGGGCTGCACCAGGTCGTGCAGTTTGATGGAATGGGCAAGATCCTGCAGCGCCTGCTCGTCAAAATCCTTACGCGGTTGTTTGGGATTGGGCATAATATCCGTTACCGGGATGCGCTGCATGGCAGTGACCGATTCCACCACGGAATGTTTGAGCCCGCCGACGCTCGTTTTCATATCGGTGTCAATGCTCTGCAACAGGGAGCGGATGCCTTTTCCTAACGCATCTTTATTTTGTTTGGGATTCGTCATGTGTTTTGTTTTTGCAGGAATACCACGCTATTCCAGTATTCTTTCTTCCTGGCTGATCTTTGTCTTATTGTTCTTTTGCAGTACCTCCTTGGCCAGGTTCAGGTAATTGGTCGAACCCTTGCTTTGCGCGTCGTATAAAATGACCGGCTTGCCCACACTGGGGGCTTCGCTAAGACGCGTATTGCGATGGATGATCGTATTGAAGACCATTTCATCAAAGTGTTTGCGCACCTCACTCACCACCTGGTTGCATAACCTGAGACGACCATCGTACATGGTCATGAGTATGCCTTCTATCACCAGCGCCGGATTCAGCCTGCTTTGCACGATCTTGATCGTATTGAGCAGCTTCCCCAATCCTTCCAGCGCAAAAAACTCCGTCTGTACCGGAACGATCACGGAGTCGGCTGCAGTCAGCGCGTTGACTGTTATCAGGCCGAGGGAGGGGGAACAATCGATGATGATGAATTCGTAATCCTTACGCACCGGTTCGAGTATATTCTTCAGAACACTTTCCCGGCTCGGGTAGTTGATCATTTCTATCTCCGCGCCTACCAGGTCGATATGCGAAGGGATCACATCGAGATTGGGGATCTCGGATTTCAGGATCACATCCCTGGCAGAAGTGCCGTTCACCATGCAGTCGTACAGGCTTTTCTGAATGTTGTGCAGCTCGAAGCCAACACCGGTAGTGCTATTGGCCTGGGGGTCGGCATCCACGAGCAGCGTTTTGAACTCCAGGACGGCAAGGCTTGCCGCCAGGTTGATCGCGGAAGTTGTTTTTCCAACTCCTCCTTTCTGATTTGCTACTCCGATTATTCTTGCCATAATGATAGTCCGTTGCAAGATAGGATGATAAGTTCTAAATTGCTGACAGGATGGCAAAATTAAGATTTCGGTATAATATATGGCAATAAAACGGCCGGGAGCATTTTTAGCTATGGAGGATCAATATATTATCATATCGGGCACCAACCGGAGAGACAGCAATAGTTTCAGAGTGGCCCGGCATTACCGGGAATCCCTGTTGCAAAAAAGTATCGACGCACCCCTGCTTTCACTCGAAAACCTCGACCTCTCGCACAGAAGCGCGGATTTCCTAGCTGTGGAGAAAAAATTATTGATCCCTTCCGGGAAGTTTATATTTATTGCGCCAGAATACAATGGCAGCTTTCCGGGTGTGCTGAAAACACTGTTCGACCTATCCGATTATAAAAGGACCTGGTGGGGGAAAAAGGCGCTGCTCACCGGTGTTTCTACCGGTCGCTCCGGGAACGTACGCGGCATGGAGCACCTGACTACGGTGCTGAACTACCTCAAGGTGGTGGTTCACCCGAATAAGCTGCCCATTTCCGCCATTGACCGGCTGATGAAGAGCGGCGAAAATATTATTGATCCCGAAACACTCGGGGCTATTGATATCCAGTTGGATGAATTTATTAAATTTTGATCGACATGCGGAGTCCTGCTTTTTTATGGATGTTGGTGGGTATTATGCTGGTGCTGGATATTTACGTGTTCCAGGCCGTTCGCACAATTGTCCCCACCGGTTCACGCTGGCGGCTGTTTTGTATAGTGGTGTACTGGGCGTTTGCTATCGGGGCGCTGGCCCTGCTGATCAGCTTTCCTTATTTGAATTTTGACGCCTGGCCTGAAGGAGCACGCACTTACCTGCTCTCCTTCCTGGTGGCGATATTTTTTTCGAAGCTGCTCGCTTCCGGTTTTCTGGCGCTGGACGATCTCCGCCGGGGCGCCACCTGGCTGGTCACCCGTCTTTTCAGCAATCCTTCGATAGAGGTGAGCCAGCAACCGGAGGGTATCACCCGCTCGGTGTTTCTAAGCTGGCTGGGGCTGGCGGCCGGGGGAGGCTTGTTCAGTGCTATGGCCTACGGCCTCACCAATAAATACAATTATCGCGTTAGCCGGCTCAGCCTGCGGTTCGACAACCTGCCCGCGGCTTTCCGCGGGCTCCGTCTCGTGCACATATCCGATATCCATGCCGGCAGCTTTACCGACCGTAAGTCGGTAGAGAAAGGCGTGGAGAAAATACTGAAGGAAAAACCCGACCTTATCTTGTTTACCGGCGACCTGGTGAATGACCGGGCTGTAGAGATGAAGGAGTATATGGACGTGTTTAGTCGCCTCCAGGCCCCTATGGGTGTGTATTCCACGCTGGGTAACCACGACTACGGCGATTATTTCCAGTGGAATAGCACAGCCGAAAAAACGGAAAATCTCGAGGAGTTGAAGCTTGTACACGGTCGGCTCGGCTGGAAACTCCTGATGAACGAGCACGTTGCGCTCGATCGCGAGGGCCAGCAGATCGCGCTGCTGGGCGTGGAAAACTGGAGCGCCAAGGGAAACTTCCCCCGGTACGGTTTGCTGAAAGATGCTTACGCCGGGGCCGCAGAATTGCCGTTCAAATTGCTGCTCAGCCATGACCCCAGCCACTGGGACGGGGAAGTAAGGGAGAAATTTCCGGATATCGACCTTATGCTGTCCGGCCATACGCATGGCATGCAGTTCGGCATAGAAACGCCGGGCTTCAAATGGAGCCCCGTGCAATACATGTATAAACAATGGGCCGGCCTGTACGAAAAGGGACACCAAAAGCTGTATGTTAACCGCGGCTACGGATTTATCGGTTACCCGGGAAGGGTAGGCATACTACCCGAGATCACCGTTATCACTTTAACATGATTTTTGCGCCGCCATCAGCAGGATTTACCATGTTTAGCGGGGTGTGCGGCATTCCGGGAACCGGATTTAGCAGCGTGTGGCCGGTTAGCTGGCTCGCAGCATTGAGCAGTATGCAGGATTTAACAGCGTCTTGCAGGGGCTGGCATATAAGTTGAAATCACTGTACAAAACAGAGTGTATGCAACGCAGAAAATATTTCTCGTCTTTCCCACTTTCTTTCATCGCCCTGTTAATGCTGGGCGTGTGTTTTGTATCGGCCGGTTATGGACAGGGGTTCCACCTGGGAGTAAAGGGAGGAGCCAACCTCAATAAAATAGATGGGAAGTCGTTTAAAGAGGAATTCTCGTACGGGTATAATGCGGGACTCTTCTCCGAGATCGGCTTCAGCGCCAAATGGGGCCTCCAGCCCGAACTGCTCTGGAACCAGGCTACAACCCGGACCTCCACCGAGTTCCGTGAAATATACAACGATGGGATAGGGGAGCTGAAAGACGTAAAGCTCAACTATCTGAGTATTCCGCTGTTGCTGAGCTTTACACCGGCGAAACTGCTCAGCTTCCAGGCCGGCCCCCAATTCGGTATCCTGATCAACACTAATGAAGACCTGCTCGCTAACGGCAGGAACGCCTTCAAATCGGGCGAACTTTCGTTGCTGGGGGGATTGCAGCTCAACCTGGGCAGCGCCCGGATCGGCGGCCGCTATGTGATCGGTCTCACTGACCTGAACGACATTGACAACCGCGATGAATGGAGAAACCAGGGCTTCCAGATATACGCGGGATTCCGGATACTCTAGCCCGCTGAGCTCTTTGATCCCTTTGGCTCTTGAGCTCCGTTCTTTGATCTTCAGATTTAACCCCCTCAGGCAAAATCCTTTGATCCCTCAGGCATTACCCTTCGGGCTTTGAGCCTTTTGAGCAGAACCTGCTGATCTTCAGGCTTTGAACCCCCTGGTCCGCTGAGTCTGGCATAGCTTCCCTGAACTGTTGAGCCGCAACGGCAGTTCTCCGGCATTGGCATCAAACTTGACCTTAGGTACTACACCCTGAAAAAATGTGATTATCGGGGTGGGAAGTGTTATTTTGTCATTGCTAAAAATGAATATGAAAGCGAGTTTTATCCTTGGTCCGGAAGAAGAAATGGATTTTATACCGATCATTCCGCTGAATGAGAACGACAGTGAAAATGGCCAGGACCTGGTAATTCCCGCAGAAATCCCTCTGCTCCCCCTTCGGAATACGGTTTTGTTCCCCGGCGTGGTGCTGCCTATCACAGTGGGCAGGGACAAGAGCATAAAGGCAGTAACAGATGCCTACCGGACTGACAAACTGGTGGGCGTGGTGGCGCAAAAAGACAGCGAAGTGGAAGATCCCACCGTCAGCGATCTGGAAGACATGGGAACCATTGCCCGGATCGTCAAGCTGATCAAAATGCCCGACGGAGGCACCACCGTGATCATCCAGGGGAAGATACGGTTCAAGGTAAATACCATCGTAACAGATGACCCCTATTTTAAGGCCACCGTGGAAACACTGGCCGACCAGGCGGCACCCGAAGGAGAGGATTTTGAAGCCTATGTGTCAAATATCAAGGATCTGGCCGCACAGATCATCGCCCTTTCGCCCAATATACCCTCCGAAGCAGGCATCATCCTGAAGAACATCGAAAACCCTTCTTTCCTGATCCATTTTATCTCCAGCAACCTGAACACCGACCTGGTTGAAAAGCAGAAGCTGCTGGAACTGAACAACCTGCAGGCGAGGGCCGACCTGCTCATGCAACTCCTGCAACGCGAGCTGCAGTTTGCCGAGCTGAAAAATAAGGTGACGGTGAAGACAAAGACGGAGCTCGACAAACAACAGCGCGAGTATTTTCTGCAGCAGCAGCTCAAAAGCATCAAAGACGAGCTGGGAGGCGACACCAACGACCGGGAGGTGAAGGACATGCAGAAAAAGGCGGAGACGAAAAAATGGCCTGCGGCAGCCCGCGAAATGTTCGACAAAGGAGTAGCACGGTTGGAGCGGATGCATCCTACCACCCCGGATTATTCGGTGGTGTACAACCATCTCGACCTGATGCTCGACCTCCCCTGGGAAGATTACACGGCCGACTCATACGACCTGGTGAAGGCAAAAAAAATACTCGATCATGACCACTACGGAATGGCGAAGGTGAAAGAGCGTATTCTGGAATACCTGGCCGTGCTGAAGCTGAAGGGCGACATGAAAAGCCCGATCCTCTGCTTCGTAGGCCCCCCCGGTATCGGCAAAACCTCGCTGGGGCGCAGCATTGCCAGCGCCGTTGGACGGAAATATGTACGCCTTAGCCTCGGCGGCCTGCACGACGAGAGCGAGATCCGCGGCCACCGCAAAACCTATATCGGGGCTATGCCCGGCAGGATCGTGCAGTCGATCCGGAAGATCAAGTCGTCCAACCCCGTTATGATACTCGACGAAATTGATAAGGTGGGCAGCGACATGCGCGGCGACCCTTCCTCGGCCCTGCTCGAAGTACTCGACCCCGAGCAGAATAATAGCTTCTACGATAATTACCTGGAACTGGAATACGATCTCAGCAAGGTGCTGTTCATCGCTACAGCCAACGATCTGAACCGGATCCAGCCTGCACTCCGCGACCGCCTCGAGATCATCCATCTCAGCGGCTACGCGGTGGAGGAAAAGATACAGATCGCCAAACGGCACCTTATTCCCAAACAACTCGAAGCGCACGGTCTGAACAACCGCAAATTTGCGATCAGCGACAAGATCCTGGAGAAGATCATCCAGGATTACACCCGCGAAAGCGGCGTGCGGGAACTCGACCGGCATCTTGCCGCTATCATGCGTTTCCTGGCAAAGGAACTGGCCATGAAAAATCATCTGAAGAAGGCGATGGCCATGACCGACGTAGAGAAGATACTCGGAAGGGCCAAATATAGTAACGAGATGTACAAGGTGGCCAATATGCCGGGCGTGGCAGTGGGACTGGCATGGACCTATGTGGGCGGTGATATCCTCTTTGTGGAGACAAGCCTCAGCGACGGAAAGGGCGATATCAAACTTACCGGCAACCTGGGCAATGTGATGAAGGAAAGTGCCACCACCGCTATGACCTACCTGCAGTCGAATGCAAAAAAACTGAATATCGATCCGGCGCTGTTTTCAAAAAAACTCGCTCATGTGCACGTTCCGGAAGGTGCAGTTCCCAAAGACGGCCCCAGCGCCGGTGTTACGATGATCTGTTCCCTGGCCTCCGCGTTTACGGGCAAGAGGGTACGACCCTACCTGGGTATGACAGGCGAGATCACCCTTAGGGGCCAGGTGCTGCCGGTGGGCGGTATAAAAGAAAAGATCCTTGCGGCCAAAAGGGCTGGGCTCCGGGAGATTATCCTCTGCTGGCAGAACGAGCGCGACATAGCCGAGATCGATCCCGATTTTATCAGGGGGCTGAAATTTCACTACGTGAAAACTATCCAGCAGGTGCTGGAGATCGCCTTGAATTGATCCGATGAAGATCACACTAAGTTGATCCTGCATGCGGCACTGTAGCGCTTTCCTAAACACTGTGAGAGATCCGGGCTCCGCGGCAGCGGTCCGTTGCGGCATCCTGTTAATTGGGTTCCACAAACACCGCCTTAGAAGCATACCACCATTTCAGCGAGTCCCTGATCCGTGCCGTATCGGCGGGTAAGGCCGGCAAAATAAAATACAGGTTGAAATGCACCGAATCGGCGGTCTCCATCCGGATATCCGTACCGTTATCTTTTAACTGATTAAACCGCCTGAATGCCCTTGCCCGGCTGCCGGTTTTTTCGATGGTGAATTTATAGGTGCCCCCAGGTTGGTGAATCGCCGAGCCGATGATCTGCTGTACCGAATCCAGCAGCGCAGTTTTTGCTTCGTCGGCCGGTACCTCCGCAGGAACAAGACTGTCGGTCGCCACAATGGCAGCAGGCTGCCCGGTGCGGTTGTAAAGACTGTAACCACCCCAGATCACCAAAACAATTCCGGCGATCACCGCAGCAGCCATCAGCAGTCTTTTGCCGGGCGCAGGCTGCGCCCCCGCTTCTGTAAAAACCGATTTTCTTGCCCCAATCTCTCGCCGTTCCGTAATGTTTTCCAGGCGCCTCATCTCCGGTTCGCCCGGCGTAAAAGTATATTCCCCCGAGACGTTTTTTACCAGCGTGCCAATGCCTTCAATATGGAAAGGTTTATCGATATTTAGCAGGATCTTTCCATCGGATAAAAAAGAATCCAGATCGGATTCGGCCAGCGGCCGGATCTTTCCGGTCTCCTTACGGATAAAATCGATGAATGATTCATCAGGAGCGGCAACCGGTTTTTGTTGATACCGTATGGTCTGGATAAAATCCTGGAAACTCTTGTCAGCAATATCAGGCACGGTAACGGAACTGTCAATGGTGAAGACGCCGATGCCGGGCAGGTTTAATTGCTTATGTTGATAAAGATATTTGGCAAAGAGGCTGGATAATTTCAAGATATTAGGGTTTGCAATCCACAAGTTAAAAGATTAATTGCGGGTAACCAAGGCCTGGCTTGCATAACTGCGTTATTTTTGCATGATATCCGGGAAGCATTCGCGAATATTCCTATATTGTTATCATGCTGGAAGAGAGAGAAAAATTGTTCATTGAATATTGGGAAGCTCATCGCGACAGGGAGAGCCGTCTCTGGCTCCAACTGCTCACAGGCCTGCCGGTGGGGTTACTGTTCGCACTGCCGGTGATGTTTTTGCTGTTCTCTGCGCGCTATTGGTACAAGCGGGCCGACATGGTGGCCAACAGCCAGATGAGTATGGGCGTACTGATTGTTGCGCTCCTGCTTATCGCTGCGTTTGTAGGCATCGTCTACAAACGGCATAAATGGGAGATGAAGGACGAACAATACAAACGGCTCAAAGCAAAAGAAAAAAAACAGCAGTCATGACCACCACATCCCGTTTTACAACAAAACCGAAAGCAACGATCCGGCACACGCAACTGTCAATCCATCTAAACTATAATTTTTAAAAACAACCCATGTTAAGAAACCTGTTATGCCTGGTCTGTGTGGCTATTTTTGCCGTGTCCTGCTTGAAAAAAGGAGACCCCGGTTGTCCCTACCCATCCAATAATGTTGTCGCCCCGCAATCTGAACAGGAGGCGCTCGCCACCTATCTCGATACGAATGGGATCACGGCTACCAAACATCCCAGCGGCTTTTATTACAGCATTATCAATCCCGGTACGGGTACCGATTCTGTGGGACTGTGCTCGGCAGTACAGGTGGCTTACGAGGGCAGATTGATCAATGGAACGGTTTTCGATTCCTCTGATGGCATCGTTTTTACCTTGGGCGGCACAATCGAAGGATGGCGAAAGGGTATTCCCCTGCTCAAAAAAGAGGGCATCATGAAGTTGTACATACCACCCAGTCTTGCTTACGGTGACACGGACCGCCTGGATCAGAACGGTCAGGTAGTGATCCCTGGCAAATCGATACTGCTGTTTGACGTTACCTTGTATGACTACACACCGGCGAAATAGTTATTTTTGCCGAAAACAGCCTCTTGCCACACGAAGCGATTTCGGTATTTGACATCCTGAAAATCGGAATAGGGCCCTCCAGCTCCCATACACTCGGCCCCTGGCGGGCTGCCCAACGATTTCTGACCCGCTGCGAAGCCAGCTATCCGCTCTCAGCGATCCGCGGGGTGCGCGTGCTACTGTACGGCTCCCTCTCCAAAACAGGGATAGGCCATGGAACGGATGTGGCTGTTCAGTTGGGATTGAGCGGCGAAGACCCCGTACACTGCAGGGTGGACCGGATCGGCCCCCTGCTTGAGGAGATCCGCTCTCAAAGGAGATTGCTGCTGGCCGGCGAACATACGGTCGACTTTGATCCTACCCGGAACATTCTGTTCCTGCATGAATCCCTTCCTTTTCATCCCAATGCGCTGACCTTCGAGGCCAGCCTGCCGGATGGCAGCATACTGGCGGAAACCTACTACTCTGTCGGCGGAGGTTTTGTGGTCCAGGAAAACCAGGCGCCCGATGCCAGTTCATCGGTGCAGTTGCCATTCCCTATTAATAGTTCCGATGATCTGCTGCACTGGTGCCGTAAGACCGGCCTCGCTATCCATGAAGTGGTGATGGAAAACGAGAGCGTATGGCGCAGTGAAACGGCAACCCGGGCCGGATTGCTGGATATATGGAAGGTGATGCAGCAGTGTATGTATCGGGGATGCCACACTACCGGCGTATTGCCGGGTGGACTAAACGTCCAAAGGAGGGCCGCAGGCCTGAACAAAAAGCTGCTGGGAGCGGCGGTGTATGGCGACTATCAATCCTGGTGCAACACAATTCGCGAAGGCGGGAGCGATTTCCAGTATATCCTCGACTGGGTGAGCTGTTTCGCCCTCGCGGTAAATGAAGAAAACGCCTCCTTCGGCAGGGTGGTCACGGCTCCCACCAACGGCGCCGCCGGGGTGATACCCGCAGTGCTGCAATATTTTGTGTTGTTCCGCAACGGCGGCTCCGAAGAGCAGGTGCTCCGTTTTATGCTCACCGCTGCCGAAATAGGCAGCCTTTTCAAAAAAGGCGCCACCATATCCGCAGCCATGGGCGGCTGCCAGGCAGAGATCGGCGTGTCTTCGGCAATGGCGGCAGCCGGACTCACCGAAGTTTGCGGGGGCAGCCAACGACAGGCCCTGATGGCTGCAGAGATCGCTATGGAACATCATCTGGGTATGACCTGCGACCCCATCGGCGGACTGGTGCAGATTCCCTGCATCGAACGGAACACCATGGGCGCTATAAAAGCGATCACCGCTTCGCAACTGGCTATGCAAAGCACTCCCGATTTTGCCCGGGTTTCGCTGGATAACGTGATCCGCACCATGTGGGACACCGCAAAAGACATGAACTTCAAATACAAAGAGACCGCCGAAGGCGGACTGGCCATCCACGTGCCGCTGGGAATGAAAGAGTGCTAAACGCGTATTCTGCGTATCTTTCCTGTAAGCAAGAAACCCATGACCTACTATACGAATTTCAAACGGCTCGGATCGGTATTGCTATCGCGACCCCATAGATTGCCAGAGGGGGCGTTGCCGGGTAAATCGTTGCCGCCAGGATCCATGCTGCGGGGCCGGAGGCTACTGATCCTGCTGGCTGCCCTGGTATTGTTGTCTGCCTGCCGGCAAGACAAATCATGGAGCGTCCTGCAGGAAAAAATAGTGGTAGCTGACCCGGCCTTTGCCTCCTGCCATGCTTCCACAATCGTCGAAACCGCCCCGGGAGAACTGCTGCTGGCATTTTTCGGGGGAACACATGAAGGACATAAAGACGTCCGGATCTGGCTTGCCGGCTTCGGTAACGGCCGTTGGTCGGACCCCGAGGTGATTGCAGACGGCGTTGTGAGCGACAGCCTGCAGTATCCCACCTGGAACCCCGTGTTGTTCAGGTCCCGGGAAGGCCGGCTCTTCCTTTTTTATAAAGTGGGGCCTTCCCCAAGGGAATGGTGGGGTATGGTGAAGACCTCCGATGATCAGGGAAAAACCTGGAGTGCCGCAGAAAGGCTGCCGGGAAACCTACTCGGCCCCGTGAAAAATAAACCCGTTCAGCTCACCGATGGTACGATCCTCTCTCCCTCCAGCGCCGAAACCGCCGAAACCTGGCGAGTACACATCGAAAAATCGACCGATGGCGGCCTGTCCTGGCAGTTTATACCAGTAGACCCCAGCTCCACCTTTAAAGCCATTCAACCCAGCATCCTGCTGCACGGAGGAAACCGGCTCCAGATCCTGTGCCGTAGCAACCAGGATCGCATTCTGGAAGCCTGGTCGCACGACGGGGGAGATAGCTGGTCGCCCCTGACCCCGACCGACCTGCCGAATCCCAATTCCGGTACCGACGCGATAACGCTGCAGAACGGCAGCCACTTGCTGGTGTATAACCCCGATATAAGCGGTGCGGAATGGTTCAACGGGCGCGGAAGACTGCGGGTTGCCCTTTCTGCAGATGGAAAAGAATGGAAGGATATCCTGGTGCTGGAAGACGACCGCGACAAAGAGTACAGTTACCCCGCAGTTATTCAGACTACCGACGGGAAAGTACATATCACGTATACGTACGACCGAAAAAATATTAAGCATGTAGTGCTTAACACTCCCTCCCGCTGATAGCCGGTAAACGTATACCCCGGGGCTCCGCTCGCCTCCGCGGTTTAGTATATCGCTGTTTCATGGTACGGGATACACCGCGTTTTCTTGCCGACTAGTTGACTATAAACAATCGGTGTTTAGTAAACCGCTATTTCATTGTACAATGTATCGCGCTCCACGGGTTTTCTTTTTACCTGCCGGATCAGTGCAACCATCTGCTCGGTGCTCATAACGGGCGACTGTTCTTCAGCGCCCGCCATGGAGTAGATCTTTGTGGAGTCGTCGATGGTGCCATCGATATCATTCACGCCAAAGGCAAGCGTAAGCTGCGCGTTCTGGCGTCCCAGCATAGGCCAGTAGGCTTTCAGGTGCGGAAAATTATCCAGGTATAGCCTGGCTACCGCATACATCTTCATGTCTTCCGAGATGGAAACTTCGGGAACATGGCTCATCTCGTTGTCTTTGTTGCGGAACTTGAGCGGGATAAAAGTATTGAAGCCGTTAGTTTGATCCTGGAGCGATCTTAATTTCTCCATATGATCGATCCGGTGACTGTATTGTTCGATGTGACCGTAAAGCATGGTGGCGTTGGTGTACATGCCCAGCCGGTGCGCCGCTGCATGAATGTGCAGCCACCCGGCCGCGTCGACCTTGTCGGCTGCTATCTGTTCCCGGATCTCGGGGTCGAAGATCTCCGCACCCCCGCCGGGTAGCGAATCCAGCCCCGCTTCTTTCAGGTACTGCATCCCCTGTTCAACAGTCATTTTTGCTTTCCGGAACATATAATCGAGTTCCACCGCGGTAAAACCTTTGATATGCAGCCCCGGCCGGTGCGTCTTGATCTTTTTGAGGAGTTCCGCAAAAAAATCGAGGTTCATGCGGGGATGCACCCCTCCCACGATATGCACTTCGGTAACGGGCTTGTCGTCGTATTGTTTCACGATATCCAGCATGTTCTCCATGGTCAGCTCCCATCCTTCGTCGCGGTGCGCATACAGGCGGGAATAAGAGCAGAATTTGCAGGAAAACACACAGACGTTGGTGGGCTCTATGTGGAAATTCCGGTTAAAATAAGTGGCGTCGCCATGCCGGGTTTCCCGTACAAAATTGGCGAGGCTCCCGAGATAGGGTAGCCCGCCCCTTTCAAAGAGGGCTAATCCCTCTTCCTCATTAATCCTTTCTCCGGCCACGATCTTCCCGCCGATGGCCCGGAGCCCGGCGTCCTTTTCGTTTTTGATCAACTTTTCAATCGGTAGCATAGGCAAATGTAAGAAGAGAATGGTGGTTGGGAAAGAAAGGCGGGAGGCGTTGCCGGTAGCAAAAACAAAATCCGGAAGAGATGTTTGCATACACCCGGTAGCCATATAACCCGGAAAAACAATAAGGCGGTGAAGCATGATTTCACCGCCTTATCCAGGAAACTGAATGTATGTTACAGCGCCGGCGCGTTGATATGCGCTTCAATCTTTTTAACGAAATTGGACTTGGGCTGTGCTCCCACCAGTTTGTCCACTACTTTCCCGTCCTTGATGAAGAGGATAGCAGGGATCGAAGTGATACCATAGTTAACTGATAACTGGGGGTTGTGGTCTACGTTTACCTTTCCAATGTTCACCTTACCAGCATATTCCTTGGACAACTCCTCGATCACGGGGCCGATTGCACGGCAGGGTCCACACCATTCTGCCCAGAAATCGATCACTGTTAATTTATCCGAAGACAGTACTTTCTCCTGAAAGTTCGCGTCTGTAAATTCTGCGGCCATAATTATTATTTTAAGTTTTACAATTTCCGTTGTCGATACTCCTATCCTGCAAATTTACAACCAAACCAGATAGCTTTGCAATAGCCGCTAAGCTGTCAGCACCTGGACGCGGATATCCGCGTTTTCCTGCAGCCATGCCGTCATTTCGTCATTCATTTCAAAGCCGTTATTGCCCGTGTACAGCCCTACTTTGGCCTTTAAACGCGGTTCGGTGATGTTCAGCCGGAGTGTCGATCTGCCAGGGTATTTTTTAACATTTTCCTGCAGAAAGAGCAAAAATTCCTCACTTACCTGCCGGGCTTCCAGCTCAAACACCAACTGTTTGGTAAGCTGTTGTTTGATGTTTTCCAGCAAAGTGATCCGCTCTACTCTGAATTCCCACCGCGCGGTCTTAAAACGCTGCCGGAAACTTCCGGTCAGGTACAGGTTGTTCCCGATTTCGAGAAAGGACGAAAACCTTACATAGTCGTCGCCCCAAAGCATAAATTCGGATTTACCGGTATAGTCTTCTATAAAAAATGACCCGAATTGCCTGCCGGTCCGGGTTACCCGATGACTGGCTTCCACCACTAAACCCGCCAGCTTGAAGGTGCCGCCGGTGGGGCCGGACGCGCTTTGCTGCGTTTCCTGCAATTCGAACGCGTCTTTTATCTCGTTGAAATTGGCAAGTCGGGTGATCCCATAGTGCTCGATCTCAAATTTGAAATGATCCAGCGGGTGGCCGCTCATGAACATACCCGTTACGTCTTTTTCCTGTTTCAACAGGCTGGTGAGTGTCCAGGGTTCGCAGTTGGGGATCTTGGGAGGAACCACGTCCGGCATCGCAAAATCACCGAACAGGGTATTCAGCGACCCCGCTGCATTTGTCTGGTACATATTGCCGAAGCGGATGATCTTTTCCAGCCCGTTCATGCTTTCACCCGGGGCGACATAAAAATATTGGGCGCGATGCATTTCCCTGAAACCGTCGAATGCCCCGGCATAGACCAGGTTTTCGAGGGTTTTTTTATTCACGGCGCGATGGTTGATTCTTTGGATAAGATCGAAAATGGAGGAATAAGGGCCGTTTTTCTCCCTTTCCTCTATGATGCTTTCCACCGCCGCGTCTCCAACCCCTTTCAGACCACTGAGCCCAAAACGGATCACCCCGGTGGCATTCACCGCGAAGCCCTTTTTGGATTCGTTGATATCAGGGCCCAGCACACTCCTGCCCATACGTTTACACTCCTCCATAAAGAAGGTGATCTTTTCGATGCTGCCGGCGTTATTGAGCACGGCAGCCATATAGTCGGCGGGGTAGTGTGCTTTCAGGTAGGCGGTCTGATAGGCTACAAATGCATAGCAGGTGGAATGCGATTTATTAAAGGCATACTGGGCGAATGCTTCCCAGTCGCTCCATATCTTTTCGAGCACCTCTTTTGCGTGGTTCTTTTTCGTGGCGCCCTCGATGAACTGGGTCTTCATCTTGTCCAGCACGGATTTCTGTTTTTTACCCATAGCTTTCCGCAGCACGTCGGCGTCGCCCTTGCTGAAACCGCCAAGTGTTTGGGCCAGCAGCATCACCTGTTCCTGGTACACCGTGATGCCGTAGGTCTCCTTCAGATAAGTTTCCATTTCGGGAAGATCGTAGCTGATCTCCTGCTTGCCGTGTTTCCGGTCTACATAGTCCGGAATATAAGCCATGGGGCCGGGACGATACAGGGCGTTCATAGCGATAAGGTCGTCGAATTTATCGGGCTTGAGCTCGCGGAGGTATTTCTGCATACCTGGACTTTCAAACTGAAAAGTGCCGATGGTGTCGCCGTGCTGGTAGAGTTCAAAGGTTTTCGCATCGTCGAGGGGGATATTTTCGATGTCTATCTCCACCCCATAATTAGCCCTTATCATCTCCAGCGCATTTTTGATGATGGTGAGGGTTTTCAGGCCCAGAAAATCCATCTTGATCACCCCTGCGTCTTCAATGATGCTGCCTTCGATCTGTGTAATCCATAGTTCCGAATCCCTGGCTGTACACACCGGGATCAGTGTGGTGAGGTCGGTAGGAGCGATGATGATGCCGGCGGCGTGGATACCCGTGTTACGTACGGAACCTTCCAGGCGTTCGGCGGCCCGGAGTACTTCTCCGTTGAGCGAATCGCTTTTGTAGTGTTCCCGGAGCTTTTTTACACCTTCCATCTCTTCGTGCGCCACCCCTTCTTTTTCTTCCAGGGATTTTTCACCGTCTTTGGAAGTCAGGGGGGCATGCAACACCCGTTTCAGGGTGATGCCGAGGCGCTCGGGGATCATCTTCGCCAGTGCATTGGCGTCGGGGAGGGGGAGATCCAGTGTGCGGGCCACGTCCTTGATACTCATTTTGGCGGCCATGGTGCCGAACGTGATGATCTGCGCCACCTGATTCTTGCCGTATTTATCCACCACGTATTCGATTACTTTCTGCCTGCCTTCGTCGTCAAAGTCGGTGTCGATATCCGGCATGGATTTCCGGTCGGGGTTCAGAAACCTTTCGAACAGCAGGTTGTATTTGATGGGATCGATATTGGTGATTCCGATACAATAGGCCACCACGCTGCCGGCGGCGGATCCTCTTCCCGGGCCGACATACACGCCCAGCTCCCTGCCGGCCCGGATAAAATCGCTGACGATCAGGAAGTATCCGGCAAAACCCATGGTTTTGATGGTGAAGAGCTCGAAATTAATGCGATCCTCAATGTCGGTGGTGATCTCCGCGTATCGTTTCCGTGCGCCCTCATAAGTGATGTGTTTGAGGTATTCCCACTGGTCGAGGTTGGCTTCTCCGTGAATGCGGAATTCCTCAGGGATGGGGAAGGCTGGCAGCAGGATGTCTTTTTTCAGGTTCAGCAGCTCTACCTTGTCGACAATGATATTGGTGTTGTCGATAGACTCGGGGATGTCGCGGAACAGTTCCTGCATTTCGTCTTTCGTCTTGAAATAGAACTGGTCGTTCGGGAACTTAAACCGCCGGTCTTTCAGGTGCACGTCGTCGTTCACAAAATCGTCATATCCCGGCGTGCTCTTTTTCTCACCCGTGTTGATGCAGAGCAGGATATCGTGTGCGTTAAAATCTTCTTTGTCGGTATAATGGCTGTCGTTGGTGGCGATGACCGGAACGTTGTATTTTTTTGAATACTTTAATAAGGAAACGTTAATAATATCCTGTTCCTTGATATTATGTCGTTGTATTTCGATGAAGAAGTCTTCACCGAAAAGATCCAGCCACCATTTGAATTCTTTCTCGCCTGCCGCCTCGCCTTCTTTCAGAATAGTTTGGGGAACATAGGCGCCGATGCAGCAGGTGGTGGCGATCAGCCCTTCGTGGTATTGTTGGATCAGTTGTTTGTCGATCCGCGGATATTTGCTGTACAGGCCTTCGATATATCCGAGGGAGGTTAGTTTGATCAGATTCTGATAACCCGTCTTGTTCTTGGCCAGCAATACCTGGTGGTATCGATTGTCTTTCTGCTCTTTGGTGAAGGACTTCCGGGTTCTGTCTTCCACCACGTAGAACTCACAGCCGATGATCGGTTTCACTTTAAGGGTGCCGTCATCATTTTTATGCCGGTAAGCTTCCGCCACAAACTCGAATGCCCCGAACATATTGCCGTGGTCGGTGATGGCGATGGCAGGCATCTTATCCTGTATTGCTTTCTGGTACAGGCTTTTTATAGAGGCTGCGCCATCCAGCAAGGAAAATTGAGTGTGTACATGAAGATGGGAAAAACGGCACATATATTGTCGGTACTGGTCTTATTCACAAAAGGGATTCGCCCCGTTATCCGGTTTGTGCAATATTAATTAATCTTTAAGGAAGATTTTGCCGGTGATTTCGTTGTAACAACGGTTGCTGGCGAACCCGCCGCCGTAATTTGGAAAATCTTATATTTGCGCACATTTGTGAAAAACTTTTTGTACATACTGGCCTGCGGTATTTTGCTGAGCTCCTGCGCAGCGAGTCGCAGCACATCTACGGAAAGCAGCGTACGCAAACCGGTTCCCGACGATCAGCCCCGGTTCCTGGAGAATATAACGATAAGGCCGGTGCATGGGGAGACCGTCAATGTACACGCCTCCCGGCGTATTCATGCCAACAAAAGCATCCCGGGTTCCGCCTATTCCACCGACATTGAAAAAAGCCACGACCTCCAGTTCAAATATGCCATCCTGATGGAGAAGCCGGTAGAGTCGGTAACCAATGAACGACTGATCAGTTTTCTGGAAGACTGGTATGGCACTCCCTACCGGTACGGGGGAGAGGGCCGCAACGGCATTGATTGCTCTGCTTTCAGCGCCATGCTGATGGATTCTGTTTATGGGTTCCGCCTGCCGCGTACCGCCCGCAGCCAGTACAGCGCCTGCGTGCGGATAAAAAAAGAGCAGCTTCAGCAGGGCGATCTGGTGTTCTTCAATACCACCGGCGGGATTTCCCACGTGGGGGTTTACCTGGATAACAATAAGTTCGTACACGCTTCCGCTTCGAGTGGCGTGATGATCAGCGACCTGAATGATTCTTATTTCCGGCGCCGGTATATCGGCGCTGCCCGCGTCAGGTAGATTTTTTTAATCGTTTTTTTACCGTTTCCAACACCTGGAACAAGTCGGGGCTCAACTTCAGCGCCACCACCCCCGCTCCAAACAGCAGCAGGTAGGCCATGCTTCGCGCCACGATCCAGCCGAGCCCCATATGCGCATGAAACAGCAGGTGGCAGACCAGGTAGCAGACGGCCCCGAGCGCCAGGGTATAAAAGGTTCTCCGGCTGAAGGGCTGCATGCGCACCTTTCTCCAGAGAAACACACAGCGTATAAAATTATAGATGGTGAAGGCGATAAGGTTGGAGATGGCGGGCCCGATCACGCCCAGGGCTTTCGTCAGGAAATAGTTGAGGGGCAGGGCCATGGCCAGCAGGATCACGCCGGTGAAGAACTCAAAGCGCCAGAAGGTGGAAGTGGCGATGATCTGGGAGTTCAGCCCGGTGCCCATGTCCAGGATTCGCATCAGCCCGATAAAGATAAAAACGGGGAGCGCCTGAAGGTATCCTTCCCTGAACGAGAATGTGAGAATGCCATCTGTGAAGTTCAGCAAAATGAGACTGAACATTGCCACGGAGAACAGCAACTGGTTGATTGAGGAACGTTCATAGATCCTGCGTATTTTTTCAAAGTCCTTGTCTTTCCAGGCGCGCGACAAAGGCGCTATGGATGCGGAGATCACCCCCCGCTGCGGGGCTTGGATCAGGCTGCCGATATTCTGTGCCAGGGAGTACACTCCCGCGAAAGCGAGCCCGTTGGGCATCACCGCAGCGATCACCAGCGTGTCGAACACATTGGCCACGTTGAAGATGAGTCCGCCGCTCCACACGAAGGCGGCGAGGGTGGCCATCTTCTTATAAAATTTTTTGCTGACGCGGCTGACGTGCAGGTGTAGGGTGATCCTTTTGGTGACGGCCAGATAGGTCAGCAATACTGCTGACAGGAGAATATAGGTAAGTGAATAAAGCTTTATAAAGGAGGCGAAATTCCTGATGATGCCGGTTAAAAAAAGCACGATCAGAATGGTGATGAAGACCCGGAACAGGACCTCTTTCAGAAAGTTGGTGGCAACGGAACGGGTTTCCTGCCAGGCGTAGGCTTCGAGCACGGCGAAAACGGTCAGGCCGAATCCGAAAGGGAATAGCCATTCGTAGTACACCAGGAGATCGGGCGCATTCTCGCTGAATTGCGATACCACCACGTTTTTGAGTACAATGCCCGCCACGACCACCAGCGCAAACCCAATGGTGCTGATCAGCAGGGCCCAGGAGATCAGGTCGTTGCGGTGTTTGCTGAGGTTGTCTTTGTAATACGGGTAAAATTTATAGATCACGGCCGGCATACCCAGGCTCGCAAACGACAACATGATGGTGGCGATGGCGATAAAGGTGCTGACCAGCCCGTACTGGGCCTGGGTGAAGCTGCCCTCCCTCGTGAACAGGTAGGTATTCACGAATCCAAGCGCAAAGCCAAGGTAGACGAGAACGGAGGAAATAATGCTCTGCCGCCGGATATTGCTCATTCGCAAATATATTACATCTTCCTGCTGCCGGTATAAAAGTTAGGGTCGACCGTTAGATCCGGGCCAGCGGCAGCGATAGATTGCCATTTCTCTGTCGGGTAAATCCACTGTTCGCGGCCGCTGACCTTCACCTTTAGTGGCATGTCGAAGCCCTTTATACAATTGTTCCAGCGGTAGCTGATCCGGTCATCGCGGTACCGGTACTCAAGCACGGGGATCTGCACGGTGCGCAGGTACTGGTCGAACACCGGAGACAGGTTCCGCCCGGCTTTTTCGCTGATATATGTTTCTATTTGGGCCGTTGTGACCGTCTGGTGGTAAAAGTCGCGGTTCAGACCCCGCAACAGTTGCCGGAACTGTTCGTCGTTATCGATGATCTGGCGGATCATGTGTACCAGGTTCCCTGCTTTGTAGTACATGTCGCCCGACCCCTCCCGGTTCACACCGTAGGGCCCGATGATCGGGATATCATTGGCGATGTTCTTGCGCGTGCCTATACAGTACTCGTTGCCTGCCTGCCTGCCGAATTCGCATTCCGTGAACAGGGCCTCGCCGTAGTTGGTGAACCCTTCGTGTACCCACATGTCGGCGATGTCTTTGGTGGTGATATTATTGCCGAACCACTCATGGCCACTTTCGTGTATGATGATAAAATCCCATTTCTCTCCCCAACCGCTGCCGGAAAGGTCGCGGCCCTTGTATCCGTTTCCAAAGCCGTTACCATAGGCCACTGCGCTCTGGTGCTCCATGCCGAGGTGGGGTGCTTCTACCAGCTTGTACCCGTCTTCATAAAACGGGTAGGGGCCGAACCAGTGCTCGAAACACTTTATCATAGCCGGAGCCTGAGTGAATTGTTTTCTGGCTTTAGCCTCATGCTGCTGCAATACCCAATAGCTCAGCTCGAGTGGGCCCTTTTCGCCCTGGAAGGTTTCTGACCAGTGCATGTATTTGCCGATATAGGGCACGATATTGTAGTTGTTGATGGGGTTCACCACTTCCCAGGTATAGGCCATAGTGCTGGCGCTCCCCGCCTGCTTGCCGGTTAAGCGCCCGTTCCCCACTGCAGTGAGCGTGTCGGGCACGATGATGGTCAGGGAAGCGCTATCGGGCTCGTCCGACTGATGGTCTTTGCAGGGATACCAGACCGAAGCGCCCAATTGCTGGCAGGCCACACTCATCCAGGGATTCCCCAGGCTGTCGGTTGTCCAGATCCAGCCGCCATCCCATGGCGGATTGACGGCTTCCCGCGGTCGCCCTTCAAATTGCAACGTTATCTCCATAGCAGTACCTTTTTGGATGGGCGCCGGAAAATCGACGTAATACACATTTCCGTCGCGGGTATAGGAAAGCGGTTCGTTTTTATACGCAACCCCCGTGATCCGCATGGGCGCCTGCAGATCCACCTGCATTCTTTTTCCTGCCGCCGTTGCCAGGCAACTAAGGCGGTTGGTGCCCCGGATGGTTTTGGTGCGAAAGTCGGGTTCCACCGTTATGGCGTATTTTGTTACGTCCCACCACGCACGTTCCGGAGTAAGGGAGCCGCGAAGCGTATCCTGCCGGGTGAACGACAACTGCGATACCGACTGCGCGCGGCAGGCGGGTGCCTGTATCGCAAGAAAAATAACGATAATAATAGATATCTTACGCATGCATGAAATTGATCGCCAGAAATAAAATCCAACCCGCATTACAAGGTTTTTTGTGCAGACCCTGTGGTAACCGGGGTATGAATATAAAACGTTTCGGCTGGTTTATCGCGATGCTGGTCTGCCTTTCGTCCTGCGGCAAGCGCCACTCATCAGAAAAACAGGTTTTCCGGTACAACGAATCCTCCAATATTGCTACACTGGATCCTGCATTTGCCAAAAACCAGTCGATCATCTGGGCAGTGCGGCAATTGTACAATACGCTGGTGGAGACGGACAGCGCGCTGCATATCGTGCCTTCGCTGGCGTATCGCTGGGAGGTATCGGACAATCGGCTTCTGTACACGTTTTACCTGCGCGACGATGTGTTTTTTCACGATAATCCCGTTTTCCCGGGCGGCAGGGGGAGGAGGATGACCGCCCATGATGTGGAATACAGTTTCCGACGGATCGTCGACCCCCGCACCGCCAGCAGCGGCGCCTGGATATTTAACGGTCGTGTCGACACTGCCGACGGTTTCCTCGCCCTTAACGATTCTGTTTTTCAACTGAGGCTGGTGCGGCCGTTCACACCGGTGCTGGGTCTGCTGAGCGTGCCCTATTGTTCGGTGGTGGCGCGCGAGGCGGTAGAACATTTCGGCGGGGATTTCCGCCGGAATCCCTGCGGCACCGGCCCCTTCCGGTTTGTTTCCTGGAACGAGTCCGAATCACTTATTCTGCTGAAAAATGACCATTATTTTGAAAAGGATGCTTCCGGCGTATCCCTGCCCTATCTGGACGCCGTTGCGATCTCGTTCTATACCAGCAAGGCTACCGAGTTCCTGTTGTTCCGGCAGGGCAAGTTGGATTTTATCAACGATATCGATGCTTCTTTCAAAGATGAGGTGCTGAATAAAAAAGGGGAGCTGAAAAAAGAATGGGACGCGAAGATCGTGTTGGCAAAACATCCCTACCTCAACACAGAATACCTGGGGATGCTGGTCGACAGCAGTCTTGATGCCGTTCAACATTCTCCGCTGCGGCACAAAAAGATCCGGCAGGCGATCAATTACGGATTCGACCGGAGAAAAATGATGATGTATCTGCGGAACTCCATCGGCACACCTGCGGAAAGCGGATTTATTCCGGCGGGCCTCCCTTCGTTCGATGCGGAGGCTGTGCCTGGTTATCGATTCGACCGCGGGGTGGCCCGGCGGCTGCTGTCGGAAGCTGGCTATCCCGGCGGCAGGGGGCTGCCTTCCGTGAAACTGCTGACCATCCCGGTGTACGCGGAACTGGCCGGGTTTATAGCGAGGGAATTACAGGAAACCGGCATTCCGATACAGGTGGAAGTGATCCAGAAAGGATTATTGCTGGAACAGACAGCCAGTTCCCAGGCGCTTTTTTTCCGGGCGAGCTGGATAGCGGACTATCCCGACGCGGAAAATTATCTGAGCGTATTCTATGGTAACAACCCGGCGCCACCCAACTATACGCGGTACAAAAATCCCCAGTTCGATGCCCTGTATGAAAGTGCGCTGGAGGTTACCGACGATTCGACGCGATACGCCCTGTACCGGGAGATGGACCGGATGATCGTGGAAGACGCGCCGGTAGTGCCACTTTGGTATGATGAGGTGATCCGGCTGGTGCAGCCGCGCGTGCAGGGTTTTCGGCCCAATGCACTGAACCTGCTGGAGCTGCGAAGAACGAGGATGGATGAGTAACCCTTGTAACAGTTGTACGCGGCAGTCTCCGTT
>CAZUWX010000012.1:52544-73817 GCA_964624205.1 uncultured Chitinophagaceae bacterium
GGCAGTCTCCGTTTATTATATGCCGGCGAATTTAATTTCCGGGTACAAGAAGCATGAATATGCTAAATTAGGAGTGCCGTTTGCTGGATAGGATGATGGCTGGAATCTTTTAACCTCGATGATAATTTATGAAGCAGATTATATGCCTGGTTTTTCTCGTTTCCTTCTCGGTAGCAGCGTCGGGTCAGGCCGGCAGCAGGACAGGTATACAATTCTTTAAGGGGTCCTGGAGTGAACTGCTGGACGCGGCCCGGCAGCAGGACAAGCTGGTATTTGTAGACGTATACACCGAATGGTGCGGTCCCTGTAAATCCATGGATAAGTTCATATTCACCCAGCCACAGGTGGGCGAGAAGTATAATGCTGCTTTTTTAAACTATAAAGTAGATGCCGAGAAAGGCGAGGGGATCGGTATTGCGGAAAAATACAGTGTGGGTGTATACCCCACGTTTTTGTTCGTGGATGCGGACGGCTACCTGGTACATAAGGTAATAGGCGAAAAAGAGAAAGGAGATTTTATTGCGCTCGTGGATGAAGCTGTCAGAGCTGCCGGGGACGAAAACAATATCAGTAACCTGAAAAAAGAATTTGACAGCGGCAATCGCGATCCCGTCTTCCTACGCAGATACCTGGACCGGCTTACTGAACTCCGGATGGATAACGATGAGGTGCTGGATGCATATTTTGCGGCAATACCTTACCGGGAGTTGCAGAACGAGTCGACCCTGGTGTATCTCGCCGGGCAGGTAATGGGCCCGCGGACTGCTACCGTAGCCTATCTCATTGAACATTATGATGCGTTGAGCGAGACTTCAAAGGCCGGGATAACCGATCACCTGTTTGATAAACTGGTCCGGCAGGGAATATATGTTGCCCTGGCGGAAAAAAGAATGATGGAGTACAAGGCCCTGCTGGCCTTTGTCCACGGGCTTCCGGGGCTGAACGATTCGCATCGCTATTTGCTTCACCGCGCCGAACTGAAGCATGGTGTGTTGGTGCGGGACTATGCCGAGGTGAAAGAGGCTGGTTACGCTGTCACGCGGAGGTTGTTTCCCATTCCGGTCGATACGATCCGTGCTGAGGATGCCCGGCGTTATGAGGCGATTATGCGGCCTTATCTGAGCGGTGAAAAAGACAGCACAACGATCATCGGATTCCAGGAGGATAAAAAATATGCCGTCAACACCTATTCCAGGGAGATCGCGGTACAATTGCTCGATGCGGTGAAAGCCTTTGTTCAATTGCCCGACACCGAGAAAGAGGCGCTGCAGGATGCATTGGCCTGGGCAAAAAGATGTGCGGAACTCATGCCGGAGGAGGCGCTTTTTTCAGATCTTGTTAGTCAGCTTCAGCAGAAGCTGGGCAGTTGAACGCCGCGTACAGCCGAGCAGTACGGCGGTTGCCGCTACAGGTGCTGATAGTACTTCCGGTGGCTCAGCGGCGTCCTGCCGGTGATCTCCTTAAAGTGCCGGTTAAAATTGGAGTAGTTGTTAAAGCCGCTCTCAAAGCAGATATCGGATATGCTGTGATCAGTTTCGGCAAGCAGCTTGCAGGCGTGGCCGATGCGCACCTCCATGAGAAAGCGGGAAAAGGTTTTCTTGATGCGCGACTTAAAATATTTACAGAAAGCATGCGGACTTAAATGGGCTATCGCAGCGATCTGGGTAAGCGTGATCTCCCCCGAAAAATTATCCATAATATATTGGTAGATCGTGTTGAGCCGGTCCGACTCGTCGGCATTAAAATGGAATTGCAATCCCTTGCTACAAACGGGCCGGGTTTCGCGGGAGTTGGCGATGAGGTGCAGTATCCTCAGCAACAGGATGATTCGTTCTGTGTTTTTTGCCGTGATTAGCTGTTGCAGCAGCTCGCCAACGGCTAGCCGGGTACGATCCTTCACCCGCACACCGCGGTTGGCCCTGCTCAGCAGCCGCGAGAGCTCACGGCTTTCGGGAAGAAGAAAAAAATCTTTTCCCAGGCAGTCGGGCGTAAAATGCACTACAACCGCTTCCATTTTAAGCCTGGATCTTTTAGAAAGGTATTTCTCTTCGCTCCTGAACAGGTGCGGCAGGTTCGGGCCGAGCAGGAACATGTCATTCGTTTTGAAGTGGTGGATGTTATCGCCGATGAACTGGCGACCCGAACCTTTCACAATATGAATGAGCTCAATCTCGGGATGATAATGCCATTCGTTGGTAAAGTGTTTGACCACGTCGTGCCGTACGTTAAATGAGTGTTCGGGTTGGAAGTGTATTTTATGAAAACGCGGTCGCATTGTTCTATTATATTATTGTGGTTTGAAAATATACACTTATCTCATAAATATGACAAGATAGTACATAAAATTACCAAACGGATGGCAGCGATTTGTTTTGCTTCACTATAGTTTTGGTGCTTTAAAATATCATCTCAAAAAATTCACTGATTGTATGGCAAACAAATTTGTTCTGCCGCTGGATCAGGTCGGTATAAACGACGTTGATCTGGTGGGTGGGAAAAGTGCGTCCCTTGGCGAAATGATCTGTAACCTTTCTGAGCTGGGGATCGAGATTCCCGGTGGATTTGTGATCACTGTGGAAGCGTACTGGAAATTTGTGGAGTTTAACAGCCTGCAGGGAACGATCCGGCAGATTGTCAGCACCATCGATTTTGACAGCATCGAATCGTTACGCAGGGGAGGTAGCCAGATTCGGCTCCTGGTCAACAACGGTCGTTTTCCCCGGGAGATGAGCGAAACGATCATTGAAGCTTACAGTGGATTGTCGGCCGGTTACCAGCAGGAATTTACCGATGTCGCTGTACGTTCCTCGGCAACGGCGGAGGACCTGCCTGACGCTTCATTTGCCGGTCAGCAGGAAACCTTTCTGAATGTTCGCGGGCCGGCAGCCCTGATGGATGCCGTCCGGAACTGTTTTGCATCGCTGTTCACCGACAGGGCGCTCAGCTACCGCGAATCATTCGGTTTCGATCATTTTGCGGTGGGGCTGAGCATCTGTGTGCAGAAGATGGTGCGCAGCGACCTGGGTACATCCGGCGTGGCTTTTAGCCTGGATACCGAAAGCGGATTCCGCGACGTGGTGGTGATCAACGGGGCTTATGGCCTGGGTGAGATGGTGGTGCAGGGTGCGATTTCCCCCGACGAATTTATAGTATTCAAACCCCTGGTAGATAAAGGTTTCAATGCCATCATTGAGAAGAAGCTGGGGGTGAAGGATAAGATGATGGTATACGGGGAGGCAACCGGCGAGCGGGTACGGGTCATTCCTACCGAAAAAGGGTATCGTAACCGGTTCTGTCTGACTGACGAAATGGTGCTGCAACTCGCCCGCTGGGTGATGCGCATAGAAGAGTACTACAGCGGCATACGAGGCCGCTGGACACCGATGGACGTGGAGTGGGCGGTAGACGGGCTGAATAAAAAACTGTTTATCGTGCAGGCGCGCCCTGAAACCATTCATTCGAGAAAAGAACAGCATAGGGTAACCGAATACCAGATGGACGAGGAGAGGCGTGCGGCGGCAGAAGTTGTGCTGAAAGGCATTGCGGTAGGCGATAAAATTGCTTCGGGCAAAGTGAATATTTTGTATTCCCTGGACAAGCGGGTGATTGAGGGGCACGAATTCGGCACCGGCGATGTGCTGGTAACGGATATGACGGATCCCGACTGGGAACCGGTGATGAAGAAGGCTTCCGCCATTGTTACTAATAAGGGTGGACGCACCTGTCACGCCGCGATCCTGGCCCGGGAGTTGGGAATTCCTGCTGTAGTAGGATGTGGCAATGCTACCGATCTGCTTGCAGAGGGGCAGGAGGTCACGGTGAGCTGTGCCGAGGGGGAACAGGGCATCATCTATCGCGGGGCAATTGATTTTGTAGCCGAGGCATACGATCTGCAGGAGCTTCCTGCTATTCAAACACCGGTGCTGCTGAATGTGGCGTCCCCGTCTATGTGCTTTAAATATTCGCACCTTCCCTGTTGTGGTGTGGGGCTGGCGCGGGAAGAATTTATCATCAACAATTATATCCGGGTACACCCCTTGGCGTTGTTGCATCACCGTGAGCTGAACGATGCACAGCTCACGGCTGCCATTGAAGATCTGATAAGAGGGTACGATAACGAAGAAGACTTTTTTGTCAGGCGGTTATCATACGGAATCGCCAAGATAGCGGCCGCCTTCTATCCCAATAAAGTGATCGTACGTTTCAGCGACTTTAAAAGCAATGAATACGCAAACCTGACGGGGGGGAAATATTTCGAGCCCAAAGAGGAGAACCCCATGATCGGATGGCGGGGGGCGGCGAGGTATTATTCGAAGGCTTATCAACCTGCTTTTGGGCTGGAGTGTCGCGCCATGCGTATGGTGCGGGAAGAGATAGGCCTGGAGAACGTAGCGGTGATGATCCCCTTCTGTCGCACGGTGGATGAGTTACGCCGGGTATATGGAGTGATGGACGAATTCGGATTGCGGCGGGGCGACAAGGGCCTGGAAGTGTACCTGATGGCAGAGGTTCCTTCCAATATTTTGCTGGCGGAAGAATTTGCGCAGCATGTCGACGGGTTTTCCATCGGGTCGAACGATCTCACGCAACTGGTGCTGGGGCTCGACCGCGATTCAGCCCTCGTGGCGCATCTGTACGAAGAGCGAAATCCTGCGGTGAGAAAGCTGATCAGCCGGTTGATCCGGGTGGCGAAGGAAAACAACGTAAAGGTCGGCATCTGCGGCCAGGGCCCTTCCGATTTTCCGGATTTTGCGCAGTTCCTGGTGGAGAAGGGTATCGACAGTTTGTCGGTGACGCCCGATTCGTTTCTGAAAACCGTTCGGGCCATTCACGAAGTGGAAAAGAAGCTGTCCGAATAATCTGAACGGTTAACCGCATGTGATTTCGTAGCAAAGCCGGTAGCAAGCGTTATTTTCGGGTCGGCCTATGGGGCCAGTTCTGGGAAAGCATACACCGGATCCCCAGCGACAGGTACTCCTGGTTAGATACCGTATAGCCGGATCCGTCGCGGTCGCCGTTAAAAGTAGAAAGCGTGTATTGAACCTGTAGTTTTACTTGTTGGAAGCCGATGCGGAAAGTAAGCCCGGGTTCAAAGAGCGCAGAGTTTTTGCGCCGGTCGAAAAATGCAACCGCATGCGCCTGCCTCTCGGGTTCGGTGAGCGACGCCGTATACCCCGTATAGTGCAATACACCTATCCGCGCGGTGAGCGCCAATTCCGCCACCCGCCCGCGAAAACCAAGTGAAGGCTGCAAAAAGGGTTTGACATAACGAGAATTTAGTACAGAACGATCATTGGCATCGCACCGGATATTTCCGAGCCCAACTCCCCCGTATATTTCGTAAAGAAAAAAACGATTTGGCCCCAGCGCATCGAAGTAGCCGGCTGCCAGTTCTGTATAATTTCCCTTGCCGCCCCAGCCTTCCTCATATTCGCGCAGACTGTTGCTCAGGGCATAAAAGGAAGCGAGCACTCCAAAATGGTTGGTCAGGGCCGCCGCACCCTGCAACTCCACGCCGCTCGCATCTTCGGACATGGCATAGGCGGCGCTGGCAGTGAATTCTCCTTTTTCCCGGAACAGAGGAACGTTTTGCCCTGTAGTGGAATATACTATAGGTGAGCAGGACGAAATGGCTGTAGACAGCAACAGGCTGACTATTCCGTAAAGCGGGGCCGTCAGCAGGACTGGGGCCATATATAACGTTTATCTAAAAATATGAATTTTGTCTCATATATCCGGCTCCCTGCCTAATTTATCCCAATACCACGTCGAGGGTCATCATCACAATAAAACCACCGATGAATCCCAGCGTGGCGATGTCCGAATTTTTGTTTTGTTGGGCCTCGGGTATTACTTCTTCCACCACTACAAAAATCATGGCGCCGGCCGCAAAGGCCAGGGCGTAGGGTAACATTGGTGTGAAAGCTGCTACAGCCAGGGCTCCTACCACGCCGGCGATGGGCTCGACGATTGCGGACAACTGCCCATAGAAAAAGCTCTTGCGGCGACCCATCCCCATCCGGCGGAGCGGCATGGAAACGGCCACGCCTTCGGGGAAATTTTGCAGACCGATGCCAATGGCAAGGGCTACAGCCCCGGCAATACTTGCCTCTGGTATTCCTGCCGCCACGCCGCCGAATAATACTCCCACAGCCAATCCCTCCGGTATATTATGCAGCGTAATAGCCAGCACCAGCAACGTTGTCTTCTGCCAGGGTGATTTGACGCCCTCCACCTGCTTAAAATTGACGTGCAGATGAGGAAGGGCCTTGTCCAGTCCATATAAAAACGCTGCTCCCGCCAGGAACCCCAGCACTGCCGGCATCACTTTGGCAAAACCTTCGCCTTCACTCATATTGATAGCCGGGATGAGCAGGCTCCAGACACTGGCAGCTACCATCACCCCCCCCGTGAACCCGAGCATGCCATCCATGACGTTTTTGTTCATTCTCTTGAAAAAGAATACAAAAGAAGCCCCGGCGGCCGTAACCAGCCAGGTGAACAGGGTGGCGTACAGTGCTGCCAGGATGGGGGGAATGCTCTCAAGATAGCTGATGATAACGTCGAACATAGTATGGCGGTTGCGAGGGCCGGTCCTCTATTTGTATAGCAAAAATAATAAGTTAGTTTAATCTAACAAAATTAATCTAACAAAATTGTTAGCTTGGGCTAATGTTTCTGTAGCTTTGCCTTATGATCTCTCCAACAGAGGAAAATTATCTGAAGGCGTTGTTTGTGCTGGGCGGTGCAAAAGGAGAAGCTAGTGTGAATGAGCTCAGCAAACAGCTCGACATTAAGATGCCTACGGTGAACAGCATGATGAAGCGGCTTGCCGAGAAGGGCCTGGTGGTATACGAGAGCTACAAACCGCTCAGACTCACCGAAAAGGGAAAAAAGGAGGCCGCCCTGATTATACGCAAACACCGTTTGGCAGAAATGTACCTGGTGGAGAAGATGGGGTTCGGGTGGGAGGAAGTACATGATATTGCCGAGCAGATCGAGCATGTTCAGTCACCCGCATTTTTTGACAAAATGGACAAGTTGCTGGGATATCCCAAAGCAGATCCGCACGGATCCTCGATACCGGATGCAGAAGGGAACATGGAATCGGAGCCCTATATCCGGCTCAGTGATTGCAGGGAGGGGGACACGGTTGTGTTTATGGCGGTCGCTCATTCTTCGGAAGACCTGCTAAAATTTCTCAACAGCCGTGAACTGACGCTGGGATCCGTTATTACCGTTGAGGCGGTGGAATCTTTCGATGAGAGCAGGTCGGTTACCTATGCAGGTAGAAACCCGGAAATGCTGAGCAGTAAGGTCTGCGGGAAGCTGCTTGTGCAGCCGGTCGCCGGAGATGTTAAGGCTGGAAAAGCATAGCTTCTGAAATTTAAAAACCGGCGTCGCAAGGAAGAGCTCACTACTCGCAAACATCCGGAACTGCAGGGCAGTGTTACTGCGCTGTTTTCAGCTTATCCTTAAAGACTTTATTGAATTTCTCCAGCTTGGGCCGGATCACATACTGACAATAAGCCTGCGAAGGATTGTTGTTGTAATAATCCTGGTGATAATTTTCCGCCGGGTAAAACTTCGAAAAAGCAGTCACCTCTGTCACAATAGGATTGGCAAAAGCCCCGCTTTCGTCAAGCGCAGCCTTGTAGGCATCGGCCTTCTTTTTCTGTTCCTCATTGTGGTAGAAGATGGCGCTGCGGTATTGCGGGCCTATGTCGTTACCCTGCCGGTTCAGGGTGGTGGGATCGTGGCTTTCCCAGAAAGCCTTCAACAGCTCGTCAAAGCTGATCACGGCTGGATCATACACGATCTGCAGCACTTCCGCGTGACCTGTGGTGCCTTCAGTTACTGCCTTGTAGGTGGGATTGGGCACATGCCCCCCGCTATAACCCGAGGTGGCTTTTATTACCCCCTTGAGCTGCTGGAACAGGGCTTCGGTGCACCAGAAACAACCAGTACCAAATGTTGCCGTGTCTGTTGTAGTTCCTTCAGGGACTGCCATGCTTATCTCGTTATTCATAATCTTGGTAGAATTTGCATTTCCTGTACACGATAAAAATGTGGTCATCGAGGCAACCAGCATAATCAGCACATTATTCATCATAGCATCATTTTAAGCGCTGGTACAAAATTACTGAATAACTTTGCGGCCTATATGAAATTTTTCCCCGCATCGGCACTGGTGCAGCTCGAATATGACAGGATTAAGGAATTGTTAAAAGAACAATGCCAGTCGGAATATGCCCGTTCCCGAGCCGATGCGCTTCCCATACATACACAGAAAACGATCATTGAACACGAGCTGAAGCAAACGACCGAATACAAGCAGTTGCTGCAGGCCGGCCAGTATTTTCCGAATGACTACACCCTGAATCTTTCAAAGGAACTGCGACTGCTGAAGATACCCGGCGCCATGTTGAACGGGGAGCAACTGCTCGAGATCAGAAAACTGATGGTCGCCATGCAGGGGATCTTCCGTTGGTTCGACAAGGAGCGGCAGGAGGTGTATACCGGGCTGTACCGGGTGGTGGAGCACAGCTACTACGAAAAGGCGATCCTCACGATGATCGATGGGGTGATCGACGAGGCAGGCGCTGTCAAAGACAATGCTTCTGAGGAACTGCTCCGGATTCGTCAGCAACTGGCCAGAAAACGCATCGAACAGCGGCGGGTGTTCGACCGGATCATTCAGAAACTGTCGAAATCGGGCATGGTGACCGACACCGGCGAAGCATTCCTCAACGGCCGCCGTGTGATAGCACTTTTTGCCGAACATAAACGACAGGTGCGCGGAATTCTGCACGGCGAAAGCGATACCCGCAAGACGAGCTTTATAGAGCCCGAAGAAACGATCAGTCTTAATAACGATGTGTTCAGCCTGGAGCACGAGGAAGGTCGCGAGGTGCACCGCATCCTCCGGGACCTCACCTCCCGGCTGTCGGGGTATGGCGACCTACTCCTGTCTTATCATACTATCGTCGGGGAGTTCGACTTCATCAGGGGAAAGGCAAAAATGGCGGTGCTACTCCAGGCGCATCAACCCCTGATCGCAGATAAGGCACATATGCACCTGGTGAAAGCCTATCATCCTCTGCTTTTTCTTTACAATACAAAAGCGCAAAAACCGGTCTACCCTGTTGATCTCACGCTCAATGCAAAGACGCGGATCCTGCTGATATCCGGCCCGAACGCCGGCGGCAAAACGGTTACGTTGAAGACTGCCGGCCTGCTGCAACTCATGGTACAGAGCGGCCTGCTTGTGCCGGTACACCCCGATTCCGAAATGGGCATATTTAAGCAGTTGATGATCCATATCGGCGACACCCAAAGCCTGGAGTTTGAGCTGAGTACCTACAGTTCGCACCTGAAGAACATGAAGCACTTCATGGAAAACGCCAACGGGAAAACACTTTTTTTTATAGACGAGCTCGGTAGCGGCAGCGACCCCAACCTGGGCGGCGCCTTTGCCGAAGTGATCCTCGAAGAGCTGGTGAAAAAACACGCTATGGGGATCGTGACCACCCACTACCTGAACCTGAAGATCATGGCCAATAAAACGCCGGGAATTCTCAACGGGGCCATGGCTTTCGACGAAAAGAACCTGCTGCCGGCTTACAAACTGATCATTGGTAAACCGGGTAGTTCCTATACATTTTCTATTGCAGAACGGATCGGCCTCGATAAACGGATCATACAGAGAGCCCGTCAACTGGTAGACGAAGGCCATTTTCAACTGGATAAGCTCCTGAATCGCACCGAGCAGGACCTGCGCGTGATCGAAAAGGAGAAGCGTGAATTGCAGCAGCAACTCAAAGAAAACGAGCGACTGAAAAACAGTATGGAGGCGTTGATCAAAAAAGAGGAACACCAGCAGCAGGTGGAGCTGCTGAAACATCAGAATAAAATAACGGAGGAACGGTCCGCCTATCTGAAAGAGATGGAACGTAAGTTAAAACAGGTAGTGGTCGACTGGAAAAAAGCGGAGGGGAAGGAAGAAAAAGACCAACTGATCAAACAGCTCCGCGGGTTATTATTCGCACAACAGGGCAAACACAAAGAGGAGAAAGTACAGAAAAAGATCAAGGCCAAATACAACCTGGTTGGAGGCGATATAGTGGTGGGTCAGAAAGTGCTGATGAAAAAGAATCACCAGGTAGGGGAGGTGATCGAAATTAAAGGCAAAAAGGCCGTGTTACGGTTAGGGTTGATTCCCATAACCGTTGACCTGGCCGATCTTACCGTGGTATCGGAGAAAAGCAATATCTGATCACATACTGGCGTGCAGGTAGTCTTTGAGTTGTGTAATGGTTTCAGCTTGTGCGAGTATGGTTTCCTTCACCACATCGTTGATGGAGACAATGCCCTGTAATGCGTCTCCGTCAAATACAGGCAGGTACCGGATATTCCGGTCAGACATCAACTGCATACAATAATCTATCGTATCGGTCAGCGTAACCCTGGGGAAGTCGGACGACATGATTTCCGACACCTTGGTGTCAGTGGATGATTTTCCTTTCAGTATGACTTTTCGGGAGTAATCCCGTTCCGTCATGATACCCAGGTAATGGCCGTTTTCCATTACCATTACCGATCCAATATTTTCACTGGCCATAATTTTCAGCGCATCCAGCACACTGGCACCAGGAGCGATGGAAGTTACATTCTTTCCCTTGCGCGCGATCACATCGGCAACTTTTTTCATATGCATATCATTTAGGTTTGATTTCCAGGCAATCGTATATCAGTAATATACATAATCGCTGTGGCCTGGCCAAATTATTTTCCACCACCCGGTAACCGTTTTTTTTCGGTAGTCTATCTGATTGATACACAGGGTTAACCTGAGAAACGGTTAGGCACAACGAAAATCTCTAATGGAGGATGGAGCGCCGGACAGCAAAAATCAATAAGGCGGGGGGTGGCCTTCCGGCTAGCGGCGAATATTTTTTGCGTTGTGGTAAACAAATAGAAAATGATGATATGGGTGGAACAAAAACCGGTAGAAATGGGTTGGCTTGTGAGCGCTGGACAACTGTTCTTTTGCGGTGTGGTAAACGAGATAGAAAATGGAATGGCGGTAGTGAAAAAGATCAGCGGTATCCGCGCAGGAAGGCCGTGATCTCCATCCTTTTTTTCCCTTCTGCCTGTAGTTCCGTTGCATATATATATCCATCGGTACAAACAAAACGCAGGTAGCTTTTGTGGTCTGTTTCAAAGCTGCCGGGCCGGGCAGTATGCGAGGCATGGTGTTTTTCCGCGCGGTATATTTTCAGTTGTTTTTCTTGGAAATGGGTGAAAGCGCCCGGGACGGGCGAGAGTCCGCGGATATGATTATAGATCGTGTCGGCAGGCTGGTGCCAGTTGATCCGGCAGGTATCGCGGAAGATCTTGGGTGCGTGCAGGGTACGGGGATCCCAATCCTGGCGGAGCAGGGTTTCCTGCGGTTGTTCTGTCAGTCCTTCCTGCCTTAATGTATCCAGGGTTTTTATCAGCAGGGTGGCCCCTGCTTCCATCAGTTTGTTGTGCAGCTCCCCCGCCGTCTCATTGTTGCCGATTGCGACTTTTTCCTGCAGCAGGATATTTCCGGTGTCAATGGCGTGAGTAAGTTTGAAGGTGGTGACCCCGGTCTCTTTTTCGCCGTTGATGATGGCCCAGTTGATCGGTGCCGCGCCCCGGTATTTAGGCAGCAGGGAAGCATGTACGTTGATCGTGCCCAGGGGAGGCATATCCCATACGATCTCGGGCAGCATACGAAAAGCCACCACCACCTGAAGATCGGCGCCCAGGCTTTTCAGGGAGGCGATAAAATCGGGAGCTTTCAGCTTATCAGGCTGCAGCACCGGCAACTGGTGCTGTTGTGCAAATTTTTTGATGGCGCTACCGGTCAGTTGCATGCCTCTGCCTGCCGGCTTATCGGGGGCGGTGACAACGGCAATCACAGGATATCCTGCCTGCAGCAGGCGGTCAAGCGAGGGCACCGCGAACTCGGGCGTGCCCATAAATACGATACGTGGGTAAGCGCTCATTCGAAATCTTTATATAGCAGGTATTTTTTCCGGATCTCTTTAAATTTCTCCAGGCCGGGCTGCCAGCTCTCGCGGATCTCTTCTTCACTCAATCCATTTCGGATCTGCCGGATCAGCTCATCCGTTCCGGCGAGGGTGTTGAAAGTCCGCCCCTCATTGATAAAAAACTGGTTCTTTTGCGGGAACAACTGGTAAGCGGTTATCAGCCAATTCAGCCGGAGCCGTCCGTTGATCTTTTCCAGCACCTCGCCGGGTTTTCCGCCGAGGTTCCACCCGTAACAAAGCTGGTTGAGCAGTTTGGGATTTTTCGCTCCTTCCCGGCTGCGCGGTGTGAAGCTGTACAGGCTGTCGGGCAGGGAGGGATGGCCGAATACCTGGAAGGCGCGGTCGGTGCCCCTGCCTTCACTCAGGGCTGTGCCCTCAAAGAAGCAGGTAGAGGGGTACAGATACACGGAAGCCATATCGGGCAGATTCGGCGAAGGTTTTGCGGGCAGCTCATACAAGCTGCTGTGTGTGTAATTGGCGCAGGGGATAACGGTAAGCTGCAGATCTGCCGCCTGTTTACCGGTTCCGGGCATTTTTATCCAATCTTCCCCTACCAGCATCTTTGCATATTCACCGATGGTCATGCCGTACACCACCGGCACCTGCTGCATGCCCAGGAAGGAGCGAAACCGGGATTTCAGCACCGGTCCATCAACATAAAATCCGTTCGGATTGGGTCGGTCCAACACTATCAGGGGTTTATTATGCAGGATTGCGGCGGCAGCCAGGTCTTCCAGCGAGGAGATATAGGTGAAAAAACGAACGCCTACGTCCTGAATATCAAACAAGATGAGATCCACATCCGCCAGATCCTGGGCCGAAGGTTTTCTTTTGGTTCCGTACAGCGAAACGATCGGCACACCGGTTTGGGGGTCCCGGGAGTTGGTCACTTTTTCCCCGGCATCGGCTGTGCCCCGGAAGCCGTGCTCCGGCGCAAATATCTTCTGCACGGTGATGCCCCGAGCGAGCAGGGTGTCTACTAAGTGAATGTCTCCCACCATGGAGGTATTGTTGGCAAATACCGCCACCCGTTTCGAGGCGAGCAGGGGCAGAAACAGATCCAACTGCTCTGCTGCGGGAACGATTTTTGAGATGGTTTCGGGAGGAGATTTTAAAGCAGCTTCCGAAGGGGCGGCGGGTTGCGATTGCCCACAGCCTGTAAGCCAGGTCAGCAGGAACACAGATATTAAAATCATTCTGTTATTCATAGTATAATAGTAAAATTTCAAAAGTAACTCTTACTTTCACCACTTTCTTAATTTTTATCAACAACAAATGGATAATATGCAACAGGTAAAATCAGGGGACACGGTTAAGGTGCACTATCATGGACGTTTAACGGATGGCTCCACATTCGACAGTTCGGAGGGGCGCGATCCGCTTGAATTCAAAGTCGGAAGTGGCCAGGTGATCAAGGGTTTTGACGCCGGCGTAACCGGGATGGCAGTGGGAGAGAAAAAGACCGTACACATTCCATCCGACGAAGCCTACGGGCCGAAGGACGAAGAGCGGGTAGTGGAATTCCCCAAGGCGAATTTTCCCCCTGATATGAATCCTGAAGTAGGCATGCAGCTCAATATGACCAATGGGGCAGGGCAGGTGATTCCCGTGGTTATCAAGGAAGTGGGCGAAGAAGCCGTGCTCCTGGATGCCAATCATCCACTTGCCGGCGAAGACCTGATCTTCGAGATCGAGCTGGTAGATATCTCCGGAGGCTCCCGCATCGTGATGCCCTGATCCTTCCCGTATATCGGCCGTATACCGGCATCTCTCAAAAATTATCCTCCCCCTGCTTGACGGGCGGGAGGATTTGTATTATTTTGGGGGTCTGTATACCTACTTGAATCCGTTCGTATGAAGACCTCCGGCATGTTTGTGCTCATCATTCTGCTCACCTGTTCCTCGGGTGCTGCGGCACAGTCCGACACCGCGTTTGCCGGTCGCCGTGCACTTGTTTTTGCCGACAGCCTTATACAAGCCTTTCATTCCAGTCATTGGGCCCATTACCTGGAGCTGAGTTATCCGGGCGTGGTGCACTATTACGGCGGAAAGCAGGGTTTCCTGGAATACCTCCGCCGCTCGCGCGCCGTAACCGGCGATTTACCGGAGGAAAAACCCGAAAAGATTGAACTGGTACAGCTTCACAGTGACCGTAACGAATGGCAATGTGTGGTGCGCAAAACCAGGAATACCCGGATAGACGACCGGCCGGCCGACGTGATCTCTTATATGGTAGGACAGTCCAAAGACGGCGGCCGGAACTGGAAATATTTTGACGTGGCCTACAACTCAGCCGAGAATGTCATTTACATCATGCCCGATATCTTCAGCACACTCACTATACCCCGGCGCCAGATCATTTTCCTGCAAAACAATGCGAAAGTGGCCCGCTGAGTAATGCCTGCTACAGCCGGCGCTGATCCGGACCAGGGTATGGTCGGATTTGTTTGAACCCGCCTTCTTGCAATAGCCGTTTGTCTCCGTTCTGTTTTAATACGCCACCGATTCCCGTTCGTGCCCGGTGGAGGCCCGGCTCCTTTTTTTCCCATACAGCCAGCCCAGCCACAGACCTGTGAGCCCCCATCCGGCCACGGCATCGATCAGGCTGGCATTGACATCCAGCGTTTCGTACCAGACAAATTGCGTGTATGGGGCGTTCATGAACACGATCAGGCCGGTAAAAAGGCTAGCCAGGAAAACGGTTCCAAACGCCGGGCGCGGGAGTTTGGAGAGGATCCAGCAGAACAGCGCGATCATCACAATATTCACTACCAGCACCCGGACGATATTCATTCCCATATTTGTGTTGAGCGCCTTATGATAAGCGATAACCGCCCAGGGTTTCCCATGGCGTTCCTTCATGTGTTGCTCCATCATCTCAGCGGAAGCCCCCGGCGGGAGGTTGGGTAGAAGATAGGAACCGTTGTCGGAAAACCTGCTGCTGAGAAGATCCAGGATCTCGTCCTGCTGCTCGGTGTAGCTATAGGCCGGACGATGCAGGTCCAGCAATACCCAGGAGAGGAACTGGCAAATAAAAATGATCACGCCGCCTACCAGCGCACCGATGAGTAATTTTTTCATGCGTTGTTTTTTTAAGCTGCTGTCTGCGTATTCAATAAAGATATTTACTCCGGGCTGACGGTATTCCGTGCTGTGGAAAAACGCTGTTGTGAAAGGTATCGAAAAGATAGTTATTTTTTCCCGAATGAAAAATACCTGGCGGATGCGGGAAACATAGCGGAAGCGTGGTGGTAGCGCAATTGCGTAAAGAACGTGAAAGAGGTGATCGTTGTGCTAGCCTGTTTAAGCTGCTATATACCGGAACGATGGGGTAGCAGGCTGGCAGCAAAAAAGTCAGGGCGACCGGCGCAGGTGAATATAGGAGACGATACCGGCCACCGCGGTCAGCAGGAGAGTGCAGACCAAAGAACCCTCAAATCCGAAGGCGCCGCCTGTGAGCAGATCGGGTCCCTTGCGATCCATTTCCAGCAGATGGGGAAGTGAAAGGCCACTGACGGGAAAACCCAGCACGGTTCCCTGCAGGAAGTTCCAGGAAAAATGAAAGGCGATCGGGAACCACAGGCTGTGGGTGTGAATGAATACCACGCCCATCAGCCATCCTCCCGCAAAAATACTAAGCACGCCGGTAGCCGGGATATGTGCGTTGGCGGTATGTACTGCAGCGAATAAGGCGGCGCTGATCAGTATGGCCGTCCATTTATTCACCGAATGGGTCAGGTTGCGCAGGATATATCCCCTGAACACCAGTTCTTCCGTAAAAGACACCAGCAGCAGGATCACGGCGCTCATCAGCAGGGACCGGCCGTTGAACTGTACGCTTGTCCATTTTAGTCCATCCAGTGTATAGATCATAAGAGCGCCGAATACCAGCAGGGCCGTGCCGCTCAACAAGCCGGTTATGGCGTGCGGGTAAATACCGGAAAGATGCAGGCCGAGGCTGAGAAAATTTTTACGGTCGATGTACACCCGAAAAACGTAGACTGTCGCGAGCCCCACCACAAAAGAAGCGGCGATCCAGCTTTCCAGCGTATGGAAATAAGAAGCGGCTGTGATCGACAGCAGCAGGTACACGGCCAGTAACAGTAGTGCGCGTGCCCATCCCTGGCGGATGAGAGCAGACCGGTGGTCTAATGCCATAGAATTTTTATCTTGCCCAAAATTAGCCAAACCATGCCGGATGCGTACAATTTTACAGTAGCCCAACGTTTTCTTGAATATGTCAGGATAGATACTCAGAGCGACCCCGCCTCCACCACCTATCCGTCCACCGAAAAGCAGAAAGACCTCGGCCGCGTGCTGGTGCAGGAACTGCAGGCGATGGGCATTGCCGACGCCCATCTTGATCCGTTTGGTTACGTGTACGCTACCCTGCCGGCTACTTCGAACAAAACCGTTCCTGTGATCTGTTTTTGTGCGCATATGGATACTTCGCCGGATTGCAGCGGTGCAGGCGTGCGACCCCTGGTGCATAAAAATTACGATGGCGGCGATATCGTATTGCCCGACGATCCATCTCAGGTCATTTCACCCCTGCAGCATCCTTATCTGGCAGAAAAAATTGGCGAAGACCTCATCACTGCGTCCGGCACCACCCTGCTGGGGGCCGACGACAAGGCCGGGATAGCGGTGATCATGGATATGGCTGCTTATCTTATGCAGCATCCTGCAACAAAGCACGGCACCATAAAATTACTTTTTACGCCTGATGAGGAGATCGGCAGGGGAGTGGACAAAGTGGACATTGCTAAGCTGGGAGCTGCCTTCGCCTACACCCTCGACGGTGGGGAGCGGGGCTCGTTTGAAGACGAGACCTTCTCTGCCGATGCGGTCCGGATCCGGATACACGGGGTGAGCGCACACCCGGGATACGCCAAAGGAAAAATGGTGAACGCCATCAAGGTTGCTGCCGAATACATTGCGGGACTTCCTTCGGATGCTTACTCACCCGAAACCACTTCCGGCCGGGAGGGTTTTTTTCATCCTGTGCAGACGGGCGGCACGGTGGAACAGGCAACGATTGAATTCATTATCCGCGATTTTCACACGTACAAGCTGGGGGAATATGAAAGTTTTCTGCGGAGCCGGCTGGACGATATGATGGAGAAATATCCCGGTGCGAGCGCCGAATTCCAGGTGGTGGAACAATACCGGAACATGAAGGAAGTGCTGGACCGGCATCCCCACGTATGCGAGTATGCGCGGGTGGCCATGGAGCGGTCGGGCGTTACCGTTAAAAACCTGAGTGCCCGCGGCGGAACCGACGGGTCCCGTCTCTCTTTCATGGGATTACCCTGTCCGAATCTCTTCACCGGCGAGATGGCCTATCACGGCAAACATGAGTATGTGAGCATACAGGACATGCAGAAAAGTGTGGAAACCATTATCCACCTGGCGATGATATGGGAGGAAAGATCCTGAGAAACGAACACGGCACTGATCTTGTCAGGCGCTTTGGCAACAGGTTAACGGGTTTGATACGTGGGCGCGATCTTATTGAGTATTTTTACGGCGTGTTCCCGTGAGTTTTCAATGAACCAGACATGGGTATTCATGCCTCCGCAGACCACTCCTGCCAGGAACACATTGGGCAGGTTGGTTTCCATGGAACTTTCATCGTATGCAGGTTGCCGGAGCTCGTCGCAGGAGAGGCCGATCCCTGTCCGACTCAGCAGGTCAAAATCGGGTTTATAGCCGGTGGCGGCGATCACGTAATCGTTCGGGATCGTCAGGTCGCCCTCCGGCGTGCGGATATCCACTTCGTCGGCTCGTATCGCCGTGAGGCAGGAGTTGAAATGAGCCTGGATGCTGCCCTCTTTTATCCGGTTTTCGATATCGGGCCTTACCCAGTATTTCACTCTTTTCCCGATGCCTTCGCCGCGCGTCACCAGGGTTACTGTTGCGCCCTTGCGAAAGGTTTCCAGGGCAGCGTCTACGGCCGAATTATTGGCGCCCACCACTACCACGCGCTGCATGGCGTAAAAATGCGGGTCTTTATAATAATGGGTAACTTTTGGCAGGTCTTCGCCGGGCACATCCATCAGCACCGGGATATCGTAAAAACCGGTGGCAATGATCACATAGACACATTGATAGCTGCTCCGCGAGCTTCGAATACAGTAGCCCCCGTCCAGCGGGGTGATATCCAGCACCTTTTCCTGCAGCCGTACCGGCAATTGATGTGAAACGGCTACCCTGCGATAGTATTCCAGCGCTTCCGGGCGGGTCGGCTTGACATTATTGGAAACGAAGGGGACTCCCCCGATCTCCAGCTTCTCCGAGGTAGAGAAAAAAGTCATATTAGTGGGATAATTATATAGCGAATTGACAAGCGCTCCTTTTTCAAGGATCACAAAATGCAATCCTCTCTTTTTAGCTTCCAGTCCGCATGCCAGCCCTATCGGGCCGCCTCCTACTATGATCAGGTCATACCGGTTCTCCATATCCAGAACAGCAAAGTTACGCGCTGGGGAGGAAACCGGCTGTAAAAGATCGGTTCCCTAAAGATCAGTTCTTTGAAAAGAGATAGGGCGGTTCTTTTCATGACGCCTTCTTAACGATCCTTTTAAATATATGAAATATATTAACAATTATCCCGACATTTTTTCATAATCTTTACACCTTTAAAAAAAATCCTTGATGAATTTGTTTTTTCTTCAGATCGATACATCCGCCGCTGTGAGAACGGCTGTCGACGCGCTTCCGCCAGCTCCTTCGATCAGCATCATGGAACTGCTTTCCAAAGGAGGGGTGCTGATGATTCCGCTGGCTGTTCTGCTGGTGATTGCCATTTTTGTGTTTATTGAGCGGGTGATGTATATCCGGAAAGCGTCCCGGGTGGACGACAATTTTATGAATATTATCCGCGACCATATTGTATCGGGGAACGTGACGGCGGCAAGATCGTTGTCGAAGAATACAGATAACCCGGTGGCGAGGATCATCGACAAGGGCATTCAACGCATTGGGAAGCCGATCGACGCCATAGAGAAAAGCATGGAGAATGTCGGCAGACTGGAAATGTACAAGATGGAGCGCAATCTGAACATCCTTTCCCTGATCGCGGGGATCGCTCCGATGTTCGGGTTCCTGGGTACTATCGTTGGCATGTTCCAGCTATTCTTCCGGCTGGCTTCCACCGGTGAGTTCACCATCCAGGCGATGGCCGACGGGATCTATACCAAGCTGATCTCATCGGCGGTGGGACTGATCATCGGGTTGCTGGCCTCGATCGCGCACAATTACCTGAATACGCAGATCGACAAGACGGGTAACCGGATGGAAGCGGCGAGTGCCGAATTTGTGGATATATTACAGGAACCTACCCGGTAGGGTTTTCAAGATAAATTTTGTTACGGGTATGAACATCAGAAAAAGATTAAGAGAGAGAGCCGAGGTGCACACGGGGGCATTGAATGATATCCTGTTCATTCTCCTGATGTTTTTCCTGATCGCCGCCACACTGGCCAATCCGAACGTGATCCGGCTGGCCAATCCCAAGGCCAAGGGCGATACAAAGACCAAACAGAATGTGGTCGTGAACATCGACGTGCAGAAGCACTATATCGTGAACGGAAAACAAATTCCCCTGGAGGAGCTCAAAGCTTCTCTCGAGCCGCTGATCATGAAAGACTCTGTGGATGCCACCGTTGCGATCAACGCCGATAAAATGGTGCCGATCGATGAGGTGGTGGCCGTGATGCGCATCGCCCGCGAATTGGGCGCACGTACGGTGCTGATGGTGGACAAGAACGGTGCGCAGTAGGGGCTTCGGGAAAGAGTGATATTACCCTTAATCTGATCCGTAGCACAAGTGCAGCACCAGCAAATAGCAAATGTTTCCGGTTTCGTACCGCATCGAAAATCTGTTTGGTTTCCTTTTGGCTCAACGTCCTGTATTGGAGTGAACGGATACGCAGTAACCTGACTGTAAACAAAAATCAAAATTGCCGGCAACCATGGCAAAGCAAGGCGATAAAATCACAAACACAAGAACAGGACAAATAATGATCTTTCGCCAGACCGCTGCTGAAACAAACGGACAGCTCCTGGAGATAGAATGTTTTAGTCCACCGTCAGATGTTAAGGAGCCAGAACACATTCACCCGTTGCAGGAAAATATATTCAAAATTATTTCGGGCTCTTGTATTTTTAAAGTCGAAGGAAAGGAACGATTTGTAGAAGCTGGGCAGACAATTAGCATTCCGGCAAAAACGAGACATCATTTTTGGAATTCGGGCGACACCGTGGCGCACTACATGCAGGAATTTAGACCGGCATTTCACATCGACAAATTCTTTGAAACTTTTTTTGCATTAGCGAGAGACGAAAAACTTAATAAAAAGGGGATACCGAATTTTTTTCGTGTTTCGCTTATTGCATTAAAACATAAAGACGAAATTCGGTTGACTAATCCGCCCTGGGCATTACAACTTTTGACTTACTGGGTACTTGCTCCCATTGGCTACTTAATAGGGTATCGCTCGGACTACAAATCGGAAAATTAAAAAGGCTACTGTTCATTCAACACAGCGGCTTGTATTACAGGCCGGCAGGTGCAAATTATTTGAATTTGCATTGAATGCGCCGCGTAGATGAACATTTTCTGCGCTATCCGCGGTGAAAGGAACTCATACCCCTGCCTGTTCCCTGGTCTTATCCGGGTCATTGCAGGGAAAACAGATCAAGATACGGGTCAAAAGGGTATCCTAACAAAGGATGAATTAAATACTCGTAAAATTGACTCTCAAATAAGAAGACGAAACAATGTTGTTGAGCGAAAACAACCGTACTGATAACTCAATTTTGTATATGCATTTTTCATTGATTAGCATACCATATTTTATTCTTTTGCTGTCCTGCGGTAATAGTCGTACAAGTCATCAATATTTGCCTATCGATTCTGCTTTTATAGCTTGGAATAAATCTACCTTTTTATCTTTAAAAAGTCGCATCAGCTCTGCAACTGATAGCACCGAAAAAGATTTGTATCAAAACAGATTATTAGCGTTTGAATCATTTGTAGATATAAATGATGAAAATGATGTAAATATTAAATCTATAAGGTATCAGTTTTTTAAAAAGGCGGTTTCTAATGAAACTTCCAGTAGGTTTTATATTATTGAAGCAAATAATTCTGGGGAAGTTGTGGAGTTGCGGAACTTTTTAATTGATC
>CAZUWX010000013.1:0-28873 GCA_964624205.1 uncultured Chitinophagaceae bacterium
GCTACGCTAATGAAACTATGCCGGAAACGACACCACAAGGTTCAGCCCCAGGGCCGCGCTGATGATCAGCAGTCCGAAAAATTCCCGCGTGTTCTCAATATAAGGTTTGGTAGCCTGCATACTCTGCGCAATATGCTGCCGGTGGTGTTTGGTAAGCCAATCCCAAACGCCATCCTTCACAAAAAAAAGCACGACCGCATACACCAGGTAAAAACAAATTGCGATCAGCGAGATAACGGGAAAATGATAACCGAAAGCCGCAGCCCCGCACAAAGCGGCAGCCACCAGATAGATGGGCACCCAGAGCCAGGCGTCCTTATCGTTGAAATTAAACCAGGCAAATACGATGAAAGCCAGGCAGAAGACGATATTAAGTATGATCAAAATCATGGGAAACGTTAACAAAAATAAAAATAGATTAGCAGGATGGAAAGATATTCTAATTTTATTGGTTCTTACTTCGCAATTGGAAACCGCTGGCTTTCAACAACCTTAAGAAAAGACTATGTACCAGTATGAATACGACCGGTTGAATGTTTTGCTTGCTGGAGTGATCAGACAGCACGTCAAACCCGAAAGCTTCAACTGGCTTAAATCGAAATTCGAAGATAATATTTCCGGCGTTCAGTTTAACACTGCTTTTGTTGTGCTTCCCCGAAAAACGGGAAAAACAGTTGTCGAGTTACCGGAAACAATGCAAAAAGACATTGAGACCGCAGGCGGGGGTTTGATCGTAAACAACTGGTCGATCGACCGGCTAGGCCGGGTCTGGCTCCTGATGCAGCTTTCAGCCGAAAACAAAGAAACCTATTTCCGCACCATCGAAACCCTTTTTCTGGCCGCAGAAGTGCAGGAACTGGTGGCACTGTATTCCGCTCTTCCTGTATTGGCCTGGCCCGAGCTGTGGAAACCAAGGTGCGCCGAAGGGATCCGCAACAATATCGGCGACGTGCTCGAAGCCATCATGTGCAATAATCCCTACCCCGCAAAACACCTGGACGAACCCGCCTGGAACCAGCTTGTGCTGAAGGCCTTTTTTACCGATAAACCCATTGATAAAATAATCGGTTTTGATGCACGCGCAAACGAAAAATTAGCAGCCACCCTTTCCGATTATGCGCACGAAAGATGGGCGGCAAACCGACCCGTTAATCCCCAGTTATGGAGGGTGTTCGGCAAATTCATGAACGCAGCGCTGTTCGAAGACATTCGTAAAGTGGCCGCTTCGCCCAATCCCCTCGAACAGGAGGCAGCAAACCTGGCCTGTTTCGATAGTAACTATCCCCCCGCAAAACAAATATTGAACGACCAGCTTTTTTCCGAGATCCGGTCCGGAAAAATATCCTGGAATAAACTGGCAGAAAAAACAAAAGATTATGTGTTGCAGTCATGACATTACCGAAAAAGACCTGGCCCCAAGGAATACAGACACGTCCTATCTCGGGCACATTAAAGGCATGCAATTCTTCGATCCCCATGTGCACATGACCTCCCGCACAACCGACGACTATCAGGCAATGGCCGACGCCGGCGTGGTGGCTCTGATAGAACCGGCTTTCTGGCTGGGTCAGCCCCGGACGGGTATAGATACCTTCCGCGACTACTACAGCAGCCTGATCGGCTGGGAACGCTTCCGTTCCTCGCAATTCGGGATCAAACATTATTGCACCATCGGGCTGAACTCACGGGAAGCCAACAACGAAGCCCTCGCCGAACAGGTGATGGAGCTGCTTCCGCTGTTCGTTTATAAAGAAGGCGTGGTAGGTGTGGGTGAGATCGGCTTCGACGACCAGACACCGGCAGAAGAAAAATATTACCGGCTCCAGCTAGACCTTGCCAAAGAGGCGGAACTTCCCGTGCAAATCCATACCCCCCATCGCGATAAAAAGAAAGGCACCACGCTTAGCATGGACATCGCCGTAGAACACGGCCTCGATCCTGGCATGGTGATCGTTGACCATAATAACGAGGAAACCGTCAAAGAAGTGCTGGACAGAGGCTTTTGGGCGGCCTTCACGATCTACCCTTTTACAAAAATGGGGAACGAACGGATGGCCGGGCTCGTGAAACAATACGGCACCGAACGTATCATGATCAATTCCGCAGCAGATTGGGGTATCAGCGATCCGCTGGCCGTACCCAAAACCGCTGCCCTGATGAAACAAATGGGCATCAGCGACGAAGACATCCGGATGGTTACGTATCAAAACGCCATTACCGCTTTTGCGCAGAGCGGCCAGATCGACGAAACTGATTTCTCCGCCGTGAAAGAGATCGACCAGACAAAGAAATTCAGTGGCAATACGATCCTCCGCGGCGGACAGGCACCCCGGATCGATAAAAATTCCATCATCATAAAATAAATGAGTCGCGTAACAGGATTTCTTCGTTTAATGCGACCGGCTAATATCGTCACCGCCATAGCGGATATCCTGGCCGGAGCAGCTATCGGCGCTTCTCTCTCGGGAGTGAGCTGGGCAGCGTCTTCGCCGGCAGGATCCCTGTTGCCGGGCGAAACCGGCGATAGTCTTGGTTTTCCCCTCCTGATGCTGGTGCTGGCCACCATTGGCCTATACGGGGGAGGCGTAGTGCTGAACGACGTTTTCGACGCAGAACTGGATAAAAAGGAAAGACCCGAACGCCCCATTCCCAGCGGGCTCATCAACAAAACGTCCGCCGCCGCGTTCGGCATCCTGCTTTTGCTGGGTGGTGTCGTTGCCGCAGCTTTTGCCGGATACCCGAACCTGCTGTCGCTTTCCACACTCCTGGCGGTGCTGATCGCCCTGGCCGCCGTGGCGTACGACAAATGGATGAAACACCATCCGTTTTTCGGCCCCCTGAATATGGGCGCATGCCGGGGCCTGAACCTGCTGCTGGGCATGAGCCTGATCGCATATGCGGTTCCGTTTTACTGGTTTATTGCTTTCCTGCCGGTGGTGTATATCGCAGCGATCACCATGATCAGCCGGGGAGAGGTGCACGGAGGGCAAAAAACCACCCTGTACACCGCGATGGCACTGTACGCCTTTGTTATTCTCGCCATCGTGGCGATGGCCGCGCTGAATGGGACCCTGGCGATCACCCTACCCTTTTTGCTGGTATTCGGACTGCTTGTTTTTCCGCCCCTGCAACGCGCGCTGAAACGCCCGGAAGGACCCATGATCGGGAAAGCGGTCAAGGCAGGAGTGGTGGCCCTTATCCTGATGGATGCATCCCTTGCCGCTTCGTTCAACAGCCTGTACGTTGCTTTGTTTATCCTATTGCTGTTCCCGCTTTCGTACCTGCTGGCAAGATTGTTTGCGGTGACCTGATTATTGCCTAATTTTATAAATTCTCTTGAAATTTTTTGATTATTCCAAGAGGCACCTTTCCTATCATGAAAATTTTCATCCCTTCTTTGTGTGATGCTGAGATGAAAGATTTCATACCGGTTTGATAAATTGTTTAGTTGGCGCATTAAGATACAATGGAGGATTTTTTACAGCAGACATTCAGTGTCAGATTTGAGTACAACGTATTTTTTACAGAGGACCTTTTTGATCGCAAAAATCCTGTTTTCAGAGATTTTTTACTCAGTAGGCAAACAGACACCACCCGAAAGCTACTTTTTATCGTAGACTCGGGCGTAACCACCCATCATCCGGGGCTGGACGCACAGATCAGAAGTTATTTTCAGGAGTTGCCTGCGGTTTCGCTGATCCCGGAGATACTGATGGTGCCGGGAGGGGAAAGGGCAAAAAATAATAAAAGCTTATTCTACCAGATCGTGGACGCGGTAGACCGACACGGGATCGACCGGCATTCCTATGTCGTTGCGATTGGCGGGGGATCGGTACTGGACCTTGCCGGCTACGCCGCTGCAGTGTCGCACCGCGGTATCCGCCATATAAGAATACCCACTACCGTACTGTCGCAGAACGACTCGGGCGTGGGAGTGAAGAATGGCATCAATTACGGGGGCAAAAAGAATTTCCTGGGCTCCTTTGCCCCACCGGTAGCCGTTTTCAACGACTATTCCTTCCTGGATACCCTTACCCCCGAGGAATGGCGGTCGGGTATTTCGGAAGCGGTGAAAGTGGCTTTGATCAAAGACAAGGCCTTCTATAGCTGGCTGGTGCAGCATGCGCAAGACCTGGCCGGCCGTGGTGCCGAAGCCATGAAATACCTGATCAAACGATGCGCGCAGCTTCATATGGAACACATTGCCAGCGGTGACCCCTTCGAAATGGGCTCTTCCCGGCCGCTCGACTTCGGGCACTGGAGCGCACATAAGGTGGAACAGCTTTCGAATTTCTCCATCCGGCACGGAGAGGCAGTGGCAATGGGCATCGCGCTGGACAGCGCTTATTCTTATCTGTCCGGCAGGCTCAGCGAAGCCGACGCAAAAAATATCGTGGCCCTGTTAAAAAAGCTTGGTTTCGCGGTCACCCATCCCCTAATAGAGATACGTGATGAGCAAAGTGATGTGCTAAAGGGCCTGAATGAATTTCGTGAACACCTCGGTGGCAGGCTGACCATCATGCTGCTGAATGCGATTGGAACGGGGGTAGAAGTGCATGAACTGGATACAGCCCTCCTGCAGCAGGCAAGCAAATGGCTAAAGGCCACCGCCAACAAATGATGAAATATGCAAACACCCCAAGGACACCTGACCTATTGTACCAATATACACCGCGGTGAAAGCTGGAAGGAGCATTTTGCAGAACTGCAGGCGCATATCCCCCAGGTGAAGAAAAAACTGTCTCCGCACGAACCCTTTGGTATCGGCCTGCGCCTCGCAAATGCCGCCAGCCTTGAGCTGAGAAAACAGGAAAATCTTGAGGCATTCCGGAAATGGCTGGACGAAAACAATTGCTATGTTTTCACCATGAACGGTTTTCCCTATGGCAATTTTCATGAAAAAGTGGTGAAGGACAAGGTGCATGCACCCGACTGGTTATCACCGGACCGGGTCAGCTACACAATCAGGCTGGCGCAGATACTGACTTCGCTGCTGCCGGAAGGGACAGACGGCGGGATATCCACTGCCCCGCTCACATACCGGTTCTGGCACAAAAAAGAAGACCTTCCGGGTATATTCGAAACCGCCACCCTCAACCTGTTGCAGGTAGTGGAGCAGTTGGTGAAGATCAGGAATACCACCGGTAAACTGATCCATATAGACGTTGAGCCCGAACCCGACGGCCTGCTGGGTGAAGCAAAAGAATTCCTCGACTGGTACCTGAAATACCTGATCCCAATCGGAGTGCCCTTTATTCAGGACAAATTCGGATATAACGAAGACGTCGCCGCGGCAACCATACGCGAGCACGTGCAGCTCTGCTACGATGTTTGTCATTTTGCGATCAGCTATGAAGACCACGCCAGCATGATCAGCCACATTGCCGCCGCCGGCATCAAGACAGGCAGGATACAAATAAGCGCAGCGCTCAAGGCTAACATACCCGAACACCCCGATCAAAGAAAAGAAGTACAGGCAGCGTTCGAGCGTTTTAATGAACCGGTTTACCTGCACCAGGTGGTGGCCCGCACCACAACCGGGGAATACCTGAAATATCCCGATATGCCCGAGGCCTTAGCCGATATGCCGAATCCTTCCGTACGGGAGTGGCGGGCCCATTTTCACGTGCCGCTGTTTATCGAAAACTACGGCCTGCTGCAATCTACCCAACAGGATATCCGGCAGGTGCTTGCGATACATAACCGCAACCCGTTCACCTTTCACCTGGAGGTGGAAACCTATACCTGGGAAGTGTTGCCCGACGAAGCAAAACTGCCGCTCACCGACTCCATCATCCGGGAGATGCAGTGGGTGGTCGATCTGTTAAACGCTCAACCGATTCCATCAGCCGGCTATGCATAAAACCGTTGTGATCGATATCATCGGATTGTCGCGCTCAGTGATCGGCGAACACACTCCCTTCCTGTCGCGCTACATCGCGTCGCGACACCTGCAGACCATCAAACCCATGCTGCCCGCGGTGACCACAGCCGTGCAGAGCACCTACCTGACGGGGCAGTGGCCTTCCGGCCACGGCATTGTCGGAAACGGATGGTACGATGAAACCGATGCCGAGATCAAATTCTGGAAACAGTCCAATAAGCTGGTACAAGGGGAAAAGATCTGGGAGAAAGCAAAAAAGCTCGACCCCTCCTTCACCACCTCCAAAATGTTCTGGTGGTACAATATGTACTCCACCGCCGAATACTCAGCAACCCCCCGCCCCAATTACCTGGCCGACGGCAGGAAAATGCCCGATTGTTATGCTCATCCAGCCGGGCTGCGCGATGAATTGCAGCGTGAACTGGGCCAGTTTCCCCTGTTCAAGTTCTGGGGACCCGGCGCGGATATCAGTTCCACCCGGTGGATCGCAGACGCCTCGGTTTTCACAGATAAAAAATACGATCCAACCCTTACGCTGATCTATCTGCCACACCTGGATTATTGCCTTCAGCAACATGGCCCCGACCTCACCCGGATCAGCAAAGAGCTCAACGAAATAGACCAGGTGGTGGAAGGACTGGTAAATCATTATTCGGAAAAAGGCGCACGGATCATCCTGTTATCGGAATACGGCATTTCACCAGTGAATCAACCCATTCATATCAACCGGCTGCTCCGCCGGCACAACCTGCTTGGAATACGTGTGGAACGCGGCCTGGAGCTGCTGGACGCCGGTGCTTCCAAAGCCTTTGCGGTGGCCGATCACCAGGTAGCGCACGTGTACATAAACGACGCCTCCGTAACGGAACAAGTGCAAACGCTGCTCCAGGGACTGCCGGGCGTGGCGCTCGTGCTCGACAAAGCGGCGCAGCAGGCTCATCATATCGACCATCAGCGTGCCGGCGATTTTGTGGTCATGGCCGACCAGCAAAGCTGGTTTACCTATTATTTCTGGCTGGACGACAAACTGGCTCCGGATTACGCACGGGTGGTGGACATACACAAAAAACCGGGCTACGACCCGGTTGAGCTGTTCATGACCTCAAAAGCCAGGGCCGCTTATAAGCTGCTTCGCAAAAAAGCGGGTTTCCGTTATGTCATGGACGTAATCCCCCTGGACGCCTCGCTGGTGAAGGGGTCGCACGGCAGCGTGCAGGTAGACCCGTCTTTTTATCCGATCCTGATCACCGACACTGCAGCAGGAAAAGAAGAGCTGGTTGCAACCGATGTTTACAACGTGATCTGGGATCACCTGACAGGGAGCTAACCCCGTTTCCGCCAACCATATTTGTGTAAGAATATATGATCTTCCGGCCTTCGGATGGAACCCCGCCCTGGAGCAGAAGTCTGATTTGCGTAGAATATATTATCTTCAAATCCGTCTTTTCCTGACCCCCTGATGCCGCCCCTCATCCACCTAAACACACACAGATGGTTAACAATATTCGTCGGGCTTCCCTGTTTTCAGTTTTTCTTTTTGTTCTTGCCTGTACGCCTGCCAGGCAGAGCACCCTGAGCTCCGCGGCAGAAAATCGCGGCTCCGGGCCTAATATCGTCGTCCTTTTCTGTGATGACCTGGGATACGGCGACCTGTCGGGTTTGGGGCATCCCACCATCAAAACACCGCATCTCGACAGGATGGCGGGCCAGGGCATGAAACTCACCAATTTTTACTCCGGCTCACCGGCCTGCACCGCCAGCCGCTATTCTTTGCTTACCGGAAGATATCCCGTGCGTTCGGGCTTTTCCTGGGTATTGAATCCGAATTCGCCCCGGGGTATCCATCCCAACGAAAGAACGATTGCGGAAGAGCTGAAAGAAGCGGGTTATGCCACCGCGATCTTTGGAAAATGGCATCTCGGAACCACAAAACGGGAGTACCTGCCGCTGCAGAATGGATTTGATGAATACACGGGGCTGCCATACAGCAATGACATGATCCCGCCGAAATTCCCTCCCATCGCACTGATGCAGGGCAACGATACACTGGAAATGGGTCCGGATCAAACCAAGCTCACAGCGCTGTATACAGAAAAGGCTATTTCATTCATCGAACGCCATACAAAACAACCATTTTTCCTCTATGTTCCTTTTGCCATGCCGCATGTTCCCTTGCATCCCGGTAAAGAATTCGCGGGCACCTCGCTTCGGGGCGTCTATGGGGATGTGGTGGAGGAGATTGATAACAGTGTGGGCAAAATATTACAAACCCTTGTGAAGCAGGGCCTCGATAAAAACACCCTGGTTGTTTTCACCAGCGACAACGGGCCCTGGATCATAAAGGGCGCGGAGGGCGGTTCGGCCGGATTATTCCGCGATGGAAAAGGAAGCACCTGGGAAGGCGGGATGCGTGTACCGGCGATCGTTTACTGGCCCGGGAAAATCCCTGCGGGAACCCTCAATGCCACCCGCACCAGCACACTGGATCTGTATCCCACCCTCCTCCGGCTTGCCGGACGTGAGCTACCCGGCGGAAGAACGATCGACGGCAGAGATATTAGTCAGGTGCTGTTCGATAATACGTCTTCGCAGGAAGAGCGTGTTTTTTTCTTTTACGGCAGCAGGAATACCGTGCACGCGGTACGAAAAGGAAAGTGGAAACTGCATATCCATACCTCAAGCCAGACCGGTGCGGATTATTTCAACGGAAAACTGCCCCTGCTTTTTGACCTGGAAAACGACCCTTCGGAAAAGTACGATCTGTCTGACAAACATCCGGATATTGTGAAGGATCTGCAGGCCGAGATCCGTATACAGGACGAAGCCGTTTCCAGGGAATCTAACTTTTTTGCCCGCGATGCTCAGGTAGAATGAGACCTTCTCAGCCCGAACTCATTAGCATATACCCGGATCATGATCAGAAATGCTGATATCAGGATCGGGCCGAAGATGATGCCGATAAAACCGAACATACTCACACCTATAATCACCCCAAAAACGGTGATCATAGGGTGTACATCACCGAGTCTTTTAGCCAGCCAGAAACGGAATATATTATCCACACTCCCGATCACCCCGAACCCGAAACCCAGTATGATCAGACCGCGTACGGAGTCGCCCTGCGAAAACATCAGCAGAGCCAGCGGAACGTAGGCCAGTGCGGCGCCGACCACTGGTAGCAAGGCAGTGAAGGCAGTTATTATAAACCAGAAAAATGGTTGCGGGATGCCGATGATCAGATAGCCGATCAATCCCACTACCCCCTGTAGCAGCGCGATCAGGGGTATGCCGATGGCATTGGTGAGCACCATACCGTTCAGGTCCTTTCTCAGCAACAACAGGTTTTCATCCTTCAGGGGGGCCCATTCATAGAATGTCGACTCCATCTTTCTGCCTTGTGTCAGCATAAAAAACAGGATAAAATACATCACAATAAGAGACACCACTGTGCTCAGCGTGGCTCCGAGTACCTGGGGAAGGGTCTGGGCGCCCCAGTCGGTGACCTTCTGTATGTTGGTGTCCGTGAGGATATTGAGCTGGTATTTTTGCTCATACTCGTTGATGAACTCCTTTATCGACAGCAGCACCTGCGAAAAGTGCTGGGAGGCCGCCCCGATCTTGCTGACCATCATGTTTACGAGCACGTACACGGGAACCAGGATGATGAGAAAGGAGAGAAACATCAGGAGCACGGCTGCCCACACGCGTTTCCATTTGTATTTTCCTTCGAGGATAAACATGTATTTCCGCATCATCACGTACAGGGTATACGCTCCGAGGCATGCAGGAATAAAGGATTTTAACTCGCGGAAAAGCACTAGCCCCATGATCACAATAAGCGATAACAATAGGACCTGCCGAATGGCATTGTTAGGAATCTGGTTCATAAGAATGAGTAGAGCATGCCCAAACCTACATGAAATTTTTCAATCCAAAACTACACAAATTAAGGACTGAAGGTCACAAAAGTTTCTCCGGCATACGGTGATAAAAATTTTAAAAGAACTGAATGCCCCTTACATTGCAATTTTGGTTCCCCAATAAAACGGTTCGCCGATAAAACGGCTATACACAGCTTTTTTCCGGAAGCACCTGCCTGTACCGCCATAATTTGTATTCTTTAACCAGGCCTTTGGGCGAAGGATCGATCAGCATCTTTTTCCGGTCTGTCGACCCAGCCATTCGTTTACGTTTTTTCTGTTCCCATCTTTTTCTAAAATCGGGGATGAACTCAGGGTGCTGATGCAGCACAAAAAAATAAAAATCATCTGTCAGTCCCAGGGTTTCTTCGCGGTTACCATTAAAAAAGGTGATGTTGGCGCTGCCCGAGGGAGAGGGTAGCCCCGTAACCAGTTTGTCGGCGATCTTGTCCAGGTCCGTCTGCATGATCACCCGGAACGTTTCAAAGGCGGAGCGTTTACCCAGCGTGCTGGTGAAGATTATTTTTTTGATGTGCGTCCGGTTTTGAAGCACATAGTTGCGGAGCGGATAGTTATACTGGATATCGATGAGATCCGAATCATTAGACGACATCGGGTCTTTACGGCTGCAGGATACGATGGTGTCGGAAAGGCCCACGCCGTAGTCTTCCTGCCAGCGTATGATCTCCTTCAGGTTTTCTTCGCTGGTACCACCAAAAAAATCATAGCCCTGGTTACAATACAGATCGTGAATGATCTTCCACAAAAAGCCTTTATTTCCGTAGAAATAGTTGATGTAGAGTTTTTCCCTCAGGGAGGGGTTGGGCGGGAAAGTGCCTATGATCAGGTAGCGCCATTTTTTCCGTGCATCAAAAAGATGCAGATGAGGATGTTTTTCCATTTATCCATTGCCAATTAAGCCGGGGGCGGGGTTTTTGTCGATGTTGCCGCCGGCTTCGGGATCGGGAAGGAGTTGTTGTGATCCGTTATCCGGCAGGGCTTCGATTTCCCGGAGCTTTCTGCTGATGGCCCTTGTGCGTTTGCCCAGCAGATCATCGACCGTGTCGCTCGCCGCGTGAATATTTTTCTGTGCTTTTTCGAGCAGTCCGCCGAATTTATCAAATTCCGTTTTCACTGCGCCGAGCACCTGCCATACGTCGCGGGTGCGTTGCTGAAGGGCGAGGGTGCGAAAACCCATTTGCAGGCTGTTCAGGATGGCGGCAAAAGTAGTGGGTCCTGCCACGGTGATTTTGTACTCCTGCTGGAGCTGGTCGACCAGCGCCGTTCGCCGGATCACTTCTGCGTAAATGCTTTCGAAGGGTAGGAACAGCACGGCAAAATCGGTGGTATGGGGTGGATCGATGTACTTATCGCGAATTTCTTTAGCCATCCGCCGGAGCGTGGTTTCCAGGTTCCGGGAAGCGGCCTCTATCTCTTCGGTAGCGCCGGCTTCATAGGCAAGAACGAGCCGTTCATAAACGTCTTTGGGAAACTTGGCATCAACAGGCAGATAGATGGTAGTATGCTCCTCAGAGCCGGGGAATTTGATTGCAAACTCCACCGATTCCCGGCTGCCGGCCTTTGTTCTCACATTGGCTTCGTACTGCACCGGGGCGAGTACCTGTTCCAGCAGCATGGCGAGCTGTACTTCGCCTATCCCACCCCGTATTTTTACATTAGCCAGCACTTTTTTCAGCCCTCCCACGTCGGCGGCCAGGTGTTGCATTTCGCCCAGCCCCTTCTGCACGTTTTCGAGATGTTTACCTACCTGTTCAAAGCTCTGACCCAGCCGCTCGTTGAGTGTTCGGGTCAGTTTTTCGTCGACCGTTTGTCGCATCTGCTCCAGCTTGGACTCGGTTTTCTCGACCAGCTTCAACTGTTTTTCTTCGAGTGTTCCGAATTTTTCCCGGAGAACCGAAGCAAGCTCGGCTTTCATTTCTCCCAGGGTACCGGCCAGCTCGGCCCGGTTTTCCCTGGTGAGCGCTGCTATTTCCATCCTGCTGGTGCGAAAATCGTCCCGGACATTCAATTCGATCTTTGAAAGTGTGTGCTGCAGCAGGTCGATCTTGTGCGGTAGGGAACTGAGCCCGGAGGGCAGTTTCGGCCGGAAAACAATGACCAGGATAAGGTTGGCGAATACCAGCACGCAAAGGACTATCAGCAGGGTTTCCATTCAAGAATATTAAGCGGTATCCTTCAAATTTACCGCATTTAGGGTTAGGGCATGGAGGCTTTTGTTTCTCTGAACCGGCAGTCGGACACCGGATTGTTAGCCGGTATGAGGGCGAAGGCGCAAAGATTTTCTAAGCATTTATCCTTAAAATCAAAAAAAATACCGATTTTCAGAACAATAAAATAAATCCGGTATGGGACTTGCACCACGTCGATTCTCATAATATTTTGGCTTCCGTTACCGTTTTAGCCTTTCAAAAAACCGGTGACCTAAAAAACCCGCGAAGTTTACGTATGACGAAGTATGTTTTAGTTTTTAGCCTGCTCTCCTTCCTGTTCTTCTCACCGGCACAGTTGTCGGGTACTTTTTCCAACTTTCCGGTGGAGCATGTTGCCCTGCCAGGAGGCGGATCCAATATGGAGCTGGTGATAGAGTCGGCTGCGTTATATGATAGCATGCGGCTTCAGGATTACGGACTGGCCGAAAAAGCGTTCCAATACGCCTGGATCGGCTACCAGACCCTGCTGGAGCAGGGAAAGCTTGTGAAACAGGAGTTGATCACGATATGCGACTTCAGCCAGTCTTCGCGTAATAAGAGATTATATATCATCTCCCTGGATAGTATGAAAGTGGTGCAAAACACCTATGTGGCGCACGGAAGGAATTCGGGTCAGGAGTTCGCAAAGTATTTCTCTAATACGCCAAAGTCTCACAAAAGCAGCCTGGGCTTTTATGTGACCGGGAAGACCTATACCGGTCGGCATGGGCTGTCGCTGGAGATAAACGGGGTGGAAAAAGGCATCAACGACCGGGCGCTGGCGCGCAGGATCGTTATCCACGGCTCAGACTATGTGGGCGAGCGGTTCCTGGAGAACAACCCGTTTAACGGAAGAAGCTACGGATGCCCGGCGGTTCCGAGCTCGGAAATAGATTACATTATTAATACCATCAAGGAGGGCTCCTGCCTGTTTATATATCATCCTTCAACGCAATATTTGACACACTCAAAAATATTGAACGGCTAAGAGTGGACGTATACTTCTGATGGTTTGAAGGAAGAAAAAGCTCAATTTAGGATTCGTACCCTATGATTGGGCTTTTCTTTTTTTGTAGAACGAATGCTACACAACGTCGCAGTGGCCATCTATCCCGCCACCCCCAATATTTAGAAATAATTGTCTGATTAGTAAGTGTTTGCGGCACAATCCCAGAGTGGAACATTTTTTTAAATAAAGATTGGAATCACTCATCTTCAAAACTATTTCATATGAAATACATACTATTTAGTGCTTTTCTGGCGATAGCAGCCTTCAGTTGCGATACGCCTGAAAATACAACGGGATCGGACATTTCCAGTCCCCCTATGAGCGACTCGACAATGATTATGCCCGGTGACACAGTGATGACCACGCCGGTAGATACTACCAGTTCCCTGCCGGAATCCATGCCCGAAACCCTGCCGGAGGAATCCGCGCCGATACCTCAATAACCGGTACCAGGCCTCAGTATACAGCAATCAAAGCTTAAAATTTAAAAAGGCTGCTCCCCGGAAGCAGCCTTTTTGTTAAAATCGGCAACTATAGAGCAGGAATAACCGATTTGAGGTCTATAATTGATAATTTGCACCAAAACCGGCCGCCATTCCATAAAAAACAAGATTCAGCGCTAATAATTTGATTCTAAGGACTAACTTTATCCCGCCTAAAACAAATAATAAACCATGTTAAAACAAACACTACTCTTCGCCCTGTGCTCGGTATTTTTATTCTCCTGTGTGAGTACTAAAAAATACAAGGCCGAACAGGCACGCTACGAATCGTTGAACAAGGAGTTCGCACGGTTGCAATCTGACCTGAAAAACTGTGAGGATTTCAGCGCCCGCCAAAAAGCAAATATGCAGACCGAGCTGGATGCCCTGAGAAAGGAAAACGCCTTTCTTAAGGAAAACAACACCAATGTGCTGGGCCAGCTAAAGGATCTTTCTGTGTTATCTGCCACTCAGGCCGAAAGCGTAAAGAGATCGCTTGAGAACCTGGGCGCGAAAGACGCCTATATCCAGGACCTTACTTCGGCAATGGCCAGGAAAGACTCCTTGAATATGGCCCTGGTCATGAACCTCAAGAGCGCACTCGCCGACGTTAACGACGAGGATGTGAATATCCAGGTCGAAAAAGGCGTAGTGTTTATCTCCATTTCCGATAAACTGCTGTTCAGAAGCGGAAGCTCCGTGGTATCCAGCGCTGCACTGTCCGTGCTGGCTAAAGTGGCAAGGGTGCTGAATGCAAACCCACAGCTTGAAATTCTTATCGAAGGTCATACCGATGCCGTTCCCATCAAGAACAACTGTATAGTTGACAACTGGGATCTGAGCGTTAAACGGGCCACCTCCGTTACCCGCATCCTGCAGAACGATTATGGTATCGATCCGGTAAGAATGACTGCAGGCGGTAAAGGCGAATACACTCCGTTGGTGTCGAACGATACCTCGGAAGGACGCGCCAGCAATCGCCGCACTCGTATCGTGATCCTCCCGCAGCTTGACCAGTTCTTCAAACTGCTCGAGAAAAAAGGATAATATCGATTAAAGGAAATTCCTATGCTTTGGCAAGGCAGACGGCGGAGCTCGAACGTTGAAGACAGACGTGGTGTATCCACAGGCGGCCTGGCCATTGGAGGGGGGGTGATAGGAGTGATCGCAATCGTTCTTAGCCTCCTGTTGGGAGATGGCGATATTTCACAGTTGCCCGAGCTGCTGCCGCAACAACAGTCGCAGCCAATGTCTGAAGCGGAAAACGCGGAAGACAATATGCGGGCCGAATTTGTTAAAGTAGTGCTTGCTGAAACGGAAGACGTCTGGAACGATATTTTCCGGCAGCATGGTGAGAATTATCAGGAACCGACCCTGGTTCTATTTCGAAATATTGTTCAGTCCGGATGTGGTACCGCAAGTGCCGCGTCCGGACCTTTTTATTGCCCGGGCGACAGGAAATTGTATATCGATCTGTCGTTCTACGAGGAGCTGCAGGACAGGTTCCATGCACCGGGAGACTTTGCAATGGCCTACGTGGTGGCCCATGAAGTGGGACATCATATTCAAACCCTGCTCGGCACCTCCGACAAACTTTCCCGGGCAAGACAACAACTGTCAGAATCGGATTACAACAAACTTTCGGTTAAAATGGAGCTCCAGGCAGATTTTTATGCCGGCGTGTGGGCGCATTATGCAAACCGCGCCCGGATCCTGGAATCCGGTGACTTCGAGGAAGCCCTGAATGCAGCCAATGCCATAGGCGACGACCGGCTGCAGCAGCAAACACAGGGCCGGGTAGTTCCCGATGCTTTTACCCATGGCACCTCCGCCCAGCGGATGTACTGGTTTAAAAAAGGTTTTGAAACCGGCGATCCTATCCAAGGCGACACATTTTCCGACCCCAGCCTGAACTGACGCTTGTATTTTACCGGCGTTCACGCCAGAAAATTATCTATCCCAATGAAAAAGCTCGGCCGACTGGCTATTCTTAATCTCTGCTTTCTTCTTCTCCACATCGGCCTGGCCATGCTGGCCCAGTTCCGGATGATCAGCAACGAAGATGTAGCCGGAATATCTGACCAATACCCGGCATTGTTTACTCCTTCCGGCACTACGTTCCTGATCTGGTGGATCATCTACCCGGCGCTGCTTGTTTTTACCCTATACCACCTCAGCATGGCATTCGCCCGGGATGAGCAGGATCCCGCTAACCGCGACCTGAAAAGGATCGGCACCCTGTTTATGATCAATAATTCGGCAGCAGCAGCCTGGCTTGCGGCCTGGGTGACCCATTCGCTGTCTTTGTCGCTGGGCCTGATACTCGTTCAACTGGTTTGCCTGGCTGCCATCGTCCGCAGACTGAATATTCACGATGCCCGTAGAACCTGGCGGTCAAAAGTCTTCACCCAATTCCCTCTCAGTATTTATACCGGATGGATCACCATTGCGACCGTAGCCAACCTTTTCGTGTGGTTTCGCTATATAGGCTGGTCAGGATGGGGGGTTTCCGAAATAAACTGGACCATCACGGGGATAGCCCTGTTGATCCTGTTTACGGTGCAGGCAATCAACAGACGAAAGAATGTATTTTACGGACTGGTGATACTTTGGGCCCTTTATGGCATTATCCAAAAAAGAACGGTGGCGGACCCGGAGGGATCGGCCCCTATTATCATGATCGCCTGGATTGCCATTGCCATCATAGCTATAGCCTGCCTGTTCGGCCTAATCAGAAATCTCAGAGAAAAATAACGGCAGCTCTTGGTTTACTACTTCTCCTGGTGGGAATGTGTCTCTTCCTGCACCCTTAATTCGGATTCGTCAGGTTGTTTTTTTTTCTGCCGGTTTACAATTGACAGTTGGAATCGGGTACTGAGGCTGATATCAATATCATTTGCTCCCAGTATCTGCCGGGCTGCCGGATCATTCAGCAGAGCAGCCGCAAGGTCGCTGGCCAGGGGTGAACCGCTGATAATATTCGAAACCCGACCCTGCACAAACTCAATTGTGAACTTATACCCCGCCTTTCTGCCACTGCCTGCTTTTTCAAAATCAATCCGATTCAGATCCAGCGTTTGATCCCCCGTCAGGGATCTTTTCATCAGGATCTTGATTATGGGCAGGTACTTATTCCAAACGTGAACATACATCATTAGCTGTGATTCTTTTCACAAAGGTCGGTAATAAATATGAAACGGGAGAGGACCGGTCCCTCCACGTTTCCACACGGTCACGCATCCGGCTCCTTTTTTCGCTCGTAGATCACGTGCACGACCTCCATTACCTTCTCGATCTGTTCGTAAAAATAGATCAGATTCGACTTTTCCCGGCTTTTGAGATGCGAGTAGGTTTCCGTAACAAGCGTTTTCATTCCTTCCCATAAATAGGCCCGCATCTCAGGAAGATGCACGTATTGAAAAAACTCTTCTATCACCTTTTCGGGATGATCTATCTCTTCGGGGGTGAGTTTTCTGGGTTTCATTTCCCAGGCTTCTTCATAATCTGCTACCAACATACCATAAGTTTTAAAGGTTAATACATTAGAAATACCGCTATTTCCTTCCTGTACTGTTTCCAAACCTTTCTATATTTATTCTGCTGCCGGAGCTAAAGGACAAAATTCTGCTGCAATACTAAAACAGAAGTCTATAACTTTAGCCTAAAGCATCACCCTATTTTCTAACTTTTTTACCGTTTTTTCACCGTGAGGATTATTGACAGATTATTTGAATACCTGAAACACCATGGGCTAACGCCCTACACATTCGAACAGCGCTGTGGCATCGCTAACGGCTATCTGAAAAAGCAGTCCAGGGGCAAGGGTTCGGTCGGGTCTGAAATTTTAGAAAAGATAATAGACCGGTATCGCGATATCGATCCCGAATGGCTATTGACGGGCAGAGGAAAGATGCTGAGAAATAATGATTACCCCCCGCTACGGGATCCCGGGACCAGAGTAGAGGACCCGATGATACCCTCAACGGATTACCTGGTTCAGTTACTCCGGGATAAAACAACGATATTGGAGAACGCCCTGCGTGACAAAGAAAAGATCATCCTGTTACTGGAGGAACAGATTACAAAACAGCCGGGATAACCCCAGGGAGTTGCCGGAACGCTAACCGTCACGAAGTGCCGATCTTGATCCGAAGGGGGATAACGAGCTGCAGCAACGGCGCAATTGCGCAGCCGCAGGGTCAATGCCGGATCAGGGGAATGTTGAGCCTCAAGAAGTAAAGTAACGAAGGGAATAAATTTAAACAGATGCGCGGTGCGTTCGCCCGGCCAATGTCGTTATTTTGCAGCAGAAGTAGCCGGGGAGTAGTTCCGGGAAATCACGCAGGGCAGGATTATTGCATTTGGAAACGGTCGGCCTGTCTGGAACAGGGCCCATATAGCTTAAACAAATTCGAATGATAATGAATCGGAACCGTACATTTTTCTGGAAATCGGGGGGTAGCCTGCTGCTCGCCTCTTGCCTGGCACTCACTGCCTGCCAGGAAAAAAACAAGGCGCTCGAAGAAAAGAACGATCCGCGGTTGTCGGAACTGAACCTGCCTCCCGGCTTTACCATCAGTTTTTTCGCCGCTGAAGTAGACAATGCACGATCGATGGCCCTGGGCGACCAGGGAACGGTCTTTGTCGGGAACCGCAAAGGTAAAAATGTGTACGCACTGGTAGACGCCGATAATGACGGCATTGCCGAAAAAAAATACACCGTCGCACAAGGTCTTAATTCCCCCAACGGAGTGGCATTTTATGAGGGGGCCCTGTACATCGCGGAAATAGACAAGATATGGCGGATCGATAACATCGAGTCTACCCTGGAAAACCCGGCAAAGCCGGTGCTGGTGAACGATAGTTTCCCTTCCGAGACCCATCATGGCTGGAAATACATCGCATTCGGTCCGGATGGCAAGCTGTATGTTCCCGTGGGCGCTCCCTGTAATATTTGTAACGACAGTGAAAAAGATCCGCGGTTCGCCTCCATCACCCGGATGAATCCCGACGGCAGCGGCCTGGAAGTGTATGCGCATGGCATCCGGAACACCGTAGGTTTCACCTGGCACCCGCAAACCGGTGAGCTCTGGTTCACGGACAATGGCCGGGATATGATGGGCGACGATATTCCGCCGGACGAGCTGAATATAGCAACCGCAAAAGATGAGCATTTCGGATACCCCTATTGCCACGCCGGCGACATCCCCGATCCGGAGTTCGGCAGCGGACGGAACTGCTCCGAATTTAAGCCGCCGGTTGCCACCCTCACGCCTCATGGCGCCGCACTGGGGATAAAATTCAATACGGGCAGCATGTTCCCCGAAAAATACCGGCAGCAGGTGTTCATCGCAGAACACGGCTCCTGGAACCGATCGGTTCCCATCGGATATCGCATTATGCTGGCCACGGTTGAAGGCAATACCGTAACCGGTTATGAACCCTTTATTGATGGCTGGCTGAAAAACGGCGAGGCCTGGGGCCGGCCGGTAGACGTACTTTTCCTAAAAGACGGATCCCTGCTGATCTCGGACGATCACGCCAATGCCGTCTACCGGGTTGTCTATTCAACTCCGCTATAGAGGCGGCCGCCGGAGACATCCCCTCCTTCTCCAATAAACTGATTGGCGCGGATAGCCGGTGTCTATTCCCGAGCCGGGCACTCCCCTATGCGGTGCGAAATAGCCGACAGCATATTCCCGGTGGAGACGCTCCCGTATTCAGATTATTGCGAGATAGTCAATATATATTCCGGGGCCCGGGCTCAAATTCCAACAAACGGTTGGTGCCCGTCGGGCAGCTTGCTATCTTTGCGGCATGTTAAAAGCAACGCTTATCAACGCAGCGGAGGCGGGAGCTGCCGTGCTAAAATACTATTTCAATAATAAAAACCTGAAGATCAGCAACAAGGAAGGGATTAATAACATTGTGACGGAGGCCGACCATGCTTCGGAAAAAGCCATCATGGACACCATCCGGGAGCAATTCCCCGATCACTTTATCCTGAGCGAAGAAACCGGCGAACACCGCATGGATTCGGAGTACAAATGGATCATCGACCCCATAGACGGAACGATAAACTATGCACATGGCATCCCGATCTGCTGTGTGTCCATCGCCATAGAAAAAAAGGGAGAAATCATTTTCGGAGCCGTGCATAATCCGTTCCTGAATGAGTTCTACTTCGCTGAAAAAGGCGCAGGATCCAGCCTGAACGGGGAAAAAATACAGGTCAGCCAACAAAGTTCGGTGTTGAACGCCTGCCTGGTAACCGGTTTTCCTTATACCTACCTGGATATGCCGAACGGTCCTCTCCAGGTGTTCGAACGATTTATCAGAAAGGGCATACCGGTACGACGGCTGGGTTCTGCGGCGATGGACCTCTGCTGGGTTGCCGCAGGAAGATTCGACGGCTTTTACGAGCACAAGCTGGAGGCCTGGGATAGTGCAGCCGGTTTTCTTCTCGTAGAGGAAGCAGGGGGTCGCGTGACGGATTTCGAAGGTGCACATTATTCGCCTTACCAACCACATATCCTTGCCACCAACGGCGCTATCCATGACGAAATGATACAATGGATCAGGGGCTGAGCCCGTTAATTGACTTACTATGGACCCTCGTACGGAAATATCCTCGCTCGGCGAGTTCGGACTGATCGACCACCTCACCCGCCACATCGAGTTGCAGAATGTGTCGTCGGTGCTCGGTGTAGGCGACGATGCGGCCGTCATCGATCACTTCGGAAAACAAACGGTGATCACCACCGACCTGCTGATAGAGGGCGTTCACTTCGATCTAAGCTATACGCCGCTGAAACACCTGGGCTATAAATGTGTGGTGGTAAACCTGAGCGATGTGTATGCCATGAACGCCCAGCCCACCCAGATCACCCTGAGCATCGGTTTCAGCAACCGGTTCAGCCTGGAGTCGCTCGACGAATTCTATGAAGGCGTGTACGCCGCCTGTGCGGCCTACGGAGTAGACCTCGTGGGAGGCGATACAAGCACCTCCCAAAAAGGATTTATTGTTTCGGTCACCGCGGTAGGAGAAGTGTTGCCCGACAAGCTGGTTCGTCGCGATACGGCCGGCGTGGGCGACCTGATATGCTGCTCCGGCGATCTCGGCGCCGCCTACCTGGGGCTGCTGTTCCTGGAACGCGAAAAAAAGATATTCCTGGAAAGCCCGGGGATACAGCCCGACCTGGAGGGCGAAAAATACGTGATCGGCCGCCTGCTGAAACCCGAGGCAAGACCGGATATCATCGCTTTTTTTGAAGAAAAAAAACTTTTACCTACAGCAATGATAGACATCAGCGACGGACTGAGCTCGGAAATCCTGCACATCTGCAGTAAAAGTGGTTTGGGATGCAGGTTGTACGAAGAGAAAATACCCATTGCCGACGAGATGCGCAGGGCGGCTTTTAAATTCGAGATCGACCCTACCGCATGTGCGCTCAGCGGAGGGGAAGACTATGAGCTGCTGTTTACCCTTCCCCAGTCCGCTCACGATATCCTGGTGCATAACGAACAGATCAGCGTGATCGGATACACCACCACTGCCGAAGAAGGCTGTCGGATCATCACCAAAGGAGGCAATCAGCATACAATCTCGGCCCAGGGTTGGAATGCGTTCGCATGAATAAAACGCTGATATATTGCCTCGCGGCCGTGCTGCTCAGTTCCTGCCTTGGCAGCCGCACCGCATCGGTAGCAGGGAAAAAGTATCCGGCGGAAACGCTTAAAAAAGACTATCTGATCTTCCGGGGTGCACTCGAAGAATCCCATCCCAGCCTGTACTGGTTTACTCCCAAAGAAGAGATGGACCGTCATTTCGACCAGGGTTTCCGGCAGATCAGGGATTCCATGACCGAACGGGAATTCCGGACGCTCCTGCTGAGCGTGATCACTCCCATACGTTGCGGACACACTACCGTGAATTATTCTAAAACCTATTCCAGGTTCCTCGATACGGCAAGGCTCGACCTCTTCCCCCTTGCTTTTAAGGTCTGGGACGACACCCTGGCCGTTATACTGAATCTCAATAGAAAAGATTCCCTCCTGAAAAGAGGCACAGTAGTAACATCTATCAACAACCGAAGGTCGGGAATGCTTATCGACACTTTGCTCCGGTATACTACCGGAGACGGATATTCGGAGACGGGCCGCTACCAGACGCTCAGCTCTTATGGCACTTTCGGCGTATTGTATAAGAATGTACTGGGACTGACCGATTCGTTCGCGATCCGGTACCTGGACCCTTATGGGTTTGAACAGGAGACCGTGATACCTGTTTTCCGGCCGGCGAAGGATTCCGCGCTCCGTTCGGACACCCTCAGATCCAGGAAATACGCTCCCGGGGAGAGAAAAAAACTGAAATCGCTCTCCACCCGAAACGTACAGGTCGACACTACCCTGAAATCTGCGTTTATGACGCTGAATACTTTTGGCAGGGGCCACGGTCTGAGGAGTTTTTTCAAAAACTCGTTCAAGACCATCAACAAACTCGGCCTGGAGCACCTGGTGATTGACGTCCGGTCGAACGGTGGTGGAGACGCGAGCAACTCTACCCTGCTTACACAATATCTCAGCGACCACTCCTTTGTGATCGCGGATTCGCTCTATGCAATCAAACGTTCATCGTACTACCGCGACCATATTCCTTTTCAGCCCTTTTACTGGCTGATGACGACCCTGGTAACAAAAAAGCGGGCCGACGGAAATTTTCATTTCGGGTATTTTGAACGGCACCGGTTCCGGCCCTTCCGTAAACACCATTTTGACGGTAAAGTGTACATCCTGACGGGGGGAAATTCCTTCTCCGCTACCACGCTATTTGTCCAGGAGCTAAAGGGTCAGCCAAACGTCGTCGTTGTGGGTGAAGAAACCGGGGGCGGGGCGTACGGAAATTCGGCCTGGATTATTCCCCAGCTTAAGCTTCCGTATACAAAACTGAAATTAAGTATTCCCAAGTTCCGGCTGGTGATGAGAAAAGAGCTGGTGGAGCAGGGTCGCGGGGTTTTGCCCGATATACACGTAGCCCCCACAGCGGAAGACATCCGCCGGGGGGTGGACGTCAAGCTCGAAGCGGTCCGGCGGTTGGTAATGGAAGCAAATGGCTTTTATTAGCGGGGGCCGTGCTGACGCAGGATTTCCGGTAAAAGCCCCGTCGGGCAAGTTCGCCGGAACAAGAAAAGGAAGAATGCCGCACAGTACATCACAACCAACAGAAACGGCAGTTTATCAGTATAAGCCGAAAATGCACATGATACACCGCTGCCAGTGAAAAACGCAGCCGGCAATTCATCGGCATAAGGAGAAGCCAATGCCGTGCTGCTACCGGTTGGGCGGTGGCAAAAAGCAGTCAGCCTTTCTACCGACCGATGAAAAAGGGGTCGGCGTCTTTCAGAAAGGGGAATTTTTCCCTTGCAGCCTGCAGCGGCTCTGCCTGCAGGGTCGAAGTAAAGATTGTTTCCTGGTCCGTTACGGTCTTTATGATCTCGCCCATGGGGCCAACGATCATTGAATCACCGTTATAGCAGATTCCATTGCCATCCTTCCCAACCCTGTTCACTCCCACCACGTAGCATTGATTTTCTATTGCGCGTGCTTGTAACAGTGTTTTCCAGGCATGTATCCGCGACTGTGGCCAGTTGGCAACGTACACCAGTACGTCGTATTCGGGGCCGGGATACCCCGCAGGAGCAGGCTTCGCATTTGGGTCCCCGATATCGTCTTTATCCGGGTCCGGAGTTGCCTGCATAGCCGGGAACGGGACGGGAACGGTCTGTCTTGACCACACGGGGAAACGGAGATCGTAACAAACAAGCAGGTTTATTTTCCATCCCTTTACGGATGCGATCAGTCGCCCCGAACCCGGTGAATACTGTTTGTTTTCCCCGGCATACGCAAAAAGATGCCTTTTGTCGTAGTACCCCAGTTCTCCATTGGGTAGCATCCAGATCAGCCGGTTATAATATTCGCCCCGTTCTTCGATGATCAGGCTGCCGGCTAGAATGATTCTATGCTCAGCGGACACACGCCGCATCCACTTGACGGAGGCTCCGTCCATAGGTTCGGCAAGTGCGGCCGGATGCATGGAGAAGCCCGTGCTGAACATCTCGGGCAGCAACACCAGCTCCATGCTTTCGCGTACCGTGCCGATCTTCTCCTCAAACATTTGCAGGTTAGCAGACCGGTCTTCCCAGTGCAGGTCGCTTTGAATAACGGTTACCTTTAATTTGTCCATGATTATACGTTTTGCCGCCGGATTGGACTGCGTATTCCCTGTACTTATTCTCGCTCAGGCCCGCGCAAAAAATCCTGCCCTCCTCATATTTCCTTCAGCAATTCCATGATCAGGTCTCGCTCAAATCCCTTTTGCAGGAGCGCGTCCAGCGTTTTTCTTTTTTTGGTGAGCAGGTTTTTCTCTCCTTTCAGCGCAGTCCATTTCAGATCAAATAATCGGCGGAGGGTGTGAAGATATTCGTTATCCGGGATCTCCAGCAGGCCTTTTTTAATACAATATTCGCTTACCTTTTTTTGTTGGAGTGCCAGCCGGATCTTTATCCTCCCCCACTGTTTCATCCGGAATCTGCCGCCTGCAAACAACTTCGCAAACCGTTCCTCATTGAGGTAGTCCTCTTCTATCAACTGCGCCAGGATGGGGTCGATCTCTATTGTCCGCAAGCCGAATGAATACAGTTTTTGTTTCACTTCTTCGTGACTTCTTTCCTGGTAGGCGCAATAGTGCTTTATTTTTTGCGATGCCTGTTGGGGGGTGAGCTTTCTGTTTTGCAGCATATCAACTATAATTCCTCGAGTCGCGGCACGCAGCCAAATTCGGTGATCAGCATATTATCGAGTTCATCGGCTTTTTTGAATAAGGTGCTTAACATCTTCGTAGCACTTTCCTTTGTTATATCCAGATCGTACATCATACCGGACAACACGATATTCTGTCCCACACAGCTCAGCACCAGGCCATCGGACTGCTCATAATTCCGGCGCAGCAAAAACCTGTAGAGTGCCTTTATCTGCTTGCTTTCCAGCGGAAGCTGGCACAGAAAGGCGTCGCCGCCGATAAAAAAGGTGTCTGTGTTATAGGAGATCCGGATCCGGGCACTGCCTTCTTTCACCTCCCACTTGTTGCTGCCCTCCCGGGCCAGCCGGATATCCTTTCCCAGGCTTTCCAGTATTTCTTCTACCAGCTTTGCTGTGCCGGTGGGGGAATAGGCGACAAGGGCTGCTTCCGGCAGTTTCACTTCCGTGCCGCAGGAAGGGCAGTATTTTTCTGAATCAATGTTGGAGGGGAGCACCAGGAAATTACAGTTGGGGCAGCGCGTGGCGGGAGAACCCTTATAGGGGAGATATAGTTCAAGGGCGGTACGAAGATAGGATACCGGCAAGGCAAAGCCGAGATTATCACCCCCCTTTATAATGAAGGTATTCACGCCGATCACCTCGCCTTTCTGGTCCACCAGCGGACCGCCGCTGTTTCCGGGGTTGATGGCTGCGTCGATCTGGATAAAATGCAGTCCCTGACGAACGCGATCAACCTTGGAGATCACCCCCTGTGTAGCCGTATAATTTAGTCCGAACGGGTGGCCGATAGCAATCACCTCGTCGCCGTCTTTCAGCAATTCATACCTGCCCAGTTGTATCTCGGGGAAGGCCGCCCCCGGCGGAGGCTGGATAAAAGCGAGGTCATGTTTTTTGTCGGTATACCACACGGTAGCGAATCTTTTATCGAATGAGCGGCCGGCGATGGTCACTTCAGCTTCTTTCCCGACCACGTGTTCATTTGTCACGACTATATGGTACTGATGCAGATAAAAGCCGGTTCCTGTATTGCCGTTCGCAGCGATCTGGATGATTGCCGGTTGAAAATTCTCTATGATCTGCTGGAATTCCATCGTTTGCCTGTTTACTCAAAATTCAGTGAAGTGACTTCCTGCAGGAAAGACTGGTTAAAATTTACCATTGTGTCGTACCGCAGCTTCTTGGTTCTGAATGAAAGCTGGTTGTATTTGGGTTTCCATTGCTGGACAATGGTATTGATCCTGCTTTCGATTACATCGCCATGTAAGATGTCATTCATCCGGTTGTAATAGACGGTCTTAAAACCGAGGGCGTTGAAATAGTCGGGGTAGTTCACGCGCATGAACAGCTCAAAGAGGTCGGACAGGGGTTTGGGCAGGCTGTAAGCATACTGGCAATAGGCAAACCCATACTCCATTACTTTGTTGGCCATCTCCGGATAGTTATTGTCGCGGTACCAGGCCATGTTCTGCAAAGCAGCTTCTATGGCTTCATAAATCGTCGTGAGATTTTGGGGAACAACGATAGCGAAGGTATATCTTGAGCGGAACAACTGTGAAAATATCTCTTTTTTGTCCTTCTCCAGCAGCTCCCGGAAACCCTGGATCATAGCCGGGTTTCTCTCCGGAGCGGATTTGTCTTCTTTGCCGTAGTAGGTCGAAGCTATCTTCTCCAGCTCACTCAGCATTCTTCCCTCCGGCAAGACGAGGTAGTCGATCCGGAACACCAGGGTAAGCAATAGATAGGAGATGCCACCCGAAAATTTCTCCATATCCAGCTCCCCGATATAGTCGAAGGCCGACCGGATCCAGCGGTGCATAAACTCATACTTGATCTCCTTCTCCTCTTCTGGGATCGGGATGATATGGGCGGTATCCACGGGCTCCAGGAACCCGAATTCGTCAACCAGCAGATCATCCTGTTTATCGGCCCGGGTGGCCAGTTCCTTCAATCCATAATAAAGTTTGTTGGGGGTGGCGGTTTCGATATCCGTATCGAACCGCATACGTATCTGGTCGTCCCGGAGGGCATAGCGACTGTAATACAGATGAAAATTCATCTCCAGCAGCCGACGCATAACCGGGATGCTCGGTTCCGGCATACGAGCCAGTATCACTTCCCCCCACAGCCGGCCCCGATCAAACCCACCCCTCACGATCGTGGAACCCTGGTAGATACTGAACCCAACGGTCTCTTCCCCTGGTTCCAGCACTACATTTTCCTGGTCTTCATCAGTGAGGTACTCAAAAAACGCATCCACCGCCGCCCTGTAGTCCTTGTGTTTAAACAGAGATTCCGCCTGTGTCCATTTCCCGACCTTTTCTATCGATTTGTTGTTGTCGGAATACCTGCCGATGGGTATTCCGGGGTCCTCCTCCTTCTTCTTTCGCCAGCCAAACAGATTATCGAGTACCATGGTTCGGATTTACAATGTAAATTGAAGTAGAATATACCAAATTGGCCCGAATCCAACAATTCTTCCGACCCCAACTTCCTTCCGGATTTTGGCCTTTTTACCTTAGGTTTGCTAAAATTCTTTCAATCTCTTCCACATGAAATTTATTGTTTCTTCTTCCGCATTATTAAAGCAACTTCAGCAGATAAGTGGTGTGATCAACAGCAATACCGTGCTACCCATTCTTGAAGATTTTCTTTTCGAGGTGGAGCAGAACAAGCTAAATGTGGTGGCAACGGATCTCGAAACGGTGATGAAAATCAGAATGGATGTTGAATCCAACGGATCGGGAAGGGTTTGTATCCCTGCCAGGATACTGGTGGACTCTTTGAAGAACATCCCCGATCAGCCGCTTACCTTTACCATTGATAAGAACTTTGCCGTTGAGATCACCAGTGATAACGGCAAATACAAAGTTATGGGCGAAAATCCCGATAATTTCCCCAAGGAGCCGGCTGCCGACGACACTTCTTCTTTCTCCGTCAGTGCAGCCACCCTGGTGACCGCTATCAACAAGACTTTATTCGCCGTTAGCACCGACGACCTGCGTCCTGCGATGACCGGCGTGCTGTTCGAGATGTCCAAACAAGGTCTTCAGTTTGTAGCCACCGATGCACACCGCCTGGTAAGATATAAAAGAACCGATGTGAGCTGCCCTGCGGGCGGCAACATTATCGTTCCCAAAAAACCCCTCACACTGCTGAAAGCGGCTATTCCGGTGAATGAAGACATCCTGTCCATCAGCTACAACAGCAACCACTTGTTCGTTACCCACGGCACCACCCAGATGAGCTGCCGGCTGATAGACGCCAGGTTTCCCGACTATAAGGTGGTGATCCCCGCCGACAACCCCTATCAGCTCCTGGTCGACAAGGCCGGATTCCAGAGCGCCCTTCGGCGGGTCAGTATCTTCAGCAACAAAAGCACCAACCAGGTGGTCGTCAGCATCACAGGAAGCGAATTGCAGCTTGCGGCGCAGGATGTTGACTTTTCATTTGAGGGAACAGAAAGAATGAAGTGCCAGTACAATGGAGAAGACCTCCAGATCGCCTTTAATGCCAAATTCCTGATCGAAATGCTGAATGCAGCCGACTCGGAAGAGGTGACCATCGACCTTTCCACACCCACCAAGGCTGGAATCCTGAAGCCGGTTACCCAGGACGCAGACGGTGAGCTGCTGATGCTGGTGATGCCGCTTATGTTGAATAACTAGCCGCCGGACGAGCCGCAAGGCGACTGAAATGTTTGGTTTTTTATGAAGATAGTAGCAATGATCCCCGCCAGGTATGCGGCTACGCGCTTCCCGGCCAAGTTGATGCAGCCGCTCGGAAACAAGACTGTGATCCGGCATACTTATGACAACACCGTTGCCACAGGATTGTTTACAGATGTGGTGGTGGTCACCGACAGTGATGTGATCTTCAACGAGATCTCCGCCCATGGAGGAAAGGCGCTCAGGAGCCTGCAAGAGCACCAAAGCGGCAGCGATCGCATCGCGGAGGCGGCGGCCCAACTGGATGTGGATATCATCGTAAACGTACAGGGTGATGAGCCCTTTGTGCAGAAAAAGCCGCTCGAAGCGCTTCTCCTGGAATTTCGGGATCCATCCGTGAAAGTTGCTTCCCTGATGCAACTCATGAGAGAGCAACGGTACATTGAGGACGGGAATTACGTAAAAGTTGCGGTTGATCGCAACAATAACGCATTGTTTTTCAGCAGAAGTGTCATTCCCTTTCCCCGGAACAAGGAAGTTTCTATTCCCTATTACGAGCACATTGGCGTGTATGCCTTTCGCAAACAGGCTTTACTCGATTTCAGCTCCTGGCCAGCGACCCCGCTTGAGTCGGCCGAAAAGATCGAATGCCTGCGATACCTGGAGTATGGTGTACCCATCCGGATGGTGCTGACCGAGTACATGGGCGTAGAGATCGATACGCCCGAAGACCTCGAAAGGGCAGCAAAGCTGGCAGAATCCTCTATAAACAATTGACACCTAAATAACGCAGGCAGCTTCTCGAATCAAAACCTATGTGCGGATAAAAGAACACCAGGTGAGAGCGGTCTGCCTCACCCGGTGTTTCAGACTATTTGCCGCCGT
>CAZUWX010000013.1:28973-46640 GCA_964624205.1 uncultured Chitinophagaceae bacterium
GCCGCCGTTCTGGTTCATGATCGCTTCCGCGTGCAGCAGCAGAATATCGGCATACCTCAATACCGGGGTATTCAGTCCGCCCCCCCAGTCAGCACGACTGAATGTGTACAGCCTGCCCTGATAATGGTCAAACACTTCGCTAAACGCGTCTTGATCGCCCTCCGCAATACAGCGCAGCAATTGACGTTCATTTAGTAGGAGTTCCTCGGCCAAGTCGGTATTATTAGCTCTTTCGATGAGCACGAAGCCATCTAATTAAAAACATGATCAGCTCTTTAAATTGAATGCTTCAGCAGGCAAACGAGCAAAAATAAAAAAACCCACCTGTATCGCCGACTAAAATGTGATATCTCCGACCTTTGCCGTGTTACCATAATTTTAATAAACAACGATGAAACGAAGCATGCGAAAATTCTCACACAGGAGGTGTATGTGCGGAGTTCCATCCGACTATTGAAAAAACAAATAATATACGGATGAAATTTAGGAATTTTAAAATGGTGGATTACGTGGTGTACGGCCGCGGCAGTTTTAACCAGTTGGATGAGATCCTGGCTCCCCACAGAAAGGAAAACGCCCCAATGGTTTTTCTGCTGGATCATTATTTCAAAGACAAGCCGCTGGCCGACCGGATCCCCCTGCGTGGCAGGGATAAGCTTCTTTTTGCCGACGTAACCTATGAACCCAAAACCAGCTATGTAGACAAGATCGCTACGGAACTGAAGGAGGAATGCGGGCAGGTGAGCGGCGTGATCGGTATCGGCGGCGGATCCACGATGGACCTTTGTAAGGCGGTGGCGCTGATGATGACCAATCCGGGATCGTCGGCCGACTACCAGGGCTGGGACCTGGTAAAGCACCGTGGCGTATATAAGGCAGGCATCCCCACCCTCAGCGGCACCGGCGCCGAAGTATCCCGCACCACGGTGCTTACGGGGCCGACGAAAAAGCTGGGCATGAACTCTGACTATACCCCTTTTGACCAGATCGTGCTGGATCCGGAGTTGACCCGCGACGCACCGGTCAACCAGCGTTTCTACACCGGAATGGACTGTTATATTCATTGCATAGAAAGCCTGCAGGGTACCTATCTGAACGAGTTCAGTAAGTCGTACGGCGAAAAAGCCCTTGAGCTATGCCGGAAGGTATTTGTGGAAAAAGATCACTGGGATGATGAGAGCGACGATCAGTTGATGATGGCTTCCTATGCCGGCGGCATGAGCATCGCTTACTCGCAGGTAGGCGTGGCGCATGCTGTGAGCTATGGGCTTAGCTACCTGCTGGGCACCAAACACGGCATTGGGAATTGCATCGTGTTCGATAAGCTGGAGGAATTCTACCCCGAAGGTGTTAGGGAATTTAAGTATATGGTGGAGAAAAACAAGATCGAGATCCCTCAGCATATCACGAAAGGGTTGACCGACGAAGATTTTAACAGGATGATCGACGTTTCGCTGGTTATGAAACCGCTATGGGAAAATGCGCTGGGGAAAGACTGGGAAAAGACGATCACCAGAGATCGGCTTCGCGCCCTGTACGAGCAGCTATAGTCCTATTTCTTTTTAAAGATGGGTACCGTGCTACAGGGCTCGCCGTACATGATACTTTTCGCAACGGGTCGGAGTTTTTTCGCGATCTCCAGGTAAGCGAACGCTCCAATCCGTTTATCGCCACAGCCCTTGACCACCACACGCTGATCGTTAAATAGGGAGGCATCGATCTTCCGGATGTTGCGGATCAGCAACTGAGCGCTGGCCTCCTCCTCGTTTCCGAAGATTATTTCCTGCGCCAGGGGCTGCAGATAGGCCGCCACCAACATATAGGCCCAGGCAGGGATGATAACATCTACAGAACAGGTCACGGCAACGATCTTATCCCGATAGTTGTCCCAATTGTGTTGCTGCATCGCCTCGCGAAAATCCTTTTCTTTGAGGATAAGTTCCATAAAAAGATAGGGCTTTAGATCAAACCTCACTATTGCAGACTCGTCCGGAAGATAGGTCTCCAGGTCTAATTGCGTCAGCACGCTCGAAGCCACTTTGTTTATAATTTCTTCTGCCATCTCTACAAAGTTACAAAATAAAAAAACCCCGCCGCTATGGACAGGGTTCTGGATAAAATGAGGGGTGTGATCAAAAGAAATAGTGGCGATTATCCACGATATCCACATTTTTCTTAAGTATCTCGGTGATAACCCGGGGATCAGAGAAAATCCTTTCCCGATTACTACGCATCTGTTGTTGTTGCTGGGTGACGTCCACCTCCGGGTTGGCCACAGCGCCGATGTTATCGACCTTCACCACAAACACACCGCCGTTTCCGGCAATCGGACCGGAAGGCTTGGCTTCAAAGCCAGGGTTGAAGGCTGCCCCGATTACTTTGGGCTCCTGCCCCACATTGGGTATAAAGGGAGAATTGAACATCAGACTGTCGAGTTTTACCACTTCCTGCCCGGTTGCCTGAGCGGCTGCCTCCACCGAAGTCGGTGTACCGATAGTGGCGGCTATCTTTTTTGCTTTTTCCTGGTTACGCACAATACTTTCTACCAGCGGACGCGCTCTTTCTACGTCCATCGTACCCGCTTTATAGATCCTGGTAACAGCCGGCACCACAAATTTGTCGTCCACCTGGAAAGGTGTTTCAGACACCGTCCCCTGTTTAGCACCGAATATCCATTTCACCACTTCCCGGCTACTTCCCAGGCCGCTTATAATGCCGTCCAGGGGTTGGATATCGGTAGCAATAAGTTTATTATAATCGTTCTTTCTGGCATTTTCATCAAAAGACTTCCTATCCCGGCTTTCTGCAGCGAACTGTGCAGCCAGGCCGTTTTGTCTTGTGATGGTCTCCTGGCTGGGCACAATGGCTTTGGTGAACTCTGCAATCTTGAAAGCGGGCTCAAAATCCTTCTGCCGCAACACCTCTATATAATGGTAGCCGGAATAAGCCGGATTTTCCACTTTTACCACTCTGTTATCGCCTGCCAGACCATAGAAAGCGACTTCCGCAAATTCCTTGCTGATACCGGGAAATTGTGAAGAGGTGAAATCGTATTCGCCGCCGGTCTGTGTGCTTCCCGGATCGTCCGAATATTCCAGCACCATCTGGTTAAAGTCCGCACCCCTACGGATAGCCAGGGCGATGCTATCGACCCGGCGTTTTGCGGTTGAGTCGGCCAGTGTAATCCTGCCCTGATCCGCGGTCTTGATCAGGATATGCCGAACCTTGACGCTGTCGGGCATCACCCTTCTATCGATCATCCTTGTCATCACATAATTTCCCCCTTCTACATATGGGCCGAAAACCTCATCCTTCTGCAGGCCAACAATAGAATCGAGGTGTTCTGACCGGATCTTGGACCGAAGCTCAAAAGCGTCTGTATAGGGTGTTTCCGAGCCGTTTCCGATGAAGAAGGTTGCTATATCTTCCGTGGCAGCGAATTCCCCTTTAACAGCTTCCATCTGCGACCGGATCTCTGCACTGTCCGCAGAAGTGGGACTGGCATCGAAGACAACATATTCGATAGAGCGGGAATCTTCTTGTTTATACTCGTCCTTGTGCGCCTCCACATACTGACGGATAGCCGCATCGGTTACGGTAACGGCTGAATCAGGCACGCTGGAATAGGGTACATTTACAAGCTGAACAGCAGCTCTTTGGCTGTTATCGGTATTTATTTTTTCCACCAGCCATTTGGGAACGTATACACTGCTCCTTAATAAGGAAACATATTTTTCTTTCTGCCGGTTTTTGGACAGCGCCGGCAGGTATTGCTGGAAAAAGCTTGCATACTGAGGGGTATTCCTTTGTTTTCTCAGCGCCTGGATCTGCTGGTAGGCAGCATTGGGATCGTACTGGCCGGTATTGGGGTCCGTAAATTGTTGTCTGAGATCGGGGGGAGGATTTTCTCCATATAATATATCGCTCAGCTCCTTGTCTGAGACAGAAATTCCCAGCCGTTCATATTTCTCAGTCAGGATGGCATCATCCACATATTCGTTCCAGATGCCGTCGCGGATATTGGTCCGCATCATATCGTTCAGGGGGAAACCCTGCTGGCGGTACATCTCCTCCGCTCTCCTGAAACGCTCGTCAAATTCTGCTGCGTTTATCTTCGTCCCGTTCACCTTCCCTATTTCTGTGGGAATATCACTGAACATGTTCATGCTGTGAAAAGAGTCCTGTACAATAAAAGCGATGAGGGCAACGGCAATCGCACCGATGAGTATCCAGGCCCCTTTCTCACGGATAGTTTGAATAATTGACATAAATGACTATATATACGTTTATTTGAAACGGACGGCAAAAATAGGCTAAAAACCATATTTGTGGAACATACGTGGAAACAACATTCACAGTACCCTGTTAAAAACCCCGGATTCCTGTGTATAAGGGCCCTTTTCTTACCGGAATCCGGTGGATGAACGGGGGAGTAAAACACCAGAAAGATGCTTTGGCTCGGGTAGCTGTCTATAACTGTCGGGTTATCCCGCTGTATTTAACAGCTTATTGTGTAGGAAAAGGGGAATAGTTATACAGCAATAACCATCTTCCACAATGTGGATGAAAAGGCAAAAAGGGAGCAGGAGGAGGCCAGCGCCGGTGTGGAAGAAATGTGGACATGGGTGGATAACCTGGGCTTTGTAACTTTACCTAAAAAACAGCCGGGAATCTTATCCCCGAATTCACACGCCTAATAGTAATAGGTATTTATATAAATAAGAATAATTATTAAATACTACAAGAGTTATAAACATGCTTACAACTGAAGAAAGTATTGCCGAAAAAGGTTTCCTCGAAATGGAGGTGGATCCTACGCTTGACCTCTTCGCGGAGATAGAACGTTTAAAAAAGGAAAAAAGTGCGATCGTGCTGGCGCATTATTACCAGGAGCCCGATATACAGGATGTGGCGGATTATATCGGAGATAGCCTGGGGCTTGCCCAGCAGGCCGAAAAGACGGATGCGGATATGATCGTGTTTGCCGGGGTGCATTTTATGGCGGAAACAGCTAAAATATTGAATCCCAATAAAAAAGTGGTACTGCCAGACCTTAAAGCCGGTTGTTCGCTGGCCGATTCGGCACCTCCGGAGTTATTTAAAAAATTTAAGGAAAAACATCCGGACCACGTGGTGATCTCATACATTAATTGCTCTGCCGGTATAAAGGCGCTCAGTGATGTGATTTGTACCAGCAGTAACGCGCCTTATGTGGTAGAAAGTATTCCGGCAGACCAGCCGATCATATTTGCGCCCGACAAAAATCTGGGAGCCTATCTGATAAAAAAGACGGGACGGGATATGGTGCTCTGGAATGGCGCCTGCATGGTGCATGAGATGTTCAGCAGGGAAAAAATAACGCGGTTAAAAGTGCGCTATCCTGATGCAAAGTTGATAGCGCATCCGGAGTGTGAGGATCATGTGTTGGAGCTGGCGGATTATGTAGGGTCTACCACGGGGTTGCTGAAATTCAGCCAAAATGACCCGGCCCGCGAGTTTATTGTGGCTACGGAAACCGGTATACTCCACCAGATGGAGAAAATGTCACCCTCGAAAAAATTTATCCCGGCACCTCCTACGAACAGCTGTGCGTGCAACGACTGTCCGCATATGAAACTGAATACACTGGAAAAGTTGTACCTGTGCATGCAATATGGGCTACCGGAGATCACCATGGAGGAGGAGCTGCGAATTGCAGCAAAGCGGCCGATAGACCGTATGTTGGAGATTAGTGCAAAGTATGGTTTATAGGTATAGCCGCTCCAGGCGTTTTAAGGCCCCTTTAAGGCGGGGTAGGATTACGGCAGGGCGAGCCTCGCGAATCTTATTAGCGGCCCATGTACACCATCAGGATTTGCACGTCGCTGGGATTAACCCCTGAGATCCGGCTTGCCTGGCCCAGCGTAGCGGGCCTGATCTTTTTAAATTTTTGAAGTGCTTCGTTGGAGAGTGCGGCGATCCGGTCGTAGTCGAAGCTGTCCGGAATCCGTAAAGCTTCCAGTTGGTTCATCTTTTTTACTAGGTCTTTTTCTTTTTCGATATATACTTCATATTTGACCTGTATTTCGGCCTGTTCCACAACAGTGCGGCTGAACGGCTGGAGTAACTCCTGAATTTTAGGAACCTGTTCCATCATCGAAAAAAGGTCAATATTGGGTCGCAGGAGGAGTTGTAGGGTTTTCTGCTTTTGTTCTAGCGGAGCGGAATTCCTGCTGACAAGGTAGCTGTTGATCTCGTCGGGGGATAAGGAGACGGATTGTAATATATTTTTTAGTTCCTCCACCCCCGTTTTTTTAGCGATCAGTTGATCCATTCTTTGCTGAGATGCTAGGCCCAGGCGGTAGCTGAGCTCGGTCAATCGCAGATCGGCATTGTCCTGCCGTAGCAGGGTACGGAATTCAGCGCGGGAAGTGAACATCCGGTATGGTTCGTCCGTTCCTTTGGTGATCAGGTCGTCTATCAGTACGCCGATATACGCCTGGCTGCGTTGCAGGATCAAAGGTTCGTGTTCCCGGATCTTTTGATGGGCATTGATGCCGGCTATAAGTCCCTGACATGCAGCTTCTTCGTAGCCGGTAGTGCCGTTGATCTGGCCTGCAAAAAACAGATTTTGGATCAACTTTGTTTCGAGGGAATAATTTAACTGGGTGGGCGGAAAGTAGTCGTATTCGATGGCATATCCAGGGCGGAACATTTTTACCCGCTCAAACCCCTGCACATTACGAAGTGCTTCGTATTGAACTTCTTCGGGTAACGAAGAGGAAAAACCATTGACATAGATTTCAACAGTGCTCCATCCTTCGGGCTCGATAAACAACTGATGTCGATCGCGTTCCGCAAACCGGTTCACTTTGTCTTCGATACTGGGGCAGTACCGGGGGCCTACCCCGGCGATGCGCCCTGTGTACATGGGACTTCGATCGAAACCCGTTTTAAGTAGTTCGTGAACTTTTGAGTTGGTGTAGGTGATCCAGCAGCTTCGTTGCCGGAGAAGTTGTGGGCTGCGGAGATAAGAAAAGCCGGTGACGTCTTCGTCGCCTTTCTGTTCTTCCATGCGGGAATAATCGAGGCTACGGCCATCTATTCGAGGAGGTGTGCCTGTTTTAAGCCTGTCACTTTCAAATCCCAGCTCAACCAGTTGTTCAGTAAGACCGGAAGCCGCCTTTTCGGCTACTCTTCCGCCGCCGAATTTTTTTTCGCCAATATGAATAACACCGTTCAGGAAGGTGCCGCTGGTCAGAATAACGGATTTGGCTTTGATCTCATGCCCAAGCTGGGTGAGAACTCCGGTTACCCGATTATCTTTCACCAGTATGGCATTGACTGTATCCTGATAAAAATCGACATTTGGGGTCTGTTCGAGCATCTCCCGCCAGGTGCTGGAAAAAAGCATGCGGTCGTTTTGCGCGCGGGGACTCCACATGGCGGGGCCCTTGGAACGATTGAGCATTCGGAACTGGATCATACTTTTATCCGTTACGATGCCTGAGTATCCTCCCAGTGCGTCTATCTCCCGCAAGATCTGGCCTTTGGCAATCCCGCCCATTGCCGGATTACAACTCATTTGGGCGATCGTTTGCATGTTCATGGTGACCAACAGCACTTTCGAACCAAGATTGGCCGCCGCCGCGGCAGCCTCACAACCGGCGTGGCCTGCACCGGCCACCAGCACATCATATTCTGGAAACATGGCGCAAAAATAATTTTTAATTAGGAAGCCTGGCTAATTTTTAATGACCTGGGCCATGGAGCGGGAACAAGTCTGTACCAGGTGAGATATACCAACGGTCTTGAGACTGCCTCCTGATATCGCCCCGCTTCCAGATGGTGGAAATAAACACGGAAAGGGCCATGGCTTGGCAATAATGTTCCACGAATCACAGTTTCTCCGGGAAACATATCTTTGTGTAATGGAATTCATCGACCCCAATAGCGAAACTGATCCATCGATATTATTCAAAGAAAGGAGGAAATGGCAGATCGCGCTGCGGCGATATGTGGTCAACGGGCAGCGGACCCCTTTCTATGCACCCTATTTTGGGCTGGATGTTCAGAATTTCCGTAAATGGATCGAATTGCAATGGGCGGAAGGTCTGAATTGGGAGAATTTTGGTAAAAGCTGGCAGCTTGATCATATCATTCCAGTCTTCTTTTTTGATTTCAGGCAGGAGAAGGAGCTCAGGCTCTGCTGGAGCTTTATAAATATCGGCGTAAATGCGTTGGAAAGAGATCCGGGACGGAATATGCTGAATCTGCCGGCTGCCCGGGCTCATTTCGAGGAGTTGTTTACAAAAACGGGTTTCTCTGTTTGCAGGGAGATGGTGGAAAAGATCGATAGTATTGGATCGACACCGGTTGCGGCGATAGAACGGATCTCCGATTTCTTGAAGGAACGGCATCCGTATCTGGAGAAATTGAAAGAGTACGGCTCTCACGAGCTGGGGCAGTTGAATCTTGGTGTAAGCCCAGAAGAAGTGGAGTCCGAAAGGCAGTTTCTCCTGCGTTTTGGTTAATAATCATGCACGGGAAAATTGTTTCCCGGAGAAACTGTGATTCGTGGAACATTATTTTGTTATCTAAGGGATCTGTACAGCAATTCCAGATAATATTCTTCCCTGGCACGCATGGTTTGGATCTCAGACTTTGATTTATCGCCATATCCGCAGAGATGCAGGGCTCCATGGATGATCACCCGGTGCATTTCTTTCAGGAAAGCCTGTTTGAATGTTCTGGCATTCTCCTTTACGCGCTCTACGCTGATATAGATTTCCCCGGTTACGGGATTGCCTGCCTCGCTAAGATCGAAACTGATGATGTCTGTAAGGTAATCGTGATGAAGGAAGTCGCGGTTGATCTGTAACAGGTAGACGTCGTTACAAAAAATATAATCCAGGGATTGCAGGGCTGTTTTTTCTTTTTCTATTAAACAGTGCAGAAGGTACTTTAGCTGCCGTCGGTGCGGAAAGCCGAAGGGATGTAAAAGATGAAAACGTATGGGAGCGGGCTGCGACATTTATAAAAATCCTAAGGTTTATTAAATATTACAAAGCTACATTTGTAAAATGGGATCTGCCAACTATCTGCAGCTACATAATGGCCGGGGATTCAGGTGATTATCCGGCAGGTTCCAGTCAGTGCAAATTTTCGGAAGCAGCAATCGTAATACAGGATGTATGAAGAAATTATCTGAGATCAAACCGGGAAAAACAGTGAAGATCGTGTCATGTACAAATAATGACTTGCTGTTGAAACTCATGGAGATGGGGTGTATACCGGGAGAGGAGGTTAGAGTTGAACAGATAGCTCCGCTCGGAGATCCTATTTCCATCTCCGTAGCTGGGTACAACCTGAGTCTTCGTCTAAGTGAAGCTGCCGCCATAGAGGTTGAAAATATATCATAATTAATTGATTATCAATTGTATGGGATGAATATTGGACTGTATTTCGGATCCTTCAATCCTATTCATCATGGCCATTTGATTATCGCGAATTACGTGGTGCAGCATGGCGGAGTCGACCAGGTCTGGTTTGTCGTCTCTCCCCAAAATCCGCTAAAGAAATCCGGATCGTTGTTAAACGAATACCATCGTCTCTATCTCGTGCAGGCTTCTCTTGAAGGCGAAACCACCCTGAAAGCCAGTGATATTGAATTTCGCCTGCCCCGCCCCTCCTACACTATTGATACGCTGGTATACCTGGAAGAAAAATTCCCTGCACACCGTTTTTCCGTGATCATGGGTAGCGACAGCTATCGCAATCTTACGGCCTGGAAAAATTATCGGCAGCTTTTAAAAAACTACCCGGTGATCGTATACCAACGGCCGGGCTTTATCACCGAAACTGTTTACGAAGGCTCTTCGACCCGGATACTAAAGGCGCCCATGCTTGAAATTTCAAGTACCTATATCCGGGAAAACATCCGTACGGGAAGGTCCATCCGTTATCTGGTACCCGAAACCGTAAGGCTGGAGATAGAAGCCAACGGATATTATAAACAGAGGGAATGAACCGATTTTTATAAATTGTATAAAAATTGGTTAAAGCCTGATGGTATTGCTGCGTCATATCCCATTTCTAAAAGCTGTATTCCTGCACGGCGTAACTGCTTTTGGAGGGCCTCAGGGCCATTACGGCATGATGATCAAGACCTTTGTCCAACAAAGACGCGATCTTACAGAAGAGGAACTGATGGAGTACAATTCTTTCTGTCAGTTGCTGCCCGGCGCGTCCTCCACACAGGTGCTTACGCTGATCGGGTTCAAGCGCGGTGGAATTCCGCTGGCTGTGCTCACCCTGATCATCTGGATCCTGCCCGCCTGTATCATGATGAGCATTTTTTCCTTTCTCCTGTATTTGATAGATACCAAACATTCGGGGACGGATATTTTTAAGTTTATTCAGCCGATGGCTGTTGGCTTCATTGCGTATGCCGCCGCTAAATCCTTTAAAATCGCGGTGAACAATCCCATCACAAGAGTGATATTTCTTGTCGGCACAATTGTTACGTATTTCCTGTTCAAAAATCCCTGGATATTTCCGCTACTCATCGTACTCGGAGGCATTGCAACGAATCTGAGTCATAAACGTATTCCGCAGCAAGAACTTCCTCCAAAAAAGATCAAGTGGGGAAATATCTGGTTGTTTGCGATCGTGTTTTTTGCGGCGGGATTGTTCAGTGAGCTGGCGCGGAAGAATGACTGGCCGAACCGCGGCGCTTTTAATCTTTTCGAGAATGTCTACCGGTTTGGAAGTCTAGTTTTCGGTGGTGGTCAGGTGCTGATTCCTATGATGTATGAACAATATGTAGAAAGGCCGAAGTCCGTTGCCGTGCAACGAAAGAATCTGGACAAGGAACAGAATGTGCTTCGTATCGACAGGGATGATTTTTATATTGGAGCCGGCATCGTGCGGGCCATACCCGGCCCGGTTTTCTCTTTTGCTGCTTTCACCGGTGGGATGGCGTTGAAACATATGGGCTGGCCATGGCAGGTGTTAGGCTGTATAATTGGCACGGTGGCCATCTTTCTGCCGAGCGCGTTATTGGTGCTTTTTTTCTTTCCCGTGTGGCACAATTTGAAAAAATATGCCGCAGTGTACCGTTCCCTGGAAGGCATAAACGCTGTAGTAGTAGGCATCATGGTGGCCTCTACCTTTTATATGATGAAAGATATTTCTCTCACCGAATTCAGAACCGTCAGCATGCTGAATATCGCGGTAATCCTGAGCACCTGGCTCCTATTGTCTGTTTCCCGCCTCCCGGCGCCGGTGATCGTACTGGTCTGCCTGCTACTGGGCGTATTCTTCTAGGCCGATGGCATGGTTTTTTAGCTTTATTTCTCAAAAAGTATTTTATGAGTGAGCTTCGAAAGCCGGGAAAATCGCAGGACAAACGTATCCATCTGGAACAGCCGCGCGAGGCGGTTTACTGGTCGAAGAAATTTGAAGTTTCTTCGATACAATTATACAAGGCAGTAAAAGCGGCCGGCACCAACCGGGTGGAAAAAGTGGTGGGATACCTGTTCTGCAAATCCTCCTGCTAATAAACGGCATCCGGTTTTGCGGAATCTCTTTGTGAGCCATCTGGTGATTCGTCGCCGCTATCCGGTTTTGATTTTCGGTTTTTTTCCTCCTTCTCCTCGTCTGGAAGTGGGCTCTGACGCGGCGACGCTTCTTTTTCCAGGTTTTTTCTGGGATCCACCACTACCCTCGCTCTATCCTGCCATTCCACGCGATGGCCTTCATTTTCCGGATCTATTTTTTTATCTGCCATTATATCCTGCTTTTTGCGTGGGGTCAGTTCTTTTTGCGGGTCATGTCCCTTTTTCGCTCATCCGTATTGATATAATCTTCTTTTTTTTCCTCCCCGGTTTGGTCGGTAAGACCAGAAAGATCTGCATCATCGGGGTTTGCGGCAGGTTGCCGCTTCTGATCGTCGGCCGGCTGGCGTTCGTTTTCGGGATAATCCTCTATTTTGCCGCCCTCCCGCAGGTATTTTTCTTTTTTTGCAGCATTGTCTGCGTCGCCGTGAATTTTTTCCGGCCCCTGTTGTTCAGGGTATCTTGGGTTGTTTTGATCGAGGGTCATATAAGTTGTTTAGGTTAATGCGATAAAAAAACATGCCAGGGGATACTGCCCGTATCCTACTCAACTATTTGATTATCATAGAATTAAAAAAAGACCCAAGAGCCATCTGTAGGTCATCCACACTTTCGGGGCGAAACATGGGCCGGTTTCCCGGGCATGGGCTGGCGCGATTTCGCTCGGTTCACCCGCAATGGGGGCTCCGGCAGGGGTGCTGGATGCGCCTTATTTCAGGCTTTCCCGGATCGTCCTGGCTGCATCCAGGTGAGCACGCAAAGTAGGCAGAACCTCCACCGCAAAGGCCTTGATATCACTGTCTTCCCCTTCCGTACTGATCTTTTCAAAGGCTTTGACGTCTTTCTCATGATCGTCGACCATAAATTGGATATAGTCCTTGTCGAATTCGGTACCCGATTTTTCAGTAAGCTGTTGCACGTGATCCATATGGTCTTCGCCGGGGGCGGGCGGGAGCGTGATATTCTTCATACCGGCCAGACTTTCCAACTGGTCGTTGATCTTCGAATGATCCCGGACCATCATGGCTCCGAAGTCTTTTACGCGCTGGTCGGCGGCCTTTTGTTGGGCCAGTTGACCGAGCTGTACTTCCATCATTCCGCCGCTGGCAGCCTCCACGGCAAATTTCGATTCGTTTTCCGATACGGGTGATTGCGGTATGCCCATGGCATTTGACGAGTCTTGCTTTATTTCATTTGATTCGTTTGCGCTCCTGATCGCGTCGGTAGATCCGTCATTGCAGGCCTGAAAGGCCAGTATCGTTGCACACCCCAACGCGAGACCGATTAATTTTTTCATGGTAATACATTTAAACTCATTGATAATGTTTGCTTTTCATGCTATATGCTACAAATCGCGTGCCCCCCGAGGGAGAGGTGTGCGGACGGCACTAAGCTGCTGAGTAGGATCAACCTATAATTCCCACCCGTGCTGTAACTTGCAGTATGAATATACACGCAGGCAAGGAGGATATAGCCGGGATTATCAGGACGAGACGCACCGTCAAACCGGACAGGATGAATGGCAAACTGATTGAGGATCATGTAGTTGAGGAACTGCTGGAGCTGGCAGACTGGGCTCCCACCCATGCCAGAACAGAACCCTGGAGATTTGTGGTGTACAGCGGGAGCAGGGCCCGTGATTTTACAGAACGACACGCCGAACTGTACCGGGAAAATACACCGGAAGCCAGCTTCACCCCACAAAAACAGGAGAATATCAGAGCGCTTGCCAACAACGTATCGCATATTATCATTGTATGGATGAAACGGGTATCTAATCATAAGGTCCCAGAGATCGAAGAAGTGGCGGCAACCGCCGCTGCCACCCAGAACCTGCTGTTGGCAGCGGCTTCCAAAGGCATCGCGACGTTCTGGAGTACCGGTGGATTGACCCATCATCCCGCCATGGGGCGGGAGCTCGGCCTGGGCGAAGAAGACAAAGTGATGGGCATTCTGTACCTGGGCTATTCCGATGAGCCTCCGCGGGAAGGAACAAGATCGATCCCCCTCACTGAAAAAACAGAATGGATAAAATAATAAACAGAAAGGCCGGCCTGGATGTCCTGGCCCAACAACTGGAAGGTGAACTGTTCTATGACGACACGGTAAGAATACTCTACGCCACGGATGCCTCGGCTTACCGCGAGCTACCGCTGGCAGTGGCCATCCCCCATTCCGTGGACGACCTGAAAAAACTGGTGGCTTACGCCGCAACGCATAAAACCGGGCTGATCCCCCGCGCCGCCGGCACCTCCCTGGCCGGCCAGGTGGTGGGAAATGGCATCGTGGTGGATATTTCCCGGCATTTTACCCGGATACTGGAACTGAATCCCGAAGAAGGCTGGGTGCGGGTGCAGCCCGGTGTGATTCGCGATGAGCTGAATGTTTTTTTAAAACCCCACGGACTGTTTTTTGGTCCCGAAACCTCCACAGCTAACCGGGCCATGATCGGTGGAATGGTAGGTAATAACTCCTGCGGTTCAAATTCGGTTGTTTATCAAAGCACACGCGAGCACCTGCTGGAAGTAAAGGCGATCCTCAGCGATGGCTCAGAAGCGGTATTCGGTGCGCTTGACATCGAAGCCTTTCATACAAAATGCGATGGCGACGGACTGGAAGCAGAAATATACCGCTCCGTCCGAAGCATGCTCAGCGACTATAACAACCAGGTGGAGATACGGAATGAATTTCCCAAAAAGACCATCACAAGAAGAAATACCGGCTATGCGATCGATGTCCTGCTTGAGTCCGCTCCCTTTACAGCAGGGGGGGAAGCGTTTAATTTCTGCAGGCTGATAGCGGGATCGGAGGGCACCCTGGCCTTTATTACAGAAGTGAAGTTGAACGTCGTGCCGCTTCCGCCCAAAGAGGCGGGTTTACTCTGCGTGCATTTTAACTCCATTGACGAAGCCCTGCGCGCCAATCTTATAGCCCTGAAGCACAGTCCAACAGCCAGCGAACTGATCGACCACTATATTCTGGAGTGCACAAAGGATAACAGGGAGCAGGCCCGGAACCGGTTTTTTGTGCAGGGTGATCCTGCCGCCATTCTGATCATTGAGTTCGCCCGAGAGACTCCGGAAGAAATGATGCAGGCGGCCGCCGCCACCGAGGCGGAAATGAGGGAGCATGGGCTGGGCTATCATTTTCCGTTGCTCACCGGCGGGGACACGAAAAAAATATGGACGCTCCGAAAAGCCGGCCTCGGCCTGCTGAGTAATCTGCCCGGCGACGAAAAGGCGGTGCCTGTGATCGAAGACACAGCCGTAGATGTGAACGATCTTCCGGCATATATCCGGGAGTTCAACGAGATCCTAAAAAAATACAATCTGTACTCGGTCCACTATGCACACGCCGGAACGGGGGAGCTGCATCTCAGGCCGATCATCAACCTAAAAACCGGAGAAGGCAATCGGCTGTTCAGGGCGATCGCAGAGGAGATCGCGACGCTTGTGAAGAAGTATAAAGGTTCCCTGAGCGGAGAACATGGCGACGGAAGACTGAGGGGTGAATTCATCCGGCAGATGGTGGGAGAAAGGAATTACGATCTGCTGAAAAAAGTAAAACAAGCCTGGGACCCGCACAATATTTTTAACCCCGGCAAGATCGTGAACACACCGCCGATGAACACCATGCTGCGATACACACCGGGGCAGCAGACGCCGGAATTTAAAACCATATTCCGGTTTCACAATCAGAATATACTGCAGCATGCGGAACAGTGCAATGGTTCCGGAGACTGCCGCAAAACCCATATCTCCGGCGGTACAATGTGTCCGTCTTTTATGGCTACGCGAAATGAAAAAGACACTACCCGGGCAAGAGCGAATATATTACGGGAGTTTTTGACACGATCGGATAAGCCTAACCGTTACGATAATAAAGAGATACTGGACGTGATGGATCTTTGTCTGAGCTGCAAAGCCTGCAAGTCCGAGTGCCCTTCCAATGTTGACGTAGCGAAGTTAAAAGCGGAATTTCTGCAACACTATTATGATGCCAACGGCGTTCCGTTACGCTCCCGTCTTATTGCCAATTTCAGCAAGTTCTCCCGCCTGGGATCGATATTGCCTTCTTTATATAATTATGCGATGACCGGCGCGGGTATCAGCAATCTTGTCAAAGCCTTTGCGGGGTTTGCCCAGAAGCGATCGATGCCTCTTTTGCACAAAACGACCCTAAAAAGCTGGTACCGGAAGTACCGCCGTTCCTCGGCAAGGAATGTAACCAAAAGAAGGGTCTATCTTTTTTGTGACGAATTCACGAATTATAATGACACCGGGATCGGCATCCAGACGGTAATGCTGCTCGAGAGACTGGGGTACGAAGTGGTGATACCCCAGCATATAGAAAGCGGCCGTGCCTGGCTGTCGAAAGGGCTGGTAAGACAAGCCCGGCAGATTGCCAACAAAAACATCGAACTGTTGTTTCCTCTGATCAGCGATGAAACTCCGCTGATTGGTGTGGAGCCATCGGCTATCCTCACGTTTCGCGACGAATATCCTGAGCTCGCCACAGAAAAAAATCTGGAGGCCGCCGGATACCTGAAAAAAAATGCATTTATCGTGGACGAGTTTATTGCCAGGGAAATCGAGGCAGGAAATATTACTTCAGACCAGTTTACCAGTGAGCCGCTGAAGATAATGCTGCATGGGCACTGCCACCAAAAGGCGCTGTCTTCTGTGAATCCCTCAGTCAGGATACTGTCCCTTCCCCAGAATTACAGCGTTGAAGTAATCCCGTCGGGATGTTGCGGCATGGCGGGTTCGTTTGGTTTTGAAAAGGAGCACTTCGATATTTCTATGAAGATCGGCGAGCTGGTGTTATTTCCTGCTGTAAGGAAACAACCGGCGCAGGTGGTAATTGCTGCTCCCGGAACCAGTTGCCGCCATCAGATCCTCGATGGCACCGGCGTGACAGCCCTGCATACTGTGGAAGTTTTATACAAGGCGCTGAAACAACAAACCTAAATCACGGTATCTTTTAGTGGTTTTCCCCATTTCCGGGTTCCCCGGATTGGCGATTCTTGCATTGTGATTCAACACATGCAGGTATGCCCTTTCTTTTTATCTATACCGATCTTCCTCCTCCATGCCCCGGTTCCGGCCGGCCCCAATACATTATTCTCAAACATCTTCAATCTATATATTTATGAAGCGTACAAATATTCCCACCTATCTGCTGCTGGCTTGTTTTTTTATACTCGCCGGCGCCTGCAGGAAAAACTCCGGCTCGTCTCTGTCAGCCCCGGAACCGGTTGTTCAGCCTGACCTCACCGCGCTTGTCAAAGAGCTGGCCGCGATCCTGAAGCTGCTATACCAAGACCCCCGGATTGTTCAGGAAGTGAACATTGCGATCTACTGCGGGTACTATGAGGGCGATCGTGTGTTGTTGAAGGATCTGCTTGATCCTGCGGCAAGCGAACTCTATCAAAATGGATTGTTCCGGAAATATAGAGTGGACACCGGCATTTTCCGAAGAACATTCTGCCGGATCCTCGAACGCAAACAATTCCCGTTATTAAGGGAGGGCCTGGCTTCACTGAGTACCAGGACGGAGGGCAACACCGCCGGTATTTCCGGGTCCGGCGGGCTCGTCGAAGCCAGTCTGCCGTCCCGGAATGTCCACCCGCGGGTTGGGGTGCAGGAACTGGCCATTCATTTTCCTTATCCAGGGAATTTTAGTGACATGATAAAGGCCGGTGCAGGCCGAAATTCTCCCGACTGCCCGCAACCTTTGCCCAGCCAGGATGGTGCTGCGACTATGGCCCTTATTCCCACAATTGTTTATTCTACGGGCGAAGACCATAATGCGCACAGCCGAAAAACCGTGGGCCGGGGAGCCGGAACGGCTGTTTGCTATACCACCGTGGAGGTAGATGATCCCTACATGAAAGCACATCCGACCCATATTATAAGCATTGGGGCAACACCGAAACAGACCTGGCCTGTCTCCCCTGCCGCCCTGTCGCTACATTTTTCTGTATTCTAGAACTTATAAAGACTATTTCGGCCTGGCAAAGGAGATGCCGGTTTGCGGATAACAATTCCTTAATACGCAATTAATGTTC
>CAZUWX010000013.1:46740-52909 GCA_964624205.1 uncultured Chitinophagaceae bacterium
ATAACAATTCCTTAATACGCAATTAATGTTCAGGTAACACGGCGTCTTTTCCTTTGCCGAAAATAAAATAGATGTATCGATCTCTGCTGCTGTTCGTTTCTGTCTGGTGTTATTCCTTGTTAAATGCACAGCAATTGCCGTTTTCGGGAAAAGTGTCGGACAATGCCAACCGCCCTGTGGCCGGTGTGTCAGTTGAGATTGTCGATGGTGCCGGCACTACTACAGACGTCGAAGGACGGTTCCATTTATTGCTCAATAGCGGTAAAAAATATGAAATCCGATTTTCTGCGATAGGGTATGAACCCAGGTTGATCAACGAAGTGGAAGTGAAGCAGGGCATAGTGAACGAACTGAATGTAGTGCTGGAAGAGGCACGGCAGGAAATGGCAGAAGTAGTAATCAGGGCTGTAAGTCGCAGCCAGGCGAGTACACATTCCCTTATTGCATTCCAGAAGAATAATACCGCCCTATCAAGCGGTATCGCGGCTGATTTTATTCGCAGAACGCCAGACAGGAACACCGGTGAAGTACTGAAGCGGGTAAGCGGTGCTTCCATACAGGACAACAAATATGTTATCATCCGTGGATTGAGCGACCGTTATAATCAGGCACTGATCAACAATGCTGTTATGCCCAGCTCGGAACCCGATAAAAAGGCCTTTTCCTTTGACGTAATCCCTTCGGCAATGATTGATAATATCATCATCAACAAAACCGCAACTCCGGATCTGCCCGGTGAGTTTGCGGGAGGTATTGTCCAGATCAACACGAAGGATATTCCCGCGAAAGACTTCCTTTCGGTTGGGGTTTCTTTCGGCTTTAATACCCAATCCACTTTTGGGAATTTTGTCAGCAATCCCAGGAGCGGGACGGATTGGCTGGGTTTTGACGACGGGAGCAGAAGTCTTCCCTCCACCCTTCCTTCCATTGCGGGATTTCGCGTCCTGACCGACGCGCAGAAAATAGAAGAGACCAAAAAATTCAAAGATGATGTGTACCGGGAAGTGCAGCGGAAAGCGCTACCCATCACCACCTTAAACCTTACCTGGGGGAACGTGGCCCGCTTCCGGAACAATGCCAGTTTTGGCACTATCATTTCTGTGTACCACAGGCAGTCGAGTCTGGTGTACGACAATGTAGATCGCGGACGGTTCGAGGAAGTACGATCGCCGATCTTCACAGGAACGGAAACCCAAAACAGGTATGCGGTAACAGGGGGTGTCCTGGCCAACTTCACTTATAAAAAAGGCCGGCACAAAATATCCTGGAAAAATCTGTTCAACCAGTTATACGAAGACAACTATTATACGAGGCAGCTTGATAATCCCGGGCGTTTACAGGAAATATCCTTGCGGTCATCTTTCCTTAACCAACGCTCTTTGTACAGCGGCCAACTGGAGGGCGAGCATATTCTTTCGGTGTCGGGGATCAAACTGACCTGGGGCGGTAATATTGCCTATAACCATAAATCACAGCCCGATTTCAGAACAGCGCAGTATGTGAAGAGTTCCATCGGGCCGGACCGGGAATTTGAACTGGATGACGATGATACCCGCCGTTTTTTCTCCACGCTGAAAGATTACACTACCGGTGCAAATGCAGCCTTGTTGGTTCCCTTTAACCTCGGTGGCAGAAAACAATCACTGAAATTCGGAGGTGGAACTACCCTTAGGCTCCGCGATTTTAAGGCGAGGGTTTTCCGGTACGAGCCGGAATCATCTGCTACCGATCTCTCGATTCCGTTCGACCAGGCTTTTTTGCAACAGCATATTGGTATGAATGGCCTCTACCTCGACGAGCAAACACAAAATACAGACAAGTATTTCGGCATATCGTCGTTGAGTGCCGGATACCTCATGTTCGACAACAAATTATCAGACAACCTGCGCCTGGTCTGGGGACTGCGGGCTGAGTTTTTTGAACAGTTCCTCACTTCCCGCGATCTATCTTTAAAGCGGGTGGTGCTGGACACGGAGAAGTTAGACCTGCTTCCCTCGGCTAATCTTACTTACAGCCTGAACGAAAGGAACCAGTTGAGAGCTTCAGCTTCGAAAACTGTAGCGAGGCCTGAATTCCGGGAGATCGCACCATTTCAGTTTTTTGACTACGAACAGATCTGGGGGATCAGCGGGGAAACAGATTTAAAAAGAACCGCTATTTACAACGCCGACCTGCGGTATGAATTTTATCCCAAACCCGGAGAGCTGATATCCTTTGGTGTGCTGGCTAAACGGTTCGACAATCCCATTGAGCTGCGGATGGATCCGGGAAGCAATAGTGATCGCTGGCTTTTTAAATATTCCAATGCAGCGAGGGCGATGCTGTATGGGGCTGAGGTAGAACTACGCAAGGATCTCGGTTTTATAGGCGAAAAATTTAGACACTTCACTTTCATTGGAAATGCAACCGTTCTTGAATCAACGGTCACGCTGACCACCGAGAGTGCGGGCGGCAAGACAATTGAGCAAGACCGGCCCCTCTTCGGCCAGTCGCCTTACCTCGTGAATGCCGGATTACAATACACGAACGAAAGCTGGAATGTCACGGTGCTGTATAACCGTATCGGTCCGCGGCTGAACATGGTTGGGGATCCCTACGGTGCGCATTTCTTTGATATTTACGAAAAGCCCCGGAATGTGCTGGATTTCCAGTTGTCAAAAAAGGTTTTTGATAATAAAGGAGAGTGGAAGCTGACGGTGTCGGATATCATGAATAATAAATATGCTTTTTATGACAATCCTTCATCCAGGGCAGGCTATAGCGTTGCGGACGGAGACAGGATAAATTACGCGTATGCTCCCGGCACCACTATAACGATAGGATTTTCGTATGATTTTGATTTGAAAACAAAAAAGTGATCGCTGCTGAACCCAACATTTCTTAAAACAACAATTTGTATGTATAATTTAAAACAAACATTCCTTCTGGCGGCTGTAATTGTTTTAGCCGCATCCTGTGTGAAGGTGAATTTTAATGAAGAGGGAACTGGCGGTGGCGGTTCGAATCCGGAAGATCCGAATCAGAGCCGTGTGCTAACCGGTTCCTATGAGCGGAGTATACAGCTCACGGGCGGTACTTATACGTTGAAAGGATACGTTTATTTTACGGATGGCACCACGCTCCATATTCCTAAGGGAACAGTGCTTAAAAGCGATGTTTCGCAGAAAGGCGCATTAATTATCGAGAGAGGGGCCAAAATAGAAGCAATGGGCACTGTTGACGAACCCATCATTTTCACTTCGGGAAACCCGGCGGGGTCTCGCAAGCGGGGTGATTGGGGGGGAATCATCCTGCTGGGTAATGCACCCACCAACCGGCCACTCTCGCCCGCTCCTTTGATTGAGGGTGGCGTGGATCGCCGCTATGGTGGGGAGAACCCGGGCGATAACTCGGGGACTATGCAGTATGTGCGCATTGAGTGGGCGGGTATTGCTGCGGAACCCGGATCTGAGATCAATGGACTGACCCTGGGTGGAGTAGGCGCGGGAACCAAACTGGAATATATCCAGGTATCCTACGGAAATGACGACGCTTTTGAATTCTTCGGCGGGAATGTGAATGCAAAATACCTGGTGGCCTATGCGACTTCTGACGATGACCTAGATTTTGATTTCGGCTACACGGGTAAGATCCAGTTTGCGGTGGTGCAGCGGAGGCCTGAAATTGCCGACACAGATGCCGGAAACGGTGTGGAAGCAGATAATGATGGTGCTGGATCTTCGGCAACCCCGTTCACCCGGCCGGTGCTCTCCAATATTACCTGGATCGGGCCCAATGGTGATCCCGCAACGGAGGCGAACCTGAATTTCGCCAACCGATGGAGAAGGGGCGTTCGTTTTGCCGTGCATAATTCGATCATGATGGGTTTTCCGAAGGGAGGATTTTCCATGGAAAGCGCGGCCACTGCCGAGGCCTACAATACGGACGCCTCCGTGTTTGCCAACAACCTGGTGCATGCCTTGGCCGATCCTTATAAAGTAGACGGCACCGCTGGCGATATCATCAGCGCGGCCAGTGTTAAAAATAAAGCCGAAGCGAATGGCGGCGTAACTTATACAAACCCCGACGAGATCATGCTGGCAGATCCGTTTAACTGGGACAGTCCCAATTATATGCCCAAGACCGGCTCTCCGGCCCTCACTGGATCAAGCTTCAGCGGACTGGACGAGTTTTTCACAGCAGTACCCTATCGCGGTGCGTTTGGCGAGGACAACTGGCTAACAGGCTGGACGAGTTTTTCTCCGCAGTCGAATGCGTATTAATTGGTGAAAATAATTAGATACACCGGGCAACTCCAGGAACTCAGGGGTTGCCCGGTGTTTCGTAAAAGGTATCTATGAAGAGAATAATCGGGTTCTTTGTCTTGTTGAACTGTCTGGTTTCCTGCAGCGGATACGGGGAGAGGAATAACTCGCTCCCGGAGATGGTTGCAACCGATCCCGCCGCAACGGCGATCTTCAATGCTGCTGCCGATAGTCTACAGATTCTATATTATGATGATCCGGATGGGGATTCCTTACGGTATTCCCGGTTTTACAGCTATGTGTCCACAGCCGACACGCTGGTGCTGAATACGCTCATGTCAGATCTTCACCGGCCCTTTGTTGAAACCGGTGAGCGCAGACAGTGCCGCTCGGAGGGTAAGATATATTTGTACGGCGATTCGGAACCCTTAAAAACTATTTATTTTTCCACGAGAGAAAACGGTTGCCGGTATCTGTACCTTATCCGGGATGGCAACTTTCTTTATTTTGATATGGGCCCAGAAACGGTCCGCATGCTGGAGCAGCAGCAGGCCGGCAGCATAAAGCCGTAAGGTCTGTTTACTGCTGGTCGGAGGAAGGATCATACGCATACACCACTTCAAAAGCCTGGTGGCGCAATTCGGGGAGGAGCTGCCCCATCGGCAGGTCCCGGCGTTGGGGAGTAGGCTCACAGACGGAATATAAAGCGCCGTTGTGCCAAACAGGGGTGCCTGCAGGGTGTTTGTCTTTGAACCGGACCGCTACCGTTACATGCTCAGGGTAGGCCATAACGATCATGGGGAGGTTGTACAATTCTTTCACGAGGTAGAAAAAAAGCGCGGCCCGGTCCTCACAATCGCTTTTTTCATATAGCAGCGTTTGTTCGGGAGAAAACCGCTTTTCTTCCCCAAAACGTTCGGTATCCGTTTGAAATAAAAAGGCGTAGCGAGTAAACCGCATGAGGTAATCCACGCCGTTGACGGTGTTCAACCCCCGTATGTTTTTTTTAAGTGTGGGAATAAGCGACTGATAGGTTTCTCTGCTGAGTGGCATATTGAGATAGAACTCGTAATCCAGTACCGGATAATTTTTGAAAAGAGTTTGAATCCTGGGGTTGATTTTTAGTTTGAAGTAGAAATCCTGATGATAGTAACTGAAGCGGATGTCTTTTTCCCGATAATCTTCGGGTTGGAAGTCGGGCATTCTATGGATCTTGTACGAAAATGTTTTATCTGCTTCGGGGAAAAAAAGCGGTATTTCTGACAGCCTGAGATAGTCGGGGTCTATTTGTTTGTAATCGTGGTAGTTCAGGCAAACATACTGTTTGCCCCGGGTAACACGCGTCGGAATATTGTAGGTGTTTTCGTTGCAACGGACGTAAAACAGGATATAATTGCCCGAAGTTGTGAGTATAGCGTCGTAACCCGATTTAATGAGAAAAAACCACTTATAAAGTGTGTATTGATCGTAATTCTTCTCTTTTGGGCTGATCTGTTGTACCGTGTTGCGTATGAGCTGGTAGTACAGCCAGTCTTCTGTATTATGAACCCGCTTATAATCGAGGAGGGCGTCCAGCACCGGCTGGTAGTCGCCCGCATTGAGCGCATTATAGAAACTGCGGATGGATTCCGCATTGAGTGGGCCTTCGAAATTCACCACTACGGATCGTTCGGCCTCAAACCGGATGGGCGTACCGCAGAAATTAAAGTCTACCTCCAACCTCCCCGCTTCCGGCAAGGAAATCGCGGCAGTTCCGTACACGGAAAACAGGGTGAACAATATGACCGTCAGATACCTCACTTCTCATGGCTGATATTATAATTTAATCAAAAAGGTATTGATCCAATATTAAGTTTTTAATGGATTGATCCTGAGCGATTTGCTGGTTTACCCGTTCCAGGTTTCGGGGTGGCGCAAAGGGTTGG
>CAZUWX010000013.1:53009-64073 GCA_964624205.1 uncultured Chitinophagaceae bacterium
AGGGTTGGCGACCGGAATTTGTTTGGTGGTTCCGGACTTTCATGGTGTTCCACAGCCGTGCCAGTCTCTGGTAATCCGTTTTTCAGTTCCACAGCTTAAAGTTCATCCAGCGAGCGCCGCCGGCCGGTCAATTTGCGAAATTCGGAAGGACTGAAGCCTGTCACTTTTTTGAATTGTGCCGAAAGGTGGGCCGTACTGCTGTAGTTGAGCAAAAAAGCTATTTCGCTGAGATTGTGCTCGCCGTACGCCAGCAGCTCCTTCACTCTTTCTATTTTTTGGTCGATGATGTATTTTTCGATTGTGACTCCTTCCGACGAGGAGAACAATTTGCTGAGATAGGAATAGTCGCGGTTCAGGGCTGCCGAGAGCAGGTCCGAAAAATTATGCTTCTGATCGAAATTGTTCTCCCGTATTTTGTCGAGGATAGTATTCTTGATTTTTTCAATCGTCTTTTTCTTCTGGTCGGTGAGTAGCTCGAATCCTACCGCATTTAGACGCTCGGTTATCCGTTCCATCTGCATAGCGCCGGGGTGTTCCTTCAGTTCAGCTTCCCCCAGCTTCACGGCAGCGACTTCCTGACCCGCTTTCTCCAGGATATCCTTCACCACCATGATGCAGCGGTTGCAGACCATATTTTTAATGTATAAGTGCATCGGATTCTCAATCTTAATTAGGGGACTATACCTCGTTTGGCAAAGGTAGCGTTTTCGCGAACGGCGTTTCCGGCCTGGAAATTCCCCCGGATCGGGCTCAATCGGGACGATGAAGGAAAACGAAGACCATCCTCTAAGGTACTTTACCGCATACACCGGATCTAAACAGGGGCAGGATTTTCTGTCCTGGCCTTTTTGTTGCCTTTGTTAAAAAAGTCTTTCCGAAGAAAAAAAACTTTGGAGTTTCGTATTGTTTATTAATTTTGTTTAACAATATTGTCAAATTAGTATGGCAGTCAGAGACAGTGCAACGGAGGAATTAATCAGGAATACGGCAAAGAACCTGTTTTTTGCAGAGGGGAAATTCCATGCCACTACCCAGGAGATCGCCGAAGCGGCAGGGGTAAATCGCACTCTTGTGCATTATTATTTCCGTTCTCGCGATTATTTATTCGATCAGGTGTTACAGGAAGCGATGCTGCAGATCGAGCAGCGTGCAGAAATGTTTTTAATGTCCGGCTTCAATTTCCGGCAGAAGGTAGAAAGATATATCGACGAATTTACGGAGCAGTCGCTTCGTTTCCCCTATCTGGATACTTATGTGGTGAGTAAAATGAACGAAAGTCTGGCATATATGACCACCTTATTTAAGGACGCTGCGCGCAAGGAGAAACAGCGGGCTTTCCTGGGGATGGCTACCGAAGCGATCCAGCGAGGAGAGATACGGGCCACCGAGCCAATACAGTTCTACCTCGATCTGTTTTCCCTGTTGGCTCATCCCATTGCGCTGCAGCCTATCTATAAAAAGGCGTTTAATATCAGCGATAAAAAATATGAGAAGCTGATGCGCGAGCGGAAAGGACTTATCGTAAACCTATTGTTCAATTAAATTTTTTTACCGGCATATTAACAATAATGTTAAACAATGAAATTAAAGAAGGAATGAGAACAGCCAGGGAGCCTCTCCCGGGAAGAGGGCCAGTGCCCGGTAACAGATCGGCCCTGATCGAGTAATCCGCAATTTTTAAATCAATTGAATTATTTGTATACGTGTATGAAAAGAAAAAGGTTTCTTTCCGGCATAGTTGTGCCGATGCTGGGCTTGCTGCTGTTGTCCAACCCGCAGTTTGCGGTTGCGCAGCCTGGTCCAACTCAGACGATACCATTGAAGCAGGCGCTTGAATATGCTTTGAAGGCTAACCAGGAGGCGCGCAAAGCGAGGCTGGATATAGAAGGCGGCCAGCATAAGATCGACGAAGTGAAGGCAGGTGCCCTGCCAAAAATAAACGCGTCGGGCGGCCTTACTTATAATCCTATTCTTCAATTGAGTGCTTTGCCGGGTGATCTCCTCGGACAACCGGGGGAGACCCTGCTGGTTCCTTTCGGCCAGAAATGGGGGGGCAACGCCGGCGTGTCCGTGTCGCAAGTCCTGTTTGACCAGACTGTTTTTACCGGCCTCAAGGCAGCCAAATCCACCCGTGAGTATTACGCGCTGAATGCTGAGCTTACAGAAGAGCAGTTGATTGAGCAGATCGCCACCAACTATTACCAGGTGCTCATTCAGCGGCAAAAGCTGGAAGTGCTGGACAGTACTATCCTGAATAGCGGAAAGGTGCTGTCCATCATCGACAACCAATTCCGCAATGGACTGGCCAGAAAAATCGATGTGGACAGGATGAAGGTGAATATTTCCAATCTGCAGAGCCAGCGGCAGCAGCTTACCAACCTTGTGTCACAGCTCTCCAATCAGTTGAAATACGCGATGGGCATGCCGATAGAAACGCCCATCATTCTTCCCCCTATTCAGCTCAACGATATACAAATAGGAGATTGGGTGGCAACGGATAGCCTGGACGTGGAAGGGCGCTCGGAATTTCGGATCATGAAGAAACAGGAGCAATTGCTGCAGTTGCAAAAATCGGCCTACAAGGCGGGGGCCTATCCCAGTCTGTCATTGACCGGTAACTATTCCTACCAGGGGCTGGGCAACACGCTGCCGGTATTCAAAGGGCCTTCCAGGGGGGTGTATTGGTTTGATGTGGCAAGTGTGGGGTTAAATCTGAAGATCCCCATTTTCAACGGAAACGCGGTCCGCAGCAAAGTGCGGCAGGCCGATGTGGAGATTCGGAAAATACAGGAAGACATTCGCAAAACAGAGCTGGGCCTCGACCTGAATTATGAAAATGCCAAAACACAGATTCGCAACAGTCTTATTGTGTTGGAAAACCAGCAACAAAATGTCCGGCTGGCGGAAGAAGTTTTTCACAACACCAGGAACAATTATAACCATGGTCTGGCCACGTTGACGGATCTGCTGGATGCAGAAAATTCGTTTACGGAAGCACAGAACAATTACGCAACGGCCCTCCTCGATTTCAAGGTGGCCGAGATACAACTTATAAAATCACGGGGGCAACTCAAAACGTTAATCGACTAACTATAACACTAATGAAACGGAGCATGATACGTTTTATCACATAGGGAAATGTATATGCGGAGTTCCATTCGACCATTGAAAAGACAAAAAATAAACGAATGAAAAAAAAGAAATCTTTAAAAGGGCCGCTGTTTACCATCCTGATCATTGTAGCGGTATTCATGCTGATAGGATGGGTGCTTACCGGTAATAAAGCGGAAAATGAAGAAAAGACTGCTGTGGCTGCCCGCATCAATTCTTATGTGTCGGTGAAAACGGGACGGGTGGAAAAAGCAGATCTGACGCTGAACTATACTACTAACGGCAATTTCGAGGCGATCCAGCAACTGGATCTTTCTGCAGAGAACTCGGGGCGGGTGATAAAGGTGTTGGTAGAGGAGGGCGCACGTGTGCAACGCGGACAGGTACTTGCCGTTATCAACACCGATCAGCTTTCCGTAGATCTTGAAAGCGCAGAGGTAGCTTATCAGAATGCAATGAAAGACAAGCAGCGGTATGAAAGTGCCTTCCAGACGGGTGGAGTGACCCGCCAGCAATTGGATCAGGCGACGTTGGCCTTATCCAACGCTGAAGCCAGGCTTTCGCAGTCGCGGATCCGGATCTCCGATGCCCGTGTGAAGGCGTCCATCGACGCGGTAGTCAACAAACGGTATATAGAACCGGGAGCCGTTGTTGCACCCGGCACCCGTATGTTTGAACTGGTTAACGTTTCGCGCCTAAAGTTAAAAGTGACCGTGAACGAGGCGCTGGTAGCGCGCCTCAACACAGGCGATGAAGTGGAGGTCCGGGCCAGCGTGTACCCCGACAAAATATTCCAGGGTAAGATAAGTTTTATCGCTGCGAAGGCCGACCAGGCCCTGAATTTTCCTGTCGAGATTGAAATAGCCCAAAATGACGGGCAACTGCTGCGGGCCGGAATGTACGGAACCGCTGTTTTTAATTTTCCGCAGCAATCCGGAGGCATACTGGTTCCGCGCGGGGCATTTGTGGGTTCGGTGAACTCGAACGAGGTATTTGTTATGAATGCCGACAGTACTGCAAACATCCGAAAGGTGGTGGCCGGCTCTGTGATCGGTGAGCAGGTGGAGATCCTGCAGGGCCTGGAAGAAGGGGAGGTTGTGATAACCAGCGGTCAGATCAACCTGTCGGAGGGTAGTAAAGTAATGCCGGTAGACTAAGGCCACTTTATAAATAGTAAGACAAAAGACATACGATGAACCGAAGCGCGAGGATTTTCTGCCAGATAGAGGAGGTACACGCGCGGAGCTCCATCGTACCATTGAAAAGACAAAAGATATACGATGAACCGAAGCGCGAGGATTTTCTGCCGGACAGAGAAGGTACACGCGCGGAGCTCCATCGTACCATTGAAAAGACAAAAGATATACGATGAAAATTGCTGAGATATCGATCAAACGCCCTACGCTGGTGATCGTTTTATTTACTGTGCTGATTCTGGGAGGGCTGCTTAGCTATACTTCGTTGAATTACGAATTATTGCCAAAATTTTCCCCGCCGGTGATTTCCATCACTACCATCTATCCAGGTGCGTCTCCCAGCGAGGTGGAAAACACGGTGTCCAAAAAAATTGAAGACGCGGTTTCTTCTCTTGAGAACATAAAGAAGCTGGATACACGATCTTTCGAGAGCCTTTCTGTCATTATCATTACCCTTAACAGCGGCACGGATGTGGACTATGCGCTGAACGACGCGCAGCGAAAGGTAAACGCAGTACTCAAGGATCTCCCGGACGACGTGGATCCGCCCTCTTTAAACAAGTTTTCGCTGGACGACCTGCCGATCATGACCCTCTCTGCCACAGGCACATTGGAAGACGCTGCTTTCTTTGACCTGATGGACAAACGGGTGTCGCCGGTATTGTCGCGGGTGCCAGGTGTGGCGCGCATCAATCTCATCGGTGGTCGGGAAAGGGAGATCCAGGTGAGCGTGGATGCTCACAAACTTGAAGGATATGGCTTGTCGCTCGTTCAGGTGCAAAGCGCTATTCTGTCGTCTAACCTCGATTTTCCGACTGGAAGCGTGCAAACCCGGGATCAGGATGTACTGGTACGCCTGGCGGGGAAATTCAGGGATGTGGAGGAACTGCGTAATCTGGTTGTTGCCACCAGGGGTGGGACACAGATCCGGATCCGGGATATCGCAGACGTGCAGGACACGCAAAAAGACGTGGAGAAGCTGGCGAGGGTAGATCAGGAAAGCGCCATCGCTTTGCAGATAATTAAACAGTCAGATGCAAATGCGGTTGCGGTGAGCGAAGGCATCCGCGCTGCGATTGAAAAGCTGCAGCAGGACTATACGCCCGCAGGGCTGCAGATCAATGTGGCCAACGATAGCTCGGAGTACACACTGGCTTCTGCAAACGCGGTGATTCACGACCTGTTGCTTGCCATCGTACTGGTGGCTTTTGTGATGCTTTTTTTTCTGCATAGTATTCGTAATGCCCTGATCGTGATGGTGGCCATACCGGCTTCATTGATCGCCACTTTTATCGGGATGTTGTTGCTGGGTTATTCTCTTAACCTGATGTCGTTGCTGGCGCTTTCGCTGGTGGTCGGTATTCTGGTAGACGATGCGATAGTAGTGCTGGAGAATATTTACCGGCACATGGAAATGGGTAAAAACAAGGTGCGTGCGGCTTATGAGGGGACCCGGGAAATTGGGTTTACGGTAACGTCTATTACACTGGTGATAGTGGTCGTGTTTCTTCCCATTGCCATGAGTACCGGCCTTGCCGCTGACATTCTGAAGGAATTCTGTGTTACGGTTTCTATGGCCACATTATTGTCCCTGCTTTCTTCTTTTACACTGGTACCCTGGTTGTCGTCGCGTTACGGCAAGCTGGAAAAGATAACCGGAAAAACATTTTTTGGAAAAATAATTGTGGGATTTGAACGCGGTATGGAGCAGTTTACCGATTGGGTTACCGGCATCCTGAAATGGTCGCTGGCGCATAAAAAAACGACACTGGCCTTAGTGTTCAGTTTGCTGGTGGGGTCTTTCTACCTGGTTGGTGCCGGTTTTATCGGGGCAGAATTTTTTGCGAAGAGCGACCGCGGCGAGTTCCTTGTTCAGATAGAGTTGCCTAAAGACGCTTCCATAGAACGCACCAATGCCGTGGCGCAGCGGGCAGAAGAATATTTGAGAACCAAAAAGGAAATCACCAAACTGATCACGATGGTGGGCCAATCAAGCGATGGTATGGGGGGCACCCAGGCCACCGCCTATAAAGCGGAAATTGACGTGCACCTGGTCCCGAAACAGGAGAGAGAGGATGATGCTAATATTTATGCGGCTAAAATGAAGCTGGAGCTTGAGCCCCTCCTGGTGGGGGCTATGGTGAAAACGGTGCCGGTGAGTATTCTCGGTTCTGCGGAGCAGGCTCCTCTTTCGCTGGTGGTGACGGGGCCGGACCTGGACAGTGTGCTGGTGTTTAGTGAAGCTGCGATGGCTGAGCTCAGGAATATAAAGGGCGCTACCGAGATGAAGCTTTCGGTGGAAGCAGGAAATCCCGAGATCAATGTACAGGTAGACCGCGATAAGATGGCTTCCCTGGGCTTGTCGTTGTCCACGGTGGGGGCTACTATGCAGACTGCTTTCAACGGCAACACCGATGGCAAGTTCCGCCAGGGAGAGTATGAATATGATATCAACGTTCGTTACGGCAGCTTTAACCGGCAGAGCGTTTCGGACGTGAGCAATCTGCAATTTATGAATGACAGGGGTGAGGCCGTTCGGTTATCCCAGTTTGCTGCTGTAACGGAAAGCTCCGGTCCCAGCCAGTTGGAACGGCGGGATAAGAGTACTTCGGTAACTATTCAGGCGCAGACCGTAGGGCGACCAACAGGCACCGTGGCAGCGGAGTGGCAGGCGGCGTTTGAGCAACTGAGCCGGCCTACCGGTGTGAGTTATATCTGGAGTGGGGAGATGGAGAATCAGAGCGAAGGCTTCGGATCGCTGGGTATCGCCCTGCTGGCCGCTGTGGTGCTGGTGTACCTCATCATGGTTGCCCTGTATAACAGTTTTGTGTATCCGCTGGTGGTGCTGTTCTCTATACCGCTGGCGATCATCGGCGCCCTGCTTGCGCTTGCGCTGACCAATAATTCCCTCAACCTGTTTACCATCCTGGGTTTGATCATGCTGATCGGCCTGGTGGCCAAGAACGCCATCATCCTGGTCGACTTCACCAATCAGCGGAAAGCTGCGGGCGCTTCCACGTTCCAGGCCTTGATCGATGCCAACCACGCCAGGTTGCGACCCATTCTCATGACCACCATTGCGATGGTGATCGGGATGCTGCCTATTGCGATCGCATCTGGCGCCGGCGCCGAGTGGAAAAACGGGTTGGCCTGGGTGATCATCGGCGGCCTGCTCAGCTCTTTGTTCCTGACGCTGGTGATCGTTCCGGTGATGTACAGTATTTTTGACAAACTGGTAGTTCGGATGAACAGGGGCCGGAAAAAAGTTGACATGAACGAGCTGATGGCAGCAGAGTATGTACCATTGAAGCAGGTAGCGCATTAAACTGTTTGGGATGAAAATAATCATTGCCGTAGATAAGTTCAAAGGCAGCCTTACTTGCTTTGAAGCGGGTGAAGCCATTGCCGAAGGTATTCGCCGGGCGGATAACGGAGCGGAGATTTTTTCCTTTCCCATGGCAGACGGCGGCGATGGATTTGCCGCAGTGATGCAGCACTATCTCCACACTACTTCGGTTGCCTGTGAAACCGTTGATCCACTAGGAAAAAAGATCATTGCCGGTTATCAATGGCAGGAAACCACTGCCACAGCCATTATCGAAACTGCGGCCGCCAGCGGACTGGTGCTGTTGCGCAAACAGGACTATGATCCGTTGCGGGCCTCTACCTATGGAACGGGCCTGCTGCTCAGGGATGCCGCGCGAAGGGGTGCCAGAAAGATCGTCCTGGGGCTTGGCGGAAGTGCCACCAACGACGCGGGCACGGGAATTCTGCAGGCGCTGGGCTTTGGTTTCCGGGATGCCGAAGGGAAAGAGCTCCCCGCTTCCGGTGCCAATCTCTCCCGCATCCGGCGGATAATAGCTCCACCACACCCTTTACAAACTGAAATTGCGATCGCCTGCGATGTGCGCAACCCGTTGTATGGGCCGAACGGCGCCGCCTATGTATATGCACCTCAGAAGGGGGCGGACGAGAGCGCCGTGAAGGCGCTGGACGAAGGCCTGAAAAACTTTGCCGAAATAGTACGGCTGGAAACGGGTAGAAATATAGACACCGTTCCGGGAAGCGGTGCGGCCGGCGGGATTGCCGCGGGACTGCTGTCTTTTTTAAATGCCCGGATCTGCGAAGGCATTGATCTTATTGTTAATCACAGCAAGATTACGGAGCAGCTTAACGCTGCCGATCTTTTGATCACCGGAGAGGGGAAAATAGACGATCAGAGTGGCGAAGGCAAGGTGGTGGGCAGGATGGCCCGTCTTGCCGGCCAATACGGTGTTCCGGTTATTGGTCTATGCGGTATTGCAGAGCTGGATGGAAAGGGCGCTCAATCGCTGGGCCTGAAGGATGTTTTTCCGCTATGTACCGACAGAGCCCAGGCAGCGGCGTGCATGGAAAATGCTTTTCAATTGTTATCGGAAAGGGCCGAAGAAGCGATGATGCGGTATCGGTAGTATCCGTCCTGGCGACTACACAGAAAACTTTTTGCTGCCGGTTTTTATTTATCTTGGCGCAAAATTTACCATGAGCCTTTTTGCCTATATCAAGCGGAAATTAGCCAAGAAAAGAGCCAGGCGTGTCACCCAGGAATTTCCTTTTGCGATAGTTAAATATAGCCTGGAGCAGGAGGGGGAGATAGAATTTGCGCAGTGGGGAAATCCCCTGGTAAAGATGCCCCCTCTTACGCAGTCCATGGTCGACTTTTTCAGGAAGTTTATTAAGAAGGGTGATCTGGTCATCGATATAGGTGCTAATATCGGCGATACCACCGTGCCGATGGCGCTGGCTGCGGGGGCTGAAGGGCTTACGCTGGCTTTCGATCCCAACCCGTTTGTCTTTAAAGGACTGGAGCAGAACGCCAGGCTGAACAAAGGTAAACAGCATATTATACCGTTTCGTTATGCCATCACGGTTGGGGAGGAAGAATTTTTTTATGTCTCTTCGGAGGCGTCGTTTGCGAATGGGGGGATATCCCCCACACGGGAAAGTCGCCATGGCAAATACGTATTCCCCGAAAAAATAAAAGGAGTCAATCTGCTTGCGTTGCTGAATACACGTTATGCCGACCGTTTGGAGCGGTTGTCGTTCATTAAGGTCGACGCCGAGGGATATGATAAGGAGATCATCAAATCCATCCGTTCGTTGCTACAACTATACAAGCCTGTGGTAGTGGCCGAAAGCTTCGGGCCTGCATCCAGAGAGGAGAAGGAAGAGTTATTTGAGGTGCTGGCCTCCCTGGGATATGAAATCTATTATTTCGACGATTTCAGGTCGGATGCCACGACCATTCATCTAAAAACACCGGCCGACCTCAGCAATTGGAAGAAGACCATTAATATTTATTGCACCGCCAAACAATAAAAGATGCGGGGCAGTGAGAAATGACGTCTTTAATTATAACTCAGTTTGAATGAAAACAGTAATACGGCAGATATGGCCTGCTTTTTTTCTCGTGTTTATGGCTGCGCCTGCACTGGCTCAGAAACAGTTTGTGGTAGTCTCCTATAACGTGCGGGAGGGCTTTAACCAGGATTCGTTAAAGGAGGCGCAGTTTGTGCAGTGGATTAAAGCGCAGGACCCCGACGTGCTGGCCTTACAGGAGCTAAATCATTTTACGCAGGTGTCGCTGGAGCGGCTGGCGGCGCGGTACGGACACCCCTATGCGATTTTATCCAAGGATCCTGCGTTTCCCGAACGGGAATATTATGTTGGGATTACATCCAAATACCCGATAACGAATGTGGAGAAGGTACTGGCGAGCATGCACCATGTGTATATATATGCGCGGGTAAAAGGATATCATCTGTTTGTAACCCACCTGTCTCCGCACCGGTTGACCAAAAGGCAGCAGGAAATGGCGGCAATCCTGGCGCGGGCTTCTTATATTCCTGCCTCGGAAGGGGTGATGATCATCGGCGACCTGAACACGCTTTCTGCCAGAGATCGCAAAGTATATGATACGCCCGAACGATGGAAGCGTGCAGAGGAGATCGAGCGGTCTTATACCCATTTATTTAACCTGGTGGACGGGAAATTTGACTACTCAGTGATGGAGATGGCTGAAAATGGAGGATTTTACGATGCGTATTACCTGATCAATAAGGAATTCAATTATACTTTACCGACCATAGCGTACGATACCGGAAAAACTTTCGATGGCGGCCCGGCCCGGATAGATTATATCCTTGTCAACAAGGCGCTTCGAAAAAGGTGTACGGCTTTCAGCATTGTTAAAGACGACGTCACACACAACCTGTCTGATCACTATCCGCTGAAGATGGTGCTGTCGGAGTAGACTGAGGGTGATATTTACAGACTACCCGTTGCGCTGAAAATTGCGGGACCTTTCCCGCTTGCTGGGTCCGGCGGCCACTGCTTCCCGTGCCTGTCTGCCGGCGATCCATATAGGGGTACTTCCATCTTTTTGTATTATCAAATGCTCATGACTTAGCCTCAGGGATGATCTCTGGGGCATTTTTAGAAAATCGACTGGGTGCTAATTGTTTACTATCTATAAACTAACTAAAAATTAGTCGGACTCCAGACGAATGTTTCCCGAATGTCCAGCCGGAAACTGACCGACTACTAGCCGGAGACTAACCGAATACCAGCCGAGTGCAAGCCGAAGATTAGCTGAGTACTAGCCGAATATTAACCGGAGACTGACCGAAGACTGGCCGGACATTGGCCGAACATCGGCCGGAGACTAGCCGAACACTAGCCGAACACTAGCCGGAGACTGGCCGAAGACTAGCCGAAC
>CAZUWX010000013.1:64173-70971 GCA_964624205.1 uncultured Chitinophagaceae bacterium
CCGCTATGGGTACCGGGAAGATTAGGCAACTGGCTGTTGTCGGGTATGATAAACTGGCGCGTATCCAATTCGTTTTTTATCTATTAGCAGCGCGGGGAAGATCCGATTCATCCCTTAGGCTGATCTTGTCTTTGGTAGGGAAATTGTCGGGAAGGGGGTAGGTTGTTTTTCCCGTAGCCAGCCATTCGGTAACCCTGATCACGGTTGTCTGATAACCGATGCAACGGTAGCTCAACGGATAGATATCACCCGTCCACAGGTGCCCCATACTCGAATTGTAAACGCGCCCCTTGCCATAGCGGATCACCCATTCAACCGGCCACATTTTTTGAGTGGCTGTGCTGTCGTATGCGAAGGATAGAATAGTGAGGTTTTCTGCCGGCCCGCGCGGGTAATTATACACTTCTGTAGAAGCGGTTTTCCATTGATCGGGATAGCCCCTGTTGATCGGGTGCCGGTTGAGGATCTGTATGATCGCGTTAAATCTGTCGCCATGGCTGGTGCCCTTTCCCTCGCCCGGCGGGACGCGGATGATGTTCCTGTTACTATCAATTTCAAGGGCATACCCACTGGTAGCGGGACGCCAGCCCAGCCCGATCATCTTATCGTATTCTTTCCAGTGCGAAAAAGCATTATTTCCCGAATGCAGCACGTACAGCCCTCCGCCTTTCTTTACATAATTCTCCAGTTGCAGTTCTGCGCTTCGCGGCCAGCGTATGGACAGGTTGCGGTTATTATTCGTGTTCTGGATGACAACGGCGTAATTACTGAATCGTGGTTCCCATTGCTGCCGGTCCGCACTATCTAACGGAACTGTAGAGATGTCGACGCTAAAACGTCCGCTTTCTTCCAGTATCCGTTTTGTAAGATTACTGGTTTGTTGCCAATCGTGGTTGCTGAATCCATCCACGATTAAAACCTTGATGATTTTTTCTTTTTGCGCTGAAGCACAAAAGGCCATTATTGTGAATACGGTAAGAAAAAGGCAGGTTTTTGATTTCATATAAGTATCAAATGGAAGATAATGTACAGAAAAAAGATGATTTTTATGGATATTGGGTGTGGTAAGCCACGTGACGGGGAAACAGAAACCTTCCTCGTAATCCCGACTATTCAGGAGATCCTGAGGTCCGTCCGGAAAACCGATCATTTTTAACGCCTAATTGCAAACAGGTTATGAGAGCGCAATGTATCAGAACGACTTTCCCCGTTTGTTTTATTATGGTTCTGTTTTTATTGCATCAGGAAGTTTGCGCTCAAACGGATGAAAGGCTGCTCTGCCGGGGGAATTACTGGACCGAAGAGCAGGCAAAGGAGAAGCTGACAGAATTTGCAGGTACTTATCGGGATCGCGCAGGCTGGGAATCCCGGGCAAACAGGATCCGCGAAAATATCCTGATCGGCGCCGGCCTTGATCCGATGCCCCCGAAAACACCACTTGAACCCATCATCCGGGACAAAAAAGTGATGGACGGATACACCGTGGAGAATATCGCATTTCAAAGCATGCCCGGGTTCTGGGTAACGGGAAACTTATACCGACCACTTACAGCAGAAGGCAAACTTCCCGGGATACTGTGTCCGCATGGGCATTGGGAGGATGGTCGGTTTAGGGCCGATATGCAGTTGCGATGCGCGAGTATGGCTAGAATGGGAGCAGTGGTATTTGCTTATGATATGGTGGGGTATGGCGAGAGCACCCAGGCCGACCACAAAAATCCTCTTCTGGTAAAAATCCAGACCTGGAACAGCATCAGGGCGGTTGATTTTTTGCTTACATTGGAGGAAGTTGATCCAAAACGTATTGCAGTTACGGGTGCATCCGGGGGCGGAACACAGTCGTTCCTGCTCACTGCCATCGATCCGCGTATTGCTGTTTCAGCTCCGGTGGTGATGGTTGCGGCCCATTTTTTTGGCGGATGCAGTTGTGAGAGCGGGATGCCCATTCATAAGGCTCCGGGTTTTCAGACCAATAATGTGGAAATCGCTGCCTGCGCTGCACCGCGACCAATGCTGCTGGTATCGGACGGAGATGACTGGACAAAAAACAACCCCGATGTAGAGTATCCTTATATTAAGCGTATATATGAATATTACAAGGCGGGCGACCGGGTGAAGAATGTCCATTTTCCCAATGAAGGGCACGATTATGGCCTTTCAAAAAGATTGGCAGTATACAGGTTTTTTGCTGAGCACTTGGGTTTGAATATTCGCAGCATTAGCAAAAATGGTCACGTTGATGAGTCGTTTGTAAAAATTCTGCCCCGGGAAAAATTATGTGTATTTGATGATGCACACCGAATACCTGAAAATGCACCTAGCGGCGAAAAAGCCATTATTGCGATATTTTCGGGAAACTGATTCCTTGCTGATTATAAAATACCTGCAGGGTTCAGCGATACAGAAGTATTTGGCCGGCTATGGCTATTAATTCAATAAACCAGATATTGCACCTGATGCGTTATATAGCATATATTATACTGGCCGTTGTAGGATTAACTACAGGTCAGGGACTGTTTGCACAGTCGGTCGACTTGTCGTTCGATAACCATCGTCCTAATATCGTTTGGATCGTATGCGAGGATATGTCGCCCCATCTCAGTTCTTTTGGCGAAAGGACGATACAGACACCTCACCTGGATCAGTTGGCTAAAGACGGTATTCGTTTCACGCATGTGTATACGGTTGCCGGCGTTTGTGCGCCCAGTCGTTCCGGCTTGATAACGGGCATGTATCCGGCAAAAACAGGCGCCAACAATATGCGGACGCTGAATGTGGCTACCGTCGGCCCCATTCCTGCATATATTCCGTCACCCTACTCGGTTGTATTACCACCCTATGTGAAAGGGTTCCCCGAATACCTGCGTGCAGCGGGATATTACTGTACGAATAGTGCAAAACAGGACTATCAATTCCTGGCGCCGGTCACCATGTGGGATCAGAGCAGTCCCGATGCCCACTGGCGGAATCGTGCAAAAGATCAACCGTTTTTTGCCGTTTTCAACTTAGGCATTACGCATGAATCGCAGATATGGCAAAGATCCAAAGAGCCATTACTGGCGGATCCTTCCAGTGTGGAGGTGCCTCCCTATTATCCTGATGTTCCGGAAGTAAGACAGGATATCGCCCGACATCTCACCAACGTAATCAGGATGGATCAGCAGGCTGGCGACCTTATTCAGCAGTTAAAGGATGATGGGCTTTATGACAATACAATTATATTCTTTTATAGCGATCATGGTGACGGACTGCCGTATGTAAAAAGGGAAATATTGAAACGTGGATTACACGTTCCCCTCATAGTCAAGCTGCCCGGACAACCAGGAGCAGGAACCATAAACGCTGAGCTGATCAGCAGCCTCGATCTGCCTGCAACAATTCTGTCCCTTGCGGGCGTTCCTATTCCTGCGTATATGGATGGACAGGCTTTTTTGGGCACGCAAAGAAGTAGGGTTTTAAGGAATTATGTATTCGCGGCGCGGGATCGAATGGATACTGAGATCGATCGCGTACGTACCGTAATGGACACCACATTTCAGTATATCAGGAATTATATGCCGGACAGGCCCAATTATCAGGAGATCCGGTATCGCCTGCAGATGCCTATGATGAAACGTATGAAAGATATGCGTGACAGTGGGTTACTGAAACCGGATGCCATGGTTTGGTTTAAAACCGCAAAACCGGTTGAAGAATTATACGATCTGAAGAACGACCCTTACGAATTAAAAAATCTGGCAGGCGACAGACGGTACAGAAAAAAGCTGGAGGAGTTGAGAGATGTCTATAACCGATGGTACGAGCAAATCGGCGACAGATCACAGGTGCCTGAATTGCAGATGCTAACCCAGGAGATGTGGGGCGGGAAAAATGAAGCGCCGGTTACAGAAAAACCTCAGGTTACGCGTGTTGATGGTGGTGTTTTGATCAATTGTGAAACTACCGGCGCGTCGATAGGATATAAGCTGAATGCTACGGATGCCGACCTCCAAAACACCGGGGGATGGAGCCTTTACCGGCATCAGCGAATTCCGCTTAAACAAGGAGACCGAATTACTATAAAAGCTCAAAGGATTGGTTATGTACCCTCAACAATTTCCTATGTTTTTCAGGCTCTTCAGGACTAACGATTTTACACGTTTCCTGCTTATTCTTATGACTTCTCTCATCGGGATTACAGCAATATCCGCAGAAGCACAGGAAAGGGATCCAGTTAAGATTATTTACAAGGAGATCGATACCACGCAATTGCTGCTTCACGTCTTTTATCCTGAAAACTTTGATCCTGCCCGGAAACATCCCGCCCTTATCCTGTTTTTCGGTGGCGGCTGGAATGGGGGGAACATCAAACAGTTTGAGCCGCACGCAAGATATTTTGCTTCAAAAGGAATGATCACCTTTACGGCTGATTACCGGGTAAAGAGCCGGCAGCAAACCTCGCCCTGGGAATCGGTAAAGGATGCCCGGTCTGCCATACGCTGGCTGCGTGAGCACGGCAGGGAGTTCTCAATTGACACTAATCGGATTGCGGCTGGCGGCGGATCTGCAGGTGGTCACCTGGCGGCGGCAGCCGACCTGACAGAAATTGACGAGGCAACCGACGAGCTTGCGTACAGCGCGCGACCCAATGCCCTGGTATTATTTAATCCGGTTATCAATAACGGACCTGATGGGTATGGTCATGAACGATTTGGAGATCAGTACGTTCATATATCTCCCTACCACAACATAAGGGCGGGTGCGGCGCCCGCTATCATTTTTTTGGGTACTGCGGATAAATTGATCCCAGTGCAGCAGATGAAGGATTATCAGCAGCGGATGCAGGAGGTAGGCAGTCGCTGCGAAGTTTACCTGTACGATGGCCAGCCACACGGATTTTTCAATTATAAAAAAGATGGGAACGGCTATTATGATACCACTGTAGAAGAAGCCACCCGGTTTTTGCAGTCGCTGGGTTATATTCCGTAAGGGGCCTTAAACCAGTTATGGATGTGTACGAGGATGCTATTGGACATACCCGGCTACCCCATCCGATCCTAAGAAAGGCGGCGACCGAGCTTATTGATAAAATCGAAAAGCCGGAATGGCTCCTCGATTTTATGATAACGGTAGTCGCTCAGGCTCATGTTCGCATAATTGAAGGGAAAATAAAAACTCCGAAAAATGACTTTTATTATCTTACTATGATTACTAACTATATAGTCGCTCCCTAGATATCGGTCGATGATGATGAAATAATAGATAGTGTTGCGGATGGGCTTAATATTTTGTATCAGCAAGATATGTCCGAGGGTCTTTCGCTTCAACACCATACGTTTTGAAGATTATGCAAAACGGCGAGTACCCATGCAAGTACGGAATATTCTCGAATAACATCTCAAAGACCAACTATGAGGTCAACTGGCTAAAACCCGTGTCTATACTACGTTTTAGGGTTTAAGTCTCTGATCCCGAGCGAACTTGAAATGCCTTCACAAACTATTAGAAATCAATAATTTAGTTTTCTTGTCGATTTCTCAGTGTAGATTAAACATCGGTTCTTCTCTTCATGCCTCTATTCAATCAAGATGTCTTCGCAAAGAAGAATGACAAATGTATGTGAAATGAATACTTATGAGGATTTGTTCATATTTTGCTGTGATAATCAACCTCCAATTGTACACCGATCTAACTCCTCAACCCAAAATTCCGCTATTAACTCGACTGGGAAGTATGCTGCTTGATCATGCCTCGATGTGTTTCGTTGTATTTATCGTGGTGGCCCCTGCAATGATGTTAACAATGTTCCAGGATTTTACCTCAAAGGAACCACCAAGACTTGCAGCGACCGATCCACTCACCATGTATTTATTCCCTTTGGCTTTCGCTATTTATTTTGCAAAAGATAGTATTGATGGGCGTAGTATAGCTAAACGGATCATTAAACTACAAGTTGTTACTGCAAGTACAGGCGTAACTGCCGGACCTATTCGTTGCTGCCTAAGAAATCTGTCTATTGTCATATGGCCTTTGGAAGTTTTTATAACCTTATTTAGTAATTCAAGAAGATTGGGCGATTGTCTTGCCGGAACCAGAATTGTATCTTACTCCGAACAGAAGGAAAAGCAGCCCATTCGATGGGCTGAATTAGTTGCAGCCCTAATAATAGGCTATGTGTTTGCTTTTTTGCTGGTTAGTGCAATGGGCACTTACCTGTTCAGGCCTCTGCAGAATTAGACGGGAACTTACTATATTGTCAAATAAACCTCATTGTTTATGCCATACTTAATGCGCAACAATATTTTGTAAATTCCGGAACATCTTGGTTCTTCGTCAAATTTGGTGTTTGCCCGTCTTCATATTGTAGATTCTCTAATCCCACAGCGACTTCGGCATTTCTCGTTTGAGTTCTTCGGTCATGTCGTCAATAGCTTCCCTGATCCTCTGGTTGGAGTTCTCCTGGTCTTCCAGCTTCATCGTCGTGGAAGTACGCATGACGATCTTATGCGCCAGTTCCGCAGCTCGCTTTTCAATCATCTTTTCCAAAGAGCCATCTTTAGGGACAAAGCCATAAACCAACTTCAAGTTCAAGGCGTCGCCAGCCTCACGCAGGCTTTTGAGCGTGATTCTCCCTTCCGCCTCGTTCTTTTCTACCTTTGTCATGCCTTGCGGACTAACAGAAAGACGATCACCTAATTGTCGCAACGACATGTTGAGTGTTTTACGAATAAGGAATATCCACCCTTCTTTAGGGCGTTCCATATCCCGTAGAGGTTGCAGGGCCTGCAATTTTTTATCGAGTTGCCTGATAATCAGTTT